>NZ_JBEFZI010000004.1:0-593466 GCF_040195695.1 Paenibacillus wuxiensis | reverse complement strand
AGATGAAATCTCTCCTCTTCCTTGGTCTCCCTCGTTCTGTTTCTCCCATACTCGTTCACATAAATATCGTCCTTCGCTAAGTTGCTGTCATAAATTCTCCGCAGCGCAAAATCCATGCCGTTCGGTCCAGGCATCACCATATCCGTTACTTCCACGCGCAAGGAGCCGTCTACAGGCGAGATATGGTCGCTAAAGGATCCAACGGAGTAAGGCGCTTGATCCAGCCGAATCGGACGGTTGCGGAGCGCTACATCATCGTATGACCCATTTCTGGAAAAGGTCATGGAACGTTTTGTCCGCAATCCATACACTTGATCCGTCACCGACGGTTTCCCTTGACCGTATACCTGTTCCGTTACGCTTGCTTGGTACACAGCCTCCGATACACTTTTCATTTTTTCCTGATGCTCAATTAATGGATCTGGAGCGGGCTTCGGATAAGTGCTATTCATGAATTGTTCATAGTCTCTTCCTTGCCGCTTGGCTTTTAGTCCTTGATAGATTTGATGAAGTTCGTAGCCTTTGAACAGCTCCTCCGTTACCCAATCCCTTGTTACTCCGAAGGTTTCCGTTAGGGAAGAAATCGTAATGAGCTCGTCCGGGTCAAAATCCGTGTACGTCGCTTGCGTCTCATATACACTGGAGGTTACCGACGGATGATTTTCCGTGTTTGGAATGCCGTTCGATAACCTATCTACTGCTGATGTCAATGGTATGTTGGTGAACAATAAAGCAAATACGAGAATGATTGACAACCATTTTTTCAAAATGTATCTCTCCTTATCAATTTCTAATTCATTCGTATCAATCGAGTATTAGTCACATATACTTTTCCTTTTCCATTCGTGCCTGTTTCACTTAGGTGAAAATGTACCCGAACAAGTGCCGCATTAGGAGGAGGAGTAAATTGTCCCTGCAATCTTGTCCAGTCCATAGATGTATTCACATGGGCAGGTGTATCTGATCCAACTAGCTTATAATTTGGATCAAAATAATGTAGAGCAAATGATAACGACGAATGGTTAAGTTCTTCTATCTTTACATCTGCTGAGAGCTCATAACGAGCCCCCGGAACAATAGGTATATCCTGATAGAAATTAATTCCTCCACCAGGCATCTTTCTAGCATCAATCATTTGAGAAGATTGCCCCGGCCTCGGCCCTTCATCTGCGCGATATACGTTTCCTTCGCTTCCTTCTGATTTCCATACCGACCAGCCAGCTGCATTCGATTCTCTTGCATGAATATCTTGAAATGACGAATTATAAAACAGATCAGTCGCAGTGCCTTGAATCATCTTCAGCGCATCTAAATAGATAGTTCCGTAGCCATTACTGGAAGATTCCTGCAAGTGAAAATGAATCCTCGCAATCGCTGCACCTGTTGGTGGCGTTAATTCCCCGGTAAATGTAAACCAACTAGACGGGGTTCCATATGTAAAAGAGGTCTCTGCACCAACCAAATTGTAATTAGGATCAAAATAATGAATAGCTACGTAGAAGCCCGCGTTGTTCATTCGCTCGATTAGCAATCTACCACTCACACTATATTTTTGGTTCGGGACAACTCGAACATCTTGATAAATATTCATAGAACCAAGTGAAATTTTCTGAGCATCGATTTTTTGAGCGTATTGTCCTGAAGATACCGAACTCTGCGTTACACTATAAGTTCCAACGGCTCCTTCGGACTTCCAGTATCTCCAGCCAGATGCAACTTCCCCATTTTCGAGTGCCTCAAAGTCCCCGTTAATGAATAAATTATGATCTACCATTTTTCTTACAACGTTTCCATTTTTATCATATATAAACTTCATATGCTTCCCGCTGGATTCATTTACGGAATCCAACTGATTAGAAGTGTTATACATATGTTGTTGTGAGTATAGAGCTTTGGCACTACATGGAGACATCAATATACAAACGCCTAGCACATAAAAAAGCGAGTATATGATTTTACTCCTCATGAATTCACCTCCCTATCTCATATCGTTAATACACGTAGATTAAATTCGAATTGATGGCTGGCGTTTTGTACATTTCACTTTCGATCTCAACAGGTTGTAATGCCCGATTCCAGACTTTCAACTCTGCTATATTTCCGTGAAATTGATAGTGGGTATCATTATTCCATCCCGAGAAGTAAGCACTATCTGCAACATTTCTATTAGAGGCAGTCCCTATCTTCGCAAGAGTTTGTCGAACGCCATTGATATACAACTCATTTTTGTATATATCTCCATTCGTGAATATTGCAGATACGTGAACCCACTTATTTACTAGTGGATCAGATGAGGCTCCATACAAATCTCCATTGCCTGTATTGAAGCCAAATAATCGATCATTAAAGTACAAGTCGTAAGAACTATTCGCCCAGCTAAATGGCATTTCGATTTGGTTCCCGTCCCACTTCATCCAAAATTGAACGGTTGTCTGTGCACCTTGGGTCGAATCCACTTGAATTCCTGATAATTTCATTTGTTGGAATCCATTGAATTTCAATGATTGAACTGGTTCATCTCTTAGCTTCCACTCTCCAATCAAATCAGCTAATGCTACAGGATTTTTCGAAAACACACTACTAGAAATTTCGGTTTGAGATAGCTCCCGTTTCCAGATTTTAAGATCTGAGATTTGGCCTTTGAAGCGGTAATCTTCACTCTTTACCCAACCTGAAATATTCGCAGAATCCGACACCGATTTAATCAGTGATTGGCTGCCGTAGTGTTGCAACGTTTGCTTTGTTCCATTTACATAGATTTCACTTTTTGTAATGTCCCCGTTGTGAAAAATTGCTGTAACTTGAACCCACTTATTTGCGATACTTTCGGCTGGAAATCCAAATATGTCCCCGTTCTCCGTATTGAAACCAAACACATTACTATTAAGCCAAAGTGTATACCCAGAATGCCAGCTAAATGGCATCATATTGTCTTGACCTGTCCAGTACATCCAAAATTGCACGGTTGTCTCCGCATTATCAGCGCTGCTAACTCCCTTGGCATTGATTGCAACTTTTTCTTTTCCTGTAAACGTCTTTTTCTCGGTGGGAATATAGCCACTTTCTGCAACATTTACAGCAGATTTTCGAATCAAGTTCCCATTTGCGTCATATTCATAAATGACATTGTTCCCTGCATAACTCGTACCCGCTGACAGCATTGTTACAAGAAATAGTAGTAGTGATGATAGTATCTTTTTCATATGATTCCTTCCTCTTTCTAATCTTATTATTAAGTACTGCGTATACGATTACCGTTTTGATCGAAATCATATATAAAATTACTTATGAGTACTCAATCTATTACCTGAACATGCACCCATGCTACTGCCATCATATTCCCGTATTGATCAACCGTATAGACATGCGTTATGTATGTACCTGATTCATTATTATGCTTGCCGAAAGGAATTCGGATTTTCCATACACCCGGTTTTACTTTTTCTCCTTTAATCCATGGACTTTCAAGATCATCTTGTCCATTGTGATCCGTCCATGTTGGAAATCTGACTTCATTGATGCTATTAGGAACTCCTTCTACAAAAATTTCATATGAACCATCGCTTTTCTTCACCTCTTGCGGAGCTCTAAGTTGAACGTTGTTACCGCGAACCGTAACGATAAAACCATCTACGAACTTCCCATCCGCATAGATATGGGTAATATAGCTGCCAGCCTCCTGATTATGCTCACTATAAAGTACGGTTGCTTTCCATACCCCATTCGCTACTTTGCTTCCCTCAATCCACTTCAAATCGTCTTGATCATTATGCGCTGTCCATGTTGGGAACTGAACCCTCTGAGCATTATGATCCAAGCCGTAAATAGTAATATCGTAGGACACACTTGATAGATCCGCCTCGATCGGATACTGAGTTCCGCCCGTCACATTCACCTCTGCTCCGCCAAGCATCATGTTGTTTCCGTATTTGTCAAAGCTATAAATATGTGTGATATACTTTCCTGTCTCATAATTATGCTTCTTGAATGGAATCGTTATTTTCCATGTGCCGTTCCCTTGGTTGACTCCTCTAATCCAAGGTTGCTCCAGATCGTCTTGGCCATTTGCCTCTGTCCAAGTTGGAAACCTAACTTCATTCACATTTTCACCTACGCCATCTATGTAAATATCGTAGGACTCGTCCTTCAGTGATGCTTTTTGTGGACTGTGCACTTTCACGTTCATGCCCACATTAACAATTGTCGATGCAACCATACGATCCCCATCATAAATATGAGTATTATAAGAGCCTGTTTCCATACCGTGATTTTTGAAAAATACAGTCGCCTTCCATACTCCATCTGACACTTTCGTTCCCTTGATCCACTCAGTATCATCCTGGCCATTATGCTCTGTCCAAGTAGGGAAATAGATCTGTTCAGCGTTATTTCGTATCCCTCTTATATAGATCTCATAGGAATGAGCCGATAAATTGATTGTCGGTTGTATCGACAGGTCTACTTTTTTCCGATTCGTTTGGTTTCCGTTAGAATCATAAATGTAAGACATATAAGTTCCGTCTGATAGAAAAGCAGCGATCAATTTCCCGTCAGTATCATATATGTAATCGTTCTTCTTAGTATCAGTGGACAAATTAATAAACACAAGCTGTGATTCCTGTTTCCCTTCTTGCGCAAGCGCTTTCTCACCTCTAAAAATGTTTGCCCCAACCATAAGAACAAACATTATGGTGATGCAGAAGAGTAGTTTCTTGGAGTCCTTCACATATACCCCTACCTTATCTTTGATATATTCTATATTTACTATATCTACTGACCTACACAGTTTTACAGACATTAATTTACAAAATTATTAATTAGCGGGTATTATTTTGGAGTATTTTGCAACATCGTGTTTCTTTTTATCACCACTTGGAAGCGTTTCTATGTATACTATGCTCATATATTCATTATTATTGGAGGTTCAAAGTGAATGAAAAAACTGTTTTGCGTATTTCTTTTCCTGTTTGGATGGGCTCCTGTGACTATCACTTCAGCTTTTTCTGCAGGACTGACAGATTATGAATATGATGCAAATAACAAATTAGTGAAAACAACTTCTAACGAAACCCATACGAAATATGAGTACGATAAGAATGGAAATATGATCGGCAAGAAAATAGTGAAAAATGCTGTATCGATTCCTAAGAATCTAGTACGCAACCCTTATTTCAAGGAAACGATGGAAAACGGCGAGGCGAAAGATTGGAGAACAGAAACTTGGGGTGCAGCAAGCAGCAGCTTCTCTATTGTAAAGTTCGAAAATAAAAATTTACAAAAAATAACTGGTGAGGGTATCGTCAACAACGGTATTGTTGCCGTTAGTCAGATCATCGATGTCGCCGCAGACAGAGAATTTGTTACAAATGCTACATTAAACGTAGAACAGTTAAATCAAGCGAAGGTTCAATTGTACATAGATTTCATTAGTGCTGACGGAAGCTATGTTGGAGCCAACGTCACGGAATGGGATCAGCTTACAAATGGTGGATTCATCACTCTGACGAATCATGGCCGAGTTCCAGCATCAGCCAAGAAAGCAATCGTGTACGCCTTGCTGCGTGCAACAAATGATCAGGGTTCAGGAATCATCAATGTAGATTCCATCCGTTTTGCATATAGCTCCGATCACAATCAAGTATCTAATCCTTCATTCCATTCTAATCTTGGCTCTGAGATAGCAGATGATTGGAGAAAGACGGTATGGAGTACAGGCAAATCCCTTTTTGAAACCGCTCGATTTGAGAACAACCCTGTCCAGAAGATTTCTGCATCAGAAATGGGAGTCAATGACATGGTTGCCGTTAGTCAAACGATAAAAGCAGAAAAAAATCGAGACTTTACGATTAGCGGATTATTTCAAGTTGAGCAATTGAAAGGCAGCAAGGTTCAATTATATTTGGACTTTAAAGATGATAAAGACCAATTTATAGGCGCCAATATTACTGAGTATGAATACCCAACACATGGACAATTTATCGTTCTTTCCAATTCAGGGACAACCCCTGCAAATGCAGAGAAGGTAGTCGTTTATGCAATCATACGAAGTTTGACAAATCAGTCATCCGGCAGCATTTATGTCGACTCCATTCACTTCCAATACTCAAGTGAACGAAATTTATTATCAAATCCTGAATTTATGATCTTTCCCGATCAAGATGAAGTCGGCGATGCTTGGAATAGAGGATCATGGCTAGTTGAGAGTAACAATTTTCAAATTAAGCGTATGAATCAACAACATGTTCAAAGTATTGTAGGTTCCGGGATTCAAGCGACCGGTATACTGAGCATTATTCAAAATGTAAAGGTTGATCCAGCGAGGAGTTTTGAAGTAAGTGGAGCTATTCATATAAAACAATTGGAACGCGCTAAAGTTCAATTATATATCGATTTTATGGATGTTAATAACCAATTTATCGGGGCAAACATTACAGAACAATCTCAGCCAACTACAGATTTTGTAACGTTGCGAAATAACGGGCAAGTCCCTCAAGGAGCTGTACGTGCTCTTGTATACGTAATTATAAGAGGAGTCGATAATCAAGCTTCTGGCAGTATAGACATTAAAAAGCTAGTATTTAAATATAACTAGCGATATTCTTTATTTAAATTAAGAGAAGTCCAGCCTAAATGGTCGGACTTCTCTTTTGAATTTACTCTATCCACTTTTTAATTAGATTTCCCATCGTTTTCGAACAAACACTTTATTTTTTGGATATTTTTATATCGTTCTATTGAAATCTCTCCACCATGTCGAACCCCCAACATTAAATAATAATCACTATGCGAGCCTGTAGTAAACGTTCATTTGGTGAGGAAATGCTGCCTAGCGCTGAATATTTCCCTGTTATTACTGTAGCTGAATCGTTGGTTATCCTTCCAATACTTCTATATCCCGCAACAAAGTCAGAAGCTAAAAAAGTCCCGCTTTCAAACAAGAAAAAAGGCATAGCATAAGTACAATGCAATGCCTTAGCGTTCATTTGGACGCAGTATTTTTTTAACCATTATTTTCATGTCCATTATAGATTACATTTTTCCTCAACGTAAGTACCATTGCATTTTTTATAAATAAACCTGTCGATAACTACACCAGTTCCCTCAGCCAATAAGACAAGAACTCCCGAATACGCTCATCTCTCTCAGACTGCAGCACTCGCCGGAACATCCAGCGCACCCGTTCTCTTACCGTCCGATCCCGCTTCGCACACATTCCTAGAAGATCGATACAGTGCAGCCGCTCAGCCGCTCTTCCATGCTCCAGCAGGTGGGCATATACAACAGTGCCGCGGGCAACTTCCCGCATGCAAGCATCTGCCAGACGCGGATTTCCGTACTCCAACTCAAGATCTGCCGGCTCGCCGGACGCAATGAGAACAAGCAACTCCAGCATGTAAGGGCGTGCCGTATCCGTCGTATTCTGAATCATGCTTAGCAAGCAAATGGCCGTCGGTACAGCCACCTCGTACAGGGCGCCCTGCACAACCACAATTGCTTCTATCGCTACACTTGCCAGTTCCGCTTCTGCTGTTGTCGAAGCATCCTTCAATTGAAGGAGAGCCTCAGGCAGCCGTTCCGCTGCTTCTGCCCCCCGATATGTCGTCCAAGGTATGCGAATGATATCCCATGTCATCGTTCAGCCCTCCTTCATGGATGCCATCTCACCTATGATTAACATATTAGAGCTGCTCCCGAATCAGAAGCATATCTGCGTAATCGAAGGATGCCCCTAAGCGGTAACAGATGCCATATGGCACTTCACACACTCCACGCATGAGAATTTAATACTCCCGTGAGTAAACCATCATTATATCTGTGCGCAAGTGCAAGTTGCCGCCGACTCTCGAATATATTTAGTTGCATAAACACGAATCGATTCATGCGCATCGATCAATCACACATGGAGGCGAAGGCCATGAACGTCATGAGAGCTTTGGGGTATGAGGAAACCGATCGTCTGCTCATCATTAATGCCGACGACTTCGGTATGTGTCATGCAACGAACATGGGGATTATGCAGTTGCTTGAAGAGGGATCGATTTGCTCCACCTCCATCATGATGCCATGCGGCTGGGCCAAGGAAGCAGCGAAGTGGAGCGCCGCTCATCCAGAGCTGGACATCGGGGTACACCTCACCTTCACGAGCGAGTGGGAAGGGTATAAATGGTCGGCGATGAACCGTTCACGAGACATCTCCACCCTGCTCACCGAGGAGGGCTACTTCCCTGAGGATTGTCTAACCGTCGAGCATCTCGCCGATCCTGAGCAAATTCGCTGTGAAATGATTAGTCAAATTGAAGCGGCAAGACGCAGCGGCATTAATATTACGCATGCGGATAACCACATGGGCAGCTTGTACGGTCTCGCGTCGGGACAGGATTTCCTTGACGTGGTATTTGATGTATGTGCAGCGTATGGACTGCCGTTCCGCTTGCCAAGACGTATTGGCGGCATGAAGCTGAGTCCAGAACTCGAGAAGATGGCGAAGAAGCGGATCGATCTGGCAGATGCCAAAGGGGTTGTCATTCTGGATACACTGCTCGGGCTCCCTTATGAACGGATTCCAGGAGAGACTTATGCTCAGGTCAAAGCCAAGGCGGAAGCACTCCTACGCGGTCTTCTTCCCGGTATTACCGAGATGTACCTCCATCCCTCCATCGTATCTGATGAATTAAAGGCCATTACTCCGCATTGGGAGAAGCGCGGCATGGAATGGAGATTATTCCGCGATCCTGACATCAGGCGCATCATTGCAGAAGAAGGTATTCAGCTTATACGCTGGCGGGATTTGAGGGATGTACAGCGCGGTCAACTCCCACCGCTTATGTAGGAAAAAGAAGGAGGGTCATACAATGAGCATTGCGATATCCCCTGCACGCAAAGCTGCCTTCGCTTCAGGAAATATATCTGCCAACTTATTGGCCCAAATGTTCGCAGCCTATATTGTCTATTATTACGTTGACATCCTTGGCGTCCGTCCAGGACTCATCGGCATTGCGATGGTGATCCACGGACTCGTTGGCGCCATTCTCAATCCGTTGTTCGGCTATATGTCCGATCGGTTTCGTACGAGGTGGGGCCGGCGCATTCCCTACATGGCATTTGGAACGATACCGCTTGCGGCTGTATTTACACTCATCTGGTTCCCTCTTGCTTCCGGTAACGGGCTGTTCTGGTACTTCCTTGTGCTCGTGCTGCTGTACGATATTCTGTATGTACTCGTCATTCTCAATTATTCAGCGTTGTTCCCGGAAATGTTCGTTACGATGAAGGAGCGAGCATCTGCCTCTTCGTGGAAGCAAATGTTCGGCATACTGGGGATGATTGGAGGGGTAGCAGCACCGCCGCTAGTCTATACCGAATACGGGTGGGGGGCTATGGGGCTTACCTTCGGAATCATATCCGCTATATTTCTGGCAGTGATGATCTGGGGCTCGAAGGAGAATGAGCAGGCATCTGCTCGCTCAATCGGGTTATGGAAAGCTATTGTGTATACGTTCTCTAACCGTTCTTTTGTCGCCTATGTACTGGGCGGTTTCTTCGTGCAATTGACCTTTGCTCTTCTGACCGCGGCGATTCCGTTCTTCACCAAATATGCACTGCACGCAAATGAAAGCGCCAACACAATTATGCTTGGGCTGGTCTTCGTTACTGCGATCCCGTTCGTGTACGTATGGGCGCATTGGACGAAACGCTACGGACCGCGCAAAACGATGATTGCTGCCATCGTATGCTATATGTTTGCCTTAGCTCCACTTCTGTTCGTCTCATCGGAACTCGGTGCCTATATAGCAGGCGCATTAATCGGGTTCAGCCTTGCTGGACTTATCATCCTACTCGACATTCTCCTCTCTGAGGTCATTGACGAGGACGAGCGCACGACAGGGGCACGACGCGAAGGTATGTATTTCGGGATGAATGGATTTATTATTCGGTTCGGCGTCTCCCTGCAAGCCATTATTATGAGCACCGTACTCGAATCCAGCGGCTATGTTGCCAATAGCGCGCAGCAGCCTGACGCAGCCATATTGGGGATTAGACTGATGCTGGCAGGCATCCCAATCGTTGCACTCGTATTCGCCATCATTTGCTTTGTTATCTATCCGATTCGCAGCTCGCCGCAAAGGAATGGATCTTAGCAATTTACACTTTAGACTCTTAGCTTTGCCTTTCGCACTCAGTAATTAGTAATTAGTAATTAGTAATTAGCTATTAGCACTTTGCTCTTGCTCTTACCTTGCCGATAGTTCTCCCTGGTGTTTCCTTACCGAATCAACCGCCGAAACGCTTCGTCAGCTTGTCCATATGGGCTTGTGCAATCTCACTCAAGTCGATGTCATACTTCTCCGACAGCACAATGACATTCGCCAGCACATCACCGAGCTCTTCCACCAGTTCTTGACGCAGTTCATCGCGGCTGCGCTCCCCTTCATCTGGACGGTCACGGCCAATTTCCAGCGCCCGAACAACACGTGCAACCTCTCCCACTTCCTCCATAAGGAAGCCGACGCGAATAAAGGAATTATATTGCGACCATTCCCGCTTCTGATAAAATTGCTGCACCCACTGTTGAAATGGTTTCATCTCCATTGTAAATTAACTTCCTTTCCTAACCAATGATGTCTATACTTAATGAAGTATACCAGATGAGGAGGCATTACTCGTGAAAAGATTATGTGTGTATTCCGGATCCAACTTGGGGACGCACCCCAACTTCGCCTCTAGCGCGCAAGCTCTAGGCCGTGTACTTGCTGAGAAGAACATTGAACTTGTATACGGTGGCTCCAAAGTCGGTCTCATGGGCGAAGTAGCCAATGAAGTGCTGCGCCTTGGCGGCAGAGTAACAGGCGTTATGCCGCGCGGATTGTTCCGAGGTGAAGTTGTACATACCAACTTGACTGAGCTCATTGAAGTAAAAGATATGCATGAACGCAAAAAAACAATGATCGATCTGTCTGACGGATTTATCTCGCTGCCAGGCGGATTCGGAACATTTGAAGAGCTGTTCGAGGTCATTAGCTGGGCACAAATCGGCATTCATCAGAAGCCAATTGGCGTACTGAATGTGGAAGGCTATTTCACACCTATGCTGGAAATGGTTCGGCACTCCATCCAAGCAGGATTTGTTAAGCAAGAGCATGAATTGCTCATCCTTGCTTCTGCTGACCCTGCAGAGCTCGTTGAGAAGCTGCTTCAATATACACCGCCGGTATTCGGCAACAAATGGAGCCAGCTGGATTCTGAATCCGATAAATAGCTTCTGACTTTTCAACCTTGTCTAACATGATATACGCGAAAAATAGGTAACGCATCAACTCGTACAACTCATCATCCATGTTCATCTGTGGAAGCTCCAACGCGAGCTCCTCCACAGATCGGATGTGGTTCCCCCGTTTTCTTCCTGATGCATGCTCGAAGTTACTGTATCCGCCTATCCGCCCAATCACTCCAACCTAACTTTCATTATTTTTATTTCTCTATTTTTACTCATTTCTTCTAACTTCTAACTTTCTAACTTCCTCCTTTCCCATCTAAATTTCATTCCTACCTGCTTATTTCAATGACATCTTCATCTTGGGAACTCCATTCATTTGCGTTATACTCAGGTAAGAGTGTAAAAACACGGTTTTCGGTTGGTAGTCCGAACGTTCCGGCATGCAAATGATCGGGATCAGTAACCTTCCCCCCTTGGGATGTCCCTCACTCTTTATGACAAAGGGGGAATAGAGTGTGAAGTTAACCGTATTTTTTGAAGGACCGTTCTGGATAGGTGTCGTGGAAAACACGGAGCATGGAAGACTGAAGGCTTGTCGCCACGTATTTGGCTCGGAGCCGAAGGACATTGAAGTGCTTAAATTCGTGGATTCACTCATGATGCCCCTCATAGAACGGGTTACGCAAGGATCTGAGGACGCCCAAGAACCGCTGCGCCGCATCAATCCGAAGCGGCTGGCCAGACGTGTCGCAATGGAAATGAAGCAGCGCGGCATATCGACGCAATCCCAGGAAGCACTGCGTCTTGACTACGAGAGCAGAAAGAAGGAGCGCGTATGCCGCTCTCGGGAAGAACGCGAAGCCTTGCAGGAGAAAAAACGGAGCATTCGCATTCACAAGCGGAAAGAAAAGCATAGAGGCAGATAATCTGCTGCTATGACGCAATCGCCCCGCTCAGCACTACTGTGCCGGGGCGATTGTTGTTCATGAACGCAACGTGTCAGAAGAAAATAAAATTGATGAGGGAGGACTCCGGTTCTCCTTTTTTTCGTGAAATTCGCAAAAAATCTTTCTTGCTACGATGAGAAGTTGCAAGTGATAGGCTCGTCTATATCTATGAACAGACAACGACGAAGGAGGAGAGCCATGGGCTGCACCGAGTCAGACAAAGACATCATCGAGCAAATTCTTGCAGGCAGGACTTATACGCGATTCTAGTCAACAAGTACAAGCAGCGAATGTACGGCCTGCTACGAGGGATGGGAGCGACTCATGAAGATGCCCAGGATATTGCGCAGGAGGCCTTTATTAAGGCATACGCAAGCTGGCGGATCATGATCGAAGCAGAAGCTTCGCGTCATGGTTATATACCATTGTTGTTCGTACCTATCAGGATCGATTCAAACGCAAGCAGCTTGCAGTGGTCTAATGGGAACAAGAAAAACCAACCTACTTTTTCGTTCAATATCTTCAAGCATAAAAAAAATCGGGTCAGGCATACACCGTGTCGTATCGCATGGTGTTGCCTAACCCGATTTTACATTTCCGATTACAATATATGTTCATTTATTCATTATTTATATACAACGTAATGCAACAGCGAGAAGCCAGCCGCATCCTCGTTCAGTACCTCTTCATCTTATACTTACGAGATAAACCGAACCGAAATCTGCTTACATCTCATTCCTTCCGATTAGGCATGTTGTTTTGCGGGGCGACGCTCCAGCTGAATTCTCAGCTCATCCAACTGTGTCAACAGCTGCTGCGAGATCTCATTCATTCGCCGATAGGATGCTGTCGCTGCATCGCGGTTGCCATTATCCATCTGACGAGCAGCTTCACCTGCCAAGCGATGAAGCATCTCATGCTGCCCCACCATATCCTTGAACAGCGGAAGATGGGTCACTGGCGAATCGCTTCGCTGCTGCTCTGTTGCAATCCATTTGCCAAGCCGGCATTGATGGAAGTCCTCCATGACAGCAGGATCACTCTCATCGAAGCCGAGGAGCCGATTATACGTGCACCATTTCCATAGTAGATGATCGGTCTTCATAATTCGAATCCATTGTGCATCATCGATATGACGGAACCATCCAAGCGATTGCTTGCGCAATGTCTCAACCGATTGGCTTGTTGTATAGAGATGCTGACCGGTAGCCTTGGCCATAGACATCATTTCTTCTGTATTCTTCACAATGCCGGTCATGCTGGCAGTAATTTCTTGTGTAGCATCCGCTTGTTGTTCGACAATGGAAGCGATCGCATCCTCCGAAGAACCTACCTCTTCGACCGACTGCATCATACGATCCAACTGCTCGAAAGCGCTTTTATTTTTATGATGCTGGATATCCATTTGCTCCGACATGTCCCGAGTCCGCGCTTGCACCGCTGTAGCCATGCCTTGAATGCTCTCAATGACATCATACACATCATGAACGGCCTGCTTCGTTTGATCAGACAGTTTGCGAACTTCCCCAGCCACGACAGCGAAGCCGCGTCCCTCTTCCCCAGCACGTGCTGCTTCGATCGAAGCGTTCAACGCGAGCAGTTGCGTCTCTCCAGCGACCGTATCGATTAACTGCACGACGTCCGTTAACTTCTGCATGGAACGCTGTAATTGGTCATAGCGAGTGCGTGTATCTAAGAACAAATCATTCATCTTCTCGAAGCCTTCGATCGTCTCTTCAACAATCTTCCGATTCTCCTGAAGCGCCGCAATCATATTCACCGTATTCGTAGCAGAATCTGCCGTCTGCACGGACACCTCTTCGATGGAAGCTGTCAATTGCTCGGTAGCAGCCTGAATGTCCAAAACATCTTGAAGGGATCGCTCAGCAGCGATCAACAGTGTGTGCAGTCCATCAGACTGAATTAACATTTCCATAATGTCGCTATTGTTGTCCATCAGGCGATATTCCGTTGCAGACTGATAGGATTCCAATACAATTTGGGCATCCAGCATCACAATCCGGTGAAGCGCCATTAAGATCGCAGATGCATCATTTGAACGGAAATCATTCACGATGATGGGAACCAAGTACTCATATACGCGCAAGAACGAGGCAATGAACCATTCCGGCTCTAATTGTATGCGGCTGTGCACCTGCCCAATTCGCTCTCTCATTCGCACGTATTCTGCATCAAATGCAACCTGAGGGATCGATTGCAAATAGGCGATAAACGTTCCCTTGAGCCTTGCCCTAGTACTGTGCTGATCAATCATTCGCTTCATTTCTGGCAATCCGAACAGTAAATCATAGTGGCGGTCTGTGATCGCTTCTGCGTACTTTTCCATGTAGGGAGCCAAACGACGCAGACATTCGGCATCTTTCGATGTGATTTGTAAGAAATTCATCTTTGTTCGTAGGGAATCCAATACAACATTATCGGATTCGGTTATCGAGTGAGGTAACATCGGTTTTCGGAGAATCACCGAATTCATCCCTTTCTCTCTCTAGTGGTTGTTGATGTTTCCATAATTAATAGAATGCATATCCCCCTAAGTAATAGTACCATATCATTGATCATGACAAAACTGTAAGCTAACGTAAGTCAAATCAATAGATATGCTCCCTATAAATCTACTACAATGGAGTTAACATACAATTATGAACAACCTTACCTATTTATCGGCGGAAGGAGGGTCACCTATGAGCAACACATCGCGATTCCAACCGCGTCCAACACGATGGAAACTAGCTGTTACCTTGCTTGTCATCTGCCTGATGGCGCAGCTGCTAGCTGGGTGTGCGTTGGGCGGCAAGAGTGAGGACAAGGCGAAGAAGGAGAATGCCTCCACCTCACCGATTCAATATCAGATAAATGCCAAATGGAATGAGCAGACCCGAACGATACAATCGGAGGCTGTCGTTACGATTCGCAACGTATTCAATCGCAACCTTAAAGAGCTAGTCTTCCATTGGTTCGCCGACAGCTACCGCAAGCCAGAGACGATGCCTGTTCAGTTCAAGCAGCGCAACGAACAAATTCGCAATCAATCTCCTCAGGATGATGCCCAGAACAGCCATAGCATCGATGATCGGTTCTTCGGGGGAATAACGACGAAGAAAGTAACGACTCTAGAGGGCAAAGCACTGCAATTTAAGCATGCAAACCAATCGATGACGGTCACGCTTAACAAGGGGCTTGCTCCTAATGAGACCGTATCGATTCGCATTCATTATGAAGTCCAAGTCCCGTATGGCGCACAGCGGTTATCCTATACAGATGATTATGTTGGCGGTACTTACTGGACGCCGCAGCTAGCCGTCTTCGATTCGATTCAAGGAGGTTGGAACCGGGTTCCGAACAATCCGAAATACAAGAGTGATTTCTTCTATGCTGCGGATTACGATGTAAGCTTGAATATGCCTGCCTCATGGAATGTGGCGATGACGGGCAGCTTGATTGACCAGCGTGTGGAGAATGAGAGGAAGATTGTTCATTCAAACGTGCAGAATGTCCGTCATTTCGGCTTCTACGCAAGCCCGAAATATATAGAGACGAAGGTCGATCTGCCTAACGGCGGACAACTGTCTGTATTCACCTTCGAGCAGCCGGACGAGGAACAGACGAAGAAGTATACAGCAGCGCTGCAGGATGCAATTGGATTCTATTCCGATAAGATTGGAATGCTGCCAATTAAGCATTGGAAATTCGCCGAAGCCCCATTCCCCGAAATGACGGACAGCTTGAACGAAGTAATCTTGTTCAATCGTCTCGGCGCAGCGGGTAATGAGCAAGGTGTGCTGTCACAGGATGTGCTGCGATCGATTGCCAAGCAATGGTTCTCACTTGCTATCGGACATAATGCGCTTACTGAAGGATTTTTGGAAGAAGGATTATCTGAATTCGCAGCTCAATACTATCGTCACGAACAGGAGGGAGCACCTTGGGCGATGTCGATATGGAACGGACAGTATCCGAATCTATCATCGTTGGATACATGGACGGATCCAGATGCCGGAGCCCTCGTCATTCCATCCGAGCAATGGCCAGCCGTACTGTTCCAGAAGCAGGTAACGACTCCCGCGTTCCATGTCGGCCAATATTCTGAGCTTCTCTACCGCGTCAAGGGCGCTGCCCTAATGGTGCAATGGGTGCAGAAGAGCGGTACCGAAGCGCTGGACATCGTCTGGCACAAGTATTTCCAACGCTACAACGGACGGATGGCTACCATAGACGGATTTACGAATCTGATTGGCAGCACACTTGGAGATGCAAGAAAGTCAAACATGCAGGAACTGCTGTCGATGACAAATCCGAAGCCGCTTGCGTAAGTGTTTATCGAAGAATGATGGTAGAACACTCTGAAATCATCCTTATCCTATCAATGAATTAAGGGGCAGCAAATGCTGCCCCTTTTGATGCTTATTGGTCGTCTGGGACTTGGACTCAACTGCTTGGATTGCCCCTCCGTCATCCTGCATTCATAAGCGGATATTTTGTTCTATCTCCGAAGCTGGGCCTCTCGTCCAAGCTCTACATGACCGCTTGCGAGCCACTCTTGCTCAAGTCTGTACAATTCCGTGCACATCCGATGAATGACCTGACCATCCACACGTCCGCTTTGAGCAGCCATTAAGAACACATTCTTCAACTTATCCGCCCTGCGAGCAATGTCTCGGAGCTGTCGTACCCAAGAATGTTCACTTGACACCAAGGTCTCTGCGAAGCAGGAGTAAGCATAACGGGAACCTGCTAGAAATTTGAACGCATGAGAATGACAGTCGTACAGCTTCGTCCATTCTGGGAAGAATTCCGGCTCCGGCTGATTCACCGTCCGGCAGATCATGTCATAGAACGTTGCATCGTCATGAAGCCCTCGCTGCCGCTCTAGGAAACGCTCCATGATCTGCCCCTTACCCGCTGGGTCATTCCGCTCGGGCCGACGTACAAGGAATACCTGTCTATCTTCTAGATGTACATACGGACTATCTACCATTCGACGGAAATCAGTCTCAGATACGAATCCTTCGAATTCGGGATAAGTATCACGCACCCAGTAACCTGCCCCGGCTGTGCAATCGGCCAGCTCAGAGTCTAGGCTAGACGTGCTGGATAGACCCTGAACCCACACCGAATGCACCGATTCTGGATGCCCGTAGAATCCTGGCTTCACATATGGCGACTCACCGCATACGATCCAGAGAAAGGCCGCTTGTTCTGAATAGTCGACGTCTTGCAAAATGGTATCAGCATCTTCATATGTCGCATACTGCACTTCATCATAGGCGACTCCGATTAGCCCCAGTTCAGACGGAACAAGGCACGGGGATTCATACAGCCATGGAAGCTTCTTATTTACATATAAGTGCTCATAAACCGAGCGCGTGCTCTCCCACGCATTGTAATACAGCAGCTCAACAGGAACTCCCCACTCCTGAAGCGCAATCGATACTTGAACATTCCGACAATCGAGAAAGCCTTGTTCATAGCGCTGTCTTTCTTTCACTTGCATCTGTGCCTGTGCCCGTTCTTGTTCTTGTTCAGACATTCGAATTCACCATCCTTCAGTACCTCCGTCCCTTATGTCCTCCCTACCCTCCATATAATTCCTTTCCTCATCTAGCTTCCAGCGCTGCTATATCCAACTACAGCTCGCTTCCAGCACCATCTCGTTATGAGAAGCAGCAGGACCGGTGCTGCAATAGCCCACACAATATCCCATGCGGCCAGCTCATGAAGCACAAACTTCGGAGCATAGTTACTAATTAGAAAAATCGGAATCACGTACACGCCGATACGCTGCAGCCACCGTGGGAAAATATCTAAAGGCATATTGTTCGCGTCCCAAATCGAATGGGCAATCTCGGTCACTGCACCAGTCTGAACGAAACGAAATGCAAGCAGCGCAGGCAGCAGCATGATGCCATACGTGACAAGCAGCGCAGATAACAGCAAGCCGAAGAAGCCGAAGATATTGCCATCCAGCGGCAGACCCGCGCGATGCCAGCCGATGCCGATCATAACCGCCCCAGCGATGACATTCGGGATAGGCAGACCAATATCGACATAGCGCAGCGATACAAGAAATTGCAGCGATATCGGCTTCGTCAACATCAGATCAAGCGTCCCGTCACGCACATATTGCTGCAGTCGAATGAAATTCACATAGAACAGTCCCATGTAGAGCCCTGTCATCATCGTATAAGTGCCAATGAACAGCAGAATATGATCTGGCGTCAAGCTTCCGATATGCAGATCGGTCTGATACACAATTAGGATATATAAGGCCTTGGCACAGAGGAAGGCGATCTCCACGGCAATGCCCATCCAGAAGTTGAACCGATATTCCATGCTTGCAGCGAGGCAATTTTTCACGAACACGCCGTATAAACGCAAGTAACTTCTCACACCGTCAGCCCAAGAACGACACCAAGATAACGAGTCCCACTTTGTTCTCATCCCATCTTCAACCTCCCAGCCCGATGTACCGCTTAAGCCCGGCTCGCCAAGCGAGATGTGCTGCTCCTGCAAGCAGAGCGATCCAGCCGCATTGGATAAGCAGTCCCGTTAACGCTTCTCCCTCGCTCAATCGACCGTTCAGCACATTGACCGGGAAGTAAATGGTGTACTTGAACGGGAGCAAATTGAACCATCCATTAAGCGTATCGCCGAATACCTCAAGCGGTACGATGCCGCCGCTTAGAATTTGTACAAGAAGACCTGTGATCACGAAGAAGTACGAGATCTCTGCAAGACGAAACGCTAAGGCGCATATGGCGTAGGAGAGTAGAAACTGTACGGCTGCCGCAAGCAAAAGCGCAGCAGCAAATAAAGCGATGCGGCTTGAAGACAGCACAGCGTGGCCATAACGGGAAGCGGCGAACAGTACGGCTGCAACTAAGCCGAGCAGGATGCTGTCCGTCACAACGCGGCTCCCTGCATAAGCTGATACCCGATACCAGAAGTAACTAATGGGGCGAATTAAATAAGCGTTCAGACCGCCGCTCTTAATGTCTTCGGCGATTGTGTGTTCCAGCTGTGTCATGACGAACTTCGCAATAAGACCGGATAGAATCGTATACAGGATCATTTGTCCGTAGTCATATCCGTAAAGTGTATGCTGCTCCGAATTGCGGTACACCGCGCTCCATATCAGGGACTGAATGCCGATCGGAAAGAAGAGACTGATGAGTCCAATGATGAACTGGAACCTGTATTCGAGGGAAGATTGAAATCCGATCCCGAAGGCGGCAGCATACTTGCCGCCCTTCCGCCGATTGGATGTTGATTCCGCCCTATCGTCGCCCCGTTGATTAGGGCCATCCTCATTAGGTTTATCCTGACTATGTTCATCCTGATTACGGTTATCCTTCTGCTGCATGTCTTTCTGCTCCGGAAGCTTCCCCATCCGTCTCTTCCCCTTCTCGTTCTGCACATTTTGCTTCATATAGTTGTTCGATGACTTCCTCTATTGGAACGTCCTCGACCGTCCAGTCTTCAACGAGATCATGATCCAGCAGCAATCGTGCCAGCGGCTTCACCTCATCCGCTGCCACTTCCAATTCAGCCGACATTCCTTGATGCTCCCGCACCTCGGCAAGAAGACGAACAAGGTCTTGCAGCTGCTCAGGCGGAACGAATGCAGTAAATCGTACTTTCATTCGCTTGCGCCGTCCGAATGACCCGCTCATCCGCGCAAGCTCCCCATCATAGGCAATTTCTCCGCTATGGATCACGAGCGCCCTGCTGCATACATGCTCGATGTCACGCATGTAATGGCTTGTTAAGAGGATTGTCGCTTTCTTCTCCTCCTTGTAGGCCTTTAGGAACTGGCGAACATTTTGCTGCGCGGCAAAATCGAGGCCGAGCGTAGGTTCGTCAAGAAACAGCAATTGGGGGCGATGAATAAGCGCCGCAATCATCTCCATCTTCATCCGTTCACCTAGCGATAATCGCCGCACCTGCACTCCCAGCAAATGCGTAACGTCTAGCATTTCAGCAAGCTCATCCAGCGTTTTGCGGTACTCCAGATCGTCAACGCCATAGATGCATTTGTTCAAATAGATCGATTCATTCGCCGGCAAATCCCACCACAGCTGACTCTTCTGCCCCATGACAATCGCGAAGCGGCGTTTGAACGCTTGCTGGCGCTCCCACGGCACGTAGCCGAGTACACGTGCTTCCCCATCCGATGGGTGCAGAATACCGGACAACATCTTCAGCGTGGTGGTCTTGCCCGCCCCATTCGGACCAATGAATCCGACCGCTTCCCCCTGCTCAATCTCAAATGAAATAGAAGAAACGGCATGACGATACAACTGTTCCCGATGAAATAGATTCCGAATGGAATGTGTTAGGCCGCTCTGCTTGTGGTAATAGGCGAATGTCTTGCTTAACCCTCTAACCGTAATCGCACTCATGGGAGCCCTTCTCCTTTCCGTCAGCGTTTAAGCGCCATTATTGTACAGAAGCACGCACTTCGAACATACCGGCGTTAATCCGCAGGACAATACTTCGCGCTGCTTGTTGTAGCTCTCTCCGTGGAAGACTTCTTTCAAACTGGAATCACGCAAATCCGCAATTGTGAATTCCGGGAAGAACTTGCATGGATTCACTTTGCCGTTAGGCAATACATCCATGCGCGTAGATAAGGCCAGACATTCCTTCCGGCGCATGCCCGGACGCTCAGTGCCGATAATGAACTCTCGTACCTCGTCAGCTTCTAATGCAGGTTGAAAACGAATGCGATTATTCCAGACGCGAGAACGCAATTTCTCCATCTCCGCAAGCAGCGGCTCTAAGTTCTCTGGTGACAAATGATATGTGAACGAATGCCAGCTCTTCTTCATCGGATCGTGGGCCGCTTCCAGCCACCCGAAATGCTCAGCAAAGTACGTATCCATTCGCTCAGCGACAGCCTCTGGAATATACCATGGGAAGACGAAATAGACAGAATTGACTCCCACTTCTTCGAAATATTCCATGAACTCGTACAGGCGAGTTACCATCGCGTCATTGATCGTCAGGCTGATCGATATATCCCCCTTGAACTCACCCGAACGCTTCTTATCCAGCAACAGCTGTATGGCCGCCATTACCTTCTGGAAGATCCCTCGTCCGCGAATCGCATCATTCTCCTCCTCGAACCCTTCCAGACTAGCCAGCAGCGTGACACCCTCCGGCAGTTTGAGCAGCGAATCCAGCTTCTGCTCGACCAGCACTGCATTCGTGCAGATTGTCGCAATGCGAGGATCTGCCGCCAGCAGCTCGCACAGTTCATCCAGTTTCGAGTACATGAGCGGCTCTCCGCCCCACAGGAACATGCGGGAGCGGTAAGGTTTCGTTTCTTCGAATATTTTCTCGATTAACGAGAATTCAATTTCTCTTCGGGCTTCCTGACGCTCGAATTCATGATGGTAACCGTCGGGATTCCACTCGAAGCAGTGCTTGCAGCGTAAATTGCAGCCATTGTTCAATTTAATGCCAATATCCCCTGGCAGATCAAAGGCGAAGGAAGGATCCTCCTTCAGGCCTCGGCTCCCCGTGCTCATATTATGAAGCGTCTGCTTCAAGGAACGGAACTCTGTCCGCGTTAACGTCGCACTTGTCTTCGGTTGCATCATGCATACATCCCTCCGAAATCAGATAGTGAAAGCGTTTTGCTTTTTAAATGAAGGTGCAGCTCATGCAGCATTTTCCAAGAACAATCCGCCTCTAGCCAGCGTTCATAAGAAATGCCGAAGCCGAGCTGTTCCCATAGCTCTGCATTTGCCCGTTCGTGTTCGCCGAATGGCTCAAGGTAAATCAGCGGGGTTGCCGATGACAGTGAATCGATGAGTGTTCCGCCACCGGGCTTGCTGACGATGGCCAAGCTGTTTCGAATCACCTCGTACAGCAGCGGCCCGTTCGTCCCCCGTTCATAGGCTAGCGGTTCATTCCGTTTCCATTCGGCCATTGGCGGATAAGCAGTATCAATTTGATTGGTTTGATTGGTTTGATTGGTTTGATTAGTCCGATCATACGACAGTGATTCCTCCAGCCACGGGTGCCAATTCGGATCGGTCATATAGATTTGGTCGCATGGCAGCGCATCTTGCACTTCCTCCGAATGATATGCCACGATGGCAAGTGAGTAATAGCGCTGGAGATTCGCAATCTTGCTCCGATAAGTACCGATCCCCCAGCCACCTCCGTGAACGACAATCCGTCTCTCGCGTTCTAGATAGGGAACGAATTCTGTATCCGACATGATCAACTTGGCATGAAGTTCGCTTGTACCCTCTCTCCCCAGTCGGTACAGCCAATGATGGCGATAGCGGGGATATACATCTTCATATGGACGATAGGATGGCGTATCGACTGCATCCAGCCGTAAGAACTCTACACGTATTGGCTCAGGATGCATCATCTTCTCATATCGCTGCAGAACAGGTATCCAGAACCCTGTCACAGCAAGGAAGGCTGACCTTCCCTCATCCCTCCATCGCTGAAGCAGATTGGCTACGGCCGTCTCATCCAGCGTCAGACCAATATCTCGCGCCATCCGGGTTCCCATCTTGGCTGCCTCGAAGCTATTATGAAATAGCTGCTTCGTGCGAATCATGTTGTGGCGTGTCTCCTCCGGGAATAGACGCTCCAGCACTTCGGCTTCTGCTGGAATCCCGCGCCGCCTAAGCTGTTCTACAAGCCGAATGCCCGGTACATAAGCGCCAAGCGAATTTCCCGAGGTCAGAATGGTAATGGCAGAGGTATTTAGCAGTGTGAACACCTACCTTACGATCGATGCTGTTCCATCTTATCTATGAATAAATCCGGTAACCGAATGACAAAAGCGCTTGATGAAGCTGACTGCCTAACGACTCACTCTCGGCAGCGTTATCCGCAACTAGTGACACATACCAGCGTCCTGAGCGGTTATGAACGGTTGGTGAGAAGAGAGTGTTTGCAGATAATGGCATCACGCCCGTACGACGTTCCGGCGTGTATAACAGTTCTAGTTCATCCAACTGCGTCAACAATTGCTCGAATTGAGCGCTGGAGCTAGACAAATCATGATTGGAAAAGGTTGCGGCTTCTTCTACCATGCTCGCAGGCCGCATTGTCGATTGCTGTTCCGGTTCTGGGAGCCCAAGCTGAAGACATGTCAAGAAGCTGCGCTGCCCCCATCGTTCCAAGTGGGCGTCTAAGCAATGGTTCAGCATCCCCATGGAATGTCGGGCGTTAATCTCCACTACTGGATACACTTCACCGTTGTCCAGCAGCATAGAGTCGATGCATACGGGCCCGAAATAGCCGTCAATATACATCTGAGCGGCCAACCGTTCCATTTGTTCGAAGTAACCCGCTTCTGCCAGTCGGTTCACTAGATATGCATCCGCTGCATATGAACCGCCATAATTCAGCTGTCTATTCACCATTCGCTGTACGCCCAGCAGCTCCGTCCATCCATTCGAAGCGATATACAATTGGCAGGAGAAGTCCACCTGCTTATTCAGCCAGGGCTCAGCGATCAATTGTACCTGCTTGCCTGCCCGCTCCTGTGCACGTAGATAATCAGTGAGGCGAGTAAGAAGTGCCGGAGCGTCGACGACTAGATTTCCGCTGCCTGATACCCCGTAGGGATCCTTCAAGATGAGCTTGCCGTGACGATTGAGCAATTCAGTGCCAATCTGCTGCACGGCATCCGTTCCCTCCGCAAGCCTGCCTGGAGGGTTCATATCTAATTGCTGCGCGAGACGAAGCGAATACGCCTTCGAATTCACCTGTTTAACGGCTTCCGCATCAGGAATTGCGCTGTCAAGGCCATACTTCTGGACAAGCTCCTCCACAGAAGGAATGACCGCATAAGCTGCAAGAGAGAGTTCCTGCATCAATCTCTTCCATTTCGGCTCTGTGCATTGATCCGATACGAGTTGGAATACATCCTTATTCCTCTGCTCGTTCCCGTTCGTCTGAGCGTTGCTGCATGTCAACGAACGGAAATGAAATCCTGAATCATGCAAATAGGCTGCTTGCGCCGCATTCCGTGGATGACGGGTCACGGCGATGCCATTTTCCCCGCACAATGGGAACAGAAGCTCGTCCATATAATCGACAGCAGCGTGTTCTTGTACTGGCCGAAGCGATGGCAGCTTCGCCAGCTCGGAAGGGCGCCAATAGGCTTCCGCATCGAACATACCCATGACAAGGCGCGGCCCTTCGTAGAGTGGCATCGTTCTGAGCAGCAGTTCCTCCGGCAGAGGACTACGCATGCAGCTGCACCTCGGCGCCGAGTGATTCGAGAAACCCTAAGAACGCTCGAGTCGTCTGCAAATGCTCGTAATCGAATCGTTCAAAATCCATTTGAACGTTGAACTGCTCCTCCACCTTCAACATGAGCTGAATCAGTTGAAGCGAATCGAGGCCCACCTCATCAATCAGGTTCGTCTCGAGAGTAAGCTTCAGCTCCCAAGAAGCATCTTCCTTCACTTCGCCCACCATGCGTGCCAACTTGTTGATCGCCTGCACATAACCACTCCTATTCTATATAACTAGATATCTAAAATCATAATCATTATAAGAGGAAGCATTGTAAAAATATAACTCTTTTTCTCTTAATTTTTTGTAAATTTTTAGATTCGCACGCATTTATATCAATTCTCATCTGTACGCTATGTTCAGAATTTATAAGCATGTTGAAATGTATTTTTCTAATTGATAAGCTCAACTGCACCTTGACTTAGAGCCCCATATATATTCGCGATTGCTCGAGCCTGTTGGGTTACTTACATAATTCAATTGAAATAGCAGCCCGATATTTACTACAACCGTTTAATAGTACGATTCATCAATAAAAAAGCACCTTCTTAGTTTCTTATAGTAAAAGTTTTATAAGCGTTTACTAGGCCCACTAAAAAGATGCTCATTTCTTCTATTTACTTGTTGTTAACTTCTTATCTATAACGCTTAATAAATTCCACGGCCTTGCGGATGTCTACTTCAGGTGTTTCGCCTGCTTCACGCTCAATCGTCAAATAGCCTTTGTAGCCGATATCAACGAGCGCTTGGAAGTAAGCGTCGAAGTCTACCTTGCCTTCGCCAAGCGGAAGCTCTTCAAATGGACCGCTCGTTGCCATTTCCGCAATCTTCTCATGCGACATTGGCTCGAAGCCCAGCATGCCGTATACGGTACGCGGGTCAACCTCACGCAATCTCACGCCATCCTTCACGTGTGTGTGGACGATGTAATCCTTCAGCGTATGTACGCCTTGAACCGGATCATCCCCTGTAACCATGACCATATTCGCAGGGTCGAAGTTGACAGCTACTCCTTTGCCGGACAATGTATCGAGGAAAGACTTCAAATGTGCCGCAGGCTCTGGCCCCGTCTCAATAGCGAAGTGCGCGCCAAGGCTGTTCGCGTATTGGCTCAACTCCTCGCAAGACTGCTGCATCGCTTCGAAAATATAATTCTGCTCATGCGGCACGATACCGATATGCGTCGTTACCACATTCGTCCCCAGATCAAGTGCCAAGTCCAGAATGCGCTTGGATCTCTCCACCTTAGCCGCATTCGCTTCTTTATCTTGGAATCCGTGTCCACCCAAGTCACCACACAGTGCAGATACGTGCAGACCGAGTGATTCGATATAGCTGCGCATTTCTTTGCGCGCTTGAGGCGATAGGTTTGCCGGATCCATTTCTCCGCTAACCGCATAGATTTGGACACCGTCTGCGCCCACTTCCTTAGCTTTCACCAACGCTTCCCGCACAGGAATGCGGAAGCTGTCTGTAATGACTCCGATAGGGTTCGTAATTATCGTCATGAAATTTCACTCCTTCAATTATAGTGGTAGTGCATATTGTCTTTCCGTGACATCTATGATTCAGGTTCATACTTGAACTTGGTTCAGACATAAATCATGCATTGCCTAACACGGATAGCCTCAACTGAGAACTAACGCAACACCAAGCTCTGGATCCATTCATGCATCGATAGAAGCTTCAATTAGGAATAAACAACTTCTGTCCCTTTGGTGCTAGACTCGTAAATGCCGCACAAAATCTTCATCATTTCAACGCCATCTTCTGCAGGGCAGATCGTCTCTGTGCGACCTTGCACACAGTCGATGAAGTGATCGACTTCGCCTTGGAATCCATTGTTGAAATCAAAAGTCAGATGATCAATTTGCGGCGTCATGTTCAAGATCGTGTTATGCTTTTCGCCAATGATCTTCAGCTCAGGCTCTACTTCAGCGCCACCCTTGTCGCCAAATAATTTCACATACATATCATCCTTCTGCACATGAAGCGAGAAGCTGCAATCAACCGCGAGCGATGCGCCGTTCTCGAAGCGGATAAGCGCATTCGCCATATCCTCAACCGTATTCACTTTGCCACCATCATAATCCGCTGCCTTATAGAAGTCCAGGTGCTCGATATGGTTGCGATTTCCAAGCTTATAATACGCATTGCCGCTTACCGATTTCACCTTCGGCTTGCCCATCAAGTACCAGCACAGGTCGATTACGTGAACGCCGATATCGATCAATGGGCCGCCGCCGGAACGTTCCTTATCGCTGAACCAGCCGCCTGGGTTGCCAAGACGGCGAATGCAGGATGCCTTCGCATAATAAATCTCGCCAAGTTCGCCTTCGTCAATGAATTTTTTCAATACACGTGTATTCGTGCCATAACGACGCACATAACCGATTTGCAGCTTCTTGCCGCTCTTCTTCTGTGCTTCTTGTACCGCAAGCGCTTCCTCAACTGTCATGCAAAGCGGCTTCTCTACAAGTACATGCTTGCCTGCTTCGAGCGCTGCAATCGCAATTGGTGCGTGGGAATTATTCCATGTACAGATGCTTACTGCATCAATATCTGGATTTTGAAGCAATTCATGATAATCCGTATATACGATCGCATCTGGAGCTTCGTACTTGACTGCCTTCTCCTTCGCGCGTTCCGCATTCAAATCGCACACAGCAATAATTTCCGCTTCACTATTGTTCTTATAGCCATTAAAGTGCATTTCCGAGATCGAACCTGTACCAATAACCGCAACTTTTACTTTACTCATCGATTAGTCCTCCTAATTTTGATCTGTATGTTTCATCCAGAATGATCTGTCGAATTTATACTTCTTCCCAAATGCGGCGGGCATTGTCCATCGCAATCTTCGTGCCTTTAAGGCAGTCTTCCATCCCTTCGAATTCGATGCTGACATAGCCGTCAAATCCAGATGCCTTCACCGCGCGAACGATATCGTAGATTGGCAAGTCTCCTTGACCCACGATTGCACCGCGCAAATAATTGCCATGCAGAGAGCGGAACCAGCCTTGACCAGGATTGCGATCCGCTGGACGGATATAGAAGTCCTTGAAGTGCACCATCGACGCCAATTCAAGGTTGTTCTTCACCGCAATGAGTGGATTCTCGTCTACACATACGAAGTTGCCTACATCAATGGTCGTTCTGTAGTTGTCGCGATCTACGGCAAGCACGAGACGCTTCACACGCTCGCTAGCTTGCGTATAGAATCCGTGATTCTCCACGCTTGTGACAATGTCATACTGGGCGGCATAATCTGCAATTTCCCGGCATGCTTCGACAAGCTGAGGAAAATCCTGCTCGAAATAAGCAGCACCTGTCTGTTCAAGCGGACGCGATGCCACATCATGACGCATGAACTTCACACCAAGGCGATTCGCAACATCAACATGCGACTTCACACGCTCGATTTCACGCTTCAATCCCTCTTCGTCATGACCTGCAAAGTTCGCGCCAATGCAATAATTGGACAATTCAAGCCCAACCCGTTCTGCTGTTGTACGAATCTCTTCTACACGCTCTGGATGGTTGACCAGATCCAAATCCAAATCCACGATTTCTGCGTGATCTGCGCCATTCTCCTTCATCCATTCCAATGCTCCGGATATACTTAGACGTTTGTCCTGCAATGCAGCATACAAACTATAAATGCTAACTCCTAATTTCACAGCAGCCCACTCCATTTCATCGTTGTCTTCGGTTAAATTTTCAATTCTCTGCTTATTTGCAAGCGGTTACAACGAATACTAACTGTCTCCACTACATTATAAAAAAGTTTGTACGCCGCACATTGCACTATAGTCCACAAATATTGGACTTTCTTTCACAGATGCAGCTAAGCATGTGCGCCACTCCCCACTTGGCACTATTTTACAGGAATATGCAAGGGAAAGGAGACAGAGATCCGTCATCCGCTCTGATATCAATGGGGCATTTGTTATGTTCAATCTTCTCGTTCGCGAATTCGAGCGGAAAATGATCGAAAGCATATATCCCCGCATTCTTGGCAAGCAATTGCTTCTGCCCAGGATGTTTGTCACATTTTCACAGAATATTTTGTTTATGTCGGATCCACCACGAACAGAGGCCCTCTAATAAAATAGAAGTCCTCTTCACATGGCGTTATCTCATTATTCAGATGGATACTCAATCGAGATGCCCTCGACATGCTTGCGGGACATGATCTTCTTTTTCTTGCGATTCTCCTTCGACTCGAACACAATGTCCATGTCATAGTCCTCCGGGTACAAATCCTGCTTCTCAATGTACAGCGTGAGACGTTTCTTGTTGATTTTCACCTTCTGGCGCTGAATAAGTACCCCTACATTGCCGCGTAAGTCTTCTTCTTCATACACGATGCCCGTACGCTTCAAATATGCAATGTGGACGCAGTCCCCTTTTTGCAGCTTAGCGGGAGGGTTCTTGCTGTTATCGGAATCCTTAGAGTCCTTAGAGCTCATAGACTCCTTAGCACCCTTTGCAGGTGTACCATGTCTTTCCTCTTCCCTGCTCACAGGAAGAATTGCGCTACCACTCTTCTCGACGAGGTTTACTGTCTCAACAGCCTTTGCTTCAGCCTCAACTTCAGCATGATCCTGCTCTGAACCCTGCTCTCCTCTGGAAATGAAGATTTCTCCGTTGGGGGTTTCAGCCCCAGAAATTGCAGACTTCCCATCTGATGCAGCAGCAGCATTCTCAGCTCGGAAGGTTCCTGCACTAAGTGATCCTGTAACATGCTGTGACCGACTAATAATATCGGCTGACAGACCCAGCTTTGAAGCAATGAGGAAGGCATAGCTGCTTCCAGCTTCCCCAATGCGCAGCTGATATCGCGGCTGCAGGGTGTCTGCATCGAATTCCATCCTTGCATTTTCAAAGCCCGCCGTAGCAGTTGCGAAATGCTTGATTTCATTGAAGTGCGTTGTGGCAAGTACAATTGATCCTCTTCTCCGCAGCTCCTCCAATATGGCGATCGACAGACCAACCCCTTCACCAGGATCGGTACCGGACGCCATTTCGTCAAATAATACAAGCGTGGACGCATCGGCTTCCTCAAGAATATGAATCACATTCGTAACATGGGCCGAGAATGTACTTAGCGACTGTTCCATGCTCTGACCGTCTCCGATATCTACACATACGTTGCGAAATACGGAGAACAGACTGTTCTCTTGGGCCGGCACCAGCAATCCAGATTGCGCCATAAGCGTAAGCAGTCCCACTGTTTTCAAGGCAACCGTCTTGCCACCCGTATTCGGCCCCGTAATAATCAGGCAAGAGTAGCCACGACCGATTCGAAATGTAAGAGGCACCGTATGCGCGCCTAGCAGTGGATGCTTCGCATTTCGGATGTCAATGATGCCGCAATCATTCAACTGTACCGGTCGACCATCTATCGCACGGCTGTATTTCGCGCGCGCGAATAGGTAATCATATACCCCGACGGTATCCACATTTATCTCAATCTCAGGTGTCGATCTTTCCAGCAATTCGGTTAAATGACTCAACACCTTCATTTCCTCTTGCGACTCTGCAATCCGCCACTGGGCGAGATCATGCTGAAGATGGGCAATTTCTGTCGGCTCCATATACACGGTTTGACCACTTGCTGATTCATCCAACACGGTGCCGTGGAACTGCTTGCGCAGCTCCTTCTTAATGGGCAGCACATATCTGCCCCCGCGCATCCCTACCAGATGCTCCTGCATCAGTGTTCTATGTTTATTCATGAGACTATCAAGTCTTTGCTTGATGCGGCTCTCCACCTGCATAACCTTCCGTCGGACTCTGCTTAGCTCCCTGCTCGCTTCATCTGTAATTCGACCATGTCGAATGCAGCGCTCAATCTCATCCCTTACGCTCTCCAGTTCATACATCGATGCAGCATACTGACTTACTGTAGGCGCAATTGCATACTTCGCGCGCATATACTTCTTCAATTGAGTGCAGCTGCGTAGAAAGACAGCCACATTCGTGAAATCATCTTCCGAGAATACGTAACCTGTATTCACGAGCGAGATAATATGCTCAATCCCTTGTAAGGTCGGCAGCGGTACACTCGCCCCCTGCTTCAGCATATCACTTGCCTCTGTCACTTCTGCCATCGCTCTTCGTACCTCATCAATATTCGTGAGCGGACACATCTTCTCGACGTGGCTTTTTCCCGCATAAGATACCGCATATTCCGATACTTTTTCTTTAACCTTATGATAATCCAGTCTTTGCAGCATTGTTTCGTTCATGCCTCTTGATTCTCCCTTATTTGTTGTAGGAGAGCAGCCGCATATTATGACCTCACGGAAAGAGGGATTCTATTCACGGAAAACAGCACATGTATCGTTCATGCCGGGTATCGTCTGTATAACGCAAAAAAGGCAGAGCATGCGTATGTGCATACTCTGCCTATATATTCCTTGTTCTCATCATTAACTGTCCCAGGCCATGTTTGAGTGCCCCCTATGGTGAAGTGCACACAATTCACGATATTACAAAAAAAAACGTGCTGCATACAGCACGGATCCGGGCAGCAAGAGAATGGAATGCTGGCGTAGATTTGCTTATCCGCTGTTCTTAACTCGTTTCCGGAGGACTAATAACAGCATGCTCAAATAAACGTCACGCTGGACGTTTGTTCTCAGGGATGTTCCTATGACTAAATTCGAACATACACCTGCAGCAAAACCGTTGCCTCACTATGGAATTGACTAGTTAAGAACGCTCACCAACATTAAAATCTCCCCTTGCTTCGTAATATTTCTTAGTATACAAAATCTTCAAATGCATCGTCAAGCAGCAGGCTTACGACAATGGATTCGCAAGCGCCTGCTTTTTATATTTCGAGGGCGACATGCCTGTATGTCGCTTGAACATGCGTGAGAAATAGGCCAAATCATTGAATCCAGTGCCGAAGCAGATTTCAGTGACAGACTTATCAGTCGCGACGAGCCAATGCGCTGCCTTGCTCACACGCAAGTCGATCAGATAGTCGTTGAATGTTTTGCCTGTAAATCGTTTGAACAAGTAACAGAAATATGTTTTGGAAATGTTGAATTGCCTGCATAGACGCTCAAGCCTAAGCTCCTCGGCAAAATGCTCATGAATATAGTCCATAACTGCCTTCATCAACTCTCGGTACTTCTCAACACGCTCGTCCTCTTCACTCGGCTTATCTGCCAGCTTGGAATATTCACGAATGATGACAGAGAGAAGCTTCAATAAATTTGCTTTGAGCACCAACTCGTAAAATCGCTTTGCCCCCCGGTACTCTTCCAACATTTCCGTAAGCAATCGACCGACTTCCATATCGGTTTCTCCGGTCAAGGCCACTTTTGGCGTCACGTGCTTCTCATCGATCAGAAACTGCTCCAAATAGGAAAAATCGAAGCACTCTCCGCTCCATTCCAACTGCTCAAATCGTTCATTGATAAAATGAGGCAGGAACTCACATCCGATCACTTCCATTCCTTGATCAGGAATCATCTCGACCCGATGTACAGCATAGGGCGGAATGACGAATATATTCCCCTTCACCATGTTATAGGTCCGATGATTAATGGAATGCTTGAACTCCCCTCGAACAACATACCAAATCTGTATATAGTCGTGGGTATGATCCCAGATACTCCCCGACGTATGATCCAGCTTATACATTTTGCAAGGCAAATGAGCTTTCATCTGCTGCTCGGAATGAAAGACAATGACATCACTTGGCAAGTCAGCGCCGACACCCACCAGCTTCTTGTTCTTATCCACCATGTGCATCACCTATCACATCATAAAATGTACTGACTTACACCAATAAAGCATACAACATAATGCGACTTCTATTTGATTCGTCAGGTTGATATCACAGAATAAGAAAATACAACGCTTCTTTTTCCATTGTACACTGAACTTGTAAATTTGCCCATAAAAACAACCCGCTCCATGTATCCCTACATAGAACGGGTCGATATCACACAGCCTCATTACGAGGCATGATATTCTTCGTTAATCGGCTGCTGTTTTGGCTGCTGCCGCATGACTCGGCGTCTTCCCAAGCCAATAGACGAATGGCAAGCCGATCAAGGTCATGACCATGCTGATCATGTTCACCTCATTGATACTCATCGTGAATGCAGTATTTTTCAGCAATGTCGCGTCAGCGATCACGCCATGAAGATCCCCTGCATGATGAAGCGCGCGTACAGCCAACAATGACGTGAATAAGCCGATGGACAAACTCGCCATCCCTTGACGCAGCCAGCTGTTGATCGAAGATCCGTACCCAGACAGTTCCCGCGGAATTGCCGACATGCCTGCATTCAAAATCGGGGTATTGGCAAGAGCAATCCCTACGTTGCGAACGGCCATCCACAGCGTAATGTAGCTGTGAGGCGTATCTACCTGCAATCGTCCCAACTCGTACGTACCAATCACCATCAACAGCAGACCGGTAGTGATCAGTTTCACTGGGCCGAACCGTTCATACCAGCGTCCTGTGAACGGCATCACGAAAGCCATAAGCGCTGATGCAGGAAGGAGGACTAGCCCTGATACAAGCGTCGAGGAGCCCTGTACCCGCTGCAGAAATAACGGCGTTAATAACGCGCCCGCATACAAGCTAATGGTAATGATCGTAACGAGGATCATGCTGAAGGCAAATCGTTTATACCGGAACACTCGGAAATTCAGCAACGGATGCTCAATGCGGAGTGAGCGGCGAACGAATGCAATTAAGATAACTGTGCCGACAATGATGCAGCCAATTGTCTTCCAGGAGCCCCATCCCCAATTGGACAAATTGCCGAAGGCAAGCAGCAGCAGCAGACTGCCCATTGCGACGGAGAAGAAACCAAGTTTATCGAACGTTTCTCCACTCGAAATACGATACATCGGAATGTAGCGCAGCACTGACACAATCGCAATCAATCCAATCGGCACATTCATCCAGAACAGCCAATGCCAATCCCCAACATGGACAATCAATCCGGCGAGTGTCGGCCCCACTGCGGGTGCGAGCATAGCAGACAAGCCCCACAGGCTTATCGCCATCGCTTGCCGTTCACGGGGAATCACTTGATAGACGACCGACATCGTCGTTGGCATAATAATGCCGCTGAACATCCCTTGCAGGACTCGGAAGACGATTAAGCTCCACTCGCTCCACGAAATTGCACACAATATCGAGCAAATCACAAACCCACTAAGGGCAAATACATACAACCGCTTCGTACTGAATCGGTTGCCCAAATATCCAACAGCAGGAGCAATAATCCCTGTTGCCAGCATAAATCCCGTCAATACCCATTGGATGGTAGTCAGATCGGTATTGAAATGATTCATCATGACAGGCAGCGCAATATTGACTGTATTCGTACTTAATACGGCCAAGAAGTTGCCGAAAAATATAGCGAAAATAATACTCCAGAACATACGGTTGGTCATCATAGGTTGACCTTGTTCTTCCATAGACATACATCACAGCTTTCTATATTCGATTTCTAATGCGTCCGTTCATCCATGTCACAGCTTTTAGACGACATGGCTCTCTTTCTAGTGTAATCCTTCACCCTCTATTGTGTCAATATTGACATATGAAATTGAAAAAAATGTGTATTTTTTTCGGTATATATATAAAAAGAGCCGCGGCTTATATTCCCCTAAAAGCGCGACTCTGCATCAACAATTCAATTTTTTGATGCCACCGTATGTCCAATTACATGTGCAAAATAGGCGTTGTTCCGATCCATTGTTTCACGATCGATTCTCGGCAATTGCTGAAGCATCTGTTGAACATCCTTGCTAAATGTTTGCATATCCATCAAGTTCGCTTTATCAAAACGGCTATCTAGTTTCACAGGTAAGGCCTCTTTCTTAGCAGCATCCATTTCCTCTCGATGCTTCTTCATCCAGTCCTTATTTTGCGGGATTTGCTGTGCAAACTTCATTAGAACACCAAACCAGTCACCACCATTGATGATAGCTTCCTCCATCTGTTGGTGGCTTTCAGGCGCAAAACGTTTCATCAAATCCGTAATATTGACATAGTCGTCAGGAGCTCCAACTGGTTTTGGCGTGGGTTCCCTGTATGGATTTGCCCCAACTGCCGTTCTATCTGACGGATTTCGGGATAGAACAGCTATGTTATTGAGCGTGCTCAGCAATTCGGAACCCTCTTCTTTGTCAAAATAATGCCGAGCAACATACTTGGCTTGGGTTAGCCCAAGTTCCTGCGAGGCGTAACGATCAACTTCATCAGGCACAGATCCGCCAGGAGCAAGATTGGATTCAATGATCGTATAGACGGCTTTCCTAACTTCTGGGGATTTCCCTTCCAAGACGCGCTGCAAGGATTCATGGATATCCGCATTGCCATAGTAAGAACCAACGTGATGTTCGATAGCTCCGACAGCTAGCTGCCGTCCGGTCGGGCTGATTTCAACAGAGTCGTGCTTGACGTCATTCATTATGCCGGTAACTGTTCTCGTCTGCTTGCTCATTTGTCCGTTGCTGTCATACAGCTTCGGCGAAATTTGTACACTGTTTATTTTCATGATTGCCTCCTGCGTGATGGGGATCATCGTTTGACTTATCGTGAATCAGAGATGGATATTTCAGGATTCTACAACCTATATCGACCTATGTCAGGCAACAATTTACATCTGCTTCCAAAGTCAGTAAGAAACCATAAGCCCAAACGATACAGCAAAGCCCCCAATACGCTTGCAGGCGATATTGGAGGCTATTTGCTGCTTACTTATAATAATGAAAAGTACGAACTGATTAACCGTCAATCATCATATTTCTTCCGTGAACAATTAACCTCTTCCTCCGTACAAGCTATAAGCGAAGTGATAGATAATATCCGTTGCACTTACGCTCGGACGTTCAGACACTTGTACGTTAATGCCACTCAAGTCATAATAATGTGTAAAATTAATAGCTCCCGGTAAAAATTCCCTTATACTGCCTGTTGAAGCCGGCAGACTTAATGTTGCCGTAAAATTTCCGTTGGCATCCGTATACACGGAAGCAGCACGAGTTCGATTGCCGCTGCCCTCCGTCCAATTCTGGTTCAGCCACAGGACATCCACTTTCGCATTAGCAACCGCATAATTATCCGATGTTGTCACCTTGCCGTATACCGTGAGCGTATCCTTGGCGCGGAAATGTCTTCCGTATTGGTAAGTCGGATAAGAATTCGGGCCTTCATTGGAATTAAAGCCGGTAATGGCAATCTTATCTGCACGCAGTACCGGTCTAACAGTCAAGGTGTAATTTGTATTATCATATTGGCCTGTCGTATAGACACGAGCATAGAATGTACCCGTTCCTATTCGAACGTTGTTGTCTGCCGGAGATGACAGCAGCCTCATTTGATTGCCTTCATAAGCCCCGTATACTTCAACCTTATATCCTTTGCTCATGGAGACGTTATCCAATGTTAAGTTCAATGCGTCATAATTGCGATTTTCCGGTACGTTTATTGCAAACCAATCATTATCGATCGAGGAACTGATTGAACGCGTGTTCAACGATGACCCAGATGTGTTTACCGTAAATCCGTAGGCGTGAAATGCATTTTCATCCGTCTCATAGGCGTCGTATTCTGAGCTGATGGCAAGTGTGACGTTAAACGGATCATTAATGCTTCCACCCTGCTTGGCATGAACCTCGATGAGATACGCTTTATCTCCAGACGTCGTGTTTTTGGTGCCGACGTTTTCTGATAACGTGCGCGTTCCGTTGGCGTAATTATTCATATATGTTCCGTAAATCGAGTAATCGATTGGTGTCGTATTGAGATTGCCTGTCGCCATATCGAATTCGTACAAATACAAATCGTAGTTCAACTGAGGAGACAATGGTGGATCCAGCTGTACCTGAAGTACGTCGCCAGGCTTCACGTATATCGGATATAAATGAACCGCCTCTCCTTCCTTCGGGATAACCCCGCTATATGTGGCGGTCGTTACCGTGTTGGATGGCTCTTCCAATGTGCGCAGGGCGCTTGATTGAGGCAGTATTGCCTCGGCGTCATTCAAATTTATGGGAGTTGCAATCGTATGTTCCAAAGTACCGTCTAAGCCTTCCGCAGGAGCGGCTTTCATGAGTTGTGTAACAGGCTCCGCATGATCCATTGTGGCTTGCAGGGATAATTCATTCTCTTGCATAGCTGCCGTCAGTGTTTCTGAGAAGTTGCCTTCGGCTGCAGACACCACGCTCATTTGAAAGACAAGCAGCAGGACGAGGCTTAGCACCATTACAATCGAAAATTTTTTCTTCATCGTGGACTTACCCCTTTCTCGTCATTGTATGAGACCCTGTAATTAGGAGGAACGGAAGGTCTTATTACTAAAGACGCATCCACGATGACTTTTCTAACGAAAATAATAATAAATTCTGAAATGCAGCCTTACGACCATTTCTTTGAAAATTGCTGTCGCAGCTTATTCCGCGCTCTGGCAAGACGTTGGCTGATCACTTGCTCGGATAAGTGCAACTCCTTGGACATCTCCTTATACGATTTATTTTCAAAATAGTGCATTTGAAGCAGCCCCCGATAGTGGGACTTCAATTCCCATATTGCTTGATGAAGCAAGGAATCTCGCATTTTATTCTCTACTTTAATCGATATATCAGGTTCCGTAGAAAGTAAGGTTGTGTTCGCCATGTGAATTATGGACTCAGTTGGTTGGATATAGTGGCTTTTATTTTTGCGAAGAACATCTAACGCAGCATGGCGCGCGACTTGTTTGACCCATGATCGTATAGCGGCAGGATGCTGCACACGATGGACATTAGCCAGCACCTTCATCGAGGCTTCTTGAATGACATCCTCCGTTAAAGAGCGATCTTGAACAATGGCATAAATGTCCGCATATACAAGCTTGCGAAATTGATAATAAACGTCTTCCTGCATTTCTGCATTCGCATTCTGGACATTGGAGTACAATTGAAGCAATGCTCGTCCCATTTTTGCTTTCCCCCGATCAAGTCATTGATATGGGGCGTTCTTGCTTCCGGTTGATCTGACTCGCTGCTGCTTACAAGCTCGCCCGTAAAAGCAACCATGTTCATTTTGAGTATAACGTAAATATTCCAAAATGTAACAATAATATAAAGATATTCATGTTTTGTTCACATCCTAACTCTTCGTACCACATCGTCCTGTCAGTTGGATCAGTCCATAAAAAGAAGCACCGATTCCCGGTGCTTCCTTCTCGATTATGCCTCGCAGCATGTAGCGTATAAATTTACTTTTCGTGCGTGTGCCTTACTTCGAAGACGCGGCACCTTGCTTGGATCCTGAATTCGAAGTACGATGAGCGAAATTAAGCTTGCGCTGCAGCACACCGAATATGATATCAGCAACAATAGCGAGCAACGCCGCGGGGAACGCACCTGCGTACAGTCGGAGCGGGTTCTGTCCGTTCAATCCCGAATAGATCTCTCTTCCTAGTCCGTCGCCGCCAACGAGAGGAGCAATGGTTGCAACCCCGATTGCAATGACAGCCGCGATGCGAAGCCCAGAAATAACATAGGGCAGCGCAAGTGGAAACCGTACCTTGAACAGCAGCTGTAAGGAACTCATCCCAAGCCCTCGTCCCGCTTCCACGTAGCTGCCGTTCACCTGCTTCAAGCCGACATACGTATTGCGCACGATCGGGTTCAAGGAATATAACAACAAGCCAACGACCACGGTCGTCGTCCCAAGTCCGAATACGAGCATTAACAGCACAAGCAGTGCCAGACTCGGCACGACCTGCAGCATGCTTGTCACGGCCAGAATGAACTTGGCCAGCTTCTCATTCTTGGAGCAGAGCACACCGAGAGGGATACCAATCGCGAGCGCCAGAACAATGCCGCCTATCACCATCATCACGTGCGTCACAAAATACTCCCACAGCATGCCGCTATTCCTTCCCATGTAAGACAGTAAATCTGCAATTGACCATTCGTAGTTACTCATCCATATCCCCCTCTCATTCGCCCTGCAATAGGCCGACTTGTTTCAAATAATCAACCGCAACTTCCCGTTCGCTCTTCTTCTCAATATCCACCTGATAATTGAGGTCAATCATCGTCTTCTCATCGAGCGTTCCCAGAAGCAGTCCGATCACGTCATTCAGCTCCGGATGCTTCTCCAGCACATCCTTGCGAATCACTGGCGATGCATCATAAGGCGGGAAGAACTGTTTGTCATCCTGAATCGTGGTTAAGTTGTATGCTTTCAACCGCGAATCCGTCGAATACGCAAGCACGATATCCACCTGATTGTTCGCTACCGCCTCATAGACAAGGCTCATTTCCATTGGGAACTCCTTGCCGAAGGCGAAGCCGTAGGTTCGTTGAAATCCTTTGTATCCATCCGCATCGCGTTCCAGCCATGTCGTATCGACACCAAGCCGCAGCTTGTCAGCATCCTTCGCTACATCCGAAATCGCCTTATACCCCTTCTCATCCGCAAGCTTCTTCTGGATCGTGAAGGCATACGTATTTTCAAAGCCAAGCGGTTCATACCATTTGAAATCAAAATATTTATCGAAGCCCTCTTGGGCCTGCTTCAACACTTCCCCGCGATCTTTCGTTTCCTTTACAGGGAAGTGGTTGTTGAAAATCTCTCCCGAATACAAGGTCGCCATCTGCACCTCGTTCTTCTTCATCGCATTAATGACAACGGGACTCGCCGCTAGATCCGGCAGCACTTTAACTTTAATATTTGTACGATCCTCAATAAGCGCCTTATACATTTCTGCAATAATCTTTGTTTCTGAAAATGTCTGGGTGCCGATGACTATCCGGTTATCGGCTCCGCACGCGGACAACAATAATGTCATCACCAGCATAAGTGCAGTACCGCCAGCAGCCCATTTGTGTCGCATCTTCATATGCGTGTCCTCCTTCATTCAGACGTTCAGCACAGCTATCCATGTTATATCTGACATCCATCTCTCGGAAGGTTTTGTCAGTCTACCATTTACAGCTAATTCCAAACTATCGGTAACTCTCATCTGTCTGACCGCGATTAGCAGCAGACAAACAATTAAACCAATTGCCCTAGTACATTTATCCGACTGTCCACCCCGTTCACGTACGGCAATTTATGCGGCCATGCTGCTCGTCCGTCCGAAACGGCGTGTCAGTGCTCGTTCAAGCCAGCCCAGCAATGCGTCAATGACGAATGCAAGTACAATGGCCCCAACAGCTCCCGCAGCGATCAATTCCGGCTTATTTACGCCAAGACCGGATACGATAAGCTGTCCAAGACCACCTGCACCGATCAGTGCTGCAAGCGTGGCCCAACTGATAATATATACCGTCGTAATTCGTATCCCCGACATGATATAAGGAAGTGCCAGAGGGAGCTGTATGCGAAGAATGCGCTGCATTGTGTCGTACCCCATACCTCGAGCAGATTCCAGCACACCGCGGTCGACCGACTCGAAGCCATCGTACGTATTGCGCAGAATCGGCATAATGGAGTACAAGAACAAGGCGATAATCGCAGGCTTCATCCCAATTCCCATCAGCGGGATCAGAATAGCAAGCAATGCCAAGCTCGGAATCGTCTGCAACAAGTTCGCGCCGAAGAACACGATGCTGTTCACCCACTTCACGCGATTGTAGACGAGCAGGATTCCTAATGGAATTGCAACCAAGCAGCCAAGCAGCACGGAGGCTGCTGTAATCGTCAAATGTTCACGGAGTGCCGTAACGATGTCGGCACCGCGCTCCTGAAAGAATGCCCACCATTCATTCATCATCCGTTACGCCTCCTCCGCATATGCTTTGGCCAGCTTATCGACGACAGCTGGATATACCTCGGACAAGTGCTTGACGACGCTCCCCCGCGTAATGAGTCCTACAAGGGTTCCCGCATTGTCGATCACCGCTAAATTCGTCAAGCGATGATCATTCATGATGTTCAAGGCATCTGGCAGCGGCGTTCCCGCTGGTACCGAATAGCCAATTGGTTTCATGACATCCTTGACCGTCTTGCCTTCCTCGCCGTATTGATCGAGTACGTTGTAGATCGACACGATGCCTTGAAGCTTTTTGGCACGATCTACGATGAACAAGGAGTCTACCTTGCGATGCTCCATCATTTTAATCGCTTCAGCAAGACCGCGGTTCGGGAATGCCGTCGCTGGTGTTGTCACCATTACCTCATCTACAGTAGGAATCTCAATTGGGGACTCGCTCTCGAGACGCTTCTGTCCAATGAAGGTACGAACGAAATCATTCGCCGGATGCCGGAGAATCGCTTCCGGAGAGCCTGTTTGCACGACCACTCCATCTTTCATGAGTACGATGGTATCCGCGATTTTGATCGCTTCATCCATATCATGTGTAACGAAAATAATGGTCTTGTTGAAATCCTGCTGCAACCGAATCAATTCATCCTGCAATTGCTCACGACTGATCGGGTCAAGCGCACTGAACGGTTCATCCATCAGGATAACATCCGGATCTGCTGCAAAAGCGCGCGCCACACCTATACGCTGCTGCTGGCCGCCGCTCAACTCAGAAGGATACCGGTTGCGGTAAATTTCCGGATCTAGATTAACAAGACGCATCAGTTCGTCGACTCTAGGGTCGATCTTCTCTTTCTCCCACTTATTCAACCGTGGGACAACTGCAATGTTGTTCCCAATCGTCATATGGGGAAATAAACCGATATTTTGAATAACATAGCCAATGTTGCGGCGGAGTTCTACGGGGTTCTGCGACGACACGTCTTTGCCGTCAATGAGAATGGTGCCGCTGGAAGGAGTCATGAGACGATTGATCATCTTCATTGTGGTCGACTTCCCGCAGCCACTCGGTCCAATAAGAACGGTTAGCTCTCCCTTCTTGAACTCAAGATTGATGTCCTTCAACGCCTGAAAGCCATCCTCATACACCTTATTCACATGCTGGAATTGAATCATGCATCGCTCACCTCTTTTATAAGATTAGATAATATATTTCATAGCTATGAAAACGATGAAAACAATTATGTTTATTATTACATATATATTTTTTCATGTAAACTTTCATGCATTTTCCTGTTATGTAGACCTATGAAAAATCTATATATAAGTTAGACTTATAAGTATACATTAACCACTGCCACATAAGTAAAAACAACAAAAAAAACCGCCCTCGCAAAAAGGACGGTTTTATTATCTTCATTAGTGTTAAGCGATATACCCAATATAGCCAATAAACAGCACTGTTAATACGTACCCAAGAAAAAAAGACAAAGGCACACTGCGACTTAACGCCGTGTCACCTTTGTCCAGAAGCCGCCATGCAGCTGTGATGGTTCAGATGTAATAATAAAAGCCTTCGGCTCCATATCGAGGATTGAAGCCTGGAGCTTATTCCGATTTTTGCGCCGTGACAGCACTTCGAGCATTAAGCGTTCGCCGTCTCGGCCGCTGCCGATCCATGTCGTTACTCCATAGCCGTGATCGCGCAAATGATTCGGAAGCTCACTGTGCGGGTTGTTGACAATTACTTTCAGCACGACATATCCAAGTGCAATTTTATCCTCGATCCATGACCCGACGAGGACACCAATACCGTAACCAGCCGCATACACAATCAAACTAATAGGCTCGTTCAAGTACTTCAGCACCATATTTAAGCCGAGCACGTAAATAATAATTTCTACCGTACTGATCGTTGCAGCCAAGTAGCGCTGCCCCTTCAACGTCAGAATCATCCGCAGCGTAAAAAAGGAGACATATACGATTTGGATCGTGAAAATGGCAATCAGTATCGTAAGCATACACGCAAATCCTCTCTCGCCTGCTAAGCAGTTGTACAGCAGCAATGGATCATGCTTCCGATGTCCATCAGCAGTGCATCAAGCAATGCAGCACCTGTACAGTACTTATAAAGCGCATCGTAATAAATTCAGTACCCTATCAAGGAAGCTTCGAAACGCCCTTCCCATGAATTGCTCCGTACAATGTCTCGAATCATTGTATGAACAAATCAACAGTCATCGCAGCCTTATGCAAAAAAAGAAGGACCTCGGTAACCATGTCCCGAACTCCCTTGATTGTAATGTCTTTAGTACGTCGAGGCAAGAGCAGAAGGCGATAGGGAAATCATTTCAAATTCGTGCTTTCCCATCCTTCTCCTGCTGCTGTGTCCGATTGCTCCTTCGAATCCCTCAGCTATACACTATCCTCTGGATTATCTACTTGAAGAATACGATACAGCACATCCATCTGCAAGTTGCTCCGCACCAAGTCAGCCAGCCGATCAAATGCATCCTCACGCTTCGCATTATAATTCAGTACCGTCGGGATAGGGTTGAGCCCTTGCTTGAGACGCAGCCCGTTCAACCAGCCCCTGCGAAAGGCATCATTATGAAAAACACCGTGCATATACGTTCCAAATAGACGTCCTGATTCCGTTACACAGCCATCTGTTCCCCCATCGCCATCAAGCCTGAATAGGGGCTCAGCTTCAATGCCGGTACCGGTATGTGTCGTGATCGTAGAACGCCCCATATGAATCTCATACCCTTCAACGGGAACTTGGTGCATGGGTGTTCCAACGAGCTGCGATGCGCTCACGACACCCGATACCCGCTCAGTTCGCTTCTCGGCGGCAAATTCCGTAGCCAGTGGGAGTAAGCCTAATCCCTCCATGGTCGCTCCTGCCTCCGCCTCAGCTCCTGCTGGATCAGATAAATGCTGGCCAAGCATCTGATAACCGCCGCAGATACCTGCGACTGCCCCTAGATGTTGTGCTGCGTAGTGCTGAACAGCTTCCGCCAATCCCGTGCTGCGCAGCCACTCTAGATCAGCCATTGTACTTTTGGTCCCCGGAATGACGATTGCATCAGGATTGCCCAGCTCCTCCGGCTTTCTCACATATCGAACGCGAACATCAGGCTCAGCTATTAATGGATCAATATCGGTAAAGTTTGAGATATGGGGCAACGCCATTATGGCAATATCCAGATCATTTTCCGGTTCTGCCTTGCCTTTCCACTGTTCGAGAGCAACTGAGTCCTCTGCCTCAATATCGAGATCATTGGCGTAAGGAAGCACACCAAGTACCGGGATGCCTGTCCGTTCCTCCAGCCATTCGATTCCCGGCTGTAGCAGCGACACATCGCCGCGGAATTTGTTAATGATGATGCCGCGAACCCGTTCTCGCTCATGCGGCTCCAGCAGTTCCAATGTCCCGACGATGAACGCGAATACGCCGCCGCGGTCAATATCCGCGACGAGTATAACTGGAGCATCTGCCCAGGCAGCCATGTTCATGTTCACGATATCATTATGCTTGAGATTAATTTCTGCCGGGCTTCCTGCCCCCTCCATGACGACAATATCATACTCATCACGAAGTCTATTGACCGCGTCAACGACGATACGCTTCGCCTCAGGCAGGAAGCTTGAGCGATAATCGCGAGCGCTCAAATTTTGATAAGGTTTGCCGTGTACGACGACTTGGGAGCTCATTTCCTGCATGGGCTTCAGCAGCACTGGATTCATATCCGTCGTCGCCATAACCCCACATGCTTCGGCTTGCACACCTTGTGCACGCCCTATCTCCTTGCCGTCAGGCGTAACGTAAGAGTTCAACGCCATATTTTGCGACTTGAACGGCGCCACCTTATATCCGTCCTGCTTCAAGATACGGCACAGCGCCGTGGTCACAACACTTTTACCCACATCAGAAGCCGTGCCCTGCAGCATGATCGTCCGTCCGCGTCCGGGCTTGCTTCGTTCGTTCTCTGCCTTCGAGATTTCCTTCTGATCAGCTTCTTCTTGAGCCGAAACAGAGGCCAGCGCTGTCAAGGACACCTTATCTCCTTGAGCAGGAACGTTGTTATTTAACTGTTCATCCATATCACGTTCACCCTTTCATTCCACACAAGAGCACCAGCAGCAGCATGAACACCATTTCTGTACACTCATTCAACGCGCCGTAAGTATCACCTGTCAGGCCACCGAGCTTCTTAGACAAGTATCGAGATACCGCCCATGCCGCTGTAACTCCTAATAGCAACGAAGCAATGAGCAGCCACCAAGGCCAACCCGAGATGATCCCCGCTGGCATCGTCATCAGATAGCTGATTCGAATCGGAAGCGCCATAGCTCCAACAGCCACTGCGGTCAGCAGCCAAGCACAGCCATATGCTGCAGCCACATGATTACGGTTGAGCCCTTGAAAATAACTGCCCAACCCAGACTCGGCCCGTGCATACGGTTCATTGGTCATCGCCCATACCATAGCGGCACGCGACCAGATGAACGGAATGACGATCCAGACATTCCAGGCATTCGCATCAAATAAGGCGGTAAGCAACGACCATTTCAGCAGCAGCATCAGGACGCATGCAATAACCCCCATCGCCCCAACACGGCTGTCCTTCATAATCTCCAGCATACGCTCACGGGATCGACTGCTGAATATGCCGTCTGCTGTATCCATCAGTCCGTCCATATGCAGTCCACCTGTAAGCATAAGCATAAGCGCCAACGTTACTGCCGCTGCTGGCCCTGTCGGGAGCAGCAATGCCAACCCAGCCCCTGCTCCCCACACAATCAATCCAATTATTCCGCCCGCGACGGGAAAGAACAAGGTACTGCGCTTCAGCACCTCATTCGTGAATGGTACTTCCTTCGGGATTGGAATGCGGGTCAGGAACTGCATGGCAGCAATACACGCATGTACATATTGCTTCATAGCTCAACCATCCTGCTCTTGAGCTCTATCGGAATCCCAGCCGTAACCAAATACACTTCATCTGCAAGTGCAGCTATTCGCTGATTTAGCCGGCCCGCTGCATCACGGAATACTCGTCCAAGCTTGTAGGCTGGTACAACGCCGCTGCCAACCTCATTCGTTACCATGACGACGACACCATCGCGCTGCTGAATACCTTGAAGTGCATCCAAGATATCGCGAATACGGCACTCCAACTGTGCCTCCATCCGTCCCTCATCCTCCTGCTCTGCACGCAGAAGCTCATTGGACAGCCAGATTGTTAAGCAATCAACGAGCACTGTCGGCTGTTCTTCTTCACTCAGCCAACTCGGGAGTTCCAGCGATTGGTTCACTGTGCTCCACGCGTATCCAGATGCCTCACGACTCGCCTGATGCAGCCGGATGCGCTCCTTCATCTCCTCGTCATGAGCCTCAGCGGTCGCAACATAGATACCGCCCTGCGGGGACAACTTCATAAATAGTCGCTCAGCGAACGTACTTTTCCCGCTTCTCGCTCCGCCTGTTACGAGTACAATTTTCCCCATGCTCACTCATCCTTGCTTCAAGATACTTGCATTGATTATCCTTGTGTTAACATCATACCTAAGCTGATCACACTCGTGTGACACCATACATACATGCAATCGTCATGCTTGTTTACGTTTCTTATTCATTTGGAACCATAATCTTGGCATTCCAATCTGCGATTACTCCTTATTGGTTACACCCGCCTCTGCGAATGTTGCCATCTCTCGCATAATTCGCACTGCAGCATCAATGAGCTGGAACATCAGCACACCGCCAGTCCCTTCGCCAAGACGCATCTGCACATGCAAGCAAGGATTCAGCTTGAGCTCAGACAACAGCGCTGTATGCCCCCGCTCCTCTGACAAGTGCGAGCCAATAAGATAAGGCTGTACCGCCGGAGCTAATCGTACAGCGGCAAGAGCAGCCGCACTGGAGATAAACCCGTCTATCACAACCGGAACCTGATTCGCCGCCGCTGCTAGAATAACACCCGTAAGACCGGCAATTTCCAGCCCTCCTACCTTCGCCAATACATCCAATGCATCCTCACGATTCGGTGCATTGATTTCAAGCGCTTGCCGTACCACATTGCATTTATGCTTCCACTGCGCGTCGCCGATGCCTGTCCCATGGCCTACTGCCTCTTCAGGCTCCATTCCAGTAAATGCACACAGCATCGCAGCGCTCGCCGTTGTATTTCCAATGCCCATCTCCCCTGTCGAGAACAGGCGATATCCTTCGCGAACGTACTGCTCCACAATATCAACACCTACTAGAATCGCAGAGATTGCTTCCTCTCGCGACATAGCAGACCCCTTCGCCATATTCGCCGTTCCTTTGCGCACCTTGCGCGATACAAGCTTCGGATCATCCAAGTCCGCATTGACACCGATGTCGACACATACCACGTCTGCACCAGCTTCGCGCGACAGAACATTGACCGCAGCTCCGCCACGGAGGAAGTTATACACCATCTGCGGCGTCACTTCGGATGGGAATGCGCTAACACCTTCCTCACATACCCCATGATCGCCAGCCATGACAATAACGGCCTTCTTCTCGAATTGTGGTTTAACTTCTCCTGTAATACCTGCAACTTGAATCGCAACCTGCTCGAGTACTCCCAAGCTTCCCGGAGGCTTCGTCAATAGATTTTGATGTTCGATAGCAGATTGGATTGCCTGCTCATCCAAGGGCTTAATTTGTGCGATCAGTTGATTCAATCGTTCATTCATGCTGCTCATCTCCGTTGTCAAATTGATGTTCATGTGCACTAACTTGTTTTTATTGATGTGCACATAGCTGTATTCAGTACTTCATTGTGTTCTGTGTACATGGCCGTTTTCAGTTCTTAGTTGTGATCTTAGATCCGTGCACAGATTGTGGTTCTTTCTGACTATGACTCATATCCACTCTTGTTCCATGCAACATTCACTATATTCATCGTTATCGATTTTCAAGCGGAATGCTATAAATTGCGTTATTGCAAAATGACAGCAATTTATGCTGTCCAGGGCCGTCTATAACCCTAGCTTCGGTCGAATAAGAATCTGAGGGCGGCCCGTATCGGGATGCGGCACAACCGTCGTCTCTGTGGCAAAAATACGCGACAGCAGCTCCGTAGTCATGATCTGCTCAGGTGTGCCTTGAGCAGCAATGCCGCCGCCATGAATGACAACAAGCCTATCGCAATATAAAGAAGCTAAATTCAAATCATGGAGCACGGATACGACCGTCAACCCGCAATCCTGCTGCCACTCCCGAACAATATCCATAAATTGCACCTGATAATGAATGTCCAAATACGTCGTCGGCTCATCCAGCAGTACAACAGAAGGGGATTGCACCATTAGCTTGGCCAATGCCGTCCGTTGGCGCTGCCCGCCGCTAATCCGATCAAGTGGATGGTCAGCCAGCTCCGTCAGTTGCAGCTTCTCCATAATCCGGTCTACAATCTCTCCACTATCCTCAGATTCTGATCCAAGCCAGGATTGAAATGGGAAACGTCCCATCTCAACCACTTCGCGCACCGTAAATCCAAGTGGTGGAAGCGCTTCCTGTTGCAGCACTGCCATCATCTGAGACAGTGCTCTGCGCTTATAGGTACCCAGCATTTGACCAGCAAGCTGTATAGAGCCAGAAGTAGGTCGATCCACTCCTGACAACAAAGACAGAAGCGTGGACTTGCCACTACCGTTCGGACCAATGATGCCAACCCACTCTCCAGACTTCACAGCGAAATCCACATCTTGCAGTACATGCTTCTCCCCATAATGCTTGCTCAGTCCTTGAACCTCAATGATGCTGCCCTTCTCCATGTGAAAGGCACGATTGCTGCTCTCTGCATGATCCAGATATGCTTTCGGTAGATGTTCTCTTCGCTGTGTCATGACCATTTCCCCCGTTTCGCTCGCTTATTGCGCATAAGCAAGTAGGCGAAGAATGGCGCACCTAGAAACGCGGTTACAACTCCAAGTGGGATTTCTGTCGGTGCGAATGCCGTACGGGCAATCGTATCTGCCCACATCACATATATCGCTCCCCCAATTGCTGAGAGCGGTATCAAATATCGATAATCGGGGCCTACAATTAAGCGCAGCAGATGCGGAACGACTAATCCGACAAAGCCGATGACGCCGGAGACAGATACGGCAGCTGCCGTAATCATCGTTGCCGTCAGCAGCACTACCCATTTCGTCCGCTCTACATGAAGTCCGAGATGTGAGGCCTGCCGCTCACCTAATGCAAGCAAATTAAGCGGTCTTGCATATGCAATAAGAATAACAATGCCAATTGACAAATAAGGAGCGAGCACCACTGTATAAGACCAGCCTCGCATCGCCAAACTGCCCATCACCCAAAACAAAATTTCATTGATCGTCTGATTTGTCATGGCTACAAGAAAGGAGACGATGGAGCCGAGAAAGGCTTGCATCACGACTCCAGATAAGATCAGTGTCTCGATTGGAATCTTCCCCTGCTCACTGGCCAACTTAATGACGAACATTAGGGTCGCTACCCCTGTAGCGAATGCAACGACAGGAATCGTCCATTCGCCAAACAGCGAATACTGCAAACCGAAGTAAATAAGGAATGCGGCTCCAACAGAAGCCCCTGAAGATACCCCTAATGTATACGGATCTGCCAACGGGTTGCGCAGCACTCCTTGAAATGCAGTACCTGCGACCCCAAGCGCCGCCCCTACGAGCATTGCCAATAGAACTCGTGGGAAGCGTACCTTCATCATAATTTGCGCGGAAGCGTCATCCCATGTCACCGGTATGAACTGATCCAGCCCTGGAATATGATGAAGCAGAATTTGAGCAATTTCCCCCATCGGCATTTGTACAGAGCCTACAGCGAGGCATCCTACAACGGACAAAAGGAGAAGCGCAATACCCGCTCCTCCATACCAACCCATTTTATTCATCGATTTCTCCACGACGATTATTTTACCAAGTCCGGATGAATCGCCTTCGCGACTGCCTTCAATCCTTCAGCTACACGAGGTCCCGGACGGCTGATCAGGTTCTGATCCACACCGATTACTTGATTGTTCTTAATTGCATTAATGTTGTTCCAACCGCTGCGTCCACGAATAATTTCTTCCAAGGATTTGTTCGTCTCTTTGTCCACTACACCTTGCGTGAACATGATTACATCTGGATTGGATTTAATAATATTCTCTTCGTTAATTTGAATCCAGCCAGCTGAATCAGCCGCAACGTTCGTGCCGCCTGCCACTTCAATCAGTTCGTTCATGAACTCGCCGCTGCCTACTGTCCAGCCTGGGGAGAATTCAATATACACCTTTTTCTTCTCCGCACTTTGAACGGCCGACTTCACATCTTCACGCACTTGTTTCATGTTGTCAACAATCGTCTTCGCCTTAGCTTGCTGATCCGTAATTTGACCATACAATTCAATGTTCTTAATCACATCATCGTACGTTTTTGGCTCAACCTTGAATATTTTAATGCCCAGTTCACGGAACTTCTTCACGACGGGCTCCTTCATGGAGATACCTGTGAATACGATGTCCGGCTTAGCTTTAATGATTGCCTCTTCATTCGGCTTCGTAATGCCGCCCATTTTCTCTTTGGACTTCGCTGCCTCTGGATAGTCGTCAAAATCAGACACCCCAACGATTTGTGCATCCAATCCAAGCGCGAACAAGGACTCTGTCTCAGCTGGGGACACGGATATAATACGTTCTGGCGCTTTATCGAATGTGAACTCCTCACCCGTCGCATCCTTAACAGTCAGTGGATACGTCGTTTTTAGATCATCCTGCTTCGGTTGTTCTGTAGCCCCATTGCCATTGGACTCTTGCTGTGCAGTATTATTCTCAGCAGGCTTAGCCGCATCTTTATTGCCGCAAGCCGCCAGTCCTACTGTAAGCATAAGCGCCAATAGCGCCGCTACCGATTTGTTCAGCCATTTGTTCATGTCAGAATCTCTCCCTCGCGTCATTCTTCCTAGTCTCTAACCATGTACTACCCGTGCAGGTGTAAAGCGGTTCCATCCTTCGCCATGCGAACGATAATGCACTGCAAGCTGCATTTGCCGTAAGAATGTATGTACATCCCCATTCGGTATCAGTTGTCAATGAGCACTTGCATATACCTGAGCTGTAAATCCTACTGTGACTGAATTTGTGATATACATTCGTGCTGTGCAATTGCATTGAACTGCAGTTTACCTTGTACAAACGAAGTGCTTGATGGGATGTGAAATCATTTCCAAAACAGCAAAAACCCCCGATCCTTCGATCCGGGGGAACACAAAGTCATCTATCGCAATATTCAACAGACACCTAGAAGCAGGAAGCAAGCAGCTGCGCTGCCATGTTGCCTGATGCATTACGCCAATGACGTGATCCTCTCCGCGAAGGATACAGCTCGTCCATCTTCAGGCAGGTTTCCTGACTTAGGAGAATACGTTGCAGCTCGCCTTCCCATCCATAGCGGTACATACAGCACACACTAATGAATCCGACAGTGGCATCATGAGCGCAACACTCCATTCACAGTGGCGGGACCGCGCCGGGTTCACACCGGCTTCCCTATTAACCTCGAATATGCATCGGCCATACAATACAACGGTGTCTCTTACCGAACAACGCGTATGGATCCGTACCGCATACATACCCAAGGACCTGAAGTATCACGATTATTCAATATGGAATACATTTCGTCATCCAAGTGCTAAACTCGATAATTGATTATAGGGGAAAAGCCGCTGCGTTGCAATAGATTACATCATTGCGCGTATCCAATGAACCTGCTTTGACACACAAACGTCATCATCTGCTGGGAAGCCGTTCTGCTCGCAAGAATTTCCATTTGCGGGCACATCGCTTCGCCGTAATCATAACACCGCCACCGATTGGCGCAGCGGCTTCCCAGAATGACTTCCTTGGGAAAGCCAGCGTGTATAAGCGACGAACGACACCACCGTGTGTGACGATGACAACATCTGGCCGCGGACTAAGCCCGCTTCCATATGACTGTCTCTGCATCCGGCTTGTCTTGCTGCGCAGCACACGTCCACGTGGTAGCGGCGAAGAATGGTACGGTCGACGACGGATAGCACCCTCTTGCCGTTCCATGTGATTACCGCTGCTGATGAAGGAATCTCGCGCATTGCGCAGCACTTCCCACCATACATGCGCCGTTCGCGTACAGAAGGTCTGCCACGGTTCCCCGCGCGGCGGCTGGATGGCTGATGAATCGTCAAGCCATCTTCGATACTGTGGATCTTCCTTCAAGTCATTGTAGGTTAACCCTTCCCACATACCAAAGTCATATTCTCGCAGCCTTGTGTCCTCCACAGCTTGGATGCTGTCACGCGGACGCAAATAGGCGAGCGTGTCGCGACAGCGGCGCATATCGCTCGTGTATAGCAGCGGTGATGGATGCGCCAATGTTCGGCGAAGAGCTCGGAGCTCTTCTGTTGAATCAGGCAATAGCGGTACATCCGAATAGCTAATATATCGCCGCTCCGTATTCTCTTGCGTCAAGCCATGACGAACAAGTGCGAAGCGCACAATTTTGCCGCTTGCTTGACTCTTTTTTCGTAACATATGTCTTGTCATTACCAATCGTTTCCTGTTGTTTTTCAATGCTCCTGAACGACGCCGGTTCCGATGAATAACGGGAGCATTCCATTTAGTTGTCCGTGTCATCCCATTTGTACTCCTTCATCCGCCATTCGTCTACAGAAGCCATCCTCCGCGCACATATAGGAGCAGGCCTGCCAGAATAACAAAGACTGTCGAGCTGCTTACGAGCAGCCTGCATACCGCAGGCACATGCTCTGCTTGCAGAGGCTGCTTCATATCCCCCATATAAGCGCGGAACGAACGTATTCCTTTATACACATTATAACCACCAAGCCTGATGCCAAGCGCACCTGCTGCTGCTGCCTCAGCCCACCCGCTATTCGGGCTTGGATGCTTGCTTGCATCTCGAAGCGCCATTGACCAAGCCCTGCGTGCATCATACCGATGAATCCAAGCGCTCAGCGTGATGAGCACAGCAGTGATCCGTGCTGGTATCCAGTTGGCGATATCATCGAGGCGGGCAGATGCCCAGCCCAAATTCTGATATTTCTCATTTTTATAGCCGACCATAGAATCGAGCGTATTCACCGCACGATATGCCATAGCCAGCGGAGCGCCTCCGATAAGTGCGAAGAATAGCGGCGAAATGACCGCATCAACTATGTTCTCCGCTACCGTCTCGACGGTAGCGCGCACGACTTCCGGTTCATCCAATTGCTCTGTATCGCGGCCGACAATCATGCCGACTTCTCGCCTTGCACCCTCTAAGTCCTGCTCCTTCAGCCTCCGATACACAGCCATCCCTGCATCCTTCAGTCCTTTTGCCGCAATTGTCGTTCCAATGAGCAATGCCTCGGCAATCCATCCTACATATTCATGAACATGATATAGTCCTGTTAATATAAGCCAAGTCGACGCATACGCCCCTCCTACCACGATAATCGGCAGCAGGATGCCTAGCGGCTTGAGCGCCTGCTCGGAAGGACTTATCCTGCGTATAACACGTTCTACTCTGCTTATTCCTTTGCCAATCCCAACGACTGGATGCGGGATAGCCCGAGGATCGCCTACAATCCGATCCCATATGTATGCTGCTATTATGATGAGCGCTGCTGTCATATGTCTACCACCCTAGTAGGTTGTTCTTCTCTGTTAGCGGTCATGCTTCATGCTGAGTCTTGACGGACTCATATACGGTAGTGTACACGAGTTGTCCGACCGCATGACCCAATGTGGTCGCTGTCCCTGCATAGCAATGCACAGGTTCATATCGACCAGTATCTATCACGGCAAATACAATTGCATCTGTCGTCGTCCCCGTGGCAATGCGCCCCGTCTCTGAATCTAAGATGCCCAGATCAGACAGAGCCGCACATTTGGCCTCCGTTGCCGTCATGAACACATTCCATACCGCGGCATCAGACAATTTGCCATCCATAATAAGAATGGAATTAATCGTCCCTGGCTTCAATGGTTCATAAGCTGAGAATACGCGCCGCGGCATCCCAGCACGAGCCGCATTAGACGTTCCGGCAGTCGTTACGCACAGAAGCGAACATTCATCCGCATCCTGCTCAGCAACAGATGCATGGCTCACCTTAGCAGCGGTCATAAGCCCAACTGTCTGCTCCGGAGCGTACCCCTTCTCTACACACGTCAGACGAAGATACTCTATCGGATCTGCACAATTGAACTGATAATGAACCATCTGATTCAAGATGCGATTGCCCGTCCATTGCCCCCCATGATATACAGCACTGCTCCATATCGGCGCTGCCTGTGGCAGCTCAACAGCGATAAGAGCATTCTCCCAGCGAATATCTACTCCTGCAATATGTCCAGATGTAAAGGTACAGTTGCCCTCTCGATATGGCTGCATCCCACTTCTCCTTCATTCTGTGTTTGTCTACTGTAACACAGCTGCAAGGGCTGACGCTACAATTGCATTCGCAGCGCGATCCTTGACTGCCAATCGGAAGTCTCTTTCCGTCAGTCCAACATACATATCGCAATTGCGAATGAGAATGCCAGATCGGCATAATTCGGCCTGAAGCGACTTCGCCGTCCACCCTTCTGGAGCTCTGCATAATAGGAAATTCGCTACGCTTGGCCATGTTCGAATGCCTAACATATGCAGCTGCTGACGCAGAGCAGCCCGTTCTTCATCGATGAGAGCTCGTGTTGAAGCCGCGTATTGATCCGCCTGCTCGTCCGTCAGAAGGGCTTCTCCTGCCGCTAGTGCCAAGCCATTGACACTCCATGCCACCTGCATAGCCGACATCGCCGCAATATGCTGCGGCTGAGCAATTGCGTACCCGAGACGTAATCCAGGAATCGCATAGAACTTCGTAAGTGAACGAAGTACAATAAGATTCGGGCATCGATGAACAAATGGAATCAAGGAATGCTCCTCTTCATTCGCAAAGTCAATAAAAGCTTCATCGATTACGAGAATCGTAGAAGCAGCTTCTGCTAAGGCTGCAAGTCTTCCTAGCAGCATATGATCATATAATGCACCATTCGGGTTGTTCGGGTGGCCGATAAATACGACATCCGCCTGCTCAATAAGCTCTGTCAGCTGAGACTCGGTAGCACGGAAGTCGTTATCCTCACTGCCAACCCTATGCATCACTTCTGCTCCGAACTTGCGCGACAGCGTCTCATATTCAGAGAAACAAGGGGCAATAACGCCAACCCGTTTAGGCCGAATCGCCAGCAACAACAGCGCCATGCATTCTGCAGCCCCGTTGCCAATGCTAATCAGTGCCTCGTCGACCCCTAACTTCGCAGCTAAGAGCTTCTTCATCTGCCGATGTCCAGGATCCGGATAATGAACGATTGACGGCATCATCTCGCGCCTCAGACAATCTATAACAGCCGAAGGCGGACCAAGCGGATTAATATTCGCACTGAAGTCCAGCAGTGCCTTACGATCGACGCCGAACGCGTCCGCAGCCGTCCACACATCCCCACCATGCCCGAATCGTTCAATTGTGCCCATTGCTGTCTGCCTCCCAATGATGTCAATTGGATTTGTCCAAAGGTTGAAAATATCTATGTACTGCTAGCTCCACGAACGGAGCTCTCCAATATGGAATCGTTTCTACTCGTCCATTATGCGTAACAGAGCAATGTTCGTCAAACGAATTTTCCTGTAAATATGTGCAGTTCCTCCGTTCACTACGGGCGTTGCGGTGCGATTCGCAAGCAATTATAGTGGAATTGCAAAGGTTTTATTACGAAATGCCAAAAAACATTGGTCAATCGCACACTGTAACACTTCTGTTAATTGCTGTATAATCTTGTTGCACCACACATCTTAACAGGTGTGATATGTCATGGATGAGGAGGGATGATTATGTCGGTGCATCACAAGACATCATGGGCTACTCTCGGCGCCGCCATCATTGTCACCATCTATTACGCTGCAATTCTATTTCGACTCAAGGGAGACATTGGATTATACAGCACGGAAATGATGGCCCTTGCCCGGAACGTGTTCGGAATTGCCGTCGTCGTTCAAGTCGTTATGCACTTTATCAATTTTATGTCCAAGGATGAGGCCGAGGACAAGGAGCTTGCTCGTTCGGTATCCATGCAGGCCAATCAGTTCAGCCTACTCTTTCTCGTCCTTGCTGTAGCTTGCTGTGCGGCCTATTTAATATATGTATCGGATACACGCACCCTATTGCTGTCTCCGCTCGTATGCGCTCATTTGCTTGTCTGTGTGCTGCTGGCTGCGTGGGTGATCAAGCACTCCTTGGAATTAATGCTGTACCATCGTTTTATCAAGGCGGATCCATTAGATCATCCTTGATCATGTAACCGTTTACTTCGTGAATATTACTATCCGTGATACAAAAGATAAGGAGTGCCCGATCAGCATACGCTGCGAGGCACTCCTTATTGTTAGGACAGAGCCAGTTGCACTGGCCATCCTCCTTTATTGATCGATTACAGTGAAGAGTTGCTCCGCACTCGTACGCGGGCGAGCCTTCGGCGCATCGTCAAAGTAGCCGATGCGGATTACCCCGACAAGCTTCTCGCCTGGTTGTACGCCAACCATCTCACGATATTGCTTGTTGTAGATATAGTCGCCTGTATGCCACAGCATGCCAAGACCATGTTCCCATCCAAGCAGCTGGAAGTTCTGAATCAGAGCGCTCACCGCTTCCAAATCCTCTTGCCAAATATTCGGACGAGGGTCTTCAGGCATAACCACATGCAAATAAGCAGGGACATGCATCAAATGCTCCTCGAACTTCTGGCGTTGCTCTGGCGTTGCATCTCTTAGCTTAGTCTTATCTAGAATGGTAAGAAGTCCGTTCATAATACGCGCCTTTCCTTCTCCTTCCGCATATATGAAGCGCCAAGGCTCACGCAGTCCGTGGTTCGGTGCCCATACTGCGTCATTCAACAGCTGCAGCACCAGGCTGCGATCAACAGGCTTGTCGTTGAATTCATGTATACTTCTACGTTCCCGAATAATTGAAGCAATTGACATTCTGAAGTCCCCCTCAATAGGTTGCATTGTAACCGTCTTTGTTACTTCACATCATATCATCTATGATAACGATTATCAATATCAAATCTGTTTTGTATTCTCTTGCAAATCGTATACAATAGAACTATATGCACCAACAGCTTCTACATGAAGGAGACGGACGAGCTATGAAGTTTATTGATAATCAAGGCATAACAGACCCGCGGATCAATCTTGCAATCGAGGAATTCGTATTGAAGCATTTGCCGCTTGAGGAAGACAGCTATCTTCTATTCTATATCAACGAGCCATCGATCATTATAGGTAGAAACCAAAATACAATCGAAGAAATCAATGCCGAGTACGTGAAAGATAACAACATTCATGTTGTGCGTCGCCTCTCTGGCGGTGGAGCTGTATATCATGATACAGGCAACCTGAACTTCAGCTTCATTACTAAGGATGACGGTGAGTCCTTCCATAACTTCCGCAAATTCACCCAGCCTGTTATCGACACCTTGCACGCTCTCGGCGTAAATGCCGAGCTAACTGGACGCAATGATATCCAAGTTGGGGAACGCAAAATTTCAGGAAATGCCCAGTTCGCTACCCGTGGCCGCATGTTCAGCCATGGAACGCTGCTGTTCAATTCGGAAATGGAACATGTCGCATCTGCACTTAAAGTGCGCCAAATCAAAATCGAATCCAAGGGCACGAAATCTGTGCGCTCCCGTGTTGCCAATATAGCGGAGTACTTGAAGGAGCCAATGACCATTGAAGAATTCAAGGCTTCGATTCTGCACCACATCTTCGGTATCGAAGCGAATCAAGTTCCGCAGTATGTGTTGACTGAGCAGGATTGGGAGATTATTCATCGAATCTCCGAGGAACGCTACCAGAACTGGGATTGGAACTATGGCCACTCTCCGAAGTTCAATGTGGAGCATACGAAGAAATTTCCTGCCGGAATCGTCGATGTACGATTGGATGTAGCGGATGGTGTGATTCAATCAATGAAGATATACGGGGACTTCTTCGGAATCGGCGAGGTAAGTGATATTGAGGAACGGCTCCAAGGAGTTCGCTATGAGGAACAAGCCGTCTCCGAGGCAATTGGAGATATGGACATTAATCATTACCTCGGCAACATTAGCAAGGATGACTTTGTCGGGCTGCTTATGCTGCAGGAATAGTCCGTGAAGCAGATAGAGGCGTCCTCTCTTGATGAGAACGCCTCTTCGTTATGTAACGCGAAATATACCGGGCGTCGCCCGATCCCATTCAGACTACTTGTCTGTCTTATCATAGTCATTAAGCACTGAAGCTCATAAGCTTAGTATAGCTTGTCCAATACGGACTTGGCCGTTTGTTGAATTGCCTTGTATGCCTTCTCCTTATCTTGTAAGGCAACAGCCGTCGACAGAATATCGAGGACATGGATTTGTGCAATTTTCGATGAAAAGGCCCCACCCTCAAGAGGTGTCTCCTTGGATTTGATCAGCAGAATGGAGTCTGCATATTTCGTAATAGGGGACTTCGCATGACTCGTCAAGCAAATGAAAAATACGCCATTCTCCTTCGCCAATCGAATCGTGTCCACCAAATCCTTCGTACTGCCTGATGTTGATATGCCGAATACGACATCTTGTTCAGTCATAAGTACCGCATTCATCGCCATCACGTGCGGATCTGTTATCGCTTCCCCAGTGTAGCCAAGCCGCATAAAGCGATACTGTGCATCCATCGCTGTCATAGCGGACGAGCCTACCCCCATGAAGAACAGTCGCTTCGCCTTCACGATGGCTTCGACCGCCTTATTCAGTTCCTCCATATTCAGCAAGGACAGCGTATGCTCAAGCGAGGCAACATTCTCCAGTGTCATTTTCTTCGCTACAACCGCCAAGTCATCACTCTCAACAATCTCACTATCTTCATGTTTCAGTGGCGATACCAGATCTTTAGCCAAGGATAGCTTGAAATCTTGGTAGCTCTTAAAGCCCAGATTACGACAAAAACGCAGAACAGAAGTCTCGCCCGCACTTGCTCGCTCCGCTAAATCCGTAACTGTCGCATATAGCACCGATTCGGCATTTTTCAATACATAGTCTGCTATTTTCTTCTCCGTCTTCGTCAGTGACGGATAGAGACTTCTAATCAGCAGCAGTGTATTGGTATGTTCACCTGCGACCATCTCATGATTCCCCCTAACTTCTTTATGTATTTCAATCCGTATGATGCGGCACTCTATAGCGTATCTTGTGCCGGATTTGTTTATTTCCATGCCAGCTCACAACTACTGACACAATCCTAGTGTTCGGACTTCCCTCACTCATAGTTCATCGGTTTAATCGATGTATTGATCGTACTAGGCAAGATTCAACATGCCTCATTCACCATCCGATTAACAGCCATCCACGACGTCAGTGGTCGGTGCTTACACCAAAGTCTTCATGCACAACCCATTCACAAGGAAATTCGAACTAGCCTTATCATCTAATGGAACGATTAAAAAATCAACATGTTGATAACAAAATAATGAAAGCGCTCTTACTTAGAGATAGCTCAAACAGGGGCACTATACCATACAGTCCCCGACGTGAACTGCTTCGATTCATCGAAAAGAACACGATAAAAAAGCGGCAAACAGACAGTTCACGTCCTGCTATTGCCGCTTATTACGATCGATTTATTATGCAAATTATAAGTAGACTAGATTACAGATAAATGGTCGGAAGGTTGGGTCGAATGAAGCTCCGTCCAAATACAGTTGGCAGCTCCGACTACCCCAGCATGCTCTCCCATTTCAGCAGCATGGAGTTCCACACCATCTCCCCAATATGCAGGCATGCACATCTTGCGCATCTCTTCCTTAATTGCCTCAAGCAGCCATGCCCCTTGTCCGATAACAGCTCCACCTAATACAAATCGACGACTATTGAGCACATGCTGCAGCGTCACAAGCCCAACTGCGATGTTTCGAATATATTGGGTAATGACCTCATTTGCTGCCAGATTGCCACTACGTGCCGCTGCGAACCAAGCCTCTGGCTTCTCCTCACATTGAGGCAATATTGATGACGCAGAAGAACTGCCTTCAAGAGAAGTAATCTTCTCTCTCATCATCCGCTTCAAGGCATTTACAGAAGCATACTGCTCCCAACAACCGATCAATCCACAAGTACAAGGCTCGCCATCCATCTGCACGATGAAGTGCCCGAATCCACCCGCATGGCCATCAGCCCCGCCATAGAGTGCACCCTCTTCAATAATCGCACCTCCAATTCCTGTACCGAGCGCGACGCAGACGAATTGATCCATGCCTCTGCCTGCGCCCTTCCAGCTCTCCCCGAGGGCGATTGCATGCACATCGTTAATGACGCGAACCGGCACACCCGTCGCTTCATGAAGCAATTCTTGAACAGGAGTCCCGCTCCAACCCGGCAAATTATCCGTCGCATAAGCCACATGCCCATCGCGATGAATATAGCCTGCGGAACCTATACCAATGCCTTCTACTGCCCACTGGTTCTGTGCCGCCTCACTCCGATAATAATGAATAAGCTGCTTCAGCTTGTTCAGCAGTTCGTCTCGTCCAAGCATAGCCTCTGTAGGAATGGTACGGGAATGAAGTACATTTCCCTGTTTATCTACAATGCCGCTCTTTATATTCGTTCCACCAATATCAATAGCGATGACGACAGATTCATGACTGTTCACTGCGTCTGTCATGATAACGCCTCTCCCTTGCTGGCAGGTTCATTCCCATCCTGGTTCTGAGCAATCACAGGAATGACCGAGCCCGACATCGCCGCTTGGACGGGGACTTGCCCCCCTTTTATCTTGGAAACAAATGAACTGGTAAGCGTATGCGGACGTGTAATGGCCGTGCCCACTACAACGGAGAATGCGCCATTTCTCAAGGCTTCCTCCGCCTGCTCCGGTGTATGGATGCGTCCTTCCGCGATGATCGGCGTTGACACTGCTGCGGCCAGCCGCTTGATCAGCTCCATATCCGGCTCCTTCTGCTGCACGCTATAGGGCGTATAACCTGATAATGTCGTAGAAATAAAATCAAAACCCAACTCCGCCGCGCGAATCCCTTCCTCATAAGTTGAAATATCCGCCATCAAGGGGATGTCATATTTTGTTTTGATAACGTTTACAATGTATTCAAGCGTTTCACCCGATGGACGCGGCTGCATCGTGGCATCAAGCGCGACCATGTCAGCGCCGGCAGCAATCATCACTTCAACATCCGCAAGAGTCGGAGTTATATATACGTTAGAACCCGGATATTCCTTCTTCCATATTCCGATAACCGGAATGCGAATCGCTTCCTTAATCGCTGCAACATCTTGCGGCGAATTGCTGCGAATTCCGGCAGCACCGCCATTCACGGCTGCTAAGGCCATGCGCACCATCATATCGCTTCCATACAACGCTTCCCCTGGATACGCCTGACACGATACAATCAAATTTCCTTGTAGTTGTTCAGCAAGCTTCTCTGCTCTTTTGTTCGTTTCCTCTACCTTCATCGTTTCCAACTCCCATAGGTTAGAAATAATCATCCAATATTTCGACCGCTTTTCGGATTCTTACTCCAATTTAGCATGGAAAATGAAGGATGTAAAGGATAGATCATCGAAAACTGTGCTTTACAGCATGCGCTCTTTCTTACATGATAAGAGTAAAATATTTGAAAGTGGGAAGGGAGTCTATTTTACTCATCATGAAACGCACATGGTTGGCCGATGTATGTCTCTTGCTCGTTGCATTGATTTGGGGCAGTACGTTTCTTGTTGTTCAGCATGCTGTCCATACTTTGCCCCCTCTTGCCTTTAATGCAATTCGCTTTGCATGCGCTGGACTGCTGTTTGCAGTCGTTCTGCTTCTTACAAGACGAACCTTGACTATCTTCCTGAACAAGCGACTGCTTCTTCACGGCGGGATACTTGGCTTATGGTTATTTTCCGCATATGCGTTTCAGACCATTGGACTGTTATACACAACGACAACCAACACCGGATTTCTAACGGGTCTATCGGTTGTGCTGGTTCCTTTCATTACCTTATGGCTGTCGAAGCAGCGGCTGACGCTCCCAACTTGGATCTCCGCACTGCTTGCTCTCTGCGGGCTGTATTTGCTCGCCTTCAACGGTGGAACGGCTGAGTGGAATAAGGGAGACGGACTCGTGCTGCTCTGCGCTGTCGGCTTCGCCATGCATATCGCCCTGACAGGCCGTTTCGCATCGCAGCACGATACACTGCCGCTTGTTACCGTACAGCTTATGACTGTCGGCATTCTATCTGGTATTAGTTCGGCCATCTTCGAACCGCAGCTAACAATGAGATTGCTCGGGCAAGCCTTATCGGAACCGAAGGTGCTGTTCGCACTTGCTATATCCATTGGGCTCTCGACCGCGTTTGCCTTCTGGGCGCAGACTTGGTGTCAGAAATATACCTCCGCGACACGCGTTGCGATTTTATTTGCGATGGAACCGGTATTTGCCGCCATTACGGGCGTAACCTTTGCCGGAGAAGCGCTGGGAGGATGGGCGCTAGCGGGATGTGGGCTTATTTTTATTGGAATGATCGTTGCTGAATTGAAATGGAGCGGACATGCTGTACAATAGAAGTAGAGAGAAATACGGGTGTTCGTGGATAAAAATGTGACGAGCCCCTATTACCAGTACATGAATATGTGCTGCATAGATAGGAGAGAAACTCATAACCCATGTATAAACTTATCGCAATTGATGTAGACGACACGTTAATTAATGATGACAAGCAGGTAACTCCCGGCACGAAGCGTGCATTGGAGCTCGCCGTTCAACAAGGCGTTACCGTTACACTTGCAACAGGACGCATGTATGCTTCTGCTCATAACATTGCCTTGCAGACAGGTCTAAATGTGCCTCTCATTACGTATCAAGGCTCTCTGGTGAAGAACGTAATGGACGGTGAAGTACTCTACGAGCGTGCAGTGCCGCGCGATGCTGCGCTTAAGCTGCTTCGCTACTGTGACGAGCACAATATCCATCTGCAGTTGTACATTGATGACAAGCTGTACGCTCGCGAAGAAAATCAAAAGCTGATTGACTACGCGAACTTGAGCCGCATTCCTTATTTCATAGAACCTGACTTTGATCGTCTGCTCGCTTCCCCTTCCACGAAGATGCTCATGATCGACGAACCGGATCGACTGGATCGTGTCGCAGAAGAACTGAAGGAATTGCTGGGATCAGAGGTTCATATTACAAAGTCGAAGCCTCATTTCTTAGAGGTTACTCATTATGAGGGCACGAAGGGAAGCGCATTGCGCCATTTGGCGGAACACTTCGGCTGCAGCTTGGAAGAGACGATCGGTATCGGAGATTCATGGAATGACCATGATCTGATCGAGACGGCTGGACTCGGTGTTGCGATGGGCAATGCCGTTGATTCACTTAAGACGATTGCCGATTATGTAACAGAGAGCAACAATGATGAAGGAGTACGTCATGTCATAGAGAAGTTCATCCTGAATCGTGACAGCGCGAACTAATCACACCTAAACGAAGCACCGCTTTCGACCAGACAAAACCGTCTGGGAAAGCGGTGCTTTTTTAATCAACCGCACAGGTATTACTCCACTGGGTTCTCCTCTAGTCGTTTATAGTGCTCAATTTTGGATTCAATCTTCAGTAGATGCTCATGCAACCCCTTAACTTGTGCCATAACCTGCTCTTGATGTTCCTCCAATAACGCACGTCGTGCACGTATCGTGGAATCCCCTCTGCTTCGCAAATGAGAAAACTGCTGCATCTCCCTGATTGGCATGCCTGTCGCACGCAATCGGAGCAGGAAATGAATCCACGCTATGTCCGTTTCCGTATACTGCCGGTAGCCATTTGCATCGCGCTGCACTTCTGTCAGCAACTCAATCTTTTCGTAGTAGCGCAACGTATGTACGGACAGTCCTGTCTTATCCGCAATTTGTTGGATCGTAAAATAGGTTTTCATAATGGAACATTATATCACGCCACCCAACACCGAAAAAAAGGCTTGCTATAGAGCGCACTCTAATGTGTAGCATGTCATTCATGTCGTACATTCCAACACGCTTGAATCATCCTAAAGGAGGACTTCCCTTGAAAAATGTAGAGAAAGTGGTAACTGAGCGTTATCAACGAGGCTGGGACAGGTTGAAGGAAGTAGATGGCGAGGCAGGCGAGCATGTGATTGAATCCTTGAGCGGGATTGCCCCTGAGCTTGGTCAATATATTATTGAATTTGCATTTGGAGACATTTATTCTCGTGGGGGGCTAGATTTGAAGCAGCGTCAGCTCATCACACTTGCATCCCTTACTACTCAAGGCGGATGCGAGCCGCAGTTACATGTCCATATTCGAGCAGCACTTCATGTCGGTCTAACCCCTAACGAAATCATTGAAGCGATGATTCATTGTGTTCCATATACCGGATTCCCCCGCGTCCTCAATGCCATATTTACAGCCAAGCGGATATTTGAAGATCAGCAGATGAGCGTCGTACCTCTCTAGCACAAAAGGGTAACCTCGGTTACCCTTCCACTCGCATTCCTGTCCGAGCCAACGCCACATTCGCAGGCAGCTCATAGCTTGTACGGAAATCAATGTCGTGGGACATATGCGTAAATATGGTCCGCTTCGGGCAGATATCCTGAAGCAATTCCACAGCCTCGACCATGTCGTATACAGAACGGGTCTCATAGGCTGCCTGTTCGTGATAAAAATTCGTTCCCAATATAAGAAGATCGAGATCGCGGAAAAATTGACGTTCCTGAGCGCCTAGCCCAATTGCATCCGAAGCATATAACCAACTATTCAACGCAGCTGATTCCGCATTCGCGGAGTCTTCATTCCCTTCTAATTCCTGCCTCCTCGCTTCCGAATACGGTTCCTCCGTTCCCGAGACGGCTTGAAGCCGATCAAATCGATACGCGTAGGAATAGCCATTCTTGCCATGATTGACCCGGATCGGTTGAATGGACCAGTCCCGCCACTGCCATGTCTGCTCGATATCTTCGAATTGGATGAACCGCTCAAGCCATGGATACATCGTTCGAATCAATTGATTCACCTCTGCGGGGGCAATGACATGCCCTTGTCGATCCAGCCAGCGGCATGCATCCGCATATGCGGGGAGCCCTGCGATATGATCCTGATGCGCATGGGTGATGAGGATATCATCTATCCAGAACAAGCCTGCACGTTCCATCTGACCTGTCCAATCCGGCCCGCAGTCGATGAGAAGCCGTTCGTCAGCTCGTTCAATCACAACAGAGGAACGATAACGGCGGTTCTGTCCTTCCTCACGCGCCTCTCTGCACACCTCACAGTCACAATATACTCGTGGAACCCCCATGGAGTCTCCTGTCCCCCAAAAAGAAATTGACCAACTCTTTTCCTCACAATTCATGTCCATTTTTCTCCTTCAGCTGCGTATATATTTACAAGAACAACACGTAACCGTTATAAAATCTCCATTGTTCTTCCATCATGTATCAAGTATAATCGGAGTCAATTCCGCATGCACACATACTTACATACGGATCCTATGATACATGATAACGCAGTTATCATCACATTCGCTATCATGTTCGCTATAATGAGGAGGATTATCATGAGTTCCAACGCACTGTTCAATGATGTTGAAATTGTCGCTCACCGTGGCTATGCAGCGGTGCATCCCGAGAATACGATGGCAGCATTCCGCCGTTCCATTCAAATGGGCGCTGATACGTTAGAAATCGATGTACATCATTCGAAAGACGGCATTCCCGTCGTTATCCACGACGATACACTGGATCGAACAACAACGGGCACAGGACGCATCCGGGAGAAGACGGTTGCTGAGCTTCAGCAGGTAGATGCCGGCAAGAAGTTCAGCCCAGAGTTCGCTGGATGTGGTGTTCCACTGCTGGAAGAAGTGCTTGAATTATGCGGGGGTAAAGTTGGACTTCAGCTGGAGTTGAAAGAACATAATACGGAAGAGGAACTTCGCGCCATCCTTCATCTGTTGAATCAATATGATATGACAGAACGCACGATGTTTATCTCTTTTTACCCAGACAATCTGCGTATATTACGCAGCCTTAACAACGATATTGAGCTCGCGCTCCTATCAAGCGAGCTTGTCGATTTGAAGGCAGTAGCCGAGCTTGGCAACGCCACACTTCTTATTCAGTTGGCGACAGTCCTAGAGCATCCGCAACTCGTTGCTGAGACGCAAGCAGCCGGTATAGGCCTTGGTGTCTGGACCGTTCGCAGCCTAGAAGATGCGTATAAGCTCGTTGAGATTGGTGTTCGCAGACTGACAACGGACATTCCATTGTATCGCGAAGCTTAGTTACACTTGATCTAAGTTACACTTGCTCTGCAAGAAACCAAATGACTCTTACTTACTACGAAACCATACATAAGCGCAGACCTCTCGAATAATCGGGCAGTCTGCGCTTCATTTATTATTTCATTCCATTCCTGCTAACACCTGATACCAAACTCCCCGATTGCTGTACAATTTCTCCCTAACCTCATCCCATCCGCCCATATCATCGATATGAAACAAGCCATCTGGGACGGGATAGGCCTTGATGGTCTCTTTAGCAACCTGCTCATTCACAGGACGGAAGCCTGCTTCCGCGAACATTCGCTGCGCCTTCGGCTCACGCAAATAAGCGACGAGCGCTTCCGCAGCTTCCTCAACTTGGTGCTTCCTCGCATATTTCCTCACAACAACAACTGGATTCTCGATTAGAATCGTATGCTTAGGAAGAACCAATTCATAAGGTACGCCTTCACGTTTGCGGGACAGGATCTCATTTTCGTAGGTCACGATTGCATCCCCAACACCATACTCAAATGCCGCCATCGACGCTCTGCCGCTCTTATCCATGGACAGTACATTATGATGGACGCGCATCAGCAGCTGCTTGGCAAAAGGTGGCCCATCCTTCCCTTGCTCAGCTGCCATCTTCAACCCTGCTCCGTATATGGCATTAATATCCCACTGTGCTCCACCTGATGTCTTCGGGTTCGGGTATAAGACATTAACCCCTTCACGGGTCAAATCCGTCCAATCCCGAATGCCGAGAGGATTGCCTTTCCGTGTACCTATGACAGCAACAGAACGAGTAACCATTCCCTGATAAGCATCCTGTTGCTTCCAATCTGAGTTAATCAGCTTCGCACGTTCGAGCTTATCTACATCCCCTTCCATGGCGAGAAGGGCTACATCCGCTTCCATCCCGCCGGCTATCGCTCTGGCCTGAGTACCGGAGGCTTCATAAGACTCCTGAAAGACAACCTTCTTGCCCGTCTTCGCCTCCCAATCGGCAGCGAATTGTGGGAGTATGCGCCCTAGCGCGTCCTTCACAACTGAGTAGGCACCGATTACGATGGTCACGGTATCCTTGTTAGAGGCAGAGATCTGCTTCATTGCTATGGCTCTCTCTGTCCCATTTCCGTCTTGACCGGCTGACTCACTGCTACAGCCCGGCAGTACCACAAGGAGTGAGAGTATGATCACCGCCATCATTGCTGTAAGCCTATCTCTGGTCTTAATTCGGCTCAAGGGAGTCCTCACCCCTCGACCACGATCCGTGTTCAAATATGAACCGGCATCGGGTCTTCTTTTAACGCATTTTCCACTACCCAACTCCGACCCCCCTCGAACACATAGATGCGATGGACAAGCACCTGCACCCAATCCCCCGCCTGCAGCATTGGCTTCTCCAATGAACGATATGTTTTCAATATCATGTCGCCAACTTCAATAGCCACCATCCATTCACTCCCACGAAATTGGAGCGACCTCACGGTGCCGTGTATGCAGGCAGATGCCATTTTCAATTCACCAGGCAAGCCCACCTCAATATATTCAGGGCGAATCAATGCCTTGAATGCATCTCCGAGTTCTTGAATCGTCTCCCGAACAGCCTGCGTCTCTAGTACAGCTTCTACAGGATCAACTGAATAAGGAATAGCCGTCTGAAGTGACGACGAGAGAGTCTCGAATCCCCGCAGGGAGTCCAGATCCGAAATAATCGTCGATTCTCCAATAAATTCAGCCACGAATGGAGTGTTCGGTGATTGGTAAATATCCCACGGTGTCCCTTTTTGCTCCACACTTCCCTGATTAATAATCATGATCTCATCTGCAACTTCAATCGCTTCATCCTGATCATGGGTAACAAAGATGGAGGTAATGCCAACCCGTTCAATCAGTTCCCTCAGCCAGCTTCGCAGCTCCTTGCGAATCTTGGCATCAATTGCAGCGAATGGCTCATCCAACAGCAGCAGCTGTGGCTCAGGGGCCAATGCACGCGCGAAAGCTACACGCTGGCGCTGGCCTCCGGACAGCTGGTGCGGATATCTTCGCTCTATCCCAGACAACCCGGTTAGCTCGAGCAGTTCTGTAACTCGCTCACGGATGCGATCCTTGGGCCATTTCTGAATCGTCAGCCCAAAGGCAATGTTGTCATAGACGGTCATATGCTTGAACAACGCATATTGCTGGAATACGAAGCCGATGCCGCGCTGCTGGGGCGGGATTTCATTGACCCGATTCCCTTGGAATCGAATTTCACCGCTGTCTGGCTGCTCTAGGCCAGCTAGCATGCGCAGTACAGAAGTCTTCCCGCCACCGCTCGGCCCGAGCAAGCCGATAAGCTGACCTGCTTCAATGGAGAAGCTGACGTCGCGCACTGCATGATAGGAACCGAACCATTTGTTGAGCTGATTTACCTCAATATGCATCGTCAATGCACTCCTTTGCGTCCTGCGTGACGCTTCGCCCATTCCATGACGAGCAGCAGGATGATCGAACTGAATACAAGTACTAGGGCCAAGCTGCTGGCCGCCGTAATGTTGAAGTTCTCCACGTCTTGGTATACAAGTGTCGTTGCGGTCTGCGTCTTGTTCATAATATTGCCGGATACGACAAGAATGGCGCCAAATTCACCAAGGGAACGAGCTATGGTTAGAACGACTCCATAGAGCACTCCCCATCGTATAGATGGCCATGTTACCTTCCAGAAGGTAGTCCAATCATAAGCGCCAAGCATCGACGCAGCTTCTTCCTGCTGTGTCCCAATTTCCTGCAGGACGGGCACGACTTCTCGGATAAGCAGCGGGAATGTCACAAATAAGGTGGCAAGCACCATACCCGGGAACGCATATACGATTTGGACGCCCATGTTCGCAAATAACGTCCCCATAATCGTCTGCGGGCCTAACAAGAGTACAATCATAAATCCGCCTATAATCGGGGATACCGCAAAAGGGAGATCGATAATCGCATTGAGTAATCGTCGAACAAAACCATTTAACCAGCCCCCTCTTACGAGGACGATCGATAACCATACACCAAACACAACATTAAGCAGCGTCACAACGCCTACGACTGCTGCTGTTACTCCAAGCGCATGAAGCGACTCAGGCCGAAGCAGGGAGGCGAGGGCTGAACCCCAACCACCTTGGAAAGCTCCCAACAGCATTTGCAGTAATGGAGCAATAAGTAATGTAATAAATACAGCGTAAGTCAGAATGATAAGCAGCAACTGCAGCTTAGAGCGTGAGTGTGGGTGTGGATCATGGACAGCTGCAGAGGATTGCGAGGCAGTTAGCACTTGATGCGGTTCTTCTGAAGAATTGGGCTGATGATAAGGAGTATGCTTCATGACGATTTCCTCCGGTTCTGTATCCAATGAATCGCCCATAAGACTATGAATGATAAGGTCAACAATAAGACAGAAACGACTGCTGCCGATTGAGGATGGTCACTTTCAATTTCACCGAAAATGTATACAGATGCAACGAGCGTCTTCCCCGGTATGTTCCCAGCGACGAGCACTACTGCTCCGAATTCAGCCATTGCCCGGGAGAAGGCAAGCATTGCACCACTCACAATGCCTGGCCTCATACGCGGCAGCGTAACACGAGTGAACGTGTACATACGGGACGCGCCAAGCGTATAAGAGGCTTCTTCTTCAGACAAGTCGGCCTCTTCCAAGAGCGGCTGAACTGCCCGAATGACGAAGGGAAAAGTGACGAAGACCATGGCAGCTACAATAGCGGGCTCTGCGAAAACGATTCTCCACCCCATAGATTCTGCCAATCTCCCAACGAAGCTTCCTGGCCCGAGCAGCAGCAGGATCATCAACCCGCCTACCGCGGTGGGCAGAGCGAATGGCAAGTCTACCAAGCTATTCAGCCAAGTTCGCCCGACGAAACGATAGCGGTGGAGCACCCAAGCCGACAATGTTCCGATGACAACGTTGATCGCCGTTGCAATGATCGCCAGACGGAACGTCAGCGCCACTGATTGCCATGCAAGAGGTTCCATGAGACTGTCTACAAATGTGCTCCAACCGCCATAGAACGATTGAGCATATATGCCGCCAAGTGGTACCACAACCAGCAAAAATACGTATAGAAGCAGCGTGGTTCGAAACCCCCACAACGCTCCACGATAGCGCAGTACTGCGTTCACCTTCGTCCCTCCATCTACGTAAACTCAACTCTTTATGTCCATTATTCCAACTTCTTTACTTGGTAATTGTTTTCACCACTTTACCAAAAAATAGATGACACCGTCAATACAAAGATTGATTGATAACGCCCAATCTGTAAGTGAACCTTATGCAACTTATTCGAAACCCTTATGATAGGTGATAACCCAATTTCATGTGATATGGACGATGAAGCCGCCGTTTCGATTCGCCAGATGGAAGCACAAAAAAATCCGCCGATTGCATTTCCTGCATCAGACGGACTTTGCTTACATGTATTTCCACTTTTTGAATAAGGTGACTTTCTGTTGTTCGACATGCATCTGAATCCAATACCGCATCCCGCTATCTGAATCTTGAAATAGAAAGACTCCACGATCCTGGCCCTTCTCCGAAAGGATTCGAAGTGTTCGTTCATTCGCTTGCAATCGGTCTACAATAAAAGCTCGCGCCTTCACCTGAAGCTCTCCTGTATCGTCACCCCGTACATCCCCTTCTGCAGACGGCCTCAGAATGCCGAGCTTGTATAGCTCTCCCGTCTTCAGGTTCACTTCCCCATAGAAACCGCTTATGCCGCCCCGCCGCTGCTCCATTCCATTGATCGTACCAATAAAGGCAACATGTCCTTCATCCGACTTGGTATCCTCTTGGTTCGGAAAATATTTTGAAAACCCACATATCAGGTTCCATTCCTGATCATTGATCTGAACATCATACAGCTTGTACAGTTCTTCTTTCACAATAAGAAGAACCTTCTCTTTATTAATCGATTTCTCTTTGCCATAATCGGTTACGACTTGATTCACCTTGTCGTATGTATGCTGAACGGCTTGTCCGCATCCTGCCAACAGCCAGCTGATCGCCACGACCGCCAGCAGCACTGCCTTCTTCATCCTTCATCTACCCCGCTTCATCCCATCGGTATGGTTGGATTCTACCTCTCTATTCCCCATACCTACTACTTTACATGAAGTTTGTAGAATGAGCATCTGAATCTGGTCACAATTCAACTTACAATATTGTCATCTTCACCGTCTATTGGCAAGAGGAAGGGCGCCCAACACATTGGACACCCTGTCATCGAGCAGGCCATTCAACTGCTCGTCACTTCTCTGCCTTGCAATTGCGCGACTTCCCGCTGAAGGCGGCGAACTTGTTGTTCAAGAATCGCAACACGCTGTTCCAAATTGTTCCCTCCTGGAAAAGGAGGAAATGGTTGCGTTGGCGGGAGAGGCGGTGGCGGCGGAAATGGAAATGTCCCCCCTCCACCCACAGGGAATCGAAGCACTTGCCCCACATATACAACATCCGTATTCGTTAATTGATTCGCTTGAATGAGGGAAGACACCGGAACCCCATTCCGATTTGCAATCGTGAACAAGGAATCTCCAGGCTGTACTATATACTCAATCATGAAGACACACTCCTATCGAAGTATTGGCATGAGTGCTACACCATAAGATGGAGGTGTTTTATCCTGATGACCTGTGCATGTAAGTACAAGTCACTGTATTGCTTTAACATAAAAAAGCCCCCTTACGTCTAATCGCCTTTCACACACATGCCGATAACCCGAAGCTGGGCTATCGTCACTATATGTGCAGGAGAACAGAAACGTGAGAAGAGCTTTTTTATATCGATTTATCATTGAAATAAGAATGCAAGTGATTATGCCGTCTGTGCTGACTCCAGCGTTCTGCGGCATAAGAAGCGAACGTGAGCTAGCGCCGCCGGCTTCACCTCATCAAAGGTGACTTGATCTTGAATGTAAAAGGAGATGAATCCATGCATGGCAAGAAAAATGCTTCGTGGGATATTATGTCGTTCCTGCTCGGTATGAATGCTGCTCACGAGCGTCTGTCTCACAATCGTCGAGAACAATTCCAAGCAACGACCTTGTTCTGAGCGGGCATACGCGAGCAATTCTTCATCCCGCGTCATAAACATAATTTCATAGTGGTGCGGCTGCTCGAGACCGAAGCGGATGAATTCAAGCATCACCTGCTCCATCTTGGACAACCCATCGGAAGGAGCCTGAACCATAACGCGTTCGAACAGACGTCCCAAACGCTTGAAATCTTCCTGTACGAGCGCGTAGAACAGTTCCGCTTTGTCTTTGAAATGATAATAAAGCGATCCGTGGCTATACCCTAATTGTTGGCCGATACTTCGCATGGAGATAGCGCGGTATCCTTTCGTGACAAACAAGTGGCGCGCCACTTCCAAGATTCGCTCTCGCGATAGCTCTTGATCCACTGCTTTTCTTGGCATAGAGGTTGTTCTCCTTATTCCCCTTCGATATAGTAAATAGGATCTCCCTTCCGAATAACGGCTTGACCTTGCGTCAAATCCGTAATCCACGCCATAAACCGCTCTGTTTCCGACACAACGGGCAAACACGTCAATGTCACTCTGTCGGTAAATTGCGTTTCTCCCATCCTCGTCTCTCTATTTCGCAATTCATTCTCAAGCTTGCCAAGCCAAGTATAATCGATTTCTACAAAAACCTCTTGATGCAGCACCTTCACAATCGCATCTGCCGCTTCAATCGCTGCAACAGCTCCATCTGTATAGGCCCGAATCAAGCCGCCTGCCCCAAGCAGAATACCCCCGAAATAGCGTGTAACGACAATGGCGGTATTTTTCAGCCCTTGATTCTTCATCACTTCCAGAATGGGTTTGCCTGCCGTGCCGCTTGGCTCTCCGTCGTCGGATGCCTTCTGAATCTCATCCCGCTCGCCAATGACGTAGGCGGAACAATTGTGTGTGGCGTTCCAGTGCTGTTTCTTGATTTCTTCTATAAAAGCAATCGCTTCTTCCTCGTTGGCAACTGGCTTGCCATAACCGATAAAGCGCGACTTCTTGATGACGATCTCCTTGCTGCCAAATTGGCGCAACGTCTTATATTGTTCTAGCATGAAGATTCACCTTCCGAGATTGCCAAGAAAGCAGCCCCCCATGTTGGAGAACTGCTTTCACGGCTTGTTGCCTATCTAAGCTGTTAACTCTTGCCGCCCGCTTATTCGGACAATCTTGCTTCCAATTCCGCTTTTTGGACTTCGAATCCTGGTTTGCCGAGCAAGGCGAACATATTTTTCTTGTATGCTTCCACACCAGGCTGATCGAACGGATTCACTCCGAGCAGATAGCCGCTGATGCCGCATGCTTTTTCAAAGAAGTATACCAAATATCCGAACGAATATGGCGTCATGTCTGGAATCGTCACGACCAAGTTCGGTACATTACCGTCTGTATGTGCCAGCAAAGTGCCTTGGAATGCCTTCTTATTCACGAAGTCGACTGTCTTGCCTGCGAGGAAATTCAAGCCGTCCAAATCATCAGCATCTTCTTCAATCGTGATGTGATGCTTCACTTCTTCTACTTGAATAACCGTCTCGAACAGGTTGCGAGTTCCTTCTTGAATGAACTGCCCCATCGAGTGAAGGTCAGTCGAGAAGTCAACGGAGGATGGATAGATCCCTTTGTTGTCTTTCCCTTCGCTCTCGCCGAACAACTGCTTCCACCATTCCGACATATAGTGAAGGGATGGCTCGTAGTTCACGAGAATTTCTGTTGTCTTGCCCTTACGATACAGCGCATTGCGTGCTGCTGCGTATTGATAGCTGAGGTTCTCTTCGACATTCGGATTGCTGAACTCTTCCGAAGCATCACGAGCACCTTGCATCATCTCGTCAATATCAATGCCAGCGACTGCGATTGGCAATAGACCAACCGGCGTCAATACGGAGTAGCGGCCGCCTACATCATCTGGAATGATGAATGTCTCGTAGCCTTCTGCCGTTGCCAGCGTCTTCAGTGCGCCCTTCTCACGATCCGTAGTAGCGAAGATACGATTCTTCGCTTCTTCCTTGCCGTACTTCTTCTCGAGCAGGTCTTTGAAGATACGGAATGCGATTGCTGGCTCCGTTGTTGTACCCGACTTGGAGATAACATTGATTGAGAAGTCCTTGCCTTCAATCAATTGCATCAGATGCGTCATATAAGTCGAGCTGATGTTGTTGCCTGCGAAGTAAATCTCAGGCGTGTTGCGCTTGTCCTTCGGAAGCATGTTGTAGAAAGAATGGCTCAACATTTCAATCGCTGCACGAGCGCCCAAATAGGAGCCGCCAATCCCGATAACAATAAGCACTTCAGAATTCGATTGAATGCGCTTAGCTGCTGCTTGAATGCGCGCAAATTCTTCTTTATCGTAAGCGGAAGGTAGATCAATCCAGCCTAGGTAATCGGAACCTGCTCCTGACTTATTATGTAATTGCTCATGCGCTAAGCGAATGGGCTCTTTAAAATAATCAATTTCATGCTGACTTACGAACGTCAACGCCTTGCTGTAATCAAAGTGCACTTTTTTTGCCATCGTACACCCTCCTCGAGTATTGGTTGACTTTGCCACTTTAACCCACGAAAATCAATATAGTCATAGGATACTGGATTTTGGACGGAAACACAAGGGAACGCGTTTCATTGAACCGGATTCCACGATAAAATAAATTTATAACATTGCATAAATTTGCATATGAATACGCTCTCACCATCTTTCTCTGCTGCTTTGTTTGCTTGATTCCTTGTCTCCGCCACTGACAAATATGGTACACTAACATCATCGAAATCATGCGAATCATTCACAGTGCGAGAGGATGAGAGACAATGAAGGCAGCAGTACTTGGATTAGGCACGATGGGCGCGCCAATGGCAGCCAATCTGCTTAGCAAAGGATTCGAAGTAGCCGTATACAATCGTTCCACAGATAAGACCGTTCCATTAGTTGAGCAAGGTGCGACTGCCGTACATCTACCGCGTGAGGCCGCAGCACAATCCGATGTCGTAATTACCATGGTTAGTGATGATTCCTCCATAGAAGCGATCTATTACGGAGAAGACGGGGTGCTCGCAGGCGTTCGCTCTGGTCATATCGTAATTGACTGCAGCACCATATCTCCTTCTCTGGTTCAACAGCTCGCAGCAGCCTGCGCCGAGCGGGGAGCCCAGTTCCTTGATGCTCCTGTAACGGGCAGCAAGCCTGCAGCCGTCGATGGAACACTTGTCTTTATGGTCGGCGGTGAAGAGACCGCCCTGCGACAAGCTATGCCCGTGTTGGAAGCAATGGGACGAATGATCGTTCATATGGGTTCTAATGGCAGCGGCTCCATCACGAAGCTGGCCCACAACACAATTGTCGGCATTAACAATGCCGCTCTGGCAGAAGGGTTTGCAATGGTATCCAAGGCAGGCGTAAATCCCGAGGCATTCCTTCAGGTTGTGCGCAACGGCAGTGCAGGCAGTAAGGCAGCTGAACTGAAAGGTGAGAAGATTATTGCAGGCAACTTCGACAATCAATTCTCCCTGCAGTTAATGTTGAAGGACTTGAAGCTCGCTTCCGTGCTGACTGACACGATGCAGTCTCCGACACCTATGCTGGAGGTTGCCAAGAGTTTGTTCCAAATGGGCCAAACGGCAGGCTTTGGGGAAGAGGATTTATGTTCACTTGTGAAAATCTACGAGCAATGGATTGGTCACCCGATCAGACAAAGCAAGAACAACGAGTAGGATAAGCCTAATTCTAGATGTTTTATACACCAAGGGAGTGCACGGAATACACCGGCACTCCCTTTCATTATTCGTTTCAATTTCGATACTCACGATAAAGCCCAATGAAATTATTCACTAATAAGCTTTTCATCTTCACTACTGCATTTTCTGTACTGTCAGACGGTCTCTTTCTACGAAACCTGCGAACCTTGTATGATAAGCTTTTTTTGTGAAAACAGAGCGTCCACTTGCATAATGAGCTTTTCTCTATGAAGCTGTATATGAGCTATCCGAAGGATTCTGAGCTTGGGAAGCTTGCTTGGACGCTTTGGTATTCCTTACGATTCGAGAGAGCGAAAATACAGCTAATGCAATCCATATCAAGGCGAATGCAAGAAACTGTGGAGTCGTAAATTCTTCCCCGAACACAAACAAGCCAAGCAGCAACATGATCGTAGGTGCAATATATTGCAGGAAGCCTACAAGGGTAAATGATATTCGCTTCGCACCTGTAGCGAATAATAGCAGCGGAATTGCCGTTACAATTCCCGCTCCCATTAGCAGCATGATTATAGACGCTTCTTTATCCCACAGCGGGATCCCATTAGGATTGAAGAAGAAAAGAAATACAAGCGCAAACGGCGTCATGATCAAAGTTTCCACCGTTAACCCTGTCCATGGGCCTACAGATACCTTCTTCTTAATGAGTCCATAACAGCTGAATGTTGTCGCGAGCGTCAATGCTGCCCAAGGAAAGCTGCCGTAATATACGGTCAGGCATATAACCCCTGCTGCTGCGATGCCAACTGCTGACCACTCCGTCTTCGTCAACCGCTCCTTCAGGAAAAATGTCGCGAGAAAGACATTAAGCAAAGGATTGATATAATATCCAAGGCTTGCTTCCACTACATGCGCACTTTCCACAGCAAAAATATAAACGAGCCAGTTGATGCTAATTACAACGGAAGCCACAATGATACTTATAGCTTGTTTCTTATGGGTGAGCAGCTGCTTGATTTCTGCCATAGTGGACTTCCACTTCCCCAGCAATGCCAACAGGACAATCATGAATACTAATGACCAAATAATCCGATGAGCCAATACCTCTGCTGCTGGCACAGAGCCGAGCAGCTTCCAATAGATCGGAAGGAAGCCCCAAATAATATAGGACAGCCCGGCGGCTGCGATACCGGTCGCATAATGATTTTGCTTCTGTTTCACTCGTTTACTCCTCGCCCTATCCTTAATGATTTAATATATAAATTTTATTATATCAGTTCAGACCCAATATTAGGATGATATTTACAGATAAAATGGATCACAACGCGAACAAGGCCGCTACAACAGGGGACTTCCATCTCTGGTACCCGTTAAGCGGCCTTGTTCATTGCCGAGCCCCCTCGCCTGAATCGGCTAGAGAACGCACTTATTCTTATTTGCACCTAAATAAGAGTGAATCGAATCTTCCCCTATCCAGTGATTTGCTGCATTCGTTTCGTATATTACAGCAATGCCTTTACACGACTCACTACGTTTTCAACAGAGAAGCCGTACTCGCTGATGACACGATCTCCAGGAGCGGAAGCGCCAAATGTGGAGATACCAATGATGTCGCCTTGGTCTCCTACATAACGTTCCCAACCAAATGGTGAAGCCATCTCGATTGCAAGACGAGCCTTCACATCTGGAAGCAATACGGAGTCTTTATACTCCTTCGATTGCTTCTCGAACAGATCCCAGCTTGGCATGCTGACAACACGTACTTGAATGCCCTCTTCAGCCAATGCTTCTTGAGCGCGAATCGCCAATTGAACTTCAGAGCCTGTCGCAATGATTTGCGCTTGAGGCTTGCCGTCTTTCGCATCGGACACAACATAAGCTCCGCGAGCAACACCTTCGCGGGAAGCTGCTACGCCGCCTTCCAAGATAGGCAGGTTCTGACGTGTAAGCACAAGCACGACTGGGTTAGATTGGTTCTGTAATGTGTATGCCCATGCAGCGGATGTCTCATTCGCATCTGCTGGACGGATTACTGTTACGTTCGGGATGATACGTACAGACGCAAGCTGTTCGATAGGCTCATGAGTAGGGCCGTCTTCCCCAACTGCAATACTGTCATGCGTCAATACATATGTGACTGGCAATCCCATCAATGCAGACAAACGAACAGCAGGGCGCAGGTAATCCGTAAATACGAAGAACGTACCACCAAATACCTTCACACCACTATGCAATGCCATACCGTTCATTGCAGCCGCCATTGCAAATTCACGCACACCGAAGTAAATGTTGCGGCCGTCGTATTGGCCCGGACGGAACGCAGTCAGATCATTCAGGTGTGTCATTGTGGAGCTTTCCAAGTCAGCAGAACCGCCTGTCAAGTTCGGAACGTTCTTCGCAAGACCGTTCAAGGCATTTCCAGATGCGACGCGGGTGGACAATGCTTTGTCTCCTGCCGCATATGCCGGAAGATCCTTATCCCATCCCTCAGGAAGCTGTCCGCTAATTGCAGTTTCGAATTGCTTCGCAAGCTCAGGGTAAGCAGCTTGATAAGCTTGGAACATCTTATTCCACTCTTCGTTCGCCTGAATGCCCTTCTGCTTCACATTTGTATCGAAGTGGTTGTATACCTCTTCAGGCACGAAGAAGTCCTCGTGTCCCCATTGATAGAATTCCTTCGTCAGCTTCGCTTCATCAGCGCCGAGTGGAGAACCGTGTGTACCTCCATGTCCGCCCTTGCCTTGCTTGTTCGGGCTTCCGTATCCGATTACGGTCTTCACTTCGATCAATGTCGGCTTGCTGGAATCCTGCTTCGACTTCTCAACCGCTTGCGCAATTGCAGCAAGATCGTTGCCGTCTTCAACAAGCAGCGTGTTCCAGCCATAAGCCTCGTAGCGCTGACGCACGTTCTCGCTGAAGGACAGACCGGATTCGCCATCCAACGTAATATCGTTCGAATCGTATAATACGACTAATTTACCTAATTTCAAGTGACCTGCAAGCGATGCTGCTTCACTAGCAACACCTTCCATCATATCTCCATCACCACAAATAACAAACGTATGATGATCGACAACGGAATAGCCGTCACGATTATATGTTGCACCCAGTTGTGCCTCTGCCATAGCCATACCTACAGCCATTGCAATCCCTTGTCCGAGTGGACCTGTCGTTGCATCTACACCAGCCGTATGTCCGAACTCCGGATGACCTGGAGTTTTGCTTCCCCATTGGCGGAAATTCTTGATTTCTTCCATAGGAAGGTCATATCCGCTGAGGTGAAGAAGGCTGTACAGCAGCATGGAACCATGTCCAGCGGAAAGAACGAAACGGTCGCGGTTAATCCATGTTGGATTGGTCGGATTGTGCGTCATCGCCTTCGCAAACAGATGGTATCCCATTGGAGCAGCACCCATTGGCATGCCCGGGTGACCGGATTTCGCTTTTTCAATCGCATCAATGGCAAGTGTTCGAATCGCTGCCACCGATAGCGCGTCAATATTCATTTGGTTTGCAGTCATTGCTGATTTCCTCCTTGTCCCTACTCATCACAAGCTGAAAGCTATACAGAACAAATGAAATTGCGTAACTACCAAGCTTGTACGCTGTGCTCTATTTTGCATTCATTGTACCATTACTAGCCCATTCGATGCTACTTTAACGTGTGAAAAGCTATGGATATCAAGATCTAGTATAACCGAACTTCATGCTCAACTTAACAGTGGGATTATATAGTGGTGTTCAATCCCTAACCAGAGCAATTAAATAAAGCTGTTCCAGCCGCAGATTCAACTGCAAGCCGGAGACAGCCAGTATACCATCATTTTAATTAAACACAACCGTTTTGTTCTGATAAACGAGGATTCGATCCTCAATATGCCAATGCACAGCACGAGCAAGGACGACACGCTCAATCGTTCTGCCGATACGCTTCAGTTCATCCACATCCGCACGATGCGTTACGCGCTGAACGTCTTGTTCGATGATCGGCCCGCCATCAAGCTCCTCCGTTACATAATGGCCTGTTGCTCCAATCAGCTTCACGCCGCGGGTGTAAGCCTGTTGATACGGCTTGCCGCCAACAAATGCCGGTAGGAACGAATGATGAATATTAATAATTCGATTCGGATATTTCTCAATAAACTTCGGCGAAATAATTTGCATATAGCGCGCTAATACGATCAGGTCAGCCTTGCCTTCAACTGCTTCAAGCTGTTGGCGTTCAGCCTCTGGCTTGTTGCCTGATGTTACTGGAATATGAACATACGGAATTCCGAAGGACTCTACATATTCACGCATATCCGGGTGATTGCTCACCACCATCGCGATTTCAGCATCGAGATCGCCTGCTTGCCATTGCCACAGCAACTCTACTAGACAATGATCCTCTTTCGAGACAAAGATTGCAATTCGCTTTTTCTTGCTCACGCAAGCAATTCTCCACTGCATCTTGAATTCCGAGCCAATAGACTCGAATTCAGCCTGCAATTGAGGCAGCTTATCATCAAGCTGCTCCATATCGAATTCAATGCGCATGAAGAACATGCCGCCCTCTGGATCCATTGTATATTGATCGGACTGGACAATATTCGCTCCATGTTCATATAGAAATTTAGATACAGCAGAGACGATACCAGCTCGGTCCGGGCAAGAAATTAACATCCGTGCGCGATTGCGGGCTTGTTCCCCAGCCTGCTGAAGGGCATGAACCATCGTGTGTTGGTGCGTCATCTTTGTTTCTCCTCCATGAATTAGCGTTGCTTTCTGCAAATCTTACATAGATTCCCCATCATGATTTTTCTACTGCATCCCATGCTATCTTCATGCTTCACTCGTTCCTAAATTCCCCGTACAACCTACTTGTATCCTTCGGGATGCTCTGCTTCTGCTGCGACTTAATCACACACACAAGCTATAGCAGCTTATTTCCAGGCAGCTTGTCCAGCCAAGCAAACAGTCAGACGCTGATTAATTTCTTCCTCATTCAATTCAGGGAACAGGTTGGCTTCAGCAACCATATCATAGAGACGTTCCATCGGCTCGCGCGGATCTGCCTTTCTTGCTTTTGCATCCTTCTTGATAACATCCCATGTCGTCAATACGTAATCACGAGGGGATACATCCTGCTCTTTGAAGAAATGCTCAAGGCGCTCCACATCAGGGATAAAGCTTGCACCGAAACGCTTGTCTACATCACCGCGTAGAAGGGCGATTTCCGCTTCATACATCGGACGCTGCTTCTTCGCGTCCTTCCCGATCCACGGTGTCTCCAGAATAAATGGACGGCCAGCAAGCCCTTCATGATGCACGAGGCGTTGAATCGCTTCAAAGCCAAGCATTCCTGCACCGATTGGTGCGTGGCGGTCTTTACCGGCTCCAAGTGGATTTTTGCTATCATTAATATGAACAACGGCGATTCGATTCAGTCCCACAGTACGATCGAATTGCTCCAATACGCCATCAAGATCATTGACGATATCATAACCAGCATCATGAATATGGCATGTGTCCATACATACAGTTAGGCGATGGTTGTCCTCAACCTTCTCAATAATCGAGGCAATTTCCTCGAAGCTCCGGCCAACCTCTGTTCCTTTGCCAGCCATCGTTTCCAGTGCGATATTGACGTCCGTATCTTTCGTGTTGCTCAGTACCTCATTCAAGCCCTCAGCGATCCGGTTGACCCCGAACTCAGCATCTTTGTCGGTATAAGCACCTGGATGAAGAACGATATTTTTCACACCGATGCAGTCTGTGCGGCGAATTTCTTCTTGGAGGAAATTAACGGCCAGCTCAAACGTATCCGGCTTGTACGATCCAAGGTTAATAATGTACGGCGCATGCACCACAATTTCACCGATGCCGTGCTTCTCCATCAGTTCCTTGCCCTCTTCAATATATAGCGATTCAATCGGCTTACGACGCGTATTCTGCGGCGCCCCAGTATATATCATGAATGAGCTTGACCCGTAAGACAAAGCTTCCTTTGTAGCAGTCAACAGCCCTTTATCGGAAAACGAAACGTGTGATCCAATTTTCAACATGTAATTGCTCCTTTCAAAATCATTTCCCCTTATTCTACAAGGATTATCGAAATAATGCTAGGAATGGGGTATAATTCGATGTAAGCGTCTTAGTAAAAAGTACCAAAACACATGAGGTGAGAAATTATGCTTAGCTCGTCCACCCTTTTCCCAATGGCTGTCGATGGCCCCGGTCGTTGGTTTATGAATTCCATCGCATTTTGGACATTCGTCCTCTTAGGCTTCATGGCGATTGGCGGCTACTTCATGTTCCGCAAGTTTATGAAAGTACTTCCGATGAATGACGGGAAATCGAAGCTCGATTGGCAAAATTACTGGGTTGAGCAAAGCCGAAGCCTATGGACTGATGACTCCAAAGCATTTCTCGAAAAGCTTGTTGAGCCAGTTCCAACCCCCTTCCGTGATATTGCACGTCATTCGATCGCAGCCAAGATCGGGCAGGTAGCCTGTGAGAGCGGTGCGGCAGAAGTAACGCAAGATCATTGCATTCAAGGCTACATCATGGCCACACCCAAGCGAGACTATCGAAGCCTCGTTAAATTTCTCGACAATAATGGAATCGATTATACGCCATATAAGCATTTGCTTAACAAATAATCCAAGCCCTTTTCCCAACAGCAGAAATGAATGCGCCTACACAAAAATCATAATCAAGTACAATCACATCTTAGTTCTATCCATTCCATTAACGTGTTAGGAGGGATAAGACGTGAAAGTGATGATTTGCGGCGGGACTGGATTAATCGGCAGAGCTCTGGTTGACTTCTGGCTTCAAGAAGGACATGAGCTCATCGTCGTTACCCGCTCCCCAGCGAAGTTACCTGCCTATGAGGGGAGAAGTTCCATTCACGCTATTAGCTGGTCGGAGCTTGCTCATTGCCCTGAGCATTGCCATAACGTGGATGCCGTTGTCAATCTGGCGGGCGAGACGATTAATCAGCGATGGACGAATATCGCAAGGAATCGCATCCTCTCGTCACGGATCGTTCCTGCAAGAAGAATTGCGGTATGGGCGGGCAAGCTGTCCCGCAAGCTGCCCATCTATATTAGCGCCTCAGGCATCTCTATTTATGGGCCTTCCGAGACAGGGACATTCGATGAGATGAGCAATGCGGGTGGAGATGACTTCTTGACCGATGTCATCTACCAATGGGAAGATGCAGCAGATCACGTTCCGGCCGCGCGCTGTGTCAAGTTGCGGATTGCGCCAGTGCTCGCCAATGAAGGTGGGGCATATCCAATGATGAAGCTGCCGTATTTACTAGGCGTTGGAGGACGAATAGGCTCTGGGAAGCAGCCTTTATCTTGGATACATATTGCGGACATGGTTCGGCTTATTGATTTTGTCCTGCAAGACTCGATTGAGGGTGTCGTCAACGCCTCTTCCCCCGAATCCGTAACGAACGACGACTTCGGCAGAACGCTTGCGCGAGTATACCATCGCCGCCATTGGATGCCCGTTCCTGCTTTAGCCTTCAAATTTCTATTTGGGGAAATGTCCTCACTATTGCTGGAAGGGCAGCGTGTCTATCCCGCTAAGGCACTGGAGCATGGCTTCACCTTCCATTATGGAACGCTGGAGAAGGCGCTAACCGAGCTGCGTAATTCGGGGAGAAATCGCACTACATCCCGATGATCAGAAAGCATCTGATTATCATTTCGAATGGGAGTGCGACTGTACTTACATGAAACGCAATGTTGTAGATGTAAATCTTAGATCTAACTGATGTATATACTAGAATCCTTAACATGATTGACCTTAGTTACTCAGTAAGAACGGCATAACATAACAAAGAGGGTCAGACACACTATCTGACCCTTCTAACCAGCTCGGAAGATATACTGCGAACGAGCAACTGCGAGCTTATCCCCATCCTTCAACGGGTACAGCTTGTAGGGAATCAACAGTTCACCCTGCAGCTCCGTTCCATTTCTCGATCCCAAATCCCGAAGCTCTAAGTTGCCCTCTGACGTGCGAATCAATTCACAATGGTGCTTGGATACCCCCATGCTATCATTTCGATGACTCACCCCTTGCTCAGCACGCCCTATTATGAATGGAAATCCATGGAGTGGATGAGTTCCCACCACAGTTATTCCCGCTTCATCGAGCTGCTGCAGATATGGTTCCTGCTGCGAACCTTCCCCTTGCTCTTCCATTTCTCCAAGCATTACCGTTGCATCAATGCTCGAAGGGTTTAGCATTACCGTATGTTCGGTTAAAGCAGCATAATAGCGATCAGCCTTTGACATAATCGGAGCTTGATTCGTCCCATCTACCGACTGTGATCGCGGCTCATTGTCGAAGGATTGTGGCCCCAATTGAGAACTACTAGCCGGTATGCCAATTCTCTGTTGCTGCCCTATTCCCGCGATATCGGAACTTGAGACTGTTGCTTGAGGGGCTATTTGCCCATTCATATAACCTCCTGATGACTCCCTAGTCCATGTCGGGGAAGAGGGAACGAATTCCTTATGCTGCTGGCCCCCTTTTGCATGACTGCTGTGTGCATCCCTCGCATCTGCAGGATGAGGGAGATGTGACAACTCCATAGACAAAAAGTCGGGAAGCCTATTCGGATTATTCCACCCATGGCTGGAGCTTGGTTGGAAATCCTGTTCATCAGCACTAACTCGGCTGTCCTTCTTCCGAGAGAATCGTTTGCTCCACCACATGCTGGGAATCCCCGTTAAGTACATCGCTCCCAGTGCTATGACAACAATGTTCCAAATGACAGTGTAAGTGAATACCTCCGATGTAGGTTGAGACATATATCCGAACTTCCAACCTATTCCGGCTGCTGCAATTACGATTACCGAGGTTACCAAGGTATACTTCTTGGGTATCGGTGTTATTGCTTCGTTAGCCGTATCTGTTCCCGAATGGATGCTATGTTCTCGATCATATCCACCCATGGCAGGATTCGAAATTGATGCAGCGGATGTAACAGGTATTTGCTCTTGCCCATCTGCAAAAGGCTTCGCCGTCGAATTCCAACTGTTCTTCCCCTGCTCATTGTGCAAGCCAGCTTGTCCATAAGCAACCTGCTGCTTAGGTTCACGCTCATCCCTTTCACCGCTCCCCGGGAAAAACTGCCCTCGTCCAGATTGATTGGGGTTCGCAGAAGTGCCGCTTGCTGTGCCCACAATTAAGGATTGCAGCAAGCCTCGTACATCTGCAAGAGTCGTCCCCTCCTGTGACAACAACTGGACAAGACGCTGAAAGCCGTCACCATCCCAAGGGCTCACATGGGAAGAGAGCAAAATGCCTAATCTCTTCAATCCCTCTAGCCCCGCTTGGGGGTGCAAAGGTTCTTCTGTTGGAATGTACGCTGTATAAAGGCCGCTATTCCAGGAGTGCCCATCTACATAAATAAAACGCTCATGAAGCAGAATCTGATTCGGATGCAGCATATATGCACGGCATCCTTCCAACACATTGACCAGTTGGATCATCCATTCAAAATATTGAATTGCAGTAATCTGTAATGAACGCAGAACCTGCTCCAGCATTTTTTTACCACTAATATCGTACAAAAACGTGACCTCAAAATCGATTTCCCTAATTTCTATTGGAAGCAAATGAGGAACTTCGTTAAATCGCAGCATATTCACTTGATAGGTATCCAAGTCATTGGAATGAACCGCTGGTTCTCTCGTAAGGAGCATCCTCATCTTACCCTCGTGGATGAAATCCGACCGGTAACCATACATCGCCCCTCATCACCCCCTATATCCATAATTGAGTCCAATATACGGTTGCCGCTGCAGGCAGTACCGCCCACATAAATGGAAAGGTCGCTTGGTTCAATGTTAGCTGTTTCAAGGGTGTTACGGAGCGAAGCCAAAAAAATTGAATGATTGCGATCCCGATGCGCCTCCACCTTCTCCCATGCCCGAACAGCATAATCCCTGCTGCAATCAGTCCCCCATAGATAATGGCATAGATAAACGTCTCCCATGCAAAATTAGCTCCCATGCTGGCGCCAATCGCTGCAAACAACTTCACATCCCCTGCCCCGACCGCACGCAGCAAGAATAGAACAAGCATGCTCCCAAACCCACAGCCCGCTCCGAATAGACTGAACAGCAAACCGTCCCATCCACTTACAGCGCAATATCCAGTTAGAGCAGCAAGTACTATTGAGACCGTTAAATAATTTGGTATTTTACGAGTACGCAAATCCGTGGTGAACGCAGCCACTAGCAATATCCCACATAGCCAACTCGACCACATCATTTGGCAGCCCCCTTTTCCCATGCGGTATGACTCCAGATCACTTTACGATAAATTGCCTTTCCGCACTTCTACCGTCTCCCGTATTCATAACTAATCTCCACGTACCTGAGGTTGTATTGCCTGAGACATGCCATAGCCAGCTTATATTCCCATCGGCATCCGCTTCTGCCCAACCGATGTGCCTCGCTTGGCTCTTGCCGCTCTTATAGAAGATTACGAGTTCGACTTTTTCATGCGGCTTAGCCTTCGCTGTTAACTTGGCCTTGCGGCCTGGAAATAGCGGTTCCGGTTCCAAACTAACAAAAGCGGGTGGCGCACCTTTCTCTTCCGTGCCTGACTCTCTATTGGCTGAACCGGGCTGCGGACCATCCCCAATCCAAACTCTCTCAGATGCTCTTGCAGCGATCGTGATCGTCTTATATAAGAACGGCACACGCATCGGCAGATCATATTCCACTTCAATTGCGATATATGGGTCTTCCTTCTCCACAATATCCGGCAGCTTCACATGTGTGATCCGGATCCGATCTTCTCTAAGTGTCCCTTGAATCCCGTAACGGACGAACAATGGCTTTATCAAGGCTTCTCCGACTCGCGCTTGGCCCCATTCCCCCGCCGCTTCCGCTCGCTTCTCCGCCCAATCCACCACATGTTCGGATGCCCATTGATTCAATGGAGGTGGCAAAGCATTGCTGAAGCGCTCGGCGAAATGACGTGCTGTCATTTTCAGAGCGATTGCCGGCGGCTTGCGGAGCCAAGGACTGTTATTGTCCACTGCTTCCGCTCCAACCTTCTTCGTCATCAGTTCGATAGGATACATATGAGCGGCAATCTGCTTCACCGTATTCGTCGCAGCAGATTGCAAGGATGTCGTAATGACAGAAGCGTAAATCATATATACAAAAAACAAAAACAAAAGCAGCACCATAGGCAGCATTAGCGCAGCTTCGACTGTGATGCTGGCTCTACCGTCCCCCATATAGCGACGGAGCCAATTGCCAAATCGTACGAACCAGCCCCTTGCCCGAGCTAGTAACTTGCCACTAATAGGAGAACACAGATGTCTTTGTTGCATAGTATCTTCCATTCTCGACTTCACCGCCCAATATGCCGGTTTGTCCAATCCACTTCATAACCCCGGGTAGAAACCACAACGGTGTGCTTATTCGGAGCTCCGTCTCGCCATAGGTACCTCTTGTCGTGGGGTCGATACCTGTATTTTGATGAATGAGTGCGAGCATTCGCTTCAACATTCCTTCCCGACTGCCATGGACGAGCATAAATAATCGCAAGTGATCCGAGTAAGACAATGTGACGGAAGGCAAGTATTTCGAAATTGGCACTTTGTCTTGCGTAACAAGAAGGATTAAATCCTGAACTGCCTGTTCAATCCCATAAATAATAGCTGCTACTAATATAAGCAGCGGATGTCTCAAGTTCGCACATTCGATAAAGCCCTCCATTGTACGAATGGCAAGCCGCATAGCAAAGATCTCCCCCAACGCTGCAGCCACATTGCCTGCTGGATTATGAAGACCATACAATAGGTACTCCACTTCTTGATTATGTATGGATAAGGACTTTATCAGTTCTTCCGCAGACTGCTCTGAAGTAAGTATCGATTTCAAATTCGTAGGGTCATAGGTGTTGAAATAGAGAAACGCATACTCATCACGGTATAAACGATCTCTTAACATGCTAAATCCGTTAGCAATGCTATCATAGATAGAGGTAACAGCGTCCATAGACTCCTTCCCCTCTTCTACCGCATCGTCACGTTCTTGGTCAACTGCCGACTCCTCACTGGATTCATGTTCATTAAATGCAGCGATTGCATTAGCCTTCTCTTTCACTTCTTGAAACAGCTGTTCATGCTCCTTCAATTGATCATTCAGCTTCTTCAATGAGGACAATAAGTCTGCCGCTTTCCCGAGCTTTCTATTCGCTTCCTTCTCTTTCTGCTTGCGTTCATTCTCTGTAGATCGGCCCTGTTCAAATCGCTGTTCTCTAGCATCTATCACATTCGAGCTGCCAATATAATCTTTTGCATATTGCTCCCACTGCCTCCACAGACTGAGGATCGAAGTTTTCAAGTTATAAGCGGATATGCTTCTCCCGACGATTTGACTGACCATCGATTGAACACGGTTTGCTGCATCATTTACTTGTTCCATACTCCGATGCTGTTCTTCCATTTCCTGCTTCCATTCGGTAAGGAAGTCGTCTGGCAGCACTAGGTCATCAGCAGCTTCATTAATACGCTTAATCGAATCTGACATCTGGTCCGATTCATCCATTGTCCCTTCACTCTGCTCGCTAGATTGTCCAACTCGGTCATAACCGTTATAGTTCGAGCTTGCGCGTACCTCTTGAATGACACGCTTCATGTCCTCATTATATTGACGGGCTTTCTCTATATGCGACAGAGCTGTGTTCAATCCGATGCGATGTTGATCCAGCAAACTAGATGTTGTAGATGTCAGCCTACGCGATATATCCCATGAATCGGATTCATAGTCATCCGTTTCATTCTCATACTGCTTGTCCTCATCCTTACCGCGATTCGAATCCAGACGAATCTTATGTACATAGTCTGCATATTGAGCTCCCACATCCGCTGCACTTCTAATTGAACCAAGCGAGCTGTCGCGCATAATATCACTTTCTCCCGTTGCAATCCGACTAGAAAGATCAGAACGCGCCGCATAATTGCGAAGCGACTTCTGGAGCTTGAGGGCAGAGGCTATTTCCTTATCGCGCTTATCAACTAGCTTCTGCAGCTTGGATAACAGTTCTGTCGTCTGCGCTGCCTCCTTCATCACTTTGGACATCGGCTTCAACTTGCTGGACAAATCGAAGGCAAATTGAACAGGAGCTTTATACTTCATCTCCTCTAAGATTTGCCGCTCGAGTTCGTCATATCGACCAAGTTCCCTAGTGATCGAGGTAGTATGACTATCAAGCAGCACAGGCACCCAGGGAAAGACCCCCGTCGCCTTAAGCTCAGCCTGATCCCGCATCACTTCATCCATTATGAAAGCAGGATCGCTCTTCCCATAAGCAAACAATTGATACCGCTGCTGCAGTGCCGGTTCATAGGCGGACATGACGGAGCGAACTCCAGTCTGAGCGAGTACCTCTGCCCTCCATTCAGCAGCAGCAATTCGTGCGTAGTCAATCAGTACACTTGTAAATAAAAAGATTGCAGCTACTATGAAAATGAGCAGGACGGACACGGAACCTCGAATTTCTTTCCACAAATTCCGCCGTATTCGGGCATTACTCTCGTCCCCCATCATTTCCAGCACCTCCGCATGTATGAGACATCGCTACATCATTGGATTTGCTATTTCGCCGCACGCTTGATTGTATCTGCAGCTTGTTCATTCGATATCCCCTTCTTATTCCATTGAGCCAGCTTCGTTGACATGTACCTCGCAAATTCTACGGAACGAATAAATTCTACAGGCTCTACGACTGCAGCAGATGCTCCTCCTTCTCCAGATACACGACGTCTAGTTAAACGTTCGAATGCCGTTTGATACAATGGCCGTTCGAGTGAGACGGTCACCTTCCGCTCAATTGCAATATTGTCGAATTTCATCTCTCCATGGAATAACGGAGGCAGCAGTCTTCCTGCCCGTATCAGCTTCTTCTCCGGCAGAGACTCAGAGTCACTACTGACCGGCAGTGATACTTCGTTGGTCACACTGCCGGTCACAACACCAAGCAAACGATCCAGCATATAATCATCCAGAATCCGCCAGTACAGACCATCATGTTTTCCTACAGGGTAAGATCCCCTGGTTGCATCTTTATAGCTGTTGTCCCAGAACGCCGCCCCCCGTTCCGCCGCTAACGTAGCAGCATGTGATGACATAACATGCTGGAACATCAACATGGCGAAGAAGAGCATTGCTAAGCAGCAATAGAAAACAACCGGAAAGATTATACTCGCTTCAACGGTGTAGGCCCCATCTTCGGAGGCAAGCCGTTTCCACCATTTACGTAGCTTTTTATGCAGCTTGAAACCCTCCTCTATTACCTCCAATTATTACTTACAATTACTATTTAAAAATTTCATCCGTCTGTTTATCTACTTTCGTGAACAGCCTTGTCAGAAACCCTTTGATTTGCTCCCTAAAAGCAATCGCTAATACTACAATAACTGCAATGATAATGACCAGTTCTACCATTCCAAGCCCATCTTCTTCCGTCCATAACCGTTTCCAAAGTGAATTCATATCATGATCCTCCTTCAATTGAATTACATCATAAGTGAAATTGCTTATTCCTCACCCTTGCATCATTAACAATGCAGGAGCTCCTACGACAACTAGTACAACGAGGAACATGAGCATCATCGGAAACACCAGCTTGGTAGATACCTCTTCGCCTCGCTTGCGGGCCACCGCCTTGCGCTTGTCCCACAGCTGTCGACTCAAATCCGCCATCGCGAGCACAAATGTCTCTCCTCCACGCCGCTGATTAATCAGCACCGTCGTGACGAACATCGAAACTTCCTGCATCGTGCAGCGCTTCGCCAGCAGCTCCATGGCCTGAGCAAAAGAATAACCATTCTGTACATCTGACATCATTCGGAATAGTTCGATGTATAATGGGTGCTCGTTCTCCGACTTCTTCCGCTCAATGCAAGTTGCAAGAGCCTTGGGAACTGTCTCTCCCGCTTGTACGAGCAGATTCAGCTTATTAATCAATTCGGGGAGCTCCAGCTGAATATCCTGACGTCTGCGTTCCGCCTTACCGACAACCTCCTTCCCGCGTACTAGCGGCAGAACGATACCGAGCAGCATCCCTCCAGCCATGTTGGCGAAACTTCCGTCCGTCACAGCAGGGAGAATACATCCAGCTACGACGCCCGCAAATACATACAATCCCATCTCCGCCAGAAGTGCGCGATACATCGTATGGGACAGGGCTGGACCGTGCATTTGCATAAGCGACTGCCTCAACTGAACCAGTGCAGGATGCGTATCAAGCGTTGGTTGTAATCGTTCCAGCCACATCAGAGGTGCTGGAAGCCATTTCGCTGTCTTTACTTCAGACTGGATCGAGGCAAGTAATTCCGCATAGCGGGCCTTTCCTACTTGATTCATCACAGCATAAATCCCTATTACAAGCAGGCATGCCAATCCCCACATCCATGAGGGCAGCATTTACCAACCTCCTCCCTGCTATAATACATAAACGATATTACTACACTCTAATATCCATTAATTTGCGAATTAGCAAGATCCCAATAGACAACACAATCAATGCAGCTGTTGCAATCACTCTGCCGACTCCTTCATATAACGGCGTCATAAAATCAGGCGACGTCATATTGAGAAAAGCTAGAAACAAAAATGGAGCAGCCATCATCGCTTTCATCTCCAGCTTCTTCTGTGCGACTAATACTTCTATCTCCTGCATAATATCCATCTTCTCTCCAATAACGGAGGAAGTTCTGCGCACCACTTCAATGAAATCCCCGCCTGTCCGCTTGCAAGTAACAAACACATCTGCAAAATTCGCGATATCGTCCTGCTGGGCCCGCTCACTGAAGTCCATCATGGCTCGTTCCACTGGCTCGCCATTCTCCATTCGCAACGACAAAATACGAAGCTCCCGAATCATATCCACATCAGTTCCGGGATAGAGCAGCCTCAAATCCTGTGCAGCCTCACGGAAAGCATTCTCCATTGATCGCCCTGCACCTAGTGCAGAAGACAAAGAATACAAGGTCTGCTTGAACTGCTGGGTCAATTGTGACCGCTTTCGTTCCAGCAGTGTCCGCTGCCGAATCTGGGTAAATCGAACCCCAATGACTGACAGCAGGATCATCCCGATCCAATGCTGGTAGAATAGATATCCGATTCCAGCCATTACAGAACATCCAACAAAGATCGCCAGTAGCTGCTCCTTGCGGTTCAAATGATATACATCGTAGCGAGGCAGTCCAGCTTCAGTCTTGATCTTCGATCCCTTCATCGTCCGCGCCCCCTTCTGCTTGAGGCAGAGTCAGCCCCGCCATTCGCAGTTTGTCCACATGCTGCAGCGTATCGCGCTTAACAAGGCCTCCTAGAATTTTGCCGCCTTCCTGCCCATGTTCCACGAATTGATACAGGCTCGACAGCTTCACTTCACCTTCTGCAAATCCAATTACTTCTGCAATCTCCTGCACTTTGCGGGATCCATCTCGCATCCTTGCCAAATGAACAATGACATCAATTGCGGAGGCAATCTGCTGTCTAATGACGACAACCGGCAGCGAAGCCCCACTCAATACCATCGTTTCCAAGCGACTCACCATATCTTTGGGCCCATTGGAATGACCCGTAGATAAAGAACCATCATGGCCCGTATTCATTGCCTGAAGCATATCCAAAGCCTCAGCACCACGCACCTCTCCCACTATAATGCGGTTTGGCCGCATCCGAAGCGAAGCTCGAATAAGGTCACGCATGGCTATGGCTCCCTTTCCTTCCGAATTCGCATTGCGCGTTTCCAATGACACCAGATTCGGCACTGAATGAATTTGCAGCTCTGCTGCATCCTCAATTGTAATCACCCGTTCATCAGATGGAATGAACTGAGACAAAGCGTTCAAGAACGTCGTCTTGCCCGATCCAGTTCCACCACTGATGAACAAATTGTACTTCGCCCTTACCAGCGTCTGCAGAATTTGTGCCGCCTCTTCACTCATCGCGCCGTATCGTATGAGATCCTCCATATGAAGCGGCTTAGAAGGAAACTTCCGAATCGTTACCGTGGGTCCCTTAAGCGCAATTGGGGGCAGAACAACATGAACCCTTGATCCATCTCGCAATCTCGCATCGACGATTGGTGAAGACTCATTCACCGTACGATTTACTTGAGAGACGATCGCTTGAATAATGTCCTCCAGCTTCTCCTCGCTTTCGAAGGTATGATTTAATTTCTCCATATGTCCTTGACGTTCAACGAACAATTCCCGATGACTGTTCACCATAATCTCCGTAATTTCGGGATCATCAACGAGCGGCTGAAGCGCATCAAGACCACGGAAAGAATAAAAAACTCTGCGTACTACCATTCGAATATCTGCCGAGGTCAATTTCATCGCCTTCGAAAACGCAAACAACGCTTGTTCGATCCTCTCTGTTAATGCTTCATCAGATAACGGTTCCCCCCATTCCATACTCTCGCGCACCTGCTGCCGAATTGTAAGATACAATTCATCAAGCGACATCAGATTAGACTCTGTCCCAGAAGGCTTCAGCTGGAACTGGTACCCCTCGTCCCCATGTACCATCGACTCACCCCTTACCGCGCTCCGCTGAATAATCCCAACTCTGAACCTGCCCATTCCTCCAAGGTTGAGCGGAATACACTCGATTGAAGCCATTGATCAAATCGATAAATTTGCTTCCAAGCCGGTATGTAAGGCAGATATCCTGAGATCGGAGCATCACGCTGCTGCCATGAATTGAGCATCGTCCCCATATAACGATTCACACCCATCCGAATGAGCTTGCTTCGATGCCGCACAACAGACTCTTCCGCAAGCACCCACTGCTGCAGCAACAGCTTCGTCTTCTGTATATAGGCCATATCATCTAGGAGCAGCCACATTACCTGATCTGCCACATCCCATACCGCTTCGAATGGAGAGTGAAAATGCGCGCCCTCCACAATAATCAAGTCGTACTGCCCGCTGCTCCGAAGCGTATTCAACAATAATCGCAGCATACTGGCATCCATCCACTTCCATTCCTCTGCTAACTGCTTCGGATGGAGCATTCGCGCTCCTATTGCAGGAACACTCAGCATATATGGATCTAAGGACAGCAGCTCACTCCCAGGCCCTCCCTGAGCTTTCTTCAAGTAGTAAAATAATTGTGCTAAGTTGCTCTGATTTTCGTTCTGTTCGATCGCTTCTTGTAGCAGCAAACTGTATTCTTGGATCGGATCTACATTCAGAAGGAAGGGTCGAAGACCTGATTGAGCAGCCGCAGCGGATAAATGAAATGCCGTTGTTGACTTCCCAGCTCCGCCTGAGGTTGAAGTAACGCCAACGATACGGCACGCTGTGTTGCTCCGCTTGTCCCCTTCGAAGGCATTGTCCGATTCACAATATTCAATGATGGATTGGAACAGTTGCGGAATGGGCTGATATGGATTCTCTATCCTACAAGGGAAGTCGGCCTCTGTCAGTTGTTCAGACTTCTCTGCGGATAATGCGATCACGATTATTCCTCTCACATCGGATGAAGAGAGTGTCCCAAGCAGCTCAGGTGCCGCAACTAGAACATGTATGCCTGGCTTCAAACGCAAATAGTGACCAAGCGTATCCGCCTGAGTAAATACACGAAGGTGAAGCTTCTCAGCATAGGTCGATTGCTTCCAATAATCTGTGTATCCGTCTAAAATGCGCTTCTGCGGATGTGCCACTACGATATCCCATCTGTTAATCCCACTCCCCCCCTTTCTACTTCACGGATTAGAACGCCCCGCAATTCAATATGGACATAAAAAAACACCGCCATTAAACGGGCATCAATATTGATGCTTCGATTCATGACGGTGCTTCCGTACATTATTGTGTGAAGTTATTTCAACAGTATCATAATACCATCCAATTTTCAACATATTTTCCCTAAATAAATCGTTACAACCAATTTCCGGTCATTGTCAAATATGTCGATCCAAGTCTAGCCTCTCCGTCCTAGACATAAGTCTAGGACGTGAACAGACCGAAGTCCGTTACCAAATGTTTCTTAATCAGGTAACATGAAGCATGTCTTGTTTGCATAGTTCCCACTTGTAATTACACTACTATTTGAAAGGAAGACGAACAATGAGATACACCAAATTTGCATGTATTCTCTTATCCACAGCAAGTATAAGTTTAGCAGGGTGTGCTTCGGATCATACAACCACAGCTGCATCGAATACAAGCATCACAGAAGTATCTTCTTCAGCTATATCTGAAAAAGGTTCAACTGCACTGAGCAAAGTATCAACTAGCAATCCAAAGAAAAAACAATTTGATGTTAACCAAGTACATACGATCCGAATTCAAAGTACAGCTGCCCACATTACCGTTATCGGAGATCATCAATTAAGTCAAGCACAATATGAGCTTATAGATGGAACATCCAGGTCAATGGAGACAGATGTGAGCGGCACAATAAACGATAATACGCTGACGATTAAATTGCATTCTAAACAAAAAAGTTTCATAAATACAGATTCTCCGCCATCACTAATTGTCCGAGTTCCAGTCAAGGATTACGACACTTTAGAGATTATCAATGATTTTGGAAAACTCTCACTTGAATCCGAGTCTGGGCTGTATCCTAGCCATCTAGTTGTCAACGGCAGTGCGAGCGATATTTCATCCTCCAATGTAATGGGAATGGAGAGCACTAAGCTTCATACTGAGTTTGGCAAGATAACATTTGATTTTCCGGAGAAGCTGGAGTCACTGGCTGTAGAGCTGTCCACTAATATGGGAAGTATCACTAATAATGTCGAGTTGGACGGGGCAAGTACATCCAATATGATCGTATCGAAGAAAGTTAAAGGCCATATTGGGGCAGCCAATACGAAGAGCCCATCTTTATTGATTTCTACTCAGGTAGGCGAGATCGAATTAAATCGTTAAATCAGAAAATCAAGAAAAATAGCTACTGCCATTCTACTATATAGATGCTTTAAAGACGCCGATCATACAGGAGCCCGTATCTCTCGTTGGAGATACGGGCTTTCTCTATCGGTACTAATATTTGAATTGAGATAAGGTTTCCTTCAGATTCGAGGATACATCCTCAAGCTGCTGAGACAGCTCGACTAAGCGGTTCGATACATTCAACTGTTCCGTGCTTAACGATGCAACCTCTTCGGAAGTAGCAGATGCCTCTTCCGCGACCGCACTTACATTGCTCATCGCTTCTACCAGAATGGACTGTGCCTCATTTAGACGCCCAATGGAGCCTGTCACATTTCCAAGCTGCTGAATCATGCCATCCATCTGCTGCTGTACCGTTGAGAAGATGACATCTGTCTCCTGTACAGCTTCCGCTTGTTTCTGGAAGAGAGGGAATGCTTCTGACAACGCTGTTACGGTCTCCGTAATCTCTAGCTGAATCTTCTCCGTAATTTGCCCAACGATATCGATGGACTGTCTTGATTGATCAGCAAGGTTCCGAATTTCATCTGCAACGACCATGAAGCCCTTGCCTGCAGTTCCTGCACGCGCAGCCTCAATGGTTGCATTGAGGGACAGAATATTCGTTTGCTTCGTCATGTTATGAAGGACATCCAAAATTTTGCGAATCGATTGTGTACTGTCACTCAGTGTATTGACCTTCGTCGCAAGCGAGCGCATCATATCACCGGTGGAAGTCGTGCGACTCATTAAGGAAGTCATGTTCGATGCACCAAGTGTGCTCGATTCGGCAACCGCCTGTACCGAATGATCCATTTGTCCGTTGGCATCTATGACCTTCGACATTTGCGAAGCCATGCTGTGCGTGAGATCGTGACCTCGCTCAGCCTCTACCGCCAGCGAAGTGGCTCCCTTCGCAATTTCCTCTGTGGCAATCGCAATTTCCTTCGCAGAAATTGCAGTACTGCGTGATGCTTCAGACAAGTAAGAAGCTGTATCTAAGACGGCACGAGCGCTTGCATCTGTGCTCTTCACGAGATTCGTAATTTGCTCCATCATCGTATTAAACCCATTCGCAAGCTGGCCAATCTCATCCTTAGACTTAGGAACTGCGCGTACTGCCAGATTGCCCTGTGCACCCTCATTCATGAGATTCCGCAGCTTCACGAGTGGTGTCGCTACCCATTGAATCACCAACCAGCCGATTACGACTGCGATGACAGCGGCAGCCAGCATAGAGATGAATGTAAGTGTCAAGATGGACTTGGCTTCCTTCACCAGCTCAGCTACAGGGACCGCTCCAACTAGCAGCCATCGGCTCGACGGCATCTGATCATAGACCAGGAGCATCTCGCCATCGGAATCAGAGCTTATCTTCCCGCTTCCGCTAATCGCACTAGTATTGCCCTCCTCAACCTCCGGCAGAAGCCACTTCGGAGCTTCCTTGGTCAACTTCCCATCTTCCTCGGTATAAATAAAATGACCCGCACGATTCACCACTTGAACGGTAGATCCCTCGCCTAGATTAATCCCATCGAGCGACTTCTGGAAAGTAGCCAGTCTAATTTCCATCAGAACGATGTATTCAGCCATTCCGGAATTCAAATCACGCATTGGTCTTGCAATACCGAATGTAGCCTCCGGCGCCTTATCAACACCTTTCGGCATCGTATCTACCCAAATGGATTGTCCATTGCTCTTCGTTGCTTCTTCAAACCATGGTTGCTTGCGCAAATCGTCCAGCTTACTCCGAATGCCAAGTGCAGCCATCGTATTGCGCTTTGGATCAATTGGGATCAAATAAATGTTCTCGATTAATGGATTGCCAACACTGTAGGTTTGAAGCGTTTTCGTAATCGCTTCCGTAGATTGAATCTTTTCATAAGCGCTAAGCTGATTGTCCTTCAAGGTTTTGAGCGAAGCAGTCAGGTTTGGATCGAACATAATCTGCATCGTCATATTGTTGAACTGGGTCAGCTGAAGATCAATTTTTTGCGCTGCTTGGATCATAGTCTGATAATTGGACTTGGATGCTTGATCTTCAATTGCATTCTTGGAGAATAGATACGAAATCATGCCAACACTAAAAACGAACACAATAATGCTGATTACAAATACAAGAAATAACTTCGTTCCCACGGAACGGGATGGATTCTGAAATACGGATGAAACGAGTGATTTCCAATCCACTTTCCGTGATGTCGTCCCCTGTACTCTCTTAAGCCCCTTGAACAACCGATTCATCTCCTTATCGCTATAGGTACCTGTGCTGCTATTTAGAAAGCTCGTCCCCTTACGTGCGGCATCGTACCCGCTGCATAAAACACACCTAAGGGGAGAACTTAGCATCCAAATTCACAAACGCTGCTTCCTTCTCGTCTCTACTACAGTTCTAGATCAAAGCACTTCACTACATCCAATTTCGCCACCTGTACCTCACGGAAAAACTGGAAATCTGGATGCTCTTCCATCAACTTCGCGCGTGCCTCTTCCTTCAACTGTTCTTCAGTCATTGGTTCTTCTGACCCAATTACTAATTGATCGAGACGTTCTTTCTCACGGTGATCAAAATCAACTGCTTCTGTCGTTACATCCACAATATGAACATAACGGTACGGACTGTAGCCAACATGCTTAAACTCTTCATTCAATTTCTCATACTTCATCTATTTGCCTTCACCTTTCTTCTCTTAACCTCGCTGTACTTTTACGCACTACTACTAATATCGGTTAATTAGTCCTATTTCACAATAGTATTATGAAACATTTTCCTCATTTTTTTATTATTCAAACTGTATGCTCTGCAGCAAAGCCTCTAGAAAGAACAAAACGCACCCGCTCGCAAGCAGATGCGTAAATGGCGCAAAGTGTCCCGCCCTACCTGGAGTTGGGGGGCAGATGGACGGGCACATTGCATGACGTATACGCCAATGCATAGACGCCATACCTGAATCTATTGTGCAGCATTGCTCATACCAATAAAAGGAGATAAATCACATCAGTCACTTCTTTTTCCGTCCCCTACGCCATAACTTTTTGCTACTTATCTGTTAAGAATTTCACAACCGCCTCACAGACTTGCTTCGAATGCTCAGACAACGAAAATACATGATCAGAACCATCAATCCACGTAATGTTAGCACGCCCATCCATCGCAGCTGCCAATCGATAAGAAATATAAGGGGGAACAGCGCCGTCAGCCGTCCCATGAACGAACAACGTTGGACAGTGGATACGAGATGCAGCAGCATACATATCATGCTGTGCCGTATCATCCAGCAATCCTTGGCCTACGATGAAGCCATTCATGTCCATACGCCCTTCTTCCAACAGCTGCTTGAATCGTGAACCGGCCGCCTCTCTAGCTACAATATCAAAGATATTGGCAGCAGGGCAAAGCCCCACTAAGCGATGCACCTCTTCTCCCAGCTGTGAAGCTGCCAGAAGCGATACCGCTCCCCCCATACTGAAGCCCAGTAAGCTGACACGATTCGAATCAATGCCTTCCATACAACGCACGGCTTGAAATACAGTTAATGCATCCGCCAGCTCAGTTGACAGCGTCATTTCTTCAAACGTTCCATCACTCTCACCGCTGCCTGCGAAGTCAAAGCGAATCGCGGCGACACCAGCCTGTGCCAACTGTTCACTAAGCCGTCGAAAGAAGCCTCTGCCCTCCAGCATATGCCCTGTAAATCCATGACTCATTACAACTGCTGCTACTGGTTGTTCCGTAACAGGCAGAGTAATCAAGCCACGCAACGTCTTATCATCCCGCTTCCATTCCGTCGCAATTTTGCGAATTTTGTATGTGTGCTTCTCCAATCCTAGCATACGATTCCACTTCCCCCTTGAAAGTCATTGTATCGTACTAACTCATCATGGTATGTTCATCATGGTGCCTTCCCCTGCATGAATACATTAGTCTTTTCCTTGCCACTTATTCTCCGCAACCGTACGTTCTGTCGAGCTCACTATCGGTTGATTCTCTGTGTCTGATTGGGTGTCTACAGTTGTCTGGTCTCGATCCGCGGCACTGCCACTTGTCACCGTACATTGATTATCTTGGATCTGCTCGGTGAACAATCTTCTTATTTCATCCCTTTGATTTTTGGCAACGAGTACATAAGCCACATCTCCTGCCAATAACTGCGTGGTTCCTTTGGGCGCAATCATCTCTTCCCCACGAATTATAGCTGTAATCAAGGTGTCATCCGGCAACCTTAATTGATGCAAGTAGCTGTTCTCTATACAAGCACCAGGCTCAATCGTTTTCTTCACCAAGTCCATGTTCGTCTTCCCGACCGACACCAGCTCAAGCGCATGTACCTGCTGCCCGCCTGGTTCGCCAGCCAATCCAAGCCGCTTCGCAAGCGGAGAAATGGTAGCCCCTTGAATAAGGGCAGACGTCAGAACAATAAAAAATACAATATTGAAGAACAATTGTCCATGCTCTAAGCCTGCAATCATAGGATATGTCGCCATAACAATAGGCACCGCACCTTTTAACCCTGCCCAAGCAATAAGCGTCTTCTCCTTGCCTGTAAACTTACTATACATCAAGCTAATGAATACACCGAGCGGTCTTGCGACGAACATGAGAAGAATTGACAGCACCAGACCTTGCCATGTAATCTCCAGCAGTTGAAGCGGGAACACGAGAAGTCCAAGAAGGATGAACATCATGATCTGCATCAGCCAGGCGAAGCCCTCATTGAATCTTACAATTGTAAAACGATATTGCAAATCGGAATTGCCGATGACAAGTGCCATCACATATACAGCTAAGAAGCCGCTGCCCTTCAGCAGACCAACACCGCTATAAGTTAGGATCGCGAATCCGATTGCAAGTATAGGGTACATGCCAGATGTATCAAGGGCAATTCGATTCAATACTTGAACGATGAACCAGCCTGCGAGCAGTCCTAAGCCAAGTCCAAGTCCCATTTGCCATACAAATGAGAACAGCATTTCCCATACGGAAAGATCCGGAATCTGAATCCATTCAATGAATGATATCGTCAAGAAGACGGCCATCGGGTCATTCGTTCCTGATTCCGCCTCTAAGGTGGAGGTCAATCGCTTCTTCACATTCTGGCTTCCGAGAACTGCGAACACGGCTGCGGCATCCGTAGAGCCGACAATCGCACCGATCAACATGCCCTCTTTCCAATCAATTCCTAAGATAAATACCGAACACACACCAAAAACCGTAGCAGTAATCAATACACCGATGGTTGCAAGCGATACGGATCCGCCAATGACAGGTCGAATGTCACGCCAGCTTGTCTGCATTCCTCCATCGAACAATATAATGATCAGAGCCAAAATCCCGAATAGCTGCGTTAACTTCGCATTATCGTAATAAATGAGAGGATTCAATGCCATCCCTACAATAATAAACAATACAAGTGAAGGCACATTGAATCGATTCGAGAATTTGGCACTAATCACTCCCGCTAGAAGTAAAGAACCAAATAAGAAAATAATCATATCCGTCGTCCACAAATTCGCATCATCCCTTTTCATCACTATATCGCATACAGTATCGTCCAGCACAATCAAGATGGAATATGGAGGATTGCGTTTACATACTGTACCTCCATTATACTGTATACCTACCGAATAAATAAGAATAACTTATGAACAGGCTGCGAAATATACAACCGGCAACAAGAACGTGTCGCCGGTTCCTGTATATGAATCATAAGTATTCGTTATATTTAGCGGCTCTTCTTGCGATAATGAGAAGGAGGGATTCCCGTCCACCGTTTGAACATCCTTGAAAAATGCGTTAAGTCGCGAAATCCGACTGCCCGACATACCTCTGCTACTGTAGTATCTCTTGTCAGCAGCATCTCGCTTGCCTGACGCATGCGGAAATCATTCAAATATTCGTTAAATGACTTGCCTGTGTAGGATTTAAACACATCACAGAAATAGGTCTTGGATAGTGATGCAAGCCGGCAAATCTGCTCCAGACGAATATCCTCATGAAAATGCTTATGCACATAATCAAGAGAGACTTGAACAGCCTCTCGGTGCTTATTTATACGATCTTCCTCCTTCTTTACCTGCACGACTGTTCTCGTGTCATTGTCTTCACTTCCCCGGCTCAACAGAACGAGAAGCTTCAGCAAATTCGCCTTTAAAACAAGCCCGTAATGAGCTGTCTTCATCCGGAACTCCCTCTGCATCTCCTCCAGAATCGTCCTCACATGTCGTTCTTCTTCACCGGAGAGAGACATTAAAGTTGGCTTCCTTCCCCCTTCACTTAGCACAGGATGCAAATACTGATAGTCCATGAAATTACTCTGGAGTTCAGGCTGGGTAAAGCGCTCATTGATATAATAAGGTAAGAACTCGCAGCCAATGACTTCCGTCTGTCGTCCCGGAATCCATTCCACACCGTGTACCGCAAACGGAGGCACGATGCATACACTTCCCGCGAGCATTTTGTGACGTCTCCCGAGATAAGAATGCATGATCCCTCCCTTCACGACATACCAAATTTGAAAATAATCATGGGTATGCTCATGCAAATTGCCGTGAGTGTGGTCGATCCGATACAATTTGCAAGGGAGAGCCTCTGGAAATTCAAACTTCGAGTGAAAAAATACGACACCCTTTGATGAGAACTCCTCAATGCTTCTGCCAATCCACATGTTTTTCATTGCGGGCTGACTACCTATTACAGACATCAATTCCCCTCCTATTCGCTAGAAATATCGAATTTGGAAAGCTCTTAATGTAAGCGTTTGCACGAACAGCGGTTTATCCCTCTTCTCAACAAGCATGTTTAACAATGTGGAAGTTTAAAGACTGTCTATGAGGGAAAATGCGACAGGAAGGCCCAGTGATCTTACCTGAAAAAATCATGTAGGCTTCCTGTTCCCATGAGGATTACTCCTCAAAACATGCCTGATACAGAGCTTTGGCTAGAGCCATATGTCCAACCGCGCTCGGATGAACGCGATCCCATGCCAGTGTAGCCGGATAGAAATGCTCCAGCAGCTTATCCATGACCTGCTGTGTATCTACAAATAATGTACCATGCTCATTCGCGATCTCCTTAACAATTCGACCGTATTCATCCATCGTTCGGCGCATCGCATCTTCTTGGTTCGGTTCAATATAATAGGGTGTCATTAACGCAATCCAGCGTACATTCGGCTTGGATCGTTCAACGAGACGATTCAAGGTGTCATAATATTGATCCAAACCTACATGCTGCTCCGACACGAAGGGCATATCGTATTGACGCCAGACATCATTAATTCCAATACAAATAACAAGTCCGTCCGGCTCCAATTGTTCGACATCTGTCTCCCATCTACGCTCTAAATCAACCACTGTATTCCCACTAATGCCCATATTCACAATGCGAATTCCCATCTCAGGATGCTCCGTCTGAACTAGTGCATCGAACATGGATACGTATCCTTTGCCATTGGCTCCGAATAATCCTTCCCCATACGGTCTAGCCCGCTCACAATCCGTTATGGAATCTCCAATGATAACGATCTTATCCCCATGCTGCAGCATAATACAATGACCTCCCTACACATTATGGAAACAACATCCAAAACATAACCTCACTTAGGAGTTTTTTTCCACATACCTAATTCAATAGGGAGATCATCAATTCCTGCCCACTTGGGCAACCATTCAAATTTTTATGTTAGGATCGCAGTAGCCGAAGCCCATTCAGGATGACAAGAATCGTACTCCCCTCGTGTCCGACGACTCCAAGCGGGAGAGGAATCCCGAGTATGAAGTTAGTTGCAATTAACCCCGTAATGACCGCTACAGCGAATATGATGTTCTGCTTTACAATCGACTGTGTTCTTCTCCCCAGCAGGATCGCATGCGCGATGTTGGCCAGATCATCGTTCATCAAGACAACGTCGGCGGTCTCCAAAGCTGCGTCACTGCCTGCCGCCCCCATAGCAATCCCGACAGTTGCACTGGCCAGTGCAGGCGCATCATTGACGCCATCGCCTACCATCGCCACCTGTCCATATTGCTCCTTAAGCTTCTTAATAATGTTGAGCTTATCTTCAGGCAGCAGTTCGGAGAACACCAAGTCAATTCCTGCTTGGGAAGCAATAGAACTTGCCGTCTGTCTCTGATCGCCTGTCAGCATGGCCACCTCTATGCCCTGCCGCTTCAGTTGCTTCACCATTTCAATCGCCTCTGGGCGAATGCGATCCTGGAGCGCGATCACACCGACAACACGCTCGGATCTCTCCACCACAATCACCGTCTTGCCTTTGCATTGCAATGATTCGATCTGAGCGCGAATCATCTCATCCATCCCTTGCTCAGAGCAAATATATGACGGCTTGCCGATTCTCCATTGCTTCCCTTCCCATTCAGCTTCAATGCCCTGCCCGGCATGTGCTTGGAATTGAGTAGGGCGCAGCAAACGCTCAGTGGCTTCTGTATGCTCTTGGTTACGCTCTGCTTCAGCAACAATTGCCTTAGCGATCGGATGTGTGGACAGCTTCTCCAACGCTCCGGCAGCAGATAGAAGCTCCTGTTTATCCATTGATTCATACGGAATGACATCCGTAACCTCCAGCTTGCCTGAGGTGAGCGTTCCAGTCTTGTCAAAGGCAATTGCCTTTACGTGCGAGATAAGATCCAAATATGCGCCTCCCTTGAACAATACGCCTTTTCGTGCGCTGTTCGAGATAGCAGACAGTGTTGCTGGCATGATAGAGGCAACCAATGCGCATGGTGAGGCAACAACGAGAAATACCATTGCCCGATAAAAGGCATCCGACCATGCTTCTTGCAGCAGCAGTGGGGGAAGAACTGCAAGCGCCAAGGTTGCAGCAATAATCACTCTTGCGTATATATGTTCAAATTTCTCAATCATCCGCTGCGACTTGGGCATCTCACTCTGAGCTTCTTGAACGAGGCGAATGATCTTCGCGAAGAGAGACGAGTCACTTGATCTCGATACAGTAACATACAAAGCCCCTTGCCCATTCACCGTTCCTGCGTATACGTCATCCCCCATGGCCTTATCTACAGGAATGCTCTCTCCTGTAATCGAGGATTGGTTGACAGAGGATTGGCCATCCTGAACCGTTCCATCTGCTGGTATACGCTCACCTGGCTTTACAAGCACAAGATCCCCTATTATCAACTGCTCTACAGGCAGTAACCATTCAATCCCATTTCGAATGACGAGCGCTTGCTCCGGCTTCAAATCCATCAGCGCAGAGATATCCCGTGAGCTGCGGTTCATCGTAAAGGTTTCAAGTGCGCCACTCAATGCAAAAATGAAAATGAGCACTGCGCCTTCAGACCAGTATCCAATCGAAGCAGCGCCAAGTGCAGCAGCAATCATGAGTAGGTTAACATCCAAATCTCTGTCGCGAAGCAGCGTAACAATGCCTTCCTTCAGCTTAAGCCATCCTCCACACACGTAAGACAGTACATAGCACGCTACCGCCCATTGTTCAGCAAGCTGATTGCTGAACATGGCTAGCAGCAGAAACAGCAGGCTTCCAGCTGCAGCGCAGGATTCTTTATGTTCGCCAAGCCATTGCTTCCATGATGTTGTCATCGAAATTGTATTGTTCATTTCATTTCATCCTCTCTTCAAATGAAAATGACTATCGTTGTTAATCCCCTAAAAATGCATCATGCTGCTTCCGTGTTGGAAGCAGCATGTGTATTGAGAATGAGATTAATTTTCACTATGGTCATTTTTTTTGAATTGAGGCAACATTACTGTATTTATTATAATCAACAGTTCAAGAAATGTGAATATCTGCAAACAGAAAAATAAACTTTGAAATGGTGCGCACCTATATCTGTCAGGCTCTTGTCTCCCGAAGCTCGATATCGCCACTTACTGATGCAATCCGAACTACAGGTCCATCCACTCCAATACTTCCGCGGTAGTAATCCCTACGTTCCGTCTCTGTCCGTACTTGCGGAAGCTTCACGGACAAGTCTCCGTGATCTGCCATCGCCTCAATCTGAACATTCGCCGCCCACGATGAAATTCGAACGTCGATATCCCCGGATTTACTTTCAATCACCGAAGGGCCAATATCACGACCAAATGTGCACTCCACGTCCCCGCTACTCGACTTCAACAAGAGTGCTCCGTTCAATTCGTCGATTTCAACTTCTCCAGAGTGGCTAACGATATCCATATTAGCTCGAATTCGCTCTGCTTCAATATCTCCTGAAGAAGAGGACAAGTACCAATTAAGTCCGACACCGTCGATGAGACTAAGATCACCTGACGTGACTTCTGCACGCAGCTCTTCAGCATGAAGCTGCTCAATTTCTACATCTCCGGATGATGTCCTAACTGCCATTGTATGCGTGTTAATGCGGCTGACGTCCACGTCACCTGAAGATGCCTCCATACTTATCCGTTCGGCCGAGCTATATTCCATACGGATATCTCCGGATTTGCTTGTTATTCGTACATCCTGAAATGACCCTTGCCGAATCACTCCATCTCCTGATGACAATTCCATTTGTAATTGGTCTGCACGAACATGCTGCATGTCAATATCTCCTGATTCAGACACCACTTGAATGTCTCCTTGGTAGCTGCTAGGCACACGGATATATAACTTCTGGTCGCCATACCGTAAATTGATAAAGGAGAAAAAGCGCTTCGCATCGTATCTCATTCGAGCCGATATTGTATACGTATCTCCGTCTATATAATCACGAATATCGAACTTCTCTGGCTCATCCGACTCGATACGATAGCCGATCCGGTCTCCTTCATATGATTCAATGGCGACATCCACCTCACTAGTATGTATGCGGAGTGTGTGAATACACAAATTCGATTGACTGCGATCTTCTTGACTAAAGGAAGAAGCAGAGAATGTGTGAGACGATTCCTCAGCATACGTTTCTTCACTTACTGAATATCCATCACTGCGTTCTCCTTCACCATTAGAACGTGTATCCCCCTCAGTCTGTCCCTCTAGTGAAGCCTGCTGACGATGCTGTTCAAGAATTTCGCTTGCAATGGTCTGTACACTGCCCAGTGCATTTAGAATATCCTCTTCGGTCTTGCCAGTCTGCATCGCATCTTGGAAGTGAGCCTCAAAGTCCGTCATGATCTCCGCACGCTCAGCCGAAGGAATCTCCCCCAGCTCCCGTTCCAATCTTACGAGAAATTCTAACTTCTGCATGCTCATTTTGACATTACCTCCTTAATCATCTCATCTACACCTTTGGAGAATAGACTCCATTCCTTCAGCATTTCATGCATGTAGGTCTTGCCCGTATCCGTCAGCTTGTAATACTTGCGCGGAGGCCCCTCCGGTGACTCCTTCAAATAAGTTGAAAAATACCCTTCCTGTGTCAATCTGCGAAGCAGTGGATACATCGTTCCCTCTGCGACCTGGAACTTCTCTGAGATGCGATGAACAAGCTCATACCCGTATCGATCTTGTTCATAGGTAAGTACAAGTACACACAGCTCCAGAACTCCCTTTTTAAATTGAACATTCACGACATCTCCACCACCTTCCCTTGTCATTGGTAATTTCCTACATTGTATCATTCACTACTGTGTATTGCAAGATACCTTTTCATACACAATCTATTAATAATTAAAGCGATTTAGCTTTAATAGAAATTTACGAAATCATGAGTTTCTATAGTAATGATTGAAAACGCATTCACATAAGATGAGATAAGCTTTTGCCACAAGGTTCCCATAAACAAGCAATGAAATTATTTACAATTCCTTATCTTCTGCTTAACGCTATGTTTAATATTGGCATTTACAATGAGGCATGTGCACAGATTCGACGAATTTCGCTAAAGATTTGGATTAGTTAGCTAACAAGATGTATCACTATGGGAACCTGTTATTTTAATTCTACTAAGGAGTGTAATTATGAAAGCAAAACGCTGGTTTACCCTGCTCACTGTCATCTCTCTACTATTTATATCCGTTATTGGTTGTTCGAGCGGTTCATCTTCTGGAGAAGGCCAAAGCAGTGAATCAGGTGCAAGCGCGCCTGCTGTGAAGGAGGAAGATAAGACACCTGTTAAAATTCAATATTGGCACTCCCATGCAGAAGCTCAGACTGAGGGCTTGAACTATATGATCGGGGAGTTCCAGAAGAAATATCCTTACATTACTGTCGAGCCTGTATACCAGGGCGGATATGAAGACCTACATAAGAAGCTGCTTGCGGCTGTAGCTGCCGGCGATGTTCCAGCGGTAACGAACGTTGAAGTATCTTCCTTGCCTATCTTCTCTCGTGATGGTATTTTCGAAGATTTGACACCTTATGTAGAGCGCGACAAGGTTGATACTTCCGACTTCTCGGAAGGCATGCTTAAGGCATATGCGTATGAAGGCCGTCAATTTGGATTCCCGCTAATCGTAAGTACGAGTGTTATGGTCTACAACAAAACATTGCTTGATAAGCTCGGCGTTCAGCCTCCGCAAACTTGGGCAGAAATCGAAGACTACAATAAGAAAGTTACAGAGAAGAAAGACGGAAAAACAGTTCGCTATGCATTTTCCGTTCCAGGCTGGGATAACTGGTACTACGATCCTTGGATGATTAACGGCGGCGGTTCTGTTCTGAACGAAGACATGACAAAAGCAGCAATCGATACACCTGAAAGCCTGCGCTACATCGAGAACTTCAAGCGTTGGGTTGATGAAGGCAACATGCACATCGGTTACGGCAAAGGTGCTTCTGGCACAATGCGTCAAATGTTCCTGGAAGGCAAAATTGGTATGGTTGAGCACACTTCCGCAATGATCAAAACATACGTGGAAAATGCGAAGTTCGAAGTTGGCGTTTCCTTCTTGCCGGGTGACAAAACACGCATCTCCAACATCGGCGGCGCTGGCATCGTCATGATGAAAGGTGCTAAGGACAATCAAAAAGAAGCAGCTTGGAAGTTCATTCAATTCATGACAGGCAAAGAGAACAATTTGAAGTGGGCAGAAAAAGTAGGCTACCTCCCTACACACAAGTCGGCCATCGATACAGAAGAAGGCAAAGCGTACATGCAGCGTTGGCCACAATACAAAGCCGTGCTTGACAACTTCGACCAAGTGCAAGCGCGCATGCAGCATCCATTGTACCCTGAGTTCAGCAACCTCTACATCGAAGCAATGGGCAAGATGGTTCTTGAAAAAGGCGACCCAGTGAAATTGATGAAGGAAGCAGCTGTGGAAATTAACAAGGTACTCGAAGATAGCAACTAGATAGCAACTAACAATTGCGTGTGTACATCTGTGGTCAAGCAAGGTCGTCTCCCCTATATACCACACGGGAACAGGGCATGCGGCTTTGGCTTGACCTTTCTTTATCATTGTTCTAAAGGAGAGGGCGATTAAACAGATGAATGGTAATTCCGGAATTTCGAATGATACGCCGGCAGAAGCTGTGAAGTACAAGCGGCCTTGGTCATGGTACCGCTTCTCCGAGAAGTTGAAGGATTTCAGCTTCGCGCTGCCGGCACTGTTGTTCCTGCTTATTTTTACGTATGTTCCACTGGTATTCTCGATCTTCATTAGTACAACGAACTGGAATATGTCGCGGCCAGTGATGAAATTTATCGGGGCGGATAACTATACGAAGCTGTTATCCAGTGAAGACTTCTGGAAGGTACTTACGATTACGTTCAAATACACGATTTTCGACGTGTTCTTTACGATTGTTATTGGGCTTCTACTCGCACTTTTATTCAACTCTAAATCCAAGTTTTATAATTTCTTGCGTTCGATCATCTTCATGCCATACTACATCTCTATGGTCGTCGCAGCCATGATTTTCTTGTGGATATTTAACGGTGAATACGGCCTTGCCAACTACCTATTGGACTTGGCAGGATTCGATAAGATCAACTGGATGACGAATCCGAACACGGCGCTCGGCGCTCTTATTACAGTATCCCTATGGAAAGGCGTCGGCTTCGCAATGCTGCTGTTCATTGCCGGCTTGCGCAGCATCCCAGTTGAATACTATGAGGCTTCTAGCATCGATGGCGCTTCTCGCTGGAACCAATTCTGCAATATTACGATCCCATTGCTGTCTCCAATGACGTTGTTCCTTGTTATTACAAACTTCATCGGATCGATGCAAGTATTCCAGTCGATCAATATTATGACGAACGGCGGACCGCTGAATGCAACGAAGGCGATGGTGTTCTGGATCTATCAGATGGCCTTCTCCGAGTTCCGGACAGGCCGCGCATCTGCACTGGTCGTTATTTTCTTCATCATTATTATCGCCTTAACCGTAATCCAGCTGTGGATATCGAAAAAAAGAGTTCATTACGAAGGGTAGGCTTAGCGGATGTCAAAATCCTTATTTTCATCCATCCGGTTGGCAGCAGCCATCCTCATTACATTAGTGATGTTCTTTCCAACCTATTGGCTCGTTGTCACTTCTTTAAAAACACCGTTCGAGCTGCGGCTCGCGATTCCATCCTTCTGGCCAGAATCGTTCCGCTTCCAGAACTATATTGATGCATTCCAGGCTTCACCGTTCGGCCGTTATTTCTTCAATACAGCCGTGCAGACGCTTGGGATTATGATTCTGCAGATTAATGTTGCCATCTGGGCTGCCTTCGCCTTCGCGAAGGGAAATTTCTGGGGACGCGATAAATGGTTCGTTCTCGTGCTTGCTGCGTTGATCGTTCCGGAACAAGTAACCTTCGTTCCTGTATATGTGATGATGTCCAAGATTGGCTGGCTCAACACTTTCTTGGCATTGATCGTTCCGCATGGTGCGTCTGCTTACGGCATCTTCCTGCTTCGTCAAGCTTTCAAGTCGCTTAACAATGATGTGCTGGAGGCTGCTCGAGTCGACGGTGCTGGCCGGTTCCATCAGCTGTATCGCATTCTCGTTCCGATGGCGATGCCGACGATTGCGACACTGATCGTGCTCACCTTTATCGGCAGCTGGAACTCGTACTTCTGGCCGCTTATTATGACGAACTCGGACAGCATGCGTGTGTTGACGGTTGCGGTTGCGATGATGCGCGATGCAGTAGCAGGCGACGAAGCACTTACCTTCCATTTGCTTAGCGCTGCAAGTGTGATGGTTATTCTGCCGATCGTCATTGTGTTTGCTTTTGCACAGAAGCATATCGTCTCAGCACTCGCGAATTCAACTTTTAAATAATTTGACAGCTGCATGCAGCTGCTCTTATCTATGTACCATCTCATCTACTAAGGAGGCTATGTAATGAGTTCTCAGTCTACTTCTTCACGTTGCCGAAAAAGTGTTCAAGCACTGCTGCTCTCCACTATTCTCTTGTCATCTGCCGTTGCCTGTGCCAATGGTGAGGAAGAGCCGGCAGGCTTGAATCAAGCTGCTGCACCAGTCACACAAGGATCCAACACAACTCCAAGTGCGGCTGCGACAGTGGCTGCTGGCAAACTGACGCAACAAGAGGTGAATCCGAAGCTTCGCATTGACAAGAACGAGTTCAAGCCGCTGCTCAACATTGCACAGGATGGACCTATTATTCCTGGTCTGCACGAGCTTGTTATCCCGCAGGGCCTTGCCTACTCCGCGGAACAGGGATGGCTTGTTATGTCAGGCTACCGTGATGTCGGCGTCAGCGTTATCGCGATTATGGATGCCAAAACTGGTCAGCTGCTGAAGTCCTTCGAACTGTATGATGCTGTAGAAGATCCGTACACGGGTCACGCCGGCGGTGTTGCCATTACGAATGGTTATGTGTTCGTTGCTTCCGGCAGCAAGGCCAGATATGTATCGATTGATAAAATTAAGCAGACAGAAGATGGCGGACAGCTTATTTTCGACGGACAATTCAAGGTCAATACGAACGCATCCTTCATCTCCTTCGAGGACGGCAAGCTATGGGTCGGCGAATTTGCGCACGGCACAAGCTATCCAACAGATACTTCCCATCATATGACTAACCGCGATGGCGACCAATATCGTGCTTGGATTGAGGGATTCTCGGTAGATCCAAATATCGGATTGCCTGTGCAATTGAAAAAATCCGGCGACAAGCTGGTACCTGAGCAGCTCCTCTCGATTCCGAATCGAATTCAAGGGGTATCTTTCTGGAATGGCCACTGGGTATTGAGTGATTCCTATGGTCGTAACAGCAATAGCACGATGCTGTTCTTCACCGATCCTCGTGGGCAAGCGCCTCACCAGAAGGTAACGATTAGCAACAAGGAAGTTCCGCTATGGTTCCTGGATAAAGCTGAGCTTAAGCTGATACTTGACGGACCTCCAATGGCTGAAGAAATAACTGTTGCTGATGATTCCTTATATATCAATTATGAGTCTGCCTCTGAAGGGATTGCAATGACAGGAAGCTATGCAATGGATCGTGTGCACATCCTGGATATGAAGCAAGTCGAGCAAATGTGGAAAAATAAATAAATTATCTCGCAGAGTCGTCATGTGACGGCTCTTTCTTTTTGCCTTATAATGAATAGATAGAAAATGTACGCTATGGAATAGGAGTCTTATGATGATGAATGAACAGCAATGGCAGGATTTGCAGCATAGAGCAGCAGCACTTATTGAAGCACATAACAAGGACTGCTCCCCTTTAATCAAAGAGATGGTTGAAGAAATTAAGGAACTTCAAGCAGAGAATGATCGCCTACGCAAAGCACTGAGTTCCGCAAGGAAACAAAATGGTGGTCACAACCATATGTCTACCAAATTAAAGGATGCGCTATACGAATAAAATCCGTGTCGGATGGATAATTTACGACCTTCCTTCGAACCCTATGTACATACTTGATTTGATGAGCATCGGTTCAGGAGGTTCCACCAATGATTACACGACCAATTCTGCTCGGATTATGTACCATGCTAAGCATATATGCATCGGGTTGCAGCACGACAAGCACGTCCCCTCAATCCCCTTCCGCCCAAAAATCACATGAAGGATATTCGATTCAACAACGGCAAGCACGTGTCGCAACGAAGGAAGCTCCTTCCTTCGTCGGCGGCAATGAGAGCGATGTACGGAGCCCTAAGCCGCTCACCTTATCTGAACTGCGCAGGAAATACCGCTCCCACTTCATCATGCAGGGCCCATCTGACGAAAAGAGGGTTGCCCTGACATTCGATGATGTTCCCGACAACCACTTTACCCCGCAGGTTCTTGATGTGCTGCGTAACTATGGGGTTAAGGCAACATTCTTCGTTGTCGGCAATCGGGCGGAGAAATATCCAGAGATCATGATGCGCATCCTAGAAGAAGGCCATATCGTCGGCAATCATTCCTATGATCATCCGAATCTGCCGAAGCTCTCTAATGAGGCCTTCCATAATGAGATTCTTCGCACACAGAATATTCTGCGAGCTGCTGCGGGACGTACGATCAACTTCATTCGACCGCCTTACGGCAATATAAGTGAAGAGCAAATTAAATGGCTTGCCTCACAACACATGCTGATCGTGAACTGGAATGTTGATTCCCTAGATTGGAAAGGGCTCACCGCAGAGCAAATTGAAGCCAACATTATGTCTCACCTGACTCCTGGTGCTATCGTGCTCCAGCATGCTGCCGGCGGTAAAGATCATGACTTAAACGGTACTGTCAAGGCGCTCCCACACATCATTGAGGAGCTAAATCGACAAGGCATTGAGATGGTGACATTAGATAAGCTGCTAGGCAAGCCGGCATATCGGGAATAGCCCGTAAAGACGTCTAGCAACCGGTACAGAAATGCCTGTCGTGTGGTCCTATTACGGATAAGAACAAGAATAGATTTCAGTGGTGCGAAGACTCATCACAGGAATAACGCAAAAAGAGCCGTGAGATCCCGTCCTCAACAGCTCTTTTCGTAGTCAGATTGCATACCGATTACCGCTCCGTTTCTAGTTGTATTTCTAGCCTAAGTGAATGATGGTTAGAGCCGCACCAGCAGCATTGTTAATAAGCGTAGCTGTTCCTAGAAGTCCAAACATTTGGAGCGATATTGTTGTGTTCGCAGCCAATGTTAGAATGACGTCATTGTTAAAGGTGGATAACGTGAGAACAGGTGTTATCGTAGAGGCTACATTGGCTACTCCGTTGATAAGCAGTCTAGATCCCAGCAACAAGCCAGCGGTTAAATTAAGCTGATACGAGATGTAATATCTTCCCGCCGTAGATACGGTAAAAGTATTGCTCGAGCCATTCACGCTTATTCCAGATCCAATGTTCTGGTCGCTTGGGAGCGGAACGAGCGTACCTAGCACGACGACCGCGATTGATGCTCCGGTAGTATTGGCAGCATACGAGGATGTCGCGGTAGTGCTCGTCCCTGTAGTTCCAGTTGCTCCAGTTGCCCCGGTGGCTCCGTTAGAGCCAGTAATCCCCGTTGCACCCGTAGAACCCGTTACACCTGTCGATCCCGTTACGCCTGTAGTTCCCGTTAACCCTGTGACTCCGGTAGAGCCTGTTCTCCCTGTGACGCCGTTCTGACCAGTTGATCCGGTTGATCCAGTCGCTCCAGTTGCTCCTGTAGCACCTGTTTCTCCCTTAGGCCACACAGGTACAATGATCCCGGATGCCTTTGCAAGCCATGATAAAAATGGATGACCGTTTAGAAAACGATAATGATTGTCCATAAACAAACTCCTTTTCGAACCGCCATCAGCTTATCATCTCTAAGAGAGCTACTCTATTAGTTCGTACATATTCCATAGTATTGAAGTCTCACTCAATATGACTTGGCTTATATCCAAAACAAATAGATTTACACTCTCATTACTTGTAGTACGTCCTTCTCCATCACTTCAGTTAACTTACTATCAACCTTGGCATTTTCAATAGTCCGATCGATCAGCGTTCACCATAACATAAATAAGAGCCGCGAGATTCTATATTCTCAACGACTCTTATGGTAAACAGATTTATTCGCTTATATACACATCTAGTAGTTTTGAGCATTTATCACGGCTCTCGTCCCTAAACCAAAAAATAATCGTATGTAATGAAACGTCAGCCGAACATGATTGAAAACACTAAAAAACTCCTTGCTGCGCAAGGAGTTGTCATAGTTAATTTGGTGCGGTAGAGAGGACTCGAACCTCCACGGGCGTACGCCCACTACCCCCTCAAGATAGCGTGTCTGCCATTCCACCACTACCGCACGTATTTTGGGAAGGATGTCTATTGACATCTCAACCGAGGAATAAAACTGGTGAGCCATGAAGGACTCGAACCTTCGACACCCTGATTAAAAGTCAGGTGCTCTACCAACTGAGCTAATGGCTCATGGTGCAAGAACATTGCTGTTCGCCATGTCACTCCAACAAGGATTGAAGTGGTGACCCGTAGGGGATTCGAACCCCTGTTACCTCCGTGAAAGGGAGGTGTCTTAACCCCTTGACCAACGGGCCATATCGTTGTCGTTTCTTACTTCTTTCTCATCACCTCTCGGCGACAATTAAGAGTATATCAAACGATACGACCGTTGACAAGCCTTTTTTTAAAAAAACTTTTTTACCATATTTATGAACTGTTTTCACCCTGTTCGACAGCTATTCTCTGCACCAATTTTGGCATGGTTAATTGCTCTTATAATATGCCCGCATCCTCAAATTAAATACGACAGGAACAAGGTGGCTGTACCGAAATAAACCGTCAGCGAGAAGATATCATTCAATGTTGTAATAAGTGGCCCTGATGCTACAGCTGGGTCGGCGTTAAGCTTATACAGCAAGATAGGAATTGCTGTACCCGCCATTGTACCGATGATAACCGTCAGGAATAGAGAGCAGCCCACTACGAGCCCCAGCGCTAAGCTTCCCTGCCATATCCCCGCTACAAGGGCAACCGCGGTACCGCACACCGTACCGATGATCAGACCTACGAACAATTCTCGCCACAGGAGCCTCGTAACTGTTCCCTTGTCTAAATGCTCTGACGCAAGTCCTCGTATTACCACAGCAAGTGACTGCGTGCCTGTGTTTCCTGTCATCCCTGCAATCATGGGCATGAAGAAGGTCAGCGCAACAACCTGCTGCAGCGTCCCCTCAAACCAACTAATAATGCTTCCCGACACAAGCCCAAGGAACAGAAGCATAATCAACCATGGCAAACGTCTGCGGGCGGCTGTGAAAGGGTTCGTTCGAAAGTCAATCGTCTTGTCCGTTGCCGACAACTTATTAATGTCCTCATGCGCTTCTTCCCGCAAGACGTCAATGACATCATCAACGGTTACGATCCCTAGAAGCTTGTCATCTGGATCAACAACAGGCATGGACAAGAAATCATATTGTTCAAATAGGCGTGCCACTTCCTCTTGATCTGTATCGACGGTGACGGAAATGACCTTCTCATTCATAAGCGATTGGATGGTATCCGTCTCCGGAGCCAGCACCAATTCACGGTAAGTCAACGTACCGACCAGCCGCTTCTGTTCATTGACTACATACAGATAGTGGACGTTCTTCGTCATCTCAGCGAACGCCTTCACCTTCTCAACTGCTTCCCGCACGGTGTAACGCTCATAGAACCAGACATAGCGGTTTGTCATCAATCCGCCCGCGGTCTCCGGTTCATAAGTCATCAAGCGGCGTACTGTGTCGCTCTCCTCCCGCTCCATGAGCGAAAGCAAGAACTCCTTCTCTTCCACACTAACCGCTGCCATCATATCAGCCAAGTCGTCATTGTCCATCCGGTTCAATACTTCTGCCGCACGATTGCGGCCAAGCATCTGGAAAGATTCCAATTGAAGATCCGGATTCAACTCACGGATCATCTCCGTTAGCTGACCTACTTCCAGCACCTCAAGCAGCCGAGAGCGCTGCGACAAATTCACATGCCGATATACGACCGCTAAATCATAAGGATGCCAATAGCGGAGCGCATACTTCACTTCATCAACAGAACCCTGCAAAATGAGTTCTGCCTCATCTATGATCTCATCAGTATCGTACGATACCGTGTCCTTATCCTTGTTCGAGTCTGCTTTCGTTATCTTTTTCTCGTTCCATGCTTGCTTCTGCTTATCACGTTTACTTCCCATTACCTCACCCCCCACGGATAACAATCCGTATATGGTGTACTCCGCTGCTACTTCAAGCCGGTATTTGAAACCCACCATTACACTCATTAAACGCACTGAACAATTGGCGAAACAGAATGACCATCATCTGTTCACACAGAATGCCTTCATAGTGTATGAAAAAAAGCAAGGAATAACCGCGATCTCTCACAGTTACCCTTGCTTTATCCATTTCGGCGATGATGCAATTTGCAATATGTATATAACAACAAAAAAATCCCTTGCGGGATCTTGTCTGTACCATTGTGGCGGAGAGAGAGGGATTCGAACCCTCGCGGCTGTTACACCCTAACGCTTTAGCAAAGCGCCCCCTTCGGCCTCTTGGGTACCTCTCCATAAATGGCTCCCCGAACAGGACTCGAACCTGTGACAACTCGATTAACAGTCGAGTGCTCTACCAACTGAGCTATCAGGGAATGACAAGTACTAATTTATCATGAATCCGATAGAGTGTCAACACTTTTCAAAAAATAAAGTACAATAGCAGACAATCAGTTCGCTTCAAACCAGCGAGACAAGGCAACGATTAACGCCCCCATTCGCTCCTCATCTGGAACTAACATCCGCTTTATCCCTTCATCTATCGCCGCTGCAGCTGTAACTTTGCCCACCACCGCAAGCAGTGTTCGCTCTTGGAAGATCTGGAGCAGCTTATCCGCCATTCCTCTTTCCTTCGCATAAGCAAATAGGAATCGAAGTTGTGGAGCAGCCGTTACGGCAACTGCATCTATCTGTCCCGACAACAGCTCTGAAGTGAACTGCTCCAGTACGGCCTCATCGGGCGGAGTATGCCGGTAAGGCATCAGCTCTATAGATTGCGCACCTGCATCAGCAAGAAATGCGTTCAGGGTTGGGGCTGGATCCCCATGCAATTGCAGCGCAACTAATGAGCCGCGCCATTGTTCAGCATCATAAGATGCCATAGCCCTTACCAGACCAAGCGTTGAGCCGTCACCATCTCGAATATCCGGGACGATCCCAAGCCGCTTCAATGCATTAACGGTTTTGTAGCCTCGTGCTGCATGCCGTATCTGCTTCAGCTTCACTAGCAGTGCCTCTTCTCTCCCCGCTTCACGCGCCGCCTCCAGCAGCTTCTCAAGCCCTATTCCTGTCGTCCAGACAGCCCACTGCACAGGTGCGTCTATTACCTTGTCCACTTCCGCAGCCAGATGGTCAAAATGCTCGAACATCGTCCCTTGAGTTGGCCTTACAAGCGGTATTCCTCCCTGCTTCGCAACAAGCAATGACATCTCCTCAGCTTTGCGTGGACCTGTAATTGCAATAACCTTCCCCTCACATTTCGGCATGACAAGACCTCCCTCAGCTATCGTTTAATTGGTTCACTACGAGTACGAGTAATGCTGTACGATGAACATTATTGCTGTACGTACGGCAGTTCATTATTTCTCCACCTGCTCGGTCATTAGCAGCATCTTCAATTTTCCGTGACAACGACCACATACATACTTACGAACATCCACCTTCCGTTTGCGCATATAAGCTTGTCCGCACTGTACACATACCAAGCGGTATCGATAAGGCATTTGACGGGTGCGGGCAACATCCGGCAGCGATTTGCAATATCTAGATCCTCCAACTGCTTGCAGCAGCTGTCTGAAATCTGCATCCCGATGCTTGTACCCTTTCCCTTCCAAGTGCAGATGGTAATGACAGAGCTCATGCTTAATAATACGTTCGACTTCTTCCAGGCCATTCTGCTCCAGCTGCTTCGGATTGATTTCAATATCATGCGAGCGCAGCAAGTAGCGTCCTCCTGTTGACTTCAGCCGCGAATTATAACGTGCCTTATGCCGAAAAGGCTTCCCGAAATCACGGAGCGAAACATATTCGATCCATGCTTGCAGCTGTTCATCTGACATCTTCATCCCCCTTTCGCCTCTTCGTCTCAGACTGCTGTTTCTAATCCTGTTCGAGTTGCTTTCGGGGTATGCCTACATTGTAGCGGGAAAGGTTGTTCCCTACAACAACAAGAATGAAGCATAAATTCCTTTGAGATACAGGCAGAGATGCTTGCAGAAATGCTTGCAAAGATACCTGCAGAGACGATTGCGGACCTGCACCAAATGCGGCCAACGCCCATATGATAGCGTTACAACGACGATTCTCTCGTCCCCGCCGAAGGAGGGATACTCATGCCGCAATGGTTATGCAATCAGCTAATGCGCGCCTTCAATAAGAAGGATCGCCGTCAAATTAAGCTATTAAATGAGTGTTGGTTTTTTTACCGTTCGAAGCCGCGTGCGCATACGTAAATGGCTCCGTACGCTGCGCAACATGCACAAGCAGAAAGTCAGGCCTTAGATCATCATCGTATATAGGGAAAAACCCCCGATTAAACGAACGGCGTCTCCTAACAAGGTGTGAGACCGTCCGACTTCCTCATCGGGGGATTTTCGTCATGCTGCAATATGCTACCGTCATGTTTCATAATTTACGATTGCATGTATTACATATACGGTTTTAATGCTTTCGTTCTATCGCTTACCCCTCTATTACTTCGGAGCCTTCATGGTAAGACCGACCCGCCCCTTCTTCATATCCACTTGCAGTACCCATACCGTTACATTATCACCAACAGAGACAACATCAAGCGGATGCTTCACAAAACGGTCGCTAAGCTGAGAAATATGCACGAGGCCGTCATTCTTAATGCCGATATCAACAAATGCACCGAAGTCAATAACGTTACGAACCGTTCCCTTCAGCTCCATACCAGGTTTCAAGTCCTCAATTTGGAGGACATCTGTACGGAAAATAGGCGGCGCCAACTCCTCGCGCGGGTCGCGACCCGGACGCAGCAAGCTGTCGATAATATCCCTCAGTGTAGGTGTACCTACCTCTAACTTCTCAGCCAGCTCATTTAGATTCGCCCCGCTCAGTGCCTGTGTTAACGCAGCTGTCCCAATATCCTCCGTACGAAGTCCCATGAGCGCGAACAGCCGATCTACAACTCCATACGACTCTGGGTGAATCGGCGTCTTATCAAGAGGAAGATCTCCATCTGGAATACGGAGAAATCCTACACATTGCTCAAATGCCTTCGGCCCCAGACGCGGCACCTTCTGCAGCTGCTTGCGAACCGTAAATTTCCCGTTCTCTTCCCTGTACTTCACGATGTTCTTAGCCAAGGTTGCATTGATGCCTGATACATAAGACAACAAGGACGGAGAAGCCGTGTTCAAATCTACACCAACATGGTTAACTGCCGATTCCACAACGGCGCCCAAGCTCTCCTCCAGCCGCTTAGGAGCCACATCATGCTGATACTGGCCAACTCCAATAGCCTTAGGTTCAATTTTAACCAACTCCGCTAATGGATCCTGCATTCGACGAGCAATCGATACTGCACTGCGCTCTGCAACATCCAGAGAAGGAAACTCCTCTTGTGCTAGCTTAGAAGCCGAATAGACACTAGCGCCAGCCTCATTGACAATTACATATTGGATGCCAGCTCCACCGCCTGGACGGGACTTCAACCAATCTGCAACAAATTGCTCGGTCTCGCGAGAAGCGGTTCCGTTGCCGATTACGACCAACTCAACCCCGTACTTGTCTGCGAGTCTGCTGAACGTCTGCTCAGCCTCTGCCACCTTATGGTGAGGGGCTGTTGGATACGTTACTGCTACTTCCAGCAGCTTGCCTGTATCATCGACCACGCACAGCTTGCAGCCTGTCCGGAAAGCGGGGTCGACACCTAATACGGTCTTCCCCTTTACTGGCGGCTGTAATAGAAGACTTCGCAAGTTCTGTGCGAACACTTGGATTGCTTGCTCCTCAGCCTTGTCAGTTAGCTCATTGCGTACATCCCGCTCAATCGACGGTGCAATTAGTCGCTTATATGCATCTTCAATCGTCGCCTTCAGTAAGGAAGTGACGACAGAGTCGCGTTGGATCACTTTCCGCTCCATATAAGCATGTACCTGTTCCACAGGCACATCTAACGCAACTTTCAGAATGTCCTCACGCTCACCGCGGTTAATCGCCAATATCCGGTGAGAAGGCAGCCTGCGAACCGGTTCCGTGTACGCATAGTACATCTCATATACCGATTCCTGCTCTTTGTCCTTCGCTTCGGTACGAATTATGCCCTGATCAAATGTAAACTTACGAACCCAGGCACGTATAGCAGGCTCATCGCCCACCATCTCCGCTATAATATCAAGCGCACCCTGCACCGCATCCTCAGCGGTAGCAACGCCCGCTTCTTCATTCACATATGAAGCAGCTTCCGCTAGCGCGCTGCCTTGCTTCGGGAACGTCAGGATCCAGTTCGCCAGCGGCTCAAGCCCCCGCTCCTTCGCCACGCTTGCCCGCGTTTTCCTCTTCTGGCGATAGGGACGGTACAAATCCTCTACCTCTTGCAGCTTCGAAGCTCCTACAACTGCTTGCTGCAGATCCGCTGTCAGCTTTCCCTGCTCCGCAATCAGACGAAGCACCTCACGTTTGCGATCCTCCAGCCCGCGTACATAAGCAAGCCGCTCTTCGAGTGCGCGCAACTGGTTCTCATCCAACTCTCCAGTCATTTCCTTACGATATCGCGCGATAAATGGAATCGTATTGCCCTCATCCAATAAGCTGATAGTTGCATCTACCTGCTTCGGATTCAGTGATAATTCGCTTATAAGCTGCTTGCGCAGTCGTTTTGGCTGTTCCGCAGCCATCTGTTCTAGCAAGGGTTCCAATGCTGTCATATCGATAACGGATTCTTGTCCTGCCATTCGTTACATCCTCTCTGCAACCCGAACCCTCATCGAAGAATTCGAGATATTAGGTATCGCCGGCATTTGTCCGGCATTTACGGTTTCTTAGATTGATGCCTGATCATTATGCTCTCTCTATTTTCGCAAAATTGAGCCTTATTTTCCAGCGCAAAGGTCACAAATCGTTATGATCCGATTCACAGAGGGATATAGCTGTATCCCTATTTCTGCTCATAGCAAAAAAGAACGAGGCAATCCCCGTTCTTCTCATTCTCAATATCGTATCTAGAAGTCGATCAAGCCCACACTAATTTGCAAGCCTTCATCAACCTTGCGCATCGTTTCCTCATCCAAGTGCGTTATCTTATCCGTCAAACGCTGCTTATCGATCGTACGAATCTGTTCCAGCAATATGACCGAATCACGATCAAAGCCGTGGGTTTCCGCATCGATTTCGACATGGGTCGGCAATTTCGCCTTCTGGATCTGGGCTGTAATCGCCGCAACGATCACCGTTGGACTGAATCGGTTGCCAATATCGTTCTGTATGACGAGGACAGGTCGAACCCCTCCCTGTTCCGAACCAACGACGGGCGATAAATCCGCAAAAAATACGTCGCCGCGCTTCACAATCAATGTTTACACCCCGCTAACCAAACGGCCGAGAGTGCCATCCGCATCTTCTTCCGCATAAAAAGCCTCCGATGCCATTGTGAGATTGATTTTAGCCATTTCCATATAGCCACGCTGCATCGATTCACGAATGTGCCGTTTCTTGCGCTCGTTCAAATATAATTTCATCGCTTGTCGGATAAATTCACTCCGATTGGATTTCTCCATAGCGACGATGCCGTCCACTTCTTGTAATAATTGGTCGGGCAAGCTGATCATGATCCGTTTGGTGTTCTGAATATTTGCCACCTGTCCTCGCACCCCCAAAACCTTTCCTGCCTAGTTACCATTATGTCGATTCCGTAGAAAATTTATACAAAAGAATATATATGCCCAATGCAGACGAAGTATGTTGCATCACCAACAAGTTCGTCTCAACAACATCCCCACTGAGCCTCTCCATTTCATTCGCCCTTGGGACACCAAAATCCTTCAAGTTCCGCAAAAAGTTTCGCGGTAAATGGTTCCAAATGCCGAATTATTGGATACGCGGCACTGCAACCTGCATTATTTATCCAAGCAGGAGCGGATTCGACACCTTTACGACTTGCCCGTTGTCGATGTATACGCGCGGTACACGATTCGAGATCATGCATGTGACCTCATAATGTATCGTGCCTAACCATGCTGCTACCTCGGCTGCTGTAATGCATCCCTCGCCTTGACGGCCAATGAGCACAACTTCCTCACCTGCTCCAATAGCGCTAGCAGCCTCACCTAATGGCAGCAATGACAGCATGCACTGATCCATACAAATATTCCCCACTACCGGTACACGTTGCCCTCGAATGAGCATCGAGGCTTTACGCTGCAGCAAACGTGAATAGCCGTCTGCGTAGCCTACCGGCATCGTAGCTATCCATTCACCATCTCCTGTATGGTAATTGACCCCATAACTAACGCCCTCATTCGCAGGAAGCGGCTTGCTGTGGCTAACCGCACTCTTTAAGCTAAGAACCGGCTCCAGTGCAATGCTCTGCTGATTGACTTCCGCGGATGGATACAGTCCATACAGACTGATGCCAACACGCACCATCTGATCGCCCCAACTCGGCATGTCAATCGCGGCCGCACTGTTGCTGGTATGGACGATCGGGATCGTAATCCCGTGTTCCTTCAGGACATCAACAACCGTCAGGAAACGATCACGCTGTACTTGCGCATACGACTTATCCGTCTCATCTGCTGTCGCGAAGTGAGTGAATAGTCCCTCTACCTCGACTCCTTGAATCGCTTTTAACCGGTTAATCGTACGTACCGCATCCTCTGGACTGCGAATCCCAAGGCGCCCCATACCCGAATCAATCTTGACGTGAACCTTCAATATGCGACCGGCGTGATTAGCAGACCATTGAGAAGCCTGCTGCTCCAGCGCCTGCACGCATTCTTCTGAAAATATATTCAATGTAATATCATATCGAAATGCCGCTTCTATTGCTTCTGGCGGCGTATATCCGAGTATCAATATTGGCGTATGGATGCCTGCGTGGCGAAGTTGGATCGCTTCCTCCAAGAACGCTACATTCAAATAATCAACACCAAATTGTTCTGCGGCGCGAGACACTTCGATCGCACCATGTCCATATGCATTTGCCTTTACACATACACTTAGCTTCGTCGAAGCTGGCATTGTGCTGCGAAATGCTTGCAAGTTCCGGCGCAATGCATCTAATGAAATCTCTGCGCGCGTCGGGCGAAAATAAGTATCCAAGTCAACCACCTTCTCCGTCTCCTCGTCTCTCCCGTTCAATCGTCAGTATCCTATGTTACTTGCCGTCAGGAAGACTGTCAACCAACGGAGACCGTGATTACCACCCTTTTCTAAGGAAATAACCGCATAGCTAGTCAGAATCATCCGTTTCCTCACTTGAGATATGCATAAACGCGGCCCGAATTCCATGTACATGAATACGGACCGCGTAAGTCAGATACTCTATCTTATTTCCCTGGCTGGTCGACTAATGATTGTGCAATCTTCACCATTTCAGCGGTCGGGAGGTCTGCGCTGACGATGCGATATTTAACGCCATCATACATCCATGTGAGCGCCTTTTGTTCCTCGCCCGACAACTGTCCGACCGTGAAGCCAAGATTCAAGCCTTCCCCAATTGGCAGCCCTGTCTCCATATCCTTCGGACGAGATTCCATAAGGGTGAAGTTATACGTTCCTGTATAGCGAATCACTACAGCATGCTCCTTGCTGTCTGGAATTGCCGGCTCATCCTTCTTCGCTACCCCCTCTGGCAAGTAGGATGGCTCAATAATTCCAAATGGCCCAAGCTCAGCTTCATCATTGCTGCGATCATTTGCTCCAGCATCAGAGCCTGTTGTCTCCGAACCTGTTCCTTCTGTCGTACCCGATGATGGCTCTGTGCTGTCTGGATGCTCAGAATTGTCAACTTGAGCATTCGTTTCCTTCGTTTCGCCTGTTGGAAGCTTATTTACCTCGACAGTCGTGTTTGGAAGCGCGGCGTTCTTCATGCTCGTCATATTGCGCTGCATATCGAAGGAATCCTGCTCGAACTTCTTGCCGAAGTCGAATTGATTGAACTTCATTTCCACAATGACCTTGGAATCTGAATCACTCACTTGTACTTGCTTCGGTGCATAGCTATCCTTGTTTAACCATATTTTCTGACGAACCAAAGAGTCAGTCTGATAATTAGCCGCCACTTCAAATACATAGTCTTCACCATCTGCTGTGAACTGGCGAGCATTGTCAGATAGGATGCTGCGTACTAACGTTTGATACAAGTACACTTGGCCTTGGTTCTCTGGCCAATCACTCTGGAAGCGGAAGATTTTATTCAAGCTTGGTGTCAGGACGAAGACGCCTTCCTTGTTGCGAAGCACAATTTGCGTAATATCCTTCTTCTCATTCTTTAGCTCAATCCGGTAGTACGACGGGTTCTGATACCATACCTCAACCCGGTATTCAAGCGGCTGTTGACCCGAGTGCAGTGTCATCGTGCCGATGCCTGCATAGCTTTCCAGTTTACTCATTACCTTGTCCAGATCTTGAACCACCGCGGTCGCATCCTTTTTGCCGCATCCAGCTACTAGGATTGCTACGCTCATCACGATGGCCAACACCCATGTGATCCGACGCATGAGATCATCCCCTCTGACATCAATATTCTTCGATTCGGTGTACTCCTCATCACTGATAACATGTCTATGTAGGAACTTGGACGATTATGCAGACTAGCATGACAAGCGTGACAAGTTATCTTTGTGAAATTTACACCCTCCGGTTCAAGGAATACACAAATTAGCGTCGAATATCATGAGAGGGAATCAAGATAAGAATATCATTGGATCGATTGCAGATTCAGGGAGTAGTGATTGACATACGATCTTGGACAAAAGTTATCTTATTTATTGTAGCTACCGCTTGCTTGACGCGGTTCATCCCGTTCTCAAGCTTCTTTCGCAATGTGGATACGTTAATTCACGAGCTGTCTCATGCCCTTATGACCCTAGTACTCTCAGGCAAAGTGATGTACATTCATTTATTCAGTAATCAGAGCGGCGTTACTTATTCTGCCTATACGTCGACGTGGAAGGCCATTCCGATCTCCCTTGCTGGATACATCGGCGCTTCATTATTTGCTGTACTGCTGTTCTATTTGTATGCTCGCAAGCAAGAAGCCGCTGGACTGATCGCTATCGCGTCCTTAGCGCTCATCAGCTTGATTCTATTTGTCCGTAATGGTTACGGGATGATGTGGTGCGCTGGCTTCGTCGTACTGACAGGCCTCATCTGGAAGTTCGCACCTCCGTGGCTTCGGAGCGGTTACTATTTACTAATTGCGTTCATTTGTCTCGTGGAATCGGTCATAAGTTCCGCATATCTTGTCTACTTGTCCATGAACATGCCACGTGGGGCAGGAGATGCTGCCAATCTCAGTCATGTTACCTATATTCCAGCCATCGTGTGGGCGCTGCTGTTTACCGCTATATCGCTATGGTGTGCAAGAATATCAATGGGCATCTTATTCCATGGCACTCGTAGAGGGAATCGGTAAACATTCCAATAAGATAGGAGCTGTCCAGCATGATGGGTTTCACCCATGTCGGACAGCTCCTTCGTTTATGTAATCGATGAGTTTTTTGTTCGCCTGAATGTAATATCTTTTGCACCGGGTTCTATATTGAGTGGGGCACTTAGCTGAATCACATTTCCTTCTTCATCGGCAACAAATTTTATATTCGCTGTTACCCCCAACATTTCTGAATGTATCGTGAATACATGCTCCCCAGTCTGACTCATTCGAAAACAGCCTAAATGAAAATCAGCCTGAAGTCCATTCTCCACGACTTGAACCTTTACGATTCCATATCCCGGATGATCATAGTGTCCTTCATACCTCTGGAGTGTAGTTGAAGAAACCAACACGGCCTCTCCTCTTGATGCAGCGTTTTCGGCTGCCATTTGTTTTCGTTGTGCTTCCCATTTGTGAATATCCTCACGGAGTTGTTCGCACCATTCAATAGGATCAAGATTCAAAAGCCTATCATAGACAGTCAATGCTAAAGATGTAGGAAGCATGGTACCTTGTCTGTTCGTCAGCAGAACAATGCCGATCCTTTCATCGGGTAGGAAAGAGATGTGCGAAGTAAATCCGTCGATGCCACCCCCATGCTGAAGCATGCGGTATCCACGATATGATTCGAATCCCCAACCTAAACCATAACTGCTTAGTGGAAATTCTCGCCTTCCATTTATCATTGGTGGGCAAGACATTTGCGGGGAATGTAAGATCGCAAGATTCCTCTCTGAAATAATTTGCTTCCCTTTGAACGTTCCTTTTTCAAGATGAGCAATCAACCAATTACTCATGTCCATGACTGTACTATTAATAGAACCAGCAGGCCCAATCGCATCGAAATTACGATACTCAACTTCTCGAAGCTGCCCCTCCTGTTCGATGTAGGGAACTCCCGCATTATCATGCAGCTTCAACTCATTCACGGAAAAGCCGCTCTCCTTCATTTCCAGCGGATTGAATATTCGCTCTTGAACAAGTTGTTCCCAATTACACTCCGCTACATGCCCTGCTAAATATCCAGCAGCCGTATACATAATATTGTTATACTGCCAAGTTGACCTGAAATCGACATTAGGCTCGAGGTATTTGATTCGCTTGATTATCTCCTCGCGAGTCAAGATAGAGCCGTACCACATATTATCATGCCGCGGCAAACCGGTACGATGACACAACATGTCTCGCAGCGTAATTCGCTCCGCTGCCATCGAATCGTACATATCAAAGTCGGGGAGATACGTGCGCACAGGTGTATCCCATTCAAGCTTCTCATCATCTACAAGCTGAGCGGCTACCATTGCTGTAAATGCTTTCGTACAGGAGCCAATGGCAAACATCGTATTTGGTGTAACAGGTAGCTTGCGTTCCACATCCCGATAACCGAATCCTTCTGCCATAATGATCTCTCCATCCTTCACAATGGCGAGTGCTAAGCCTGGGACGTTCCACATTTCCAATTGCTTTTTGACGAGAGTATGCAAGCCTTCCAATACGTACTGAGCATCCTTTGTCGTATGAACCATTGAGTTGGCACTCCTCTATTGAATCAATGTGGCGTCGTCTAGCATCTTGCCTCCAGACGCGCTGACAAGCTCCTCTACTACCTATTGTTGATGCGCACCCATTACTCACAGCAAATATTATCCAGAATAACCCATTGATAGCGAACGATGATTCTCTCACTACATAATCAATGGATCTTTTAGAACAACTGAGTATTCATTTCATAATTTTCTTCAACATACAAAAATCGCGGTTATTCATACCCTCTCCTCAGGAGAAAGAGATACGTGTCACCGCGATTTAGTAACGAATGCTAGTGTACTTTTTCTAATAAGCTCGCCCTCCTAGGAGCAGGCTGCAAGCTTAGCTAATGCCATGATGACTGCGCCATGCGCAGCATCTTTCTTCGGTGTAATGCAGTCCATATTGGGATAGTGTTCCTTGAGCATGGCTATGAAGGCATCCCGCACATTGCTGTTCTTCAGCAGCACGCTTCCTGCCATAGCAATCGTTCCTGACTGCAGAGACAGCTTCTCTACAACCGGGATAATAAGTTCACAGAGAGAACTTGCCGCCTTGTGAGCAATCTCCAGAGCCGCAGAATCGCCAAGCTCACATGCCTGCGATAATATCGGAGCAAGAGCTGCGATATCCTTCTTATTCGTCTGCTTGTCGTATACGAATCGAATCAATTGCTGCATAGACTCAATCCCCAACTGTTCCATAACCATATCTGTAATCGGCGTTGCAGGTATGCGTCCGTCGTGTGCCCGTACTACGATGGATAACAAGTCACGTCCGATGCTATAGCCACTGCCCTCATCATCGATGAGATGGCCGTAGCCGCCTGCGCGATGAGACTGACCCTCTTCATTTTTCCCATAACAAATGGAGCCCGTGCCAGCAATGAGAATGATGCCATATTCACGATCATGGGCGCCGTACAAGGCTGTCTCTTGATCGCCGGTAATGATCAGCCCACCTTCATATCCGCAATCGCGAACAATGGATTCCAACCGTGTTACGACCGTCGGGTTGCTGACTCCGGCTGCACCAATGCACACCTGCGCACAGTTGCCCAGCCCGCCGCATACGCTGGCGATCGTCTCAAATATTTCTTGCAAGCTTGCGCGCACACTCGCTTCATCCTGACCATTGATATTAATGGCTCCAGATGTGAAGGTATGCACGGCTGCTCCATGTTCGTCCGCTATCGTTACTGCCGTCTTCGTACCGCCGCCGTCTAAGCCCGCTACGTATGTCAACGTAAGCTCACATCCTTCATCTTCCTTGTAAAGAAAGATTTCTATTTATACAAATGATACTGCTGCTTCATGGTTCTGAATTCTCTGCTCTCTTCACGGAATTGCTCCAACATCGCTTCTACATCAAGAGATTCCTCACGATACAACTTGTCTCCGCAGAGCAAATCAATGAAAGGTCTGGAATTCTCCTTCACTGGCGGCAAGAAGGCGAACTGCTCATAATTGCGCTTAATAGTGAACATAAGCTTAACTCCCGCTTCAAACGGTTGCACCGCGCGATTGTCGAGCACATGGATCTGCACCCCGCCGCATTGCTCTCCTTCGAACTTCGAGAAGGATGGCTTGAAGTATACTGGACGGAATATAATGCCCGGCAGCTTCTGACGATTCATCTCGTCTGCCAGCTTCTCTGCCTCAATGAACGGTGCACCTATCATTTCGAATGGTGCTGTCGTTCCTCTGCCTTCTGATATATTCGTTCCCTCGAATACACAAGTCCCCGGGTACAACAGTGCTGAATCATAACGTGGCAATCCCAGAGACGGCATAACCCAAGGACGCTCCGTATCTGTGAACTGCATCGACCGCTCCCAGCCATCACAGCGTGCGACATGAAGCTTGCAGTTCCAATCCATTTGTTCGTTCGCCATCAGAGCGACCTCGCCTGCGGTCAAACCGTACCGAACCGCTAATGGATAGTTGCCGACGAAGGATTGATAGCCTGGTTTTAAGATATTCCCTTCAACCGTCATGCCATCAAGTGGGTTAATCCGATCCAGAACAACGAATTCCTTACCTGCCTTCGCGCAATCTTCCAGCGCGTACAGCATCGTATAAATAAACGTATAATAGCGTGCGCCAACATCTTGGATGTCGTATACAACCATATCCACTTCATCCAGCATTTCTTGACTGAGTCGCTTGGAATCCTTGCGATACAAGCTGTACACTGGAACGCCTGTAAATGGATCGATGTAAGTCTCAACCTGTGCCCCTGCAGCTAAGTCGCCACGAACGCCATGCTCCGGTGAGAACATCGCTACAAGATTGAAGTTGTCATGCATAATTTGAATCGTCGATTCGAATTGATTGTTCAATCCGGTCGGCGACGTAATGAGTCCAATTCGCTTGCCTTTGAATAGCTCCGTATATTCTCCAATACAATCAATACCGTTGCGGATCATAGATGCCTCCCTCTAAGTGCGCGCTCACTTGCCAATTTTACAACTCTGATTTTCGAACACACATTGTCTCTGCTGGAACCATGAACGTTTCCGCATATTGCTTCCGTGCCTCAATACCGCGGACCCGAGCCAGGTGCTTGTAGTATTCGAGATATGGGAATGACTTGCTGCCCGTTACGAACCAATGTAAGGACACTGCCTTCACCCACAAGTCGTAAGCTTCTTGCGAGAAGTCCACGTACACATAAGGCTTGTAGTCGACTGCATCCTCCCAATTTTCTGCATAATAGAGTGTAGAAGCGAAGAATGCAGGGAGTTCTCGCTCGAACGATGCCAGCCCAGCGAAGAAGCGTGCATCATTGACAATGCGATGGGTCGTCATATGATCCTTGTGCATGCTGTTCTTGAAATGCGTAATAATGATGTTCGGACGCACCTGACGAATGACATCGCAAACTCTCAAGCGCATTTCTTCATTATCCTTCAGTTCCCCGTCTGGGATTTCGAATACGATCGCTTCACCGCCGAGCATTTCCGCGAATGCCTTCGCTTCGTTCACCTTCTGCTCGCGATATTCCGCCATATCTTGTCCGGCTGGAACCCCACGTTCTCCTGCTGTCAAAGCCAAAGTGACAATACGGTCGCCCTTGAGTGCGTGGCTTGCCAATACACCGCCTGCCGTCAGCTCCATATCCCCCACATGTCCACCAATTGCTAGAATCGTTCGACGCTGCTCGCTCATACCTACAACTCCTTCCTCATAATTGAAAATGATTTGACTGTCTGGAAACCTGCCTTCTCGTAAATGCGAAGCGCAGGGTTGGTACTGCCTGTGAACAACGACATATATTCCGTTCCAATGCTGCGAAATGCTTCGCAAAGCTTGAAAAACAAAATGGTTCCAAGTCCATGTCCCTCATGTTGCGGGCTCACGCCAATGCCTGCAAAATATCCCCTACCGCTCTGCTGGCGAATGACCGGCCCTGCGAAGCCAACTGCTTCTCCTTGATAGGCTGCAATCACTACGGGAACACCGTTAGCAGCTGCTTGCTTAATCTCCCTGGTCCAAAATGGGTTGTGTAGTTCCTCTAGCATCGACTCAATCCCACGATGACGATTAAGGTCGTACAATTCAACCGCGTAGCCATCTGCTGCCGCTTTCAATTCTTTGTTCGCGATCTGCTCCGGAACTTCGAAGCTAGCCAATGGCAAATACATCGCTTGTTGAACCGCTCGCTCGAAGTAGCCATACTCCAGCAGATAATGATAGAATTCACTTCCGACAGGCACCCCAGGCGCATTGTTATGCTCATGCTGCGGTGTATTCGGAATATACCAAGGAAGCATCATTGGATTGAAGAACAGGATATCTGCCTGCTTCTTCCCAAGCTCACGGAAACGCCCCTCAACTGCATCCAGCATTCGTGTATAGTACTCGTCTGTACGGTAATTCCGAGACAAGACGATGCAGGTGATATATCCAGCATCATGACCTAGCGGCAGATCATCTCCCGTACAGCCGCAAGCGAAGCCCTGCACACCGCCTTCATCATCAAGCAGAACGAATGTGTTCTCCGAATCGAAGTATGGGTTAGAACAAAATATGTCATAGAAACTCGCTGCTGTAAGCTCTTTATATCCATCGCGAACTGCCTCTTCATTCCATAATGCGATAACGTCTTCCCTATATTTGTTGTCCCATTTGACAAGCATCGCAGGACCTCCAATTAAACATTAAACCTTCATCGCAGCGATGAAGGTTCAGGATTAGATTGCAGGACTATTAGCCTTTCACCGCACCTACGGTTACCCCTTGCAAGAAGTACTTCTGCAAGCTGAAGAAGAGAATAAACATAGGCAACGCTGAGATTGTAGCCCCTGCCATCATCGGCGCAAAGTAAGTCGTGTTGGCAAATCTGAAGTTTTTGAGGCCTACCTGAATCGTCTGCATATCCATCGTATTGGTAACCAAGAATGGCCAGAAGAACGTATTCCAGCTATCCATAAACGTCAGGATCGCCATTACCGCGAGTACTGTTTTAGACAAAGGCAAAATGATTTTGAAATACACTTGGAACTGGTTGCAACCTTCAATCTTCGCACATTCCAATACCTCATTTGGAATACTGCTCATGAACTGCTTCGAAAGGAAGATATTATATACAGTAACGAGACCAGGTAAAATCAAAGCGCTGTACGTATTTTGGATTTGGAAAATGTTAACGATTAAGATGTACAACGGCACTTGTGTTACCTGATACGGAATCATCATCGCAACGAGAAGCAATGTAAACAATGCTGTTCTGCCTTTGAACTTAATTTTGGAGAAGGCATAGCCAGCCATACTTGCAAAGAACACGTTTGATACCGTAACAACAGCCGCCACAAATAATGAGTTCAATAACCAGCGCAGTGAGTATTCACTGTAATCAAAGAAGAATTTATACGATTCAAAAGATATTTTGGTTGGGAAGAGCGAGTAGCTCATCGCCCCAGCTTCGACGGGATCCCCAAAGGAAGAAATAAGCATAAAATAAATAGGGAAGATCGTTGCCAAAGCAAATAGTAAAAGTATGAATATGATGGCAGCGTTTCTCGTATGTTTAGCCGCCGGATTTCCATTATGCGGATTGTAAAGTGACATCGTTGGCTTCTCCCCTTTCCTTAGTACTCCACGTCTTTACCCATAAATTTGAACTGAGCGAACGATATAATAGCGATAATTCCAGCCAACACGAGAGATTGCGCTGCAGCTTTACCGAATTCAAAGTATTTGAATGCGTTGTCAAAGATGAGCAATCCGACCATTGTTGTCGAGTTGTCTGGGCCGCCGCCTGTCATCAGATAAGCGTTCTGGAATACTTGGAAAGAGCCGATAACACCCGTTACCAACAAGAACAGCGTAGTTGGCTTCAAGCAAGGAATGACAATGTACCACAGCTTCTTCAGGAAAGAAGCGCCATCCAATTCTGCTGCCTCATAATAACTATCATCAATACCGAGCAATGCTGCCAAATAAATAATGATGCTTGTACCATGGCTTGCCAGCCAGGACATCAGAACCAAGGAGAACATTGAAGTCGCGCTTGATCCGAGCCAGTTCAAATTGCTGATGCCGAACAGCCCCAATAGCTGGTTCATAATCCCGGATTCCATTGGATCGAAGATCCACAGCCATACAACGGACATGGCAACGCCTGATGCAACAGCAGGCAAATAGTAAACAGCCTTGAACGTCGTCTGTAGCTTCTTGCTGAGCGGCAAGATGAGAATGGCTACCGCAAACGAGATCATCAATGCAACGGGAACCGTAAGTACCGTATACACAACCGTATTCTTAATTGACTTCCAAAAGAGCGGATCTTTAAAGGAAGAAATATAGTTATCGAATCCTACCCATGTAGATCCTAGCGGTTTATAATCCTGAAAACTAATAATAAAGGCACTTACTACCGGATATGCGGTAAAGACTGCGAATACAACCAATGCAACCGCGATAAACGCATATCCCCAACCGGAATCTCCTCTAATTTTCCGTTTCTTCAACGGCTTAGCTAATTGGGCCATAATGCGAAACCCCTTTCAATACGCAATGTCATAAACATTTCCGGATAGCCGTACGTCGTATCATACGGCTATCCGAAGCTGACTTCTTCTTAGTCCTTCACAATTCCGTCTTCACCGAATGCTGCAATGGCTGCCTCTTTCACAGCATCGTACATTTTCTCTGGTGTAATTTCATTTGCGATCAATGCTTGCAGCTTAGGTACTATCACTTCTGTTTCCAATTTAATTGCTTTTGCAGCCAGATCTGCTGGGATGTCTGGACGTGCAGGAGTTGCATGGCTAAGCAATTTTTCTACAGCCTTTTCATTGAACTCGTCTCTTTCGATTGGCATTTTTTCTGCTTCTTTTCTAGCCGATTCCGTAATGTGCGCTGCAAAGAGATCATTGTTCGTTGTTGCTGCTACTTTACCGCTTGCAAGGAAGTACGCAGCTTTTACTACGTTCGCTTTATGCTCAGCCGTTGGCTCATTCTTTCCACGGAATGTTACATAACCATCTACTGCAACTGCGGATTTCTGCTCTTGACCCAAGAAGGTTGGAACCGGAAGCACCGTATATTCGACCGGAATGCTGCCTTTTACTTCGCTGCCGTCTTTTTTCGCGATTTTTTCGTTGTTTTCTTTTGAATTGTTTTCGAAAGTAGCAAGACCTTTACCTGTAATCATCGTTTGCCCTGTCAGGAACATGTTCCAACGTTTTCCAGCGTCTACAGAGCTAAGTTCTTTCGGCATGGAGCCGTCATCAATAAGTACACGAATATCTTTCAACACTTCAAGGAAGTTCTTGCTTGTGTAAGCGTATTTCATGTCTTTATCGAAGAATGCAGGCATGCCTGCATTTTTAACCAGAATCCCCAAGTAATCCTTGGAAGCTACACCTGCTGTAGCGAATACAAAGCCATAGCGGGACGTCTTGTCGCCTTCCTTCACGACGCCCTTCTTCACAGCCTCACGGAACTCATCAAACGTCCAGCCGTCTTGCTGAACTTTCTTCCAATCGATTCCTGCCTTCTCCAAGAACTCTCTGTTACCGCCCAAGGCATGAACTTCCATATATGCCGGGAAGCCGTAAAGTCCGTTACCACTCTTCATGTATTCAAGCGGAATTTTGTCATAGTCTGCAATCATTTCGGGCGTTGCTACACCTGTCATATCCATTAGCATGCCTTGCTGGATATACTTTGGAATCCCTGCAGATGGGATGAATGCAATATCTGGCGGACTGCCCGCGTTAACTTGTGTATCAAGCTTCTGCGTCACATCTTCCCAGCTTGCTGGCTCAATCTTCAGCGTCAAGTCAGGGTACAACTCGCTAAATTCCTTCTCCATTTGCTTGAAGTTATCTTGGAACTTACCGGATACTGGTGGCAACAAAGCTGTAATTGTATCTTTTCCACCTTTGCCTCCGTTCGCCTGTTCTCCGGATTTTGCATCATTGGAACTTCCGCAAGCCGATAGCAAGGAAATTGCCAAGGTAAAAGCACAGATGGACGCCAATACACGCATTTTTTTTCTCATTGATAAAGCCCCCCTCAAGGATATCGAATGATTTCTATACCGCTTTTGTAAACGTGCCAATTGCTTTTTTCAAACTACCTTCACTCTGCTCTAATGCCCGTTCCGCTTCAGCTGCGTCAAGTCCTGTCTTAATCATCATGATGGCTAGTTTGCAGTTCATGGAAGCGCTTTCTAAATAGCTAGTCGCAGTCTTCGCATCAACGCCTGTAACCGCTTGGATAATCCGAACTGAACGGTCGCGCAACTTGATATTACTCGCTTTCAAGTCAACCATCAAGTTATTATAGGTCTTCCCAAGTTTAACCATTGTGCAAGTTGTCAGCATATTCAGTACCAACTTCTGGGCTGTACCCGCTTTCAATCTTGTCGATCCCATAATGACTTCCGGCCCTACAACAGGTGAGATGCATACATCGCAGACGCCCTCTAGTTTGGATTGCTTGTTATTCACTACGCCGATCGTCGCCGCACCAATTTCCCGCGCCTTTCTCAAGGCAGCAATTACGAATTGTGCGCTTCCGCTCGCTGTAATGCCAACAACCACATCCTTGTCCGTCACGCCGCATCTCTCGATTAATGCCATCCCCTCCTCTGCATCATCCTCGCAGCCTTCAACGGCCCATCTCAGTGCAGTGTCTCCCCCAGCGATATGTCCTTGCACTAGCGAAGGGTCAGTTCCGAAAGTGGGTGGACATTCTGAAGCGTCGAGGACGCCGAGTCTGCCGGAAGATCCAGCCCCGACATAGAACATTCTACCGCCATTTTTGAGCGCATTGTGCAGGGTGTCGACCGCTTTGGCAATTTGCGGAATCTCTGCTGCAACCGCTTGCGGAACTTTTGAATCCTGCTCATTCATGAGGCGCAGCATCTGATCGGTTGTGCACTCGTCTATCACTAATGTCTCTGGATTGATTTCTTCTGTCGTTAGACCCGCCAGATACTCATCCATAGCCATCCTCCTATCCTGTGTTGTATAACTTGCTTATATATCCATCTTAGACCTAAATGTCATCATGGTCAACAGTTTTTGAAATAAAATTTTATTATAAAATAAATTATTGTTGTTTTATTTTTATTTTTCAACAAAAAAAGACACCGGCGCACGTGCCCTGCCGATGTCTGCCATGTTGATCTGTCCTTCGTATCAACGATGCTTGCTGGCCAAAATATTATGTGTTTTCGTCAAATACTTCTTCACATTCTTATATTCCGCACTCGCTACTCCTGCAAAAAGAATATCGATAACCGTTAGCATTGCGATACGAGAGCCCATCGCACCGCTGCGAATCGTAACCTCAGGCGTGGATATGCTCAGCACGATATCGGCATTATCCGCCAGCTCGCTTTTCGTATACTTCGTTATCGCAATAATACAGGCGCCATTTTTCTTGGCGATTTCCAACGAATCCAGAATATCAATCGTGTCGCCTGAATTCGAGACAAAGATCGCCACATCGCCCTTATCGAGCAGTGTAGCCGCCGTTAACTGACTATGCCCGTCCGTATACGCATGGCACATTTTGTTGATACGCGAGAACTTCTGCTCCCCATCAATCGCAACGAGCCCTGATGCGCCAATACCGAAGAACACAACCCGATTGCTCTCGCGCAGCACCTGCACGGCACGGCCGATTTCTTTCCGGTCAATGACACAGAGCGTATCCTCGATGGATTTACTATTGTTGCGCGAAATATTAGAGATGATCGTATCTAAATCATCCCCTGGTTGAATGTCTGTATACTGATCCTTCTGCTCGTCATCCATCGATCCGATTGATGCGGAGATGCTGACGATAAAGCTGCGGTAGCCTGAATAGCCCATCGTCTTGCAGAAGCGAAGCACGGATGCATCGCTAGTCTTCGTCAGCTGCGCCAAGTTCTTGATCGACAAGTGCGGAATCTCTTCCAAGTTTGCGAGCACGTACTCAGCAACGATGCGTTCTACTGGCGTAAGACTATCCTTCATATCACGGATTTTGATCAAAATATTATCATGTATCGACATATGTCTATCCCTACTCGCCAAGAAATTTTATTTCGAAACAAAACTATCATTTTGGTATTATATTTTATTCTAGCTTGCATCTTGCCGGAATGCAATGACTTTCATCGCACAATTGTAAAATTTCCAAAAATTATACAGGGAATAGTTACAAAAAAAGGCAACAGCTTTTCAGCCATTGCCTTGTTCACGATCTATATTATTTCACGTAATAATGGAGCGGATAGGTGCGATATTGTGCCGGAGGCATTTTCTCGGTCGTGTAAAAGCCCGCTGGTGACTGCAGCAGATCCGGAATGCGATTGACCACCGTTGCACAGGTAAGCTCTACGGTGGCCGGGCACGAGATCTTAACCTCTGTCTTCGGCTCCCCCTTGATGATCCAGTCATTATGATCTACTTCATCCTCCGCATATACTTTGCCGATGCATTCTGTCACGATGACCGAGCCTTGATGGGTTACCGTAGTGACGACCGCGGACATACCCGTCGCGTCGCCGGCCGGAATCGTTCTGCCGAGTGTCGTCGAGTACAGATCTCTGTCATGCGTCATCGGAATCAACTGCTGATCCATCGACTTGATCGTCCAGCCGAACTGCGAGCACAGCCACTCATTGGCATTGCGCATGAAGGAAGGCAAGTCATTGTTGCTTGCAATCTTCTCTTCAAATTCCGCAAGCGTCAATCCCGCACCATGAACCTCTGCTAGTGCAATGCCGTACTCTTCCACGTTGTAGCTGGACATGCCTTCGATTCTCGTAATCTGATGCGTTGCCCCTGCCAATGTCGTGATCAAGCTGCCCCAGAATACATCCTGATATCCAGATCCCGTCAACGTGCAATTGTTGTCCTTCGCCAACCGATCTAATCGGTTCGTCAGCGCCGGAGAAGTAGTCCATGGATAGAAGGCCTCTTCGCATGTGCTGACGGCGTTCACTCCATAGCGCGCAGCAAGTTCGAATGCAGCATACGTATCGCTTAGCAAGCTCGTCGTCGCAATAATGCACACCTGCGCGTCACACTCCTTGAATACTTCCTCTGCATCCGAGCGAATTGGCACGTTCAGCTTCACGCCGAGTCCCGCTACTTCGCCAACGTCCTTGCCGACGACGTTCGGATTAAGATCGACTGCACCAACGATTTCAGCCCCTTTTTCATACAAATATCTCAAAAAGTAAATTCCCATTTTCCCGCAGCCATATTGAATCACTCTGATTTTTTCTCGCATGTGGACAGCCTCCTTAATGGATTGTTATTAATTTCACAATCTAATGTATCTGAAATACTTGTAGCTCCTATGTCCTCATCATAAACTCTATAGCAACTATAGAGTCAATCCCTTTTGTACGGGAATCTGCAATTTCATGAACATGTTGCGCTCCTCATGATGAAATACCGGCAGTTCAACTACGACTTCGCAAATGTAATCGCCTATGATGTCGTAATCAAGCTCGCGAACGTAGGCGAGCAGCTTATTAGCGCACTCCTGCTCATCGAAGAAACTGCTGCAATAGATGCACAAATAGTCGTGCTCGGGAATCCATTCAACCCCCTCTTGCATAGCAAAGTCATCATCGACAAATAGAAATATTTCCGTGGATACGAACTCACCTCGCTTCAACCTGTCCTTGCGTATCATTGAACCGACATTGCAGAAGTATGCCATCGGCAGGTGATTCACAATTGCCTGTGTTCGCAGCTCTCGCAATATATACTCATAGGATTCCAACGTGTTCTCATAGATATTGATGCCGCTGTCATAGCAAAAGATTTTGCGTGCAGGAATGTGCTCCAGCACAATATATCCGTCTTTGGGCGCTTGGATATACGTTTCATAATTGTTGATGCTTACATTAACTGCTCTCCTCATCTGCTCCAGTTCATTCATTTTCTGCTCAATTAGCGCCGCCTGCTTCCGCAGCATTGCAGGAATCGATTCGACCTCTTCATGATCGAGCCATGCCTTGATGCTGTCCAAGGACATTCCCAGATACTTCATATAGTTGATCATGTCCAATCTTGCGCACTGCTTGATTGCATAATACCGATAACCTGTGCTTTCTTCAATAAACTCAGGCTTCAAGAGACCGAGCTTGTCATAATACCGAAGTGTTTGTACAGAGGTATGATTCAGCTCGGCCATACGGCCGATAGATAGTTTCGTCATGACGGTGCACCTCAACTAGTAAGCTATTAAACGTATCTCTTCCTTTTCGCTTCATCATGTCGATTGTCCTTCTACGATCTCTACCGTTACAGCATTGGTTGTTAGCGTAAGACATTCCGTTTCTTTATCCTCCTCATGCCCACACCTTCAACGTATGCAAAAATAGTTCGACGATAGAAGGAGCAGCTGCAAGTGCCTCTGCATGCAGTTTCCACCTTTCTAATTCGCTAATTCATAAGAAAAGATTATATAAAAAAGGCGCTTTCCGCTTGGAAAGACGCCTGACTGAAATGACTGTATATGAAGATGAATGCTAATTTTATTGCTCCACGAACAATGGCACCTGAACAAAACCTTGTTCCGTCGTTTTGATGAGACCGATATCCGACAGACGGAGCTCGGGAACGACAACAAGCGCAAGCAGCGATAAAGTCATGAACGCATAGTTCATCGTGCAGCCTGCCTTGTTCAAAGCTTCGCTAACTGCCTTCGACTGTTCCGCCACTTGCTCGAACGACGCATTCGACATAAGGCCAGCAACGGGCAACGGCAAAGTTACGATTTCCGTCTCGGTAACGAGCGCGATACCGCCCTGCATATCGGCAACGACATTCGCTGCTTTCGCCATAAGCTCGTCGGAGTTGCCGATGACCATGACGTTATGACAATCATGTGCCACCGTCGAAGCCAACGCAGCCGGTTCCTGGAACCCTACACCGGATACGAAGCCTACTGCCTGCTTGCCCGTACCACGGTGGCGCTCGATCACGGCTAATTTACATAAATCCGCTTGATCTCGTAATGATGCGATTCCGTCTTCGACCTGCACAGACACAAGCAATTCCTTCGTGTCCACATGATTCTCCCTCACTTGAATCGAACGAGCAGTTGCAACACCTCCCGTAATCGGCGCTTGAATCACGAAGTCTTCTGCCTTTACCGGACGAGCCAAGTGTACGGAGCGAATCGCTGATTCGGGATAATGGAACTTTGGAAGTTCGACGACCATTTGACCATGCTCGGCGACTACTTGTCCGGCAGCAATCGTCATGATTACATTCACGTCGGAAATATGACCGTCCAGCATAATCATGTCCGCGAACGAACCCGGCGTAATCGAACCTACATCCCGCGCCACGCCAAATCGTTCTGCCGTATTAATGGTTGCCATCTGGAATGCCGTCACAGGACGCACTCCCTGCGCAATCGCATGGCGTACAACGAAATCCATATGTCCTTCATCTACTAGCGACTCTGGACTCCGATCGTCGGTGACGAGTATCATGCGGCGCGAGTCGATATTGTGCTCAGTATGGGCCTTGATTGACTCCGCAACGTCATGCCATGCGGAACCGCGTCTCATTTTCGCATACATGCCCAGCCGCACGCGTGCGATGACATCCTCCGCATTCACGCTTTCATGGCAACCGGTAATCCCGCTGGCGGCATATGCTGGCAATCGCCAGTCTTGAACAGGCCATGTATAGTGTCCATCAGCTACTCTGCCTGCGCGCAAGGCAGCTTGAATTTCCCCAATCATTTTGTCATCGCCGAATACGACGCCCGGGAAGTTCATGACTTCGCCAAGGGCAATCATGTCCGGGCCCCACGTAAAGGCTTCCGCTACCTCGGCCGGTCCAATCGAAGCGCCTGCCGTCTCCAGCTCTGGGCCGGTAGAAGGCACGCAGGAAGCGACCTGCATGTAAGCGGCGAGTGGAGTCGTTCTCGCTTCATCAAGCATAAGCTTCAATCCCGGAAGTCCGAGAACGTTCGTAATCTCATGCGCGTCGAAAAAGCCGCCTGTTGTCCCTTTTGGCAATACAGCTCTTGCAAATTGCGTTGGCGTAATCTGGCTGCTCTCAATATGGCAATGCCCGTCAAGCAGTCCGGGCGCTACATAACGGCCCTGTGCATCAATAACTTTCGTCGTGTCTCCGATAAGATGACTTGCATCCTTGCCTACAAATGCAATCCTTGAACCTTGTACACCGATGGACATATCGTCCAATATTTCTCCAGAAGTCACATTGACCAGCTTGGCATGCTGAATGACAAGCGTCGCTTTCTTATCTCCTCTTGCCGTTGCTACGAGGTCAGGCACGCATTCTGCTAGATGCGGTCTTGCAAAGAGTGATGCGGATCCCATTATGTCGATGTCTCCTTTGTAAGAAAAATATGGTTATACATGATGCCATCCTCCCATTATAGGTGATTGGGAAAATATTCTCTACAAGAAAAGGCCGCAGCTAAGCTGCGGCCTACTTCCATTTACTATGATTAGCTTGTTAATCAGGGTTCACTATAATCACATCTGCCTAACTTTTATTTCACTGACTGTTGTCCTGCAATACGGCCAAATGTAATGGCGTCCGCAACCGCGTTGCCGCCGAGACGGTTCTTGCCGTGGATGACACCTGTTACTTCACCTGCTGCGAACAAGCCTGGGATCGGTTGTCCCTTCTCATTCAATACTTGAGTCGTCTTGTTGATCACCACGCCACCCATCGTATGGTGAACGGATGGAACTGCTTTTTCAATATAATAAGGGCCCTTGCTCATGTCCTTCAGGCCAGCACGATGATGGAAGTCCTTATCGTCTCCTGCTTTTGCGAAGCCGTTGACCCGCTCAATTGTTGCCTTCAATGCAGCCGGATCGATGTTGAAGAACTTTGCAGCGTCTTCAAGCGTGTCCGCTTTATACAGCATGCCTTCCTTCACGAGCGCATCGTATTCGTCCTTGTGCACCTCGTGCGTTTTGCTAATATTCGCAATATCTTCGTTCCACAGTTGGTAAGCGTATTTTCCCTCTTGCGCCAAAATTGCCTTAGAAATTACGTCGCGGCGTTCAAGTTCTTCAACAAACCGCTTACCGCTTTGGTTCACAAGGATTGCGCCATCGAAGCGGCTGTCCGCTACGAGTGAAATAACACCTGTTACTGGATCGCAGACCGGATACGTTTGAATGCTCTCCATGTTCGTTAATGCTGCCCCTACATCCTGAGCCATCACGATACCGTCACCTGTAGAGCCAGGAGCATCTGTTGTCATGTATTTCTCGTCATACTCCGGATTATATTTCTTACGCATTTCTACATTGGAGCCAAAGCCGCCGGATGCAATGATAACGCCCTTGTTCGCATGGAATGTCAGCTTGCTTCCTTTAGCGCCTGTTGCTTCTACGCCGATTACTTTGCCAGAGCTGTCTGTGAGCAGTTTTTCCACTTTCGTATCTGTCTTCAGCGGAATGCCAGCCCCATCCAAATGCTTCTTCAGCTTCGTAATCAGCTCTGCCCCTGTATGTCCCTGTGGAATAAGCGCGCGCTTCACGGAGTGTCCACCGAACTGGAAGAGATGATCCGGCAAAAATTCAACCTTGATCTCATCCTTCAGCCATTCTGCTGCTTGGGTCGCATTCTCAGCCATCGTGCGCACCATCTCTGGATCACCGACGTTGTCGCCGCCCTTCAGCGTATCCTTAATAAACAATTCGACATCATCTTTAATGCCAAGTTTCTGTTGAACCCATGTGTTCGCTGCGTTCATTTCCCCGCCGGAAATCAATGTGTTGCCGCCAACGGTTGGCATCTTCTCCAACAGAACGACAGTAGCCCCTGCCTTCTTCGCTTCAATTGCCGCACTGAATCCCGCTCCGCCTGCACCAACCACAACGATGTCATAGGTTTGTTCCGCAGGCTCCTCGGATTTATTGGAGGAATCGGCCTTCTTCGCGATGAGCGTAATTCCGGCTTTAGATACAGCATCTTGGACTGCATCAATGAAGCCATGACTCGTCATGCTGGAGCCGCTGATTGCATCTACTTCAGCCGTATTGGTGGTGATCATATTTTCTTTCAGCTGTTTATATACAGGCTCGGCCAGAACTTCGTTCTCCTTCTGTTCGAGTACCTTAATATCCGTAATTTCATTATTGTCGAATGTAACCTCTACCTTGATCGCACCGTGCTTGCCATCACCTTCCCCGACAGATGTAATGGTCTTGCCTTGTTCCTGCTGTGCGGCTCCTTGCGATTCCTTGCCACTTCCATTGCCACAAGCTGCTACCATTACAATAAGACATAAAATGAGCAGCCAAGTTCCAGCCTTACGAATGCTCTTCATGTTGTTATACCCCTCGTCTGTATATACTGGTTGTCCGCTGCGCATGCGGAAGATGTACCGTACATAGATAAGAGTAGCATATATTTGTAATGTTAAAAGTGAAAGTTATCACTTTCACCTAGTATATCTTTTATTTTCATTATTTTAGAAATAGACTTTGCTTCATGTACTCCGATTGCAGCAGTCCCATATGGATAATATCGTGCCAAGCTCCATTACGGAATAAGGCCTCTTTTATAACCCCCTCTTGCTTGAAGCCTATTTTTGAGTACAGCCTAATCGCTCTCTCGTTAAAATCGAACACCCGTAAGGACAATCGATGCAAATTCAACTCATTGAAGGCATAGTGCAGCAAAATCTGCAATGCTTCCTGACCGTACCCTTTCCCCCAATAATCCGGTTCGCCGATATCGATAATCAGCTCCGCATTGCGATTTTTGTAATCGATTGAAATGAGCGACATGATTCCGATGGGCGTATCCGTGTCTGCGTCACCAATGATATACGATTTCGAACTCGAAGATCCAAGTATAACAGTGCGAACAAAAGCATCAGTATCCTCAGGAGCATATAAATCCATATGCGGATTCGTTGTCTCCATCACCCTTGCATCGTTTCTCCAGCTATGATATACCTGTGCATCCTGCTCCGTCATTTTGCGCAATCGGATTCTTTCTGTTGTGAACATAGGAATGCCTCCCTGCTTCTCTCTTGTTTAGAAAACTAATAATAATTGCTTTATCCCTATTATCAGCCTTGCAAAAAGAGGAAAAAAGGGTATAATCCTTGCTTACATGTCCCCTTTTAGTGAGGTGAGTCAATTGCTTCAACTGGATTATTTATCATTGCGCGCCTATCTCTACGAGCGTGAACATGAGCGTATCGCAGTGCTGCGGCTGCAAGAACTGGAGAATGTATGGCATTGCAGCCGGAAAAATGCTAAACGAAAGCTACTTAAGCTGGTATCTGAGTATGGTTGTACTTACATTCCCGGACGCGGCAGAGGAAATCAATCCGAGATTTGCTTCGTTACGGATTTTTATGAGGATCTGCTTGATTTCATCCAACTCTGTCTTCAGCAACAGGACATGGAGCAGTTGCTCCAAGTGCTTCAGCTTCCTTTTCCAAGGCAGTGGATCGGTGATTTGCAAAAGCCTATACAAGAGCAGTTGGGGCTGCAGCCTGCAACAGTAGGCAAGGATGTGTTACATGCAATTACGACCTTTCCGGTAACGAATCTTGATCCTGCGTTCGTATCGATCACCTATGATTCAATGCTTGCCTCGTTGATCGGGGATACACTGCTCCGTTATGATGCCAATCAGAATGAGCTTGTGCCTCATTTGGCTATTGGGTGGGAGGTCGATGAGCAGGGGTTAATATGGACGATGTATTTGCGAAAACAGGTATGGTTCCATCACCATCGCGCTTTGACGAGTCGGGACGTCAAGTTCAGCATGGAGAGGCTCATGCATTCAGCCTGTCCCAACCGATGGCTTGCCCGGGATATCGCATCTATAGATTGTCCTTCGCCACTCGTGGCTCGGATTATACTACATCGCTCGAATCCTTTGTTTGGACGCTATCTAGCATCAACACCGATGATCATCCTCCCCGAAGATGGTGAGAATACGGACAGCTTCTTTATCGGCACAGGGCCATATCGAATTGTATCCTGCCAGCAGAATCGAGTTGTACTGCATGCATTTGATTCGTATTTTCGCGAGCGCGCTTATATGGATGAAATTCATTGTTGGCAAATGCCCCCGGAACGGGCACATCTTATCCAATATGACATCCCTAGCACTGGAACAGCTCCGTTCAATTCGGCATATGATCGTCCCACGGAACTTGGATATCGGTTTGCTATGTTTAATTCAAAGCACTCTTCTACCATGCAGGATCGCATGTTGCGGAAAGCGTTGAACGAATTGCTGGACATGGAAACCATGTGGAAGGAGTTAGGCAGAACTGGGCTTATCCCAGCCTCTCATTTTTTCCCATGGAGAAGCACACTGATCAGGAAAAGTCTAACAGAGGCAAAAAGATGGCTAGCCTCCAGCATATATAGCGGCGAAAAGCTGCGGCTATATATGCTGGATATCCCAGAGGCATGGGAGGAAGCAGAATGGATTCAACAAAGGGCGCTCAGTATCGGGATCCATATCGAACTTCATCCCTACTCCTTTAACGATGTCCATGATTCGACGAACGATCCGCACATGGATATCATCCTGTCCGGTGAGGTATCATCACTGGATCCGCATCTGTCAGTGCTTGCTGCTTTCCGTAGCGATGCATTGGCTTTCAGTCGTTATTTGAGCAATGAACAGCTCGAATGGATTGATTCCCAATTCGTTTTGTTCCAACATGAAAATGCGGAGGAGAGAGAAAGACTAATTGATCGCATTGTCCAATACGTAGTTGATGAAGCCTGCATTGGTTTCATGCATCATCCGCAGCACGTGCGCCCCATTCATCCGATGCTGCAGCATGTTCAATATGATTCATTTGGATTTGCTGACCTGTATAAATTATGGACTCCACCGTTAAAAAATTAATATAACCAACAGGAGCGCAATGTGCTTTGTCTTATTTTGTGCATGCTGGCTCCTGTTATTTATTTGCTTGCGTACTGCCTCAAAAATGACAAAGATTGCTCCAATGCCTTCATTCCAGACTCGGTATCTAGCTTAAATTGAAACTCATGCTCGGTAATCGCTTCATCCTGCTCGAAAAATAGCGAATGAACCGGGACATTCACTGCCTCCAGCCTTGCAGCCAGCTCTCTTCCGTGCTCCTCAAATGAATTTTTGTTGCCATCGGTAATAAAGGTTGGCGGATAATCCTTCGTCACAAAGTTCACAACCGAAGCTAACTTCACCTTCTCCACTTCATGCCAATTCTTCTCTCCGATGTAGCTCCAAGCTACTTGATTCAAGAAAAATTGCACAGGCAGCGAATACTTCGTACTGTGGAACAGTTGAAGATCGAATGGGCCGCAATACAGCAGCATTCCCTTTATCGTGTCTCGTGGCACTGCTTGCTCCATACCCATTTGACGTGCCAAATCTGAGTTCGTCTGAATAGCTGTATAGTTGCTGGCAATCTGTGCTCCTGCCGAATCTCCGGCAAAGAATAGCCGATTTTTATCAATCGGGAAGCGATCTGGATTTGCCTTCACATATTGATAACATTCATCCAGTTGCAAAAGAGGTGTAGGATATTTGGCTTCTGGTGCGCGCTCATAATTCATCGCCAATACCACATAACCTTGACTTGCTAACATGGTGGAAAAAATCGCAAGATCCTTCTTATCCCCTCCAACATACGCACCTCCATGCACCCAGATAATAGTCGGGTATGATTTCGCTTCTTCGGCGCTTGATGATTGTGGCAAGTATATATCGAATCGGTTGTCCTTATACCTTGATGGATAGGTCAAATCATGCTGAACCTGCACTTGGCTGCTATACGAAGCATACCCTGCTGGCTGGGTCGCGATTGGAGTCTCAAATAGTTTTCTTACAAACAGCGCCGTTAATGCAGGTGTGCTGTTCACCAATATGTAGGGAACCAAAATAATGAGAACAAGGGAGATCAGAAGCCAGATTCTGCGTTTTCGCGGTTTTTTCGTACGTCGCATGACCAGCCCCCCTTTGACTATTTATCCATTATAACGCATAAATCATTCCACTCAAAAATCACAAAGAGCGCATAGCCTAGCTATCCAGACTATCACGCTCTTAGTTATAAGCCAATGCTACATTGACGTGTATAACGGCAACGATATCATTAAGATTGAGTTTTTATCCATTTCGCCATGTCTGTAATGACTTCAAACGGTACGTTGCCCGGCAGCATATATTCTTCTCCGGTCGATGGTTTATCATACGGTACAAAAACATGGTTCAGCTTCGGATACAGCTTGTATGCGACATTGGTACGAGACGACAGCGCCTTCTTCCAGCCGTCTAAATGCTCCTTGCCCACTTGGACATCATTGTCCCCTTGGATGAGGAACATCGGAACTTGCTGAGTCTTCGCAATGTCTCCGCCATAATAGTCACGGAAATCAAACCACCAAGAAGGTGTGCCGATTGGCAGATTTTCCGGGTAGTTGTCGACTGTATATTCTTTATTTTTTATGATTTGAAGGGACTGCTTCCAAGCTGCTACTTGTGCTTCCAATTGAGCAATTGCCTGCTCTGGAAGCTTCGACTCCTTCGCACGAGCCAATTGGCCTTCGAATTGCGTCAGCATGAGATCCTCAAGCGGGCCAGATGGCCCTGCTGCAACTACAGCTCCCCGAATTGCCTTCGCAGTATCTTGAGCAAGAATTCTAGGCACGAGCATTCCGCCTTGACTGTGGCCAAGCACAAAGATCTGCTGCTTGTTCAGCCGCTTGTCTTGGGCCGCCCAAGCAACCGCATGAAGGGCATCATCTATCGTCTCTTCCTTCACCGTAAAGCGTGGAACTGCGGTGGACTGATACGAATATTCACGCGTCCGCTTCTCATAACGAATCGTTGCAATCCCTTGCTTGGCAAGGCCGACGGACAGGTCACGGAACATCTTGCTGCTGCCGATCGATTCATCTCGATCATTCGCACCCGATCCATGTACAAGCACCAGAACCGGATAATTTCCGTCTCCTGTCGCTGGCACTGTCAGTGTGCCCGGCAGCTTGAATTCCCCTTCTCCGATTACGATCGACTCTTCTCTATAAGCACCCTTATCATCATAGGATGGGGCTTGATACTGACCTTGGGGTACGAAGTTGAAATACATATCATCCACCAAGCCGTCCTTAGCATAACGGAGTACCACGGATAATACCGAGCCTTTATCAGTCTTGAATGAGACGGCAGCATTACGATGCACATCATTTTCAGTTTGCGTGACTTGGATCAATTGGGTTGGCTGCCCGAACATCGTCGTAATTTGCTTGGCAAACATGCCGATCGGGTACACGTGACCCGCTTTCTTGAGTGCCGGAGTCAGAGAAGATTGGATCTGCTCCACCGCTTCCGGACGGTCAGCGGCTGCTGCGAATTGCATGACAAATTGAGACGCACGCGTCTTCCAGTCCGACGTCTCTGCTTCCACTTTCCCATTTACCCACTTCGCTTGAATGTGCAGGGCTTCACACAGATCGTTCCAAGGTACAACCAGAGTTCCTTGCTCCACTCTAGGTGCCGCAGTCAGCTTCAACGGTTGGCCGCTAATCGTCGATTCAACAGACCCGCTGCGTACGATCCATACACGATCCCCATAAGTAACCGTTGCTTCTTTCGTACTCTGATCCCACTTTACATAAGCTCCAATTGCGTTCGCCGCTTGCCGCAGTTGCACCATACTAGCAGTTTCCTTCTTTTCTGATGCCGCTTCCTGCTTCGTCTCCTCCGCAAATGCAGTTGGGACTGCGCTCCCGAGCAGCAAGCATGCTGCCATCATCCATTTCCAAGCTGATTTATTCAATTGGAATCCCCCCGGCCACAGAATTAGAACCCATTAGACATTTAGATAAATGTCTAAATAAAAGATATCACAACACCCAATTCCATGTCAAAAGAATCCATAACCCCTCTCCCCCTAACATTGGCGGGGATAGTCGCTATGAATCCAGCTCATATTAACAACACATTCGGTTCACGATTGAACTGAGTGCAGCACGGCTAGACAGATGCTTGCATCTATCCAGCCGCAAACTTACTATGCCTTATTGGGCTCATTTCAAGAGGAGGCTATCATCCATGTCCATTCCTAAACATCGCCGGGAAAACGCCGATAAAATCCGCAAGCAAACACCGCATGCGCATGGCAAGGTGAAATCATTCAAGGAGCTTGTTGAGGAGTAACATGCATGATAAGGGGCGACTTGGGCATTTCGCTTATCTCGTAATGATGCAGCGAAGCTTAGTCCCCCTCCTTCTCCCTAATGGTATGAAAATTGTATCGTATCACAAAGAATGAATTGATTTGAAGGCTGATTTTCCTTCTAGGTGCAAAAGCTTGCATGGAGAGGTATTCATTGTACGCAGATACATCGTACGCAAAGTCTGAAGATTGGAAACTTACTTCTCTGGATTGTTCTCTGATTGTTCTTTCATACGTGCGAATACGAATTCATAGCTGTGGTTGCCATGATTCAAGGATCGCTTAACGCGTGAAATGGTAGCCGTGCTTGCATTCGCCTCAGCTTCAATCTCACTGTATGTGTTATGGTTGTGCAGCATCTTCGCAACCTGAAAACGCTGAACCATCGTCTTAATTTCATTTACTGTGCACAAATCATCAAAGAAAGCATAGCACTCTTCAATCGTCTCCAAAGATAAAATCCCTTGGAAAAATTCATCTAACGCTTTCCCCTGCAGCTCTTCTATTAACATATGTTTACCTCCTTGAGTACTGACTGGCTGATTTCCAATCTCATCATGTTGAAGGTGGGATTAGAAGGTCATTCATATGACATATCCAGTTATGTGATTTTTTTCTCCAAGTATCTGAAATAGGTATAACATATTATAGCATTATTTTTCATTAGTAATTAATACCACATATTTCATAAGAAGAGCAGCACCTTCCATAGAAAAAAAGCTGGCTCTATGCACCAACTTTTCTTCTTATCGTTTGCGATTATGCTGCTTTGGAAGCTTTGGAAGCTTTCGTAGATTTTCCCAAGAAACCGTACAAAATGTTGAGAAGCGGTGCAACAATACAGAAAATAGCGAACGGCAAATATTCAAGTGTCGATACGCCGAGTGTCCCTGTAATAAATACCCCACTGACGCCCCAAGGAATGAGCGCATTAAAAGCTGCTCCGCCATTGGCGAGTATTCTCGTCATTTCCTTGCGTCCCACATCAATCGCATCATACTGAGACTTGAACGCTTCTCCCGGTAAAATAATGGACAAGTACTGCTCTCCAAGGAGAAGGTTAATCCCCATCGAGCTAAGCGCCGTCATCAGAATCAGCTTTCCTTTTGTGCTAACAAATGAAGAGATGCGAGAAATAATCGTTTTGATGATGTTCATTTCTACCAACAGCCCGCCTAATGATAATGCAAGCAAAATAAGGGATACAGACCACATCATGCTCTGGATACCGCCGCGAGACAACAGCTTGTCCACGCTCTCAACGCCTGTCTGCGCAACATAACCATCCTGCATCAGCTTAGACAGGCTTGCCAAGCTTGTTTCTGGGTGATAAATAAACAGAACTCCGATGGTAAAGACAATGCTTAGCAGCAAAGTCGGGATGGCCGGAATCTTGCGCCATGCACATAAGAAGAGTACCAATACCGGAATCAAGGTCCATGCAGATACGGTAAATGACGAATTCAAAGTCTGAACAAGTTCATTGATTTGTTCGCCTGTCGTCAGCACCTTCGCGTGACCTACAATTCCAAAGAACAAAAGCGAAATCAGGAAGGCGGGAATAACAACTCGCAGCATATAACGGATATGTTCGAACAAGTCAACCTCACCAATGGCCGAGGACAGGTTCGTTGTATCCGATAAAGGCGAGACGTTGTTTCCTAAGAATGCACCTGAAATGATTGCCCCGGTCGTAATGGCGGGATGGTATCCCATAATCTGCCCCATTCCGAAGAAGGCAATACCTACAGTTGAGATCGTAGTGAATGAGCTCCCTACTGTAATACCAACGACTGCACAAATGATAAAAACAGAAGGCAAAAAATATTTAGCGGACAAGATGCCAAAGCCATAAACCATAATCGTCGGAATTGTTCCTGCTGCAATCCACACGCTGATTAAGGCTCCAATTAGCATAAAGATGAGAATAGGGATTAATCCGGGTGTAATGCCGTTCGATATTCCTTTGTGAACGCGATCCCAAGATATGCCCTTTATTTTAGCGAAGACGATAATAATCCCCAGAGAGAATAGTATCGGAATTTGTGGATCCATGCTTAAGCCGATAATACAAGCTCCTATAATGGCTAATAAAACAACTAAAAGAAATAGGCTTTCTTTCAGTGTAACCTCTTCTTTCTTCATATAAGCCGAACTCCTTCATGACCAACTATTGCAATGCTGCGCTCGCAAATGGGGTCTATAGATTGGACATATACCTGCTGTGTTTAGCAATTCATGCGTTGTTCAGCCTTATTGTACGCACCATGCCATACAGGTCCTACAAATTGATTAAGCGCGAATCCGCCTCCAATGCCTGCTGTAACGAATTGCTTCGCTGTAGCTACTGCATCCTTGACCGACATCCCCTTCGCAAGACCAGCAGCGATAGCCGCCGCAAATGTACACCCTGCACCATGATTATGGTTCGTATCCAGCTTCTCTGCTTCGAACAATGTGAACGATTGACCATCGAACAGCAGATCAATAGCCTTCTGATCTTCCAATGTCTTGCCACCCTTAATGACTACGTGCTGTGCTCCAAGCTCATGAATCTTGGTTGCAGCTTCCTTCATATCCTCTAGCGTGCTAACTTTGCGAATTCCCGCAAGCTGTCCCGCTTCGAATAAATTGGGCGTCACAACCGTTGCTCTAGGAAGCAGAAGCTCTCGAATGGCTTCCCCGTTTTCCGGTTGAACAACTTCATCCTCGCCTTTGCACACCATAACTGGGTCGATGACGACATTCGTGATGTCGTGCTGGTCAATAACCTCTCTAAGCAGTTCGATCACAGGAATGGAACCGAGCATGCCTGTCTTCATCGCATCTAGTTTGCCCCCAGATAGTACGGTTTTAATCTGATTGCGAACAAGTTCAGGATCAATCGGATATACGGCATGATGCCAGTTGTTATCCGGATCCATCGTAACGATGGAAGTAATGGAAGAGAAGCCAAATGTTCCGTATTCTTCAAACGTTTTCAGATCCGCTTGTAGTCCAGCGCCGCCGCTAGAGTCCGAACCTGCAACCGTTAATACCTTTTTGATGTTTGTCATATCCAGCACTCCTTGGATAAAGAGGAATGCGCAACAACCGAAGATTGTTACGCATTCCATTTTATAAATTTGAAACTTACATTTCGTACAAGTATATTTTTTCCAGCTTGTCTTGAATAGCTTTCTCAATCTTAAGCGCATATTCTTCGAATACGTCTTTGTCATGAGCATATGGAGACAAGGCACAAGCACGAAGGATTGTAACTTTTTCAACACGATCCCATTCTGCTCTGCTGAATCCAAGGCTGTTGACGAATTCCAATGGGCTGTTGCCATAGTCAGGAATTGCAAAGTCTGTATGAGAAGTGATGAATTCGTTGTTATACAATCCGCCCTTCACATAGGAAGCGTAATTGAAGAATTCATGGTTCAATTTGTTCATTTTCTCCAAGTCTGTGTTGCCTTCTTCGTTAAATACATAGTCAACCATGTTAAAGTCTGGTTTAGTCAATGGATGAAGTTTAATCACTTTGCCATTAACGTTGAATGTTCTTTCCTTCAAGAAGTTGTAGAAGCGATAAGCGCCTTCGATGCTTGCGCCCATCAACTTACCAAAGCCTGTAACGTTAAGCGGCAATACTTTGTGAGCTGTCCATACAGCTGCTGCTGTTGCACCGGCTTTGGAACCTTCGAGAATGTACGCGCCGAGCAATGCTGGGATATCTGCACCCTTCTCGAACACGTATGTTGCGAAGTAAGAGATTGCATCGCGCATTCTGATATCTTGAATAACGATTGCACCTGCAGAGTAAGGGATATAGCCCATTTTGTGCGGGTCAATTGTAATGGATTCAACTTGGCTCATTGCTTTGAAGGCTTCATATACGTCTTCAGTAAGCCATTCGTCCTTCAAGCTCATATCTGTGAAGACATTGTGTTTCTTGAATACTTCATTAATTTTGTTATATTCGATGAATTGATCGTTTTCATCCAAGAAGATGGAACGTGCATATCCGCCGTAAGCTGCATCGACATGGATATAGAAGTAAATGCCTTCCTTCGCCAATTTTTCACGAAGGGCAACCATTTTATGAATATGGTCGATTTGACCTTCTTCTGTACTGCCGACTACGCCGACAACCCCAAGGACTGGTGTATTTTCTGCTGCCAGTTCACGAATGCGTGTTTCCAGCTTTTCAATATCCATGTGATAGCTGCTGTCTACATCGATTGCTTCAACAGCATCCAAGCCGATACCGATAATGTCGGCTGCTTTCAACCAGGAATAGTGTTTTGTTTGTGGAATCAACCATTTACCAAGCTTGTCCAAATAACGGCCGCTGCGTGCGGATTTTGCTTTGATATCATCCAATTTGTCTTGAACTTTGTCCAAGATGTCCATAATTTCATTCGTAGGCATGTTGAGCAATTCCCATTCGGATTTGCCTTCTACATGCTCAGGTGCAACTTCTTTAATTGCAAGCGGCAAGGACTTGATGTTACGTGCATACCAGAGACCTTCCAAGTTCGCGATGGAACCATCGGCACAGATGTGACCCCAGCTATGTCCTTCGCGATAGCTCATCATTTTGCACAATTGATGTCCAACTTCTTCTTCCATTTGGGATGTACCCGGAGAAGATTCATAAGCTACGTTGTTACCATTCCATAGCATTGCTGCTGTATAAGCGATAATCGCAGGCATCAATGTTTCAGAGTTCATATGACCCCAGAAGCGTCCTGCTGTATGCCAAGGCAAGGATTCGGAACGAAGCTTGGAAGACAATTGATCGAATACGCTGCGCATATGGTCTGCAGTATTTTGGAAGCTCTCAGAGCTCTTATCGAAAGGAGAGATGACTGGCAAATCTTGCGGTTGATAGTTTTGTCTCCAGCCAACATGCTCGTCCACAATTTTATTCAATACTTCTTTGAAGAGATTAACGTTCTCGCCTTTAGAACCAAGGAATAATGCTTTCAAGTTAATTTCCGGAATTTGATAGTTCATGTTCTATTCCTCCCGTGATGTATAAATGAATTGAATGTGATGAAACGAATTGATGAAGCACTTAATTTGTGAAACTATTCACTCTTTTTCCAGCTTGGCTTCTTGAATTTATATATGATAAGGGCGATGCCCACCATAACAATTGTTGCGCCTACTTGATAAATGATATAACCCGTTGTTTGGCTTGGTTCGAGAATAGATGGTGGAATCAAGCTAACAACCAATGTAATGCCTACGCTCAACAAGGCCAGCAAAGCTACGAACCACATCAAGCCATTGCCTTTGCTGCCAAGTCGGAATGGTCTTTCGACTTCAGGCATTTTGTAACGAAGACGAATTGCTGAAATTGCGATAAAAGCATATACGAGACAATAGAGAATTGTCGTTGTAATTGTGATAATCAAGAACGCACTGTTTACGTCAGGTACTACGATATAAAGAACGGAAACTAACGAGATAACAATCGCTTGAATCAATACGAACGAAATTGGAATACCTTTTCCATTTCTCTTTTGGAAGAATGGCGGCAAGTTACCATCTTCTGCGACCTTGATCATCGATTTACTTGGTCCAAGTACCCATGCACTAAGCTGAACGAGTACACCGATCAAAATCATTGCCGAGATAATATTAACGAAAATTGATGGAATGCCTAAGTCTTCACAGAAGATCAGGTAAGGCTGCGTAATGTTCGCAAGCTCCATTTTCCCCATTGGAACACCGTTTGCTACAGTAAGACCTGCAATCAGGTTGAAAATAACCAGCAAGATAACGGAAGCGATAACTGCAATCGGATAGTTGCGTTTCGGATTTTCGATGTTATTCGCATGTACAGAGGAGATCTCTACACCAGCGAAGATAAAGATGATACCGGACAAGAATGCCAAGCTTCCCAAATCGCTTAGATTCGGCAACAAATTGCTTGCTTTGAAGTCAGCCAAGTAACCTTGTGGGTTAATTCCATTTTTGAACATATACATAAGACCCAGGATTACAAGAATAACGAATGGGATATACACCCCGATAATTGCGCCCCAGTTACCTGCAATTTTGACCATATCGAACTTCAAGTTCAATAATGTAACGCCCCAATATGAAATCAGGATAACTGCGAATATGAAGTAATTGTTTGATGATAAATCGGGAACATTAATGACGTATCCGAATAGAACCCCTACTGTGGATGCGACCATTACCATCCCGAAGAACATTTGTACCCATAAGAGCCATGAGGTAACGAAGCCCCATTTCTCGCCTAAAGCGTTTTTAACCCATACTTGCGGTCCGCCCTCTTCAGGGAACCCTGTTGACAGCTCGGCTGACATCAACGCGATTGGCAAGGCGAACAATACGGCTGCAACCAACATATAAAAGATTTGAGTCCAGCCGGTGGCGGCAAGTGTCGGCACACTACGAACAGTACCGAAGAACGCCATCGTAATCCCAATTAACCCGAATAGCGTCAACTTTTTTGAATTGGCCATTGATCTATCCTTCTTTCTCTCAGTTGTCTAACCTTTTCAATCTTCCTAAATTATTCAAATCAATGAATAAGGTATGAATTGAAACTATAGGAATGCAATTGAAACGCTTCGAGCTCACCCCTTGATCATATGAAATTATTTATATAGTTTTGTTAATCGATTAACTTGCACCGTCAGTATACGCCTCATTTTTTTGTTCTGTCAATTCGATTCAACACCTTGTCACATAAGGTTTTTTCGTCATTTTCCAGAATCTTGTTAGCAAATACTTTAAAGCTTTTTCCAGCAATTCGATGAAGGCTTTAAAGGTTTTTCGCTTCTATAGGTAAAAGCATTTCCAGGGTGAAATAGTGAATATAAATTCGGTAAATAGTATTTTTATATATACATCAATTCATCTTCTCTATCATTTATTTATTGATATTGAACACACATCCTTTCAATCATGAAATAAAAGCACTCATGGGGATTGGTTGCCTACTAGACGATATCACTATCATGCGTTGGGGAAGTTGTTCTTATTCCCTAAGGTTGAACGTAATTGAGGGCAAAACTGGATTGGGGAACAAAGAGTGAAGAAAATACAAAAGGGAATACTTATACATGCTGGGGAATATGTTTACCGGCTTGCTGGAGTAAGGGAAACCTCTCAGAAATAGATAATACCCTCTCTATTTCTATTTTTTATCAAATTCCACTCAAATGCTTGAAGTACGCAGACACAAATGCAGAGGATTAATTTGGTAAGTAATTATGTTGAAATCGGCTATTCTTATATCAAAACAAGTACTCTTTCTTATTTTCCTATGATAATCCTCATATTTTAGTTGTGAAATATATCATAGCCAAACATTTCAATTTTTGATCTTTTAATTGCCTTTATAGATTAATGCGCTCAATCTGCATCAGAAAGTGTATAATTTCTCTTCAACTCCCACTTTTTTGAACCAAGCAGCATTCATTGGTGACGTTCCGTACAAAGAAAGGACTGGATTTTGTCTCAATCCAGTCCTTCAAACTTCTATCATCTATATAAATTAAATGATGACTCTATTTCTTAGGATGATGATCTATTTGAGCCGTATCCCAGGATACCAATCGAGCATGATTTCGAATGCAGCGTTCGCTACGACATCTTCTATTCGGTACTCGCTCAAATCATATACAGGGTCAGGCTTCAACTTCTCCATATATTCCTTCATCACTCTGCTGTATCCAATTAATCTGCGAGAAGGGAGTAGGGTACTTGGCTCACTACTCTCCAACCTTCGTTGTCCCCTATTCACTACAAGCTTGTCCAAGCCTTCGTCCATCTTTTGAACAGTCGCCTGCTGATCGCCCTTTGGGTTCACAACCTTCACGTTCACGGTCACATGGTCTACAGATTCTTTATCCAAAGCTCTGCACCATAGACACAACCACGACTCTGCCTTAATATAATACCTGCCTTGAAAATAACTCTTAATTGTTGGAAGCAGAATATGTAGCTTAGGCTGGCAACTCTCTTCATTTCGTATAATATCCAACATTCGAAAGCAACCTAGCGATATCTGCTTTACCTGTTTATACTTGCATAATCGATTGAACGCAATCAGCATACGGTCAAGTTCTTCATTCAGTTGATCGAGAGCCACTTCGGCAATCCCGAGATCGAGCATAAGCCAATTGACTTGCATGTCCTGATTGATAGCCGATATAATGCGATGATTCAGTAAAGCACTTTGCAGCGATTTTTTCCATGATTCTGGCATTTGGTTATCCTGCCCCCTAACTAAAGGAGATAAAGGAAAGAGAATAGCTGTAGCAGCTATTCTCCAAATTTCATAAGCAACTATTCTCCCAATTTCACGAGGCTGTAGCTCTTTTTCCCTTTACGGATAATAATGAAGCGGCCATCGAAGGAATTGTCCACAGTAACTGTCATTTCCAGATCCGTTACTTTTTCTCCATTCATCGAAATTGCACCGTTCGCAATATCTTCACGCGCTTGACGCTTGGATGGTTCGATACCAAGATCAACGAGCCAGTCTACAATGTTTTTCTCTTCCTTAGAAGCATGGAATGTAGGCATATCTTTGAAGCCTTGCTCGATTTCATCTGCAGTCAGCGCTTTGATATCTCCGCTAAACAAGGCAGCTGTAATTTTCTGAGCTTGTACCAATGCTTCTTCGCTATGAACGAATTTGGTCATTTCTTCAGCAAGTACACGTTGAGCTTCACGTTTATGCGGCTCAGTTTGTACTTTCTCTTCCAACGTCTTGATTTGCTCTTGCGTTAAGAATGTGAAGAATTTCAGGTATCTAATTACATCACGATCATCTGTGTTTGCCCAGAACTGGTAGAACTCGAATGGAGTCGTTTTGTTCGGATCGAGCCAGATTGCACCGCCAGCAGTTTTACCGAATTTCGTACCATCTGCTTTGAGCATCAATGGAATTGTCAAACCAAATGCTTTAGCTTCTGATCCTTCTTTTTTGCGAATCAAGTCAAGGCCGCTTGTAATGTTACCCCATTGATCCGCGCCGCCGATTTGCAGTTGTACGTCTTCATTAACGAACAAGTGATGGAAGTCCATCGACTGAAGAATCTGGTACGAGAACTCAGTGAAGGAGATCCCCGTATCGAGACGGCTTGCTACGATATCTTTCGCCAGCATCGTGTTGACGCTGAAGTTCTTCCCGTAGTCGCGAAGGAAATCAAGAATTGTTACGTTATGAGTCCAATCGTAGTTGTTCACCATGCGCAGGCCAGTGTCGCCTTCGTTCAAGAACAGCTTCTTCATTTGCGCAGTCAATGCATCTACGTTATTTTGGACTTGATCCATCGTTTGCAGCGTACGCTCTGTTGTACGGCCGCTTGGATCGCCGATTGTCCCTGTTGCTCCACCAATCAAGATCACCGGACGGTGTCCTGCAAGCTGGAATCTCTTCAGCATCATGAATGGAATCAAGTGTCCGATATGCATGCTGTCCCCAGTAGGGTCAACACCACAGTATAATGATATCGATTTCTCGCTTGTTAATTTACGCAAACCTTCAGCATCTGTCTGTTGATTAATGGCACCGCGCCATTCCAATTCATCGATAATGTTCATCATTGTGATTCAGCTCCTTGGTGTGAATTTATATTTGATAATTGGGAATGTAAGTTCAAAACGCTACCTTATAGGTTTAGAAAAACAAAAAAATCGTCTCCTTGTCTATTGTAGACATAGGGACGATTAATTAACCGTGTTACCACCCAGCTTGCATGAACAGTGCTGCAGCCACTATTCATACCACTCTCGGCAATGATATCGATTGCCAATCCGCTTAGCGTTACCTAAGAACCTCCGGAGTGTAATTCGCAATTCATTGTGTGTACCAGGTCGCATCAACCCCTGGCTTTCTGAGAACAGTGACAACATTGCTACTTCGCTCTTTCATCGGGTTATTCAATATTAGATTACTGACAATCATAGTGCTATTCAAATGGTTTGTCAACATTATTAATTTGAATATTAAAAATAGGAGGCAACTAAATTAAAAATCAATTTATAAATTGAAAGCAATGTAAATATCCAGAATGAACTGCAAACCTGCCGGATTCGGTTTCGGTGGATTAGGAACCAAGTAATTGGTTCCCTCAAATGAGACAACAATACTGACTACCCTGTCTGCATCCAGAGCCTCAACTGTAAACAGAGTAGAATATACGCGAGTGCTTTGCCAGTTATAGGGTTCTATCTCTGTTAATCCTGTAGCAGGTATATTGGGGGTTCCCGCTACCAATACAAGTTCATCTAACCCATCTGGCTGAGGAGCTGCTTTTACAAACTGATTGTTTATCAACTCAAAAAGCTCAATTTTTGCTTCCATCGCATTATCGGCAAAAGCAATTAATGTAACAGCGAATGCCTCAGTTGTCCCGCTTGGAATGCTTCTCCCAGCAGACGCAGCGCCAAAAGCTACCGTCTGTCCATCTGATGTTGTTTGATCCCAAATGTATTCAGGGTTGGGATTATCCCCGAAAGGGGGAAAATTATCATTATCATATTTTTGGATTAATGGCCAAACCGGATTCAGATATCTGGGAACCGTAGCTGGATTAGCTCCTTGTACATTTGCTGCATTAAATGCAGCTTGAGCCATGTTAACACCAAGAAAAACAGTAGACGCATTACTGGTAATCCTTTGAAAAGCAATAAGATTAGCCATATTACACATCGCCTTTCCCTGTTAGATTGGGTGATTAAGAGCAGCGAAAAAATGAAGAAGTCATGTACATTCCTACATGCTATGTGTGTATAACTGAAATTGTCTGTGCTTGTTTGTGTGTAGGATGAAATCGCCATTGATCGCGAAGGATTCAATGCCTTTCGGGCGAAAGATGATATTGATTGGAATCCCATACCCTAGTCACTGTAACTGGGGTCTATACGATGATGCCGCTATTATCTCCTGGGCTTACGCTAGTGTCTACCAGACCGCATATGAATATTTGTACTTCCAGCTCATGAAAAGACCGTCAGGATGATCCCTGACGGTCTTTTGGGTTCTGCGCGTATTCGTTACTTATTCAACATCATATACAGCATCTTCGAGATTTGCGCTCTCGTTACTGAGCCGCGCGGATCGAAACGGTTGTTGTCTTGGCCGTTAATGATACCCGCTGCTTGCAGCTTCGTCACCGCATCCTTCGCCCATCCGGCAATGCTGCTCAAGTCAGCAAATGCTGGCACGGAGGATGATCCCGCAAGTGGCTTTTTCATGTATTCTGCCATTTTGGCTAGAATCACTGCCGCTTCTTGGCGCGTAATCGGCTCAGTCGGACGGAAGTTGCCGTTACTGCCCTGTACCAATCCCAGTTCAGCCGCTTTGCTCACAAAGCCTGCATAGTAACGGTCTGCCGCTACATCCGCGAATGGCGTCTGTCCTTCTGCTGCTTGGATACCCAGCGCACGGATGACGAGCGTCGCGAAATCCGCTCTCGATACATGCAAGTTCGGGCGGAATTGGTTATTCTCCATCCCCCTAATGATATTCTTCGCAGCCAGCTTGAGGATGTACTCATCAGCCCAACCGCCAGTTAAATCAGTGAACTGCTTGTGCTGCTCAAGCACCGCGAATTGCGCCAGTTGATCCGTCGTGGAGTTAATTGTGCTCCCATCGAACGTACCAGCGATCATCTCTGCTTTGCCATCGACCAGACGATACATATTCGCGTAATCTTTCTGCAGCATCTTCATTTGCTCTGCCGTTAGCGTACGCTTCACGGTAATCGGACCGCTGAATTGCTGAACCGCCGTCTCTGTCTTTCCTTTGACCGTTACTAGCTTGAGCGTGAATACTACGCTTGTCGACTTCAGTTCACCGTTCGAGCTGATTGCCGCGTTGATTGCCGTCTGGATTGAGGAATTCATCGTCGGATCAATATGAAGTACGATGCGATCCGCATCTGCGATGCCATTCGGCAAGGAAGCTGCCGGAATCGTCACGGTAAATCCAGAGCCCACAATTTCAATACTCAATTTGCGCTCTTTCGCTTTCTGCACACCAGCCGCATCCAACACGAGCTGAGCCGCTTGTTCCGAAGACGTTGCCTCGAGCTTAATCGCCACTTTACCGTGCTCTGCTTCATTGACTGCTTTTTCAAGCGCAGCGCGATCTACCTCATAAGCGCCATCCGCGCCCGGTTTAATGCTCATAACCCCTTTGTCCGAAGAAGTCTCCGGCTTAGGCTGAGGTTTTGGATCAGGCTTTTGTTCTGGCTTTGGATCTGGTTTCGTAGTACCAGGGCCTGGATCAGGATTACTCACCTTACCTGTATAGAAGCCCCAAATATCCGATAACACTTGACCGCTGTTGCCGTCTTCTGCCTTCGTATACCATTGATAGTAGCTATCGCCCTTGAGACCATTCCAAGTAAAAGCTGCCTGCTGGCCGCTCTGCACGTTGTTCACTTTGCCGATCGGTAATTCACTATAGACCTTCACGCCAATGTAGTCGGTTGCGACGCGTTTGGTCTTCGGCTGTAAATCCAGATCCAGCGAGAACTCGTCTTTGCCAGGATAGAACTCAGGATCATAGTAATTGTAATCGTCCAAATACGGCGAATACGTCTTGATGTGAAGCTTGTTGTTCTTCATGTCGAACTGCATCAGACGGATATAGCCGAGACCACCTTCCGGCGCGCCTTGATAGTCAGCGAGCATCTGATAGACTTTGCGCTTCTCGCCGTTGTCGTCCTCCAGCTCATCGATCTTCAGCTGCGCATCGTGATAGTGTCCGGACAATGCCGCGATGACGTTCTTGTTCGGCTTAATGACTTTCTCGAAAATCTTATCGGCAATCGGGGCACGGTTATTGGATACGAGCATGTATTCATGCAAGCACAAGATTGCCTTACGCTCCGGATATTTCGCTACGACTTCATTCATCCAGTCGATTTCCTCGTCACCCAGGCCCCAGCCCATATAGACGATGATAAAATCATTGCCTCCGGCCGAAACGAGATCGTAGTGTCCGCGATTGTTCTGATAGGACTCGCCGTACGTTGGCATATCCTTGAATCTCTGTTCTCCGAAATATTGCCAGTACTTCGTATAGTCGTTGTCTTGGTGACCAACATCATGGTTACCAGCAAGCACGCCGTAAGGAATGTTGGCATCTTCCAACACCTTCATATCCTCGTCCGCTTCCTGCCATTGATACTCTTGATAGGATTTATCGACGATGTCTCCCGTATGGATGACATATTTAATATTGTTGCTCTCTTTGTTATCCTTCACCCAATTCACGATTTTCTTGTAAATCTGAGGATAACTCTGCGAGTAGTACTGCGTATCCGACATCCATACGAAGGAGAAATCATACGGATCTTGGGCCGTATCAGACTTCAGTTCCTTCATCTCCGCGATCTCATCTTGCACGATGATCTGGATTGTCTGTCCCATTGCATAGTCTTCGACTTTAACCGTGGACTTCAATTCGAAATCCTCTGTGCCTGCAATGCGGGTAACGAGCTGCACCCATTTCTTCGCGCTCTCGTTCCAAGCATACAAGCTGACTTTACGTCCTTCGATCGATTTGCCCTTCCAGACGATATCGACGCGATCTGTCTTCTGAACCGCTGGGTCAAGCTTAATCTGATAACGTTGGTATGGGAATTGCTCCACTGCGTCATTGACTAAGTAATCGCCGTCTTCTGCGCTGATCTTACGGTAGTCCTCTACCGTTAATGTTTGCTCTCCTTCCGGAATCATGACTTTCGGCGGTTCGGTATCGGATGCGTTCATGAAGCCTGTGAATCCTTCTGCAGTGCGGTTGCCATCATATTGGAAGCCTCTGTAGAACGTGACGTTCATCGGATCATTCATCGGATCCTGCACTTTCACCTTCAGACCCACGCTGCCGCCCAATTCGGATTGACCTTGCGTCGGCGCGATCAATTCCGGCTTCAGCGGATTTTCCTCCGGCGTCGTGAATGTGACCGTGCGCTCCGCTTGATTACCCACCTTATCGGATGCCATAATCGTCAGCGTGTGCTTGCCCGCCTTCATGCTGCCGGAAGATAAAGCATAGGGAAGCTTAATATCTTGGTTATCCAGCTTCACGATCACTTGGTCTACGCCGGCAAGCTGGTCTTTGATCTCCGCATCCAGATTGAAGTTGCCGCGGTACTGCTTGCCTTCTTCAACATTCGGCTTGATCGAAGGCGGCGTATTGTCTACCGTGACATTCGCTGTCACGTCAACGTTGTTGCTATCGGTCACTTTCACCTGATGCGCGCCGTCCGCCACTTTGGTCGTATCCCAAGCATAGGCGCGCGACTGGAAGTACTTCGCATCCAGATTGAAGTTGAAGCCAATTCCTTCCATTTTTACCGGGCTGTCGCCGATCTTGATTTCTTTACCCTTCACGTAGAGTGGATCCCAAATCTCGGTACCGTCCGCTAGCATTAAGCGTACGTTTCGTACTTCGAAATCGTCTTTATTCTCTTCCTTGCGGTCATCGAATGGACTTGTCTTCGAACCTGCACGAATATAGATCACGTTATCCGCACCAATATGGAAGCGGCTCGCATCGATTTTAAAAGTCAATGTCGTATACGTCGGGATCGGATCCATGAACGTATAGAGGATCGTCTTATCCTTCTCGCTCTCCGGCCCCATCGTGACGGCATTCTTGAAATAATAGTCCACGTTCTTCGCTTCGAAGACGAAGTATGCATCATGCTCTAATGCATCGAACGAACCTTGTGTAATCGCTTGGCCGTCTACGCTTAACTTCAACGTATTCGCAGGCGCTGTCTCCGACGTCCCTTTCAACGTCTTCGTGCCGTTCACGATATCCCCGTTCTTCACGTTGAGACGGAGCGGATCATGACCCGGCTTGCCGGTGATGTCCACCTTGGCCTTTGCCGTCTCCACCTCATTTGTACCGTCAGATACCATGAAATAATATTCAATATACTTGCTGCCGATCAGCGTAGCTGCAGGCACGAGATAATGATACAACGAATCAGTGAAATTCTGCGTCAATGCATAACCGGTATAATCCGCTTCTTTGTCCGTGCGGATAAAGACTTTTACTGTCGCCACTTGCCTCTCATCATCCGCAAAAGCTTTCAGATCAAGGTTCTGCGATTGCTCTACCGACGTTATGCCAGAGCGGTCTTCTGCCTTTGGTGGCGTCGTGTCTTGCTCGACATGTACAGGCACGGCCGGAACGAGCGCCGGATCGATCATGCCAGGAGCAGGCGCCGCGAGCCCGGAACTTGTCTTGATCATCGTGATGCTGCCGTCCATTGGATATTTGAATAGAATCGCTTTGTCTTCCTTGGTCTCGTCGCTCACGCCGCCTTCATATACGGTCGTTGCGTCATAATTGGCATAAGAAATTTCTTTGCCCGTGTTCGTCTTAATGACGATACCACGGCGACCCGAATTCGCCATGCCGTCACTCATGATTACGAACAAGTTCGCATCCTCAACCAAGTTCGTCTTGTGGAAGTTGTTGAAATCCGCAGCCGTATAGCTATTGTTCGCGCCGTTCTTAATCCAGAACACAACCGACTGCTGAGAAGGAATCATGAAATCTTCTTTGGTCGTAGGCCATTTCAAATCAGCTTCCGGTCCATCATCAGGATATCGATAGTTGACCTTGTAGTTCTTAAAATCGATCGGTGAATCGGTATTGTTGTACACTTCAATCATTTCGAATGCGTCCGATGACGTGTTCGGCACGTTCGTCGTGTTCGGAACGATCTTTGTCACCAGCAAGGACGGCACCTTTGCTGCGTTAAATGGCGGGATATTGACATCCACGGAGTAGCTCTTCTCGACGTCTTTCACACGAATGGTGTAATCGAGCGTAGATTCGACGAACGCATTCGCCGGAATGGTCACGCTATAATCATTGCCATCAGGTTGCAGCTGCTTCATTGTCAGAAGGGTGTACTTCGCCTGCGATGGCGACTTGTACAGCAGCTCCACTTTGTCAATTTTGACTTTATCCGGATTGTTCAGCTTCGCAGTAATGAGCAGATCCTTCGCATCGACTTGCTTCGCCGAAGTATGCTCGATTTGAAGCTTGTCCCCTTGTACCGGCGGCAAAGATTCGATCTCGACCGCATATGTACCCGTACGCTCCGGCTGCAGATTTCCGTCCGCCGCTTCAATATAGTATTGAAGCAAATTGCCATCAACGACCGCTTGGCCCGGAATCGTAGCCGTATGCTTCAAGCCGTCAGCCGACGCCATCACTAGCGGCGTATAAGCCGCCTGAACGTCTGTTTTATAGTAGACGGAAGCGGTAACTGAAGTCAGGTTGCCTGTGATGGACGCATCGATCGGCACATCTTGATTCACGAGCGTCTTGCTTGCCGGCACGTGATCGAAATTCAAAGCCGTAGCAGCAGGCGGTTCCCCGATATCCGAAGGGAATGCCGGCACTTGAATCGCCTCAACGGTTCCTGGGGAAGCCGGTTGTGATTCCGCTGCGCCTACCATCGCCATATTCTTGCTTGCATCCATTGGATAGCTATAGTGAATGCCGAAATTTTCTTTGGACTTGGTTACCGAATAAGCCGCTTTGGCAATCTCGACACCGCCTAGCGTATGAATCGCTACGCTGCGTTCTCCCGTATTCACCATGCCTCCGCCGGCATCAATCCGGAACAAATTCGTGTTTTCAATCAAATTGGACGTATATCCGTTAATTGTATAATTGCTGTTAAATGCATCCGCCGTCTCGTTCGTATTACTGCCATTCATGATCCAGAGCACGATCGTCTGATGCGGCTTGATAATCACGGGAACTTGCTTATCCGTAAGCGACCAGTCATTGTTGCTGCCGTTGTTATACACGATTTTGTAATCTCTGAAGTTGATGTCTCGGTTCGTATTATTGTAAATCTCAATACTCTCATAGCCGTCGGCCGAATTCACATTCTTCGTATCTGGCACCAGCTCCGTAATTAATAGCTCTGGTACCTTAGTATAATCGAATCCAGGTGAAGCTTGCGCCAATGCGGGCTGCAGCACGCCAAGCAGCATGCTCCCCAGCAATGCCAGAGACAACCATTTTCTGCGTATTCGCATGTGATCTTTTCTCTCTCCTTTGTTATCTGTTACAGAATGGTAGATGTATTGCTACTGAATTCTACCTCCAAATTGTAATATCCAGGTCATCCCCATATGGAGTGTCTGTAAAAGAAAGTGAAAGCAAAAAAAAAGGAATCACGCGATCTAGCCAGGGGGATGCACCATTTATTTAGAACAGAGTATTATAATAAATATAGTACCTTGACTGTCAGTGTAATATATTTTATTATGCAGTTGTGGAGGTGATTGTATGAGCGAGAACAAGATCACATCCGACCTACTACGCGGACATACGGATACGATGATGCTTATATGTTTGCAATAAGGGTGTATAAAAAGAGGGTATAAAAATTTTAACCGCCGAATGCTCGACACAGGCATCTCCCTAAACAAGGCGGTAGAGTAGAAACTGATTCAGAAGGAAAGTATTGAACAAAGAAAGATGATCGTATACAAAGCTGTAGAACAAAATGAGTGCCCCAGCAAATAGAGCTGAGGCACTCATCTTATAGAGTCGCTCATTGCGACATTTGAGGTTGTTGATCGGTAGAATTAGTGATGCTACTCTCTTGCGCAATATGCTTCTTCCAAAGATAGATCGCATAAAACAATAAAAGTGCTACCTGCACGGGTAGTATAATAATTCCAGTTTCGATACTGCCTTCTGTCAGAAGTGAGATAAAGTCATGTGCGGCATGCCATACAATTACGAACCACAAGTTCTTCGTAATCGATACAATCTCCGCGAATACAATACCAACCAGAAAAGCATAAACAACCTGCAGTAAGCTGTAGCCAATATTTTGGCCACCAAATGCATTCGCCATATGTAATACCCCAAATATTACCGACGACCATATGATCGCCGCTTTAATTCCTTTTTCCCCTATGTACCTTAGAGCCAACCCCCTAAAATAGATTTCCTCATTGAAACCAATCGAAATCGTAAATAACAGGGTAAACACATATTGTACCGGACGTATTTCACCACTGAAGCCATACGCTACAATAGAAAGCACTTCAATCACGAGCAGCGGAATGTAAAACATAACCTTACTACTGCTCTTAGCCTCGCTATAACGGAATCCGTAATCATATAACGAAAACCGTGACTTCTTCATAATCATAAACCCAATAATGGCTGATACAGCGAGAAAAGCTGCCAATACTAACAAGCTATGATCATCGTCTAACCCGATAGCCTTCGTTACAGCGAAGCCGGTTGCTGTCATCAAAGTGCAAAGCAATCCTACAAGTATTGCCGCCCAGTATGGGTGTCTTATCGAAAATTCTGTCTTCATCAATACTCCTCATTTCGCTCATTAGTATTGTTAAGGAAATAACGCATACCTACCTTGGTATGAATGATGCAGCATTTCTCTGCTCTCCGCAGCGTGTCTCTGTAAGTTGATCCGGGATGGAGCTTCGGATTCGATTGAGCACTTGCTCGTATAGTGGTTTGCTTAAATCCAACGTGATTCACATTCCGCAACAATCATGTCATTCAATGAGCTCCTTCCTTTGGTGTATCATTTGTATGTAGTGTATTATATCACTTAATACACTACATACAATAGGTAAATGAAAAATTGTTAAAAATAATTCCTCAAACTGGATATATCAAGATAACTTCAGCTCCGTGTACAGGAATTCGATCACTGAGTTCAACAAAAAGAACAGCTATCCAGCGCTTGTGCGCGAATAGCTGCTTTGTCGATAACGGATAGGTTCACTTATTAACTGATTAAAACTGATCGCCTTGTCCACGAAGACGGGCCATTTGCTGCCAGACTGTACCAACAGCCTCTTCACCAGAACGGATGCGCTCAATCGCCATCTAGAATATGGCTGAGGAACATCTATATGCAGTAAAAGAAACCAATAAAAAAGAAGCCACTCAAACGTTCAGAGAACGAATGAGAAGCTTCTCATAATCAATGTAGATAATTTAGGCGCGGTCGACCATCTTCGAATTGCTTCGAAAATGATTCTATTACATCATGCCGCCCATTCCGCCCATGCCACCCATGCCGCCCATATCAGGCATGCCGGCTTTTTCTTTCTCTGGCTTGTCAGCGATAACCGCTTCAGTTGTCAAGAACATAGCTGCAACGGAAGCTGCGTTTTGCAACGCGGAGCGTGTTACTTTTGCAGGGTCAACGATACCTTGAACGATCATGTCAACCCACTCGCCAGTAGCAGCGTTGTAGCCTACGCCAACTTTTTCATTTTTCAAGCGCTCAACGATAACGGAGCCTTCTTGACCAGCGTTGTCAGCGATTGTACGAACTGGGGACTCAAGAGCTTTCAGGACGATGTTCACGCCTGTTTGCTCATCGTCGGATGCAGTAACAGCTGCAACTGCATTATATACGTTCAGAAGCGCAGTACCGCCACCTGCAACGATACCTTCTTCGACTGCTGCACGAGTCGCGTTCAAAGCATCCTCGATGCGCAATTTGCGCTCTTTCAATTCTGTTTCAGTAGCCGCACCAACTTTGATAACTGCTACGCCGCCTGCCAATTTAGCAAGACGCTCTTGCAACTTCTCTTTGTCGAATTCGGAAGTTGTTTCTTCCAATTGCGTACGGATTTGGTTCACACGCGCATCGATGTCCGCTTTGTTGCCAGCGCCATCTACAACGATTGTGTTTTCTTTTGTTACGCGAACTTGGCGAGCAGTACCCAATTGATCGATCGTAGTCGATTTCAATTCGAGACCGAGCTCTTCTGTAATGACTTGGCCGCCAGTCAATGCGCCAATATCTTGCAGCATTGCTTTACGACGGTCGCCGAAGCCTGGAGCTTTAACAGCTACGCAAGTGAATGTACCGCGCAATTTGTTCAGAACCAATGTAGGAAGAGCTTCGCCGTCTACATCTTCAGCGATGATAACGAGCTGCTTGCCTTGTTGAACGACTTTCTCCAATACTGGCAAGATTTCCTGGATTGTAGAGATCTTCTTATCTGTGATCAAGATGTACGGATTGTCCAGAACAGCTTCCATCTTGTCAGTATCAGTGATCATATATGGAGAGATGTATCCGCGATCGAATTGCATACCTTCAACCACTTCAAGCTCTGTGTTGAATCCTTTGGATTCTTCGACAGTGATTACGCCATCTTTGCCAACTTTCTCCATCGCTTCAGCGATCAACGTACCTACTTCATCGTCAGCTGCAGAGATCGCTGCAACTTGAGCAATGTTTTGCTTGCCTTCGATCGGCTTCGCAATGTTGTGCAATTCTTCAACTGCTGCACGAACAGCCTTCTCGATACCTTTGCGAACTACCATTGGGTTCGCGCCAGCTGTAACGTTCTTTAAGCCTTCGCGAATCATCGCTTGAGCCAGAACTGTAGCTGTAGTTGTACCGTCACCAGCAACGTCGTTTGTTTTCGTAGCTACTTCTTTAACGAGTTGCGCACCCATGTTTTCGAATGCATCTTCCAACTCGATTTCTTTCGCGATTGTTACACCGTCATTCGTAATAAGCGGAGAACCGAATTTCTTCTCCAATACAACGTTGCGACCTTTTGGTCCAAGTGTCACTTTAACCGCATTTGCCAAAGCATCTACACCACGAAGCATCGCACGACGTGCTTCTTCAGAGAACAAAATATCCTTAGCCATTAGTGAAACCCTCCTCAATTCGTATCAATATGTTCATTCATTCATCTTCATGTATGTGATTCAGCGGTTCCCTCTCTGGAACGTGATCATGTGATTGCAAAATGAGCGCATACGCTCTCCGGCTCTATTCGCCGATTACTGCGTGGATGTCGCTTTCTTTCATAATCAAGTATTCTTTGCCTTCGAATTTAATTTCAGTTCCAGCGTATTTGGAGAACAGCACGCGGTCGCCTTCTTTTACTTCCAAAGCCACACGTTGGCCGTCTTTCCACACTCCGTTACCTACTGCCACAACTTTGCCTTCTTGCGGCTTTTCTTTGGCAGTGTCCGGCAATACGATTCCGAAAGCTGTAGTTTCCTCCTTCGCAATTGCCTCGATCAATACGCGTTCACCTAAAGGTCTGATCATGAAAAATAGCCTCCTTTTAAACAAGAGTTATAAAGTGAAGAATCCGCTGCCCGATAGTACGGACAAGGGCTCCACAACAAAATTAGTAATGTGTTAGCACTCGATAGTGGTTAGTGCTAATAACAATTCTTATGATACTTATTTTAAGATTCGATTGCAAGGGGGTATTCGCTTAAAAATTTTTAACTTTTTATAACCCCTATGTCTCATAAGCTTATGAAGACGGGCTGTTTTCAACAAAAAATGCAGGTAAGAAAAAGTGCAAATCGAATCACACTCTCTCTACCTGCATTTATAACTTAGGCGATTGTCGCATCTGCTGATTCATCGAACTCTTTCTCCCAAGCAAGCTGTTCTGCTATCTGTTTGCGATAAACAATCGAAGACAAGAACACACTTAACTCATAAAGAATGAGCAGCGGAATCGACACCAAGATGTCCGAAATGACATCCGGCGGCGACAGCATCGTACCTAACACAATTAAGACAAAATACGCTAAACGGCGCATTTTACGCAGCCGAAGCGGATTCAACAGCCGTATTCGTGTCAGGAACATGATTACAACTGGCAGCTCAAACAGCAGTGATATCGGGAGCAATATATTGAACATGAACGAGAAATATTGCGTAATCCCATACGTCGCTTGCAAATCCATGTGTTTATTAATACTAGAAGTGAACTCGAAAGCCATCGGAAAGACAACAAAATACGCAAATGACAGCCCTAACAAAAATAATACGAACACAAAGGGCACATAACGAAGAGCCGCTCGTCGCTCTATCACTCTCAAGCCGGGACTGACAAAAGCCCACAGTTGATACAGTGTAATCGGCAGCGTAATCGCCAAGGCAAAAATAAAGGCGAACTTCATATAAATATTGATGCCATCCCAGAGCGAAAATCCATGCAGCGGCATATTTTTGGCCGGCTCGACACTGCGCAGGTAGGTATAGATCGGATCAGCTAGTATAAGTCCGCCTACAAGCCCGATAACAAGCGCCACCAGAATGAGAACAATCCGTTTGCGCAGTTCGACAATGTGCTCGACCATTGTCAGTTTGTCTTCCTTTTCTATCGACATTGCTACACCAGCCTGTTCATCACATTGTTGCAATCTTCATTAGGTCACAGCCAGAAGGTTGTGACACCAGCGAAGCATTATTCCGGCAAACGCCGTTGTGATTCGGATTGAGTCGCCGAAGCCGTAGAAGAAAGCTGTTCAGACTTCTCTACACCTACATGCTGCACTTCCTTGCGAACAGGCTTGGATTCTTCGTCATCACCCATAATATCGCGTGCACCTGCTTTGAACTCCCGTAAAGTACGGCCGAATGCGCGGCCAAGCTCAGGAAGTTTATTTGGTCCGAACAATAACAAGGCAATAATCAACAGCAACAGAACACCAGAAACCCCGATTCCGTTAAACACCTTGTAATTCCACCTTTCATTGCCTCTATAGAATGAAATGCTATGATATACATCATAACATACTAGATATGTAGAAAATACCAATGAACTGTAACAAATTTATGAAAATCATTCCAAATTCGGCACACTACTCGAATTCGTCCGCACTGCTCAAATTCCCGCTAACCGCGTACAAAGCATGCGGCAACTGGTCGATAATCGCCAGCAAATGATCATGTACACCCTTTGGACTTGCAGGCAAGTTGATAATGAGTGATTTGCCTCTTATTCCACAGACTGCACGAGACAGCATTGCCTTGCGGGTTCGCTGCATAGCTGCGTACCGCATTGCTTCTGCCAATCCAGGAACTTCCTTATCAATCACCTTCATCGTCGCTTCAGGCGTCACATCACGCGGAGCTAATCCATTTCCTCCGGTGGTAATAATTAAGTCCGCTTGGAAGTAGTCAGCCATCTCAATTAATGATGCTGAAATATCATTGACCTCATCCGGCACAATCCGGTATTCTACAACCTCACCATGCAATTCTTCCTCGACTAGCTCACGGATAACCTGTGCGCTCGTATCCTCCCGTTCGCCACGTGAACCTTTATCACTTGCTGTTAATATTGCCACTTTCCAAAGCATGTCCATTCCTCCTTCCGCCATTCGCCAATTCATCATAATAATCTCTTGTTCCATGCTAAAGCTCGTTTATATTTTCTCAGCTGTGTCTGTCTAGTCCAATATAAAAAGTCGCAGTCTAATCAAAAATACCATGAGTCTGCTACTGCAATCCAAGTTCGAGCTCTTCCTGCGAAATCCTTCCTCGCTCGCAAAAAATTATGCCTACTTCGGAAATAAGCAGATCCACCCCAATGTCATGGGGCTCCATCGGAACATCATCAGTAATCTGCCAAGAATAGACACAGCTTATCCGCACGACCGATAGATCCTCTTCGACTCCTTGTTTGTTCGTGAAGCTCTCCATATAAGACTGCCAGAAGCGGTCATAATATCCAGCCCCTAATCCGAGTCTGCCGCCTTCGGTATCAAATGCAATACCAGGTACAATAATCACGTCTAGACTTGTCCATTCTTCGCTCGGCAGCACATCCGTATGTGCTTCAGGTTCACGGAGCCCGAAGCAGCCATCCGTAAACGTCGTGCGGTCATCCCATCGATGCAGTGTCATTGTTCGTGTAGCAGGGATTGTTCGCGGCAAGTAAATCTGATCTCCAGCTTCTAAACAAACAGCGAGCAAGGGTTTAATGTCCAACTCTCTTCCAAATGGCCAATAGCCAAATATCCGAAGTGGGCGCTTCAAATGTGCCCGCAGCTGCGCGAAATAGGCAGAAGCATGGTTGCATACTTCTGCACTGGATACAGCGTACTCCTTCTCCATTACCGCCTTTCGGCGCTGTTTGAATCGTTCTCGAAGTGTGCCTTTATCTGCCGCTTGCTCCAACTGTACCCCTCCTCGGCTGCGTTACATTCTTCCATTCGGCGTAAATCTCTTATGTATGTTCATTTGCTCTTATTTTCACTCATTTTCACCATTTTCAACCTTAGTTTACCATCCTTACTTCATTTCCGCTAGCTATACGCAAGCATTCTCCATTTTCGATACCGACTGCTTTCAATATTATCATCTTATACATGGAAAGACTTCGCACTTTTCCGCATTTTCATGTAAACTTAAGGGGATATGTTCAATTCTGATTGCTCTTGTAGCACGGATTGGACAACCTCTTAAGACATGGTAGTTTGCCCAAAACGGAGGAGATACCGATGCTGCTTCAAGCGAACGGCATATGCAAAAGTTACGGGATTACCCCCGTGTTATCAAACATTACTTTTCAAATTTTAGAACGTGAGCGGATCGGCCTAGTTGGGGTCAACGGCGCCGGCAAGTCTACGCTCTTGCAAATGATTGCGGGAGAGCTCACACCTGATGATGGCATCATATACAAGTCGAAGGAAACTCGAATCGGCTATCTTGCCCAACATACCGGTCTCCATTCAGAACGGACGATTTGGGAAGAGATGATGTCCGTATTCTCTCACCTCATTGAGGCTGAGCAGGAGCTTCGAGAATTAGAGCGTCTTATTGCTGACCCTGCAACTGCGGAGAATGAATCTCGATATGAAGAGATCTTGCGTCGATATGCGGAGCAACAAGATTGGTTCCGCCAGCATGGCGGCTACGAGATGGAGACGCGTGTGCGCAGCATCTTACACGGCATGGGATTCGGCCAGATGGATCCGAACACGATTCATATTCACACGTTGAGCGGTGGACAGAAGACGAGATTGGCACTTGCCCGAATTTTGTTGCAACAGCCTGATTTGCTCCTGCTTGACGAACCTACGAACCATCTAGACATCCATACCCTTACATGGCTCGAAGGTTACTTACGTTCCTATCCTGGCGCTGTCCTTGTTGTATCGCATGACCGATACTTCCTAGATGCGATGGTGACGACGATCATCGAGATCGAACGCCATCAGGCCAAGCGGTATACAGGCAATTATTCGAAATATATCGAGTTGAAGGCAGCCGAATATGAGCAGCAAATGAAACTCTATGAGAAGCAGCAAGTTGAAATAGCTAAGCTTGAGGACTTTGTACAGCGCAATATCGTACGCGCCTCAACAACCAAGCGTGCACAAAGCCGTCGTAAAACACTCGAAAAAATGGAACGAATCGATAAGCCATTTGGGGATCTGAAGCGTGCAAGCTTCAGCTTCGAGATTACACGTCAAAGCGGGAAAGATGTGCTTAAAGTAGAAGAAGCATCTGCATCCTATGACCATAAGCCTCCATTATTTCGCCACGTAAGCTTCGAATTGAAGCGTGGAGAAATGGTCGCACTCATTGGCCCGAACGGAATCGGCAAGTCAACCTTGTTGAAAGCATTGACTGGCAAGCACGATCTATTAGCTGGACAGATCCAATGGGGCACGAATGTTACGATTGGTTACTATGATCAGGAACAGACAAATTTGAACCCGAATGTAACCGTCATGGAGGAAGTATGGTCTGCCTATCCGCATATGGATGAAGTTCGTATTCGAACCGTACTCGGAAGCTTCTTATTCAGCGGAGACGATGTACAGAAGAAGATCGCTTCTCTCAGTGGTGGGGAAAAAGCTAGAGTAGCACTAGCCAAGCTGATGCTCCTACAAGCAAATGTGCTCATACTCGATGAACCGACCAACCATTTGGATCTATTCAGCAAGGAAGTGCTCGAATCCGCTCTGATTGACTATGAAGGCACACTGCTCTTTATTTCACATGACCGTTACTTCCTGAACAAGATGGCTGAGCGCATCGTGGAAATGAGTGCAGAAGGAACGTGTCATTTCCTAGGAAATTATGACGACTATGTAGAGAAGAAGCAGCAGCTGGAAGAAGATAAGGATCTGCTCTCCACAAATCCATCTCAGCCGAGCAAACCTGCTTCATTCCAGAGCAGTACGGCGGAAGGCAAATCAGATGCAGCACCTAGTGGATTGTCTACGTATGAAGCAGATAAGCAGTCAAAGCGAGAAGAACGCGCACGACAACGTAAGCTGGAGCAAATCGAGAAGCAAATTGCCGAGTTGGAAGCAGAGATTGCTGCTCGTGAACTAGAACTTACCGAACCCGAAGTGTTCAATGATTATGTACGCGTCCAGTCGATTCAGGAACAATTAGATGCGTCCAAGGCCGCACTTGATGAAGTATATGCCGAGTGGGAGCTGCTTATGGAGGCATAAGAGAGTTTATCCTCATTACGTGTTGAAAAAGGGATTCCCCATTGGGATCCCTTTTTTGTATACACTTTAAGCACCATACAATTTAACCATATGAATTATGTGATACAAACTACCTTTCCGTTCGTCAATTCCACTAACTGCTCAGGCGTTAACTGAAAGACAGCTTTGGGATGACCTGCTGCGGCCCATATCACTTCATATTTCATCAGTTCTTCGTCGATCAGCGTCTCAATCGATTCCTTATGGGCAAACGGCGGAACACCTCCGATCACATAGCCTGTATGTTCTCGGACAAAATCAGCATCTGCCTTGCCAATCTTTTCGTTCAATAGATAACTGATCGCTCTCTCATTTACGCGATTCGTCCCACTTGCCACAATCAGCAAAGGGAGGTCTGCAGCCTTTCTGCGAAATATAATTGACTTTGCGATTTGCGATATTTCACACCCGATTGTGTTTGCGGCTTCTTGCGCGGTTCTCGTGCTATCCGGCAGCTCAACAACCTGATTAGGCAGACCCCTAGCTGCAAGCTTGTCCTGCACAATCTGCGCACTGTTCTTAAGCTCATCCATTCCAACACCTCCATCACAGCTCGGTGAATCGATTTTACTCTGAATGGCTACTTACAAGATGGATGGTCAGTGCTGAATAACATCAGCACCGAATCATTATTTATCGCTAGTACGATAAGCCATCCTGCAGCATTCATGCCCTACATTTCATTCCACGAAATGGAATTTTCATGAATAAATGCAGACTTTAAGACCACATCCACGTAAATCACAGGTTATTCACAAGAATCATTGTTATGAAACAGAAATCTAATTTTCATTTTTACTCTTTTTTTACTGGTAGACCAGTGTTTTGATTTTGTAAACCAAGATTATCCACTGTTTTATCCACATTATCCACAATTCCAGTGTATTCCATTGCAAATGTTATTCTTTTTTTCACCAAAACTAGATCCTTAGTCCTGCATGGCCGAAAGCGTCCTATCCACATTTTCAACGGAATATGTGGATAACTTTGTCCACACTCCGTTAGGATACCCCCACAATCCCCGACTGGGCAATAGGGTCTGACTCAGCCACTTGGCCTCGAACGGCTTGATTGCATGCAGCAACATAGGCTTGTGCAGCCGCCATTACAATATCTTGGTGCATCGCACTTCCTTGGTAGCGGCATTCATTGCACGACACGGTAACTATGGCCTCGCCCGCAGCATTCTCCCCGGAAGACAAGGAATGAAGCTCTAAGTCTTCAAATTGAATCGGTTCAGAGAAGGACTGCGTAATTGCCCGTATCACGGCTTCAATTGGCCCGCTGCCCACACCGGCGTAAGTATGCTCCATTCCAGTATCCTGCTTCTTAACTACCACGGAGGCAACACGACTGCGAGAGCTCCCCGCTATTACTTGAACATCAAGCAGTTCAACAGCCTCCAGCTGTTCATTCAACGTCTCCCCGATGCAATGAAGCAGTTGTTCATCCGTCACAACCTTCTGCTGATCAGCCATGTGCTTGAAGTTCGCATATACCTCTTCCAACTGATTCGTATCCAATGAGACTCCATATTGGGCAGCTCTATGCTTGAGTGCATGGCGTCCCGAATGCTTGCCCAGAATAATCATATGATGAGGAATGCCCAGCTCAACAGGATCCATGATCTCGTAAGTGCTGCGGTTTTTGAGCAATCCATCCTGATGAATACCAGACTCATGCTGGAAAGCGTTGCGGCCCACAATCGGCTTGTTGAATGCAATCGGGAAATGCATCATGCGGCTAACCATGCGAGACGTTTCGTATAAGTGCTCTGGCTTGATCTGCGTGCCCGCCCGCAATACATCATTCCGCGTATTCAGTGCCATCACGAGCTCTTCCAACGCGCAATTGCCTGTGCGTTCCCCAACCCCATTTACCGTTACTTCAATCTGAGTAGCTCCTGCCTGAATCGCAGCGATACTGTTCGCAACAGCAAGACCCAGATCATTATGGCAATGGGCACTGAATTGAACTTGGTCTGCCCCCCGCGCGCCTTGTCTCACCTTGCGGAATAATGCTCCGTACTCCTCAGGAAGAGCATAACCAACTGTATCCGGCAAGTTAATAATTGTGGCTCCTTCTTGAATAGCAGTCTCTACAAGTTCAATTACATAATCAGCGTCTGCGCGTGTCGCATCCATAGCCGTGAACTCAATCTGATCTACAAATTGCTTGGCGTAGGACACCATTTCCCGTGCCATTTGCTTCACTTCTTCCCGAGTCTTGCGCAGCTGATATTGCAGATGAATATCCGAAGCGGAAATAAAGAGATGGATACGTCTCTTCGCTGCATCTTCGGTTGCGCGAACCGCAGCATCGATATCCTCTTTTACCGCACGTGCAAAACCACAGATTTCGACCTCAGGGAACATTCTTGAAATGCGCTGTACGGCCTCAAATTCCCCTGGGCTGGATACCGGAAATCCCGGCTCCATGACATCTACACCCAATGCAGCAAGTCTTCCCGCCAGTTCCAGCTTCTGATCCAACGTGAGAGCTGCACCTGGTGCTTGCTCTCCATCCCGCAGCGTAGTATCAAAAATTCGAATCATATTGCTATTGTTCGTTGACATAGAAAGTCCTCCTTCATATGGAAAGGCTATAGGGAATCAGCATAGAAACTCGTTATTCATCTTCAAACGGAAATTATTTTTCTGTCGTCCAGAGACATACTCCAAAAGGAGAAATGAATACAAAAAAACCTATCGTCTCCACGTATCAGGAGACGACAGGTTGTATGCCGCGGTACCACTCCGATTGAAGGCCATATAAGATGCAGGCGCAGCCAGCTCCTATTCGAGACCTTCCTCTCATGCCTGATAACGGCAGGTACCGTAACTGCTTATCGAATATAATCGGAATATCGTCATATCCAATCATGCTCGTTCAGCTGTTCCACTCCCAGGCGAGTTCAGACTTTACTGTCACTGCGTCGCATCACCCCGCAGCTTGCTGTGAGACAGTTCAACTCTTACTACTCCTGTTCGTTGTGTATGAATACTATCTTATTGTCGTGTCGTTCGATTAAGTTGGGTGACAATAAAAAAACCTGTCGCCTCGTTAGAGACGACAGGTGTTCTGCCGTGGTACCACTCTAGTTGATGAACTCCATCTTCGCGACAGATGAAGCCTCATCCGCTTCATGCACATGTCGATACACGCAGGCCACAGCCTAGAAATATATCGTCATGTACGCCCGATGACGGGGGCTACCGTATCTGCGTACTTCATTCCGCCGATCCGCTCACAGGCGAGTTCAGGCTTGCTGCCACTGCGTTGCACCATCCCGCAGCTCTCTTCATTTGAACAGCAATTTCCCTACTACTCCTGATCTTAGCGTTATACCGTATTTCCCATTCCATGGAAGGATTTAGGTTTGATGATTATTATATTGCCCTCATCTGAAATCGTCAATACCTAATTATCGACGCTTGAAAGAAGCTGCATTCTGCAATGGATTACACGGACCACTCTTCTAAGGAGAACGATGGCTCTGCCTTGAAGTCAAGCGGCGTAGACTGACCATGCTTCCACTTCAAATAAGCAGCTGCTCCGATCATTGCCGCATTGTCCGTACAATATTCGAATGGCGGGATGAGTAGTGGAATCCCCTCAACAGCACAGCGTTCTGCCAATGCGGCCCGCAGGCCCCGGTTGGCGGCAACCCCACCGCACAACAGAAGCTGCTTCGCACCGTATTGTTGAACAGCCCGCATCGCTTTGCCAATCAGCACGTCGATGACAGAGAGCTGGAATCCACGGGCAATTCCTGCGTAATTCGGCTCGTCCCCCTTCATCTTTGCCTGGTTGACCGCATTCAGCACGGCAGATTTCAATCCACTGAAGCTGAAGTCGTACGATTCGGGATCAAGCCAAGCTCGGGGCATCTCGACCTCCTCGGTTGATTCAACTGCCAGCCGGTCGATATGCGGACCTCCCGGATATGGGAAGCCGACTGCCCGTGCTACCTTGTCATAAGCCTCGCCTACTGCGTCGTCTCTTGTACGCCCGATTACCTGGAATTTTCCTTCTTCCTCCAAGAGCACAAGTTCTGTATGACCCCCAGACACTACGAGCGCCATGCATGGGTACTCAATCTCTTCCACTAGTCGATTCGCATAAATATGACCCGCAATATGATGAGTTCCAATGAGCGGAATATTAAGAGCCATAGACAGTGATTTGGCTGCGACAACGCCAACAAGCAGCGATCCGACTAGACCCGGCCCTTGTGTTACCGCAATTGCATCTACATCTGCCATCGTAACGTCTGCTTCCTGAAGCGCCTGCTCCAGCATCACCGTAATCGTCTCGACATGCTTGCGAGAGGCAATCTCCGGAACAACTCCGCCGAAGCGGCGATGAACGTCGATTTGACTGGACACCATATTGGACAGCACCTCTCGTCCATCGCGGACGAGAGCTACTGAGGTCTCATCGCAGCTCGTTTCAATAGACATAATGAGGCAAGAATTATCTTTAATAGATTGGTTCGTCAATGATTTCACCTGCTTTAATCAGTTAGCGCCTTAGGGTCTTGCATAGGGAGCCTTAGGATCCAAGTCTGACCACATAATAAGCGCGTCTTCTTGGTTATCGGAGTAATAGCCTTTGCGCACGCCTTGCGAAGTGAAGCCGAACTTGGCATACAATCGCTGTGCGACATGATTCGAGACACGCACCTCAAGTGTCATTCGCAGCATTTCAAGTGAGTGCGCCAGCTGAACTAGCTCTTGGAGCAGCATTTCTCCGAGCCGCTGCCCTCGATATTCTGGATGTACAGCAATATTCGTAATATGCGCCTCATCCAGGACGGTCCACATTCCTGCATAACCGATAATACGCTCACCCGCTGTCATCACGATATATTTTGCAAATAAATTGTTCGTCATCTCATTACGGAAAGCATCTTGTGTCCATGGCAACGTAAATGAAGCATGCTCAACCGCGAGCACACCCGAGATATCATCAATCGTCATACGGCGAAATTGAACATGTTGAGCTTGTTTCAGCTGAGAAGAGTGGTTAACATTCGCCTCGTCCTGATCAGCATGTCGCGGCTGTGACACAATTCCAGCCTTCTGTTCTTCAGCTTGTCCCATCCAAAGTACGCTCCTTTACGATTGTTGTACAGCCTTGGCTGCCGCCTGCTCCTTCGCAAGCAGCTTCGATTCCGCTTCCGTCAATTGTGTGTAATTCGGCTCCAGTCGGTGTGTGTCACCAATCTCACCTTGATGGAAGGCCTTGCTTCCAATTCGGCCGATCCAATGGGCCTTCATCAAACAAGGAACCGCATGTATCCGATCTCCGAATTGTTCTTGAAGTGCTGCAATTCGTTCCATATGCGGCTCAATCTCTCCGACGAACCATACATGTTCGGGCATATCAGCCGGCTCTAAATCAGTGGATTGCAATACGTGTGCCACCTCTTCCGCCACCTGACTGAACAATCGAATTCCATCCTCTTGCACGCGATATCCGAGCTGTGTATCCCATTCCGATTCTTGTCCAGAAGTCTTATCTTCTACTTCGACAGCACCTGTATCTGTTCCTGTGCGGAACCGAGCCGTATATACTTGGCCTCTCCGAGCGTCCACTAACGGATAAACCCAGTCTTTGCCTATCTTTAGGGTCCCATCTGAGACTTTTCCCTCGCGAACAGCTTCTAGTCCACTTAGCGCTAATGCATGCAAGCTTGACACGCCTACAACCGGCTTGCCCCATGCCCAGGCCATGGTCTTCGCAGCTGTAACGGAAATTCGCACACCTGTATAAGAGCCTGGTCCAATCCCCACTGCAAGGAGAGAAAGATCGCTCCCCTCCCAATCCAGACCCTTCAGCATGGATTGCATCGCTGGAACCAGCTTCAAGGAGTGATTGCGTTCAGCCTGCGATTCAAGCTGAGCTGCCGTTCTCCTATCATGAAGAAGCGCTAGAGCCATAGTAGAAGTAGAGGTATCTAACGCTAACACCTTGACTTGCTCATGTTGTACTGCCATGATTCATACTCCCATCCGTTTCAATTCATTCACCCATGACACGTACGGCTCCCCGTATCCAGTCAATCGAATGATGCGTTCTGTCTCTCCCTCATTCTGAATGAACAAGTGCAAATGCTGTGGAGGCAAGATCGGGGTAATAATGCTGGACCATTCCACCAAGGACACGCCTTCTCCATAGAAGTACTCATCCAGCCCCAGCTCGTCCGCTTCCGCCATCGATATCCGATATACGTCCATATGATATAAAGGCAACGCATCGCCTTCGTATTCCTTAATAATCGTAAAGGTTGGGCTGTTCACGACACCCGTAATGCCCAGCGCCTTCGCTACAGCCTGTGAGAACCTCGTCTTGCCTGCGCCTAAGTCCCCATCAAGCGCGATTACAGTTCCCGCATGGAACCGTTCAGCCAGCCGGGAAGCCAGTCGTTCCGTATCCGCTTCGCTGCTTGAGCGGAAGGCAAATTCCGCAATTTGATTCATATTTGTCCTCCATCACGATACGTATAGTAACTAAGTTATCATTATAGCATAAATTCAACATCTCCAAACCGAGGTCTACCTTAGAAACATGCGAAGTCATCGTACAACTATACCCTTAGGAAAATGATTTCTATGACCCTACATGCTATCCATGGTACACTCCCCTCTCCATCCTAAAACCATTTTCACCTGCCAAAAAGAAAGGCATAAATCAAATGTCTAATAGACAAAAAGACACCTGCATGCCGCAGGCGCCTTCTCCCTTCTCTTGATACCATCATTCCTTACAAGAGACGTTAATGCTTTTTCTCCTCAACGAGGCGGTCTACCGCTACCGTCTGCGTGTTCAATGGACTCGTTCCCACTTGAACGGTCGCCATACTATTCGCTACATCCACGCTTTCAATCCACACAGACTGCTCCCCATCCAAGCGAACGGGCACCGTATCCTTCATCTCTAATATTTGTTTCGCACGGTTGGCATCCATCATCATGCCCCATCCTCCTTCATTTTCAACTCCGCATGCGGCACATCCTGCCTGCAGCCACCTTCTGTTAAGATGGCTCAGCGCTTCCTATTTCATGCATGCTTCAGAATGGGTAACCCCAGTGCATCTTTCACATACTGAGATCAGGCAATCATTTTGCATTTCTCATGCTTACTAATGAGATCATCAAGTATCAATAAGCAAAGGAGGCACAGCATGCACACGGTTTGGAAAGGCGCCATAAGCTTCGGCCTTGTACACGTCCCTGTCAAAATGCATACCGCAACCGAGGATAAGGATATATCCATGCGCATGATTCATAAAGAATGCGGAAGCCCGTTATCCTACGTTCGATCCTGTCCGGTATGCGACAAAGAGGTGGCCTGGGACGAGATCATCAAGGGATATGAGTATGAGAAAGGGCGTTTCGTCTTATTCGACAAAGAGGAATTGGAGCAGCTGCAAGAAGAGGCCAACCGTGCTATCTCCATCATTGATTTTGTCGATTTGCAGGAAATTGACCCAATTTATTACCAGAAAACGTATTACCTCTCCCCGGACCAAGCAGGGGCGAATGCGTATCAACTCCTGAGGGAAGCCCTCAATGAGACTGGCAAGATTGGAATTGCTAAGGTTACCCTTCGTGCAAAGAGCAGTCTTGCTGCAATCCGTGTGTTGAACAATTGCCTCGTAATGGAGACGATGCACTACCCCGATGAGATCCGGGCTTCGACTCAAGTACCGAATGTTCCGGAACAGGTACAGGTGAACCCTAAAGAACTCGAGATGGCCAAGCTGCTTATTAGCCAGTTATCAACTACCTTCGAGCCTGAAAAATATACGGACGAGTACCGAGCACGCTTGTTGGAACGTATCGAACAAAAAATTGCAGGACAAGAGATTCGTACCGCTCCAGCTGCTCAGCCTACCGCCAATGTCGTTGATTTGATGGCTGCATTGCAAGCTAGTATCGAGGCAATGAAATCACCTGCACCGATTAGCACGGATACAGGCGTAAGCCAGCCGGTAACAGCAAGCAATGCAACAGCAACAGAAGGTGCATCGCCCCGGAAACGAAGAACAACTAAACGAAAATCAGAAACGGCAGCACAGGAAACAAGTACCGAGCAGACCGGTGCAAATGCAGCTGCTAATGAGTCAACCTTGTCCGAAGAAGCTCCTCGAAGCAGGCGCAAGGCTCGCAGTACTTCTACACGCGTGCCAGCTAAGCAAGCAGCTAGCGGAGAAGCTGCAGAACCAGCCCCTCCTGCACGTCGACGCAGAAGTACTAAGAAATCGAAGGAAGGCTTGAGCTCATAATGAGAGAGAATGGGCCGCGTGATCGGACTGCAACATCGATTGCCAATTCAAACGTTCCCTCACAATCAGGCTTACTTTCTATATGTTCTAATCAAGGTACAGCTCAGACGAAGGAATCTCTTTCTGATGCGTATCGATTGCCTGCGCCTCCCATGTCCCCACTGCTGTCCTCCCATATCCCGACAGGAGCAGGCTGGACGCATCAGCTAAAGTGGGATGGGGTACGCATATTAGCATTATGCTCTCCTGGGAGCGTACAGCTGTACTCGAAGAAATTGCTTAACAAGACCAGCATCTATTCAGAAGTTACCGGGATGCTCAATCAATGGGCGAGAACGCTTCGACACCCTGTGCTCTTGGATGGAGAAGTTGTTGTAATGGATCCTAAGACGCTGCGCCCGTCATTCCCGCTTGTGCTTCAGCGGGAGCGAACAAGATCGCAAGGAGCAGGTGAAGCGTTACAAGCCATCTACGTGCTCTTTGACCTGCTCGCATGCAATGGGAAGGATATCCGAGCATGTCCCTACTCAGAGCGATATGAACGCCTTATTAGCCTCCCAATACCATCAACAGAACGTTGCTTCGTCACGGATTGCTTCGATGATGGCGACGCCTTATGGCAGTGGGTCAACGAGCGTGGGTGGGAAGGAATCGTCAGCAAGCGATTGGATTCGCCCTATGTAGAAGGAAAACAGCATCGAGATTGGATGAAGAAGAAGAAGGATATGCAGCTAGAGTCTTTCGCAATTGGCTATGTGCGTAAGGACAATCGTCCTTCAAGCATTGTCTTGGCGGATTCTACAGGGCAATATATGGGCAAGGCCTCTATTGGATTGGACGAGCTCCGCAGACAACTGCTTACGGCATGGGCAATCAAACATCCAGCAGACCGTCCAGTAACACTAGGGCTGCCCGCCTCCTTATCGAAGGAGCAGATAATCTGGTATCGACATCCGATCCCTTGTCTCATCGGTGCTCTAGAATACACAGACGCCGGCTTGCTTCGCCATCCGCGCATCTTAACACTGCCATTGCTTAATACCTGAAATTCCAAAACACTTTCAAACACGATACCTGATAAATTCGGCTATAGCGCATTGAAGAGCGGCCAAAGAGCGGCCATCATTATGTGCGTGAAGGAGGTTTCATACATTGGGAACTTCGAAGGGGACTGGCAGCCAGGCACAGACTTCTTCCGCGACATTGAACATCGGCGGAAATCATGTGCAGATTACCAATCCTGACAAGATGCTGTTCCCCGAAATGGGGATTACTAAAGGACGATTCATACAGGAGCTTGTAAGGCTTAGTCCTTATCTGCTTCCAGCATGTGAAGGGAGATACTTAACGACAATACGTTATCCCGATGGAGTGAGCGGGAAATTCTTCTATCAGAAAAATGCCCCTGAGCCCACTCCGCCTTATGTTCAAACGGCTGTATCAGAAGGCATTTCTTATGTGGTGCTCAATGACATTACAACACTGCTCTGGCTTGGGAATCTGGCATGCATCGAATACCACCCTTCTCTGCATAAGGTTCATGACCCGCTTCCGACGGAGTGGATTATTGATCTCGATCCATCTGTAGAAGAGGAGCCTCGAATCATGGAGGCAGCCTCGCTCGTCGGTGATATGCTGGAGCCGCTGGGGCTCCGCTCCGTGCCGAAGACCTCCGGTGCAACTGGCGTACAGATTGTAATCCCCATCGAGCAGGGCCCTTCCTTTACTCAGTTAAAAGAACTGGGACATGTGGTTGCGGCTTATTTATGCGAACGTCACCCGAAGCTGTTCACGATTGAGCGATTCAAAAAAAATCGCGGCACTAATATTTATATCGATTACATGCAGCATGACAAAGGACGAACCATCGCGGCTCCCTATACACCACGAGCAACGCGATATGCATCCGTCTCCATGCCGCTTACTTGGGATGAAGTCAGACGGAATCCGATGCCTCGGGATTTCCATCTGCTTAATGCTGCTGATCGCCTGCAGCTAACAGGCGATCTCATTCAGCTTGAGCCGAAGCAGCACATTGAGCCAGTATTGGAAGCACTAGCAAGCCACATTGCTGCATTACAGAAGCGGCGATAGCAGCCGAGCCAACGCCTCGGCTGCCCGTTGCCAGCGGGAGCGATGAACGAACTTCGTATAATCAATTTCAACACTGTCATCAAAATCCTTATAGAAGTCCTGCTCCAATCGTTCAATTGCCTGCTTGTCGAACAACACCGCATTGATCTCAAAATTACTAAAAAAGCTACGCATATCCAAATTTGCAGTTCCGACTGAACCCAGCGCGTTATCCATAATAAATGCTTTTGCATGGGCGAAGCCTTTCTGATATTGATAAAAGCGAACCCCGGACTGCATGAGCTCTTCCACATAGGATAAGGAGCCCCAATCTACGATGCGTGAATCCGACTTCCCCGGAATAATAACCCGCACATCAATTCCGCTTACCGCTGCCGTCTTCAATGCAAGCCGGATGCTTAAATCAGGAATGAAGTATGGCGTTATTATCCACATCCGTTCCTGCGCCGAGCTTAATGCTCCGAAGAACAGCTCTTGAATGGCATCCCAGCTTGCGTCTGGCCCGCTTGAAATCATCTTCACCTGCTCACAGCCTTGACAGGTATGTTCAGGAAATAGATCCTGCCGATCATTCGGCGGCTCCTTCACAAAGGACCAGTCGTGCAGAAAGACGGCCTGAAGCGCGTAGACACCATCCCCTACTACCCGCAAATGTGTATCTCTCCAAAACCCCAGCTTGTGGTTCAACCCTAAATAATCGTCGCCGATATTAATACCGCCAACAAATCCAATCGTCCCGTCAATCACGACAATCTTGCGATGGTTCCGGTAGTTGAGCCTGCGCCGAAAGAAAGATACCCACACAGGAAGGAACCAATGAAATTCCACGCCTGCCTGCTGGAGCTTGCGCACATATTTGCGCCGCAGCTCAATGCTTCCTACCCCATCCGCAATGATGCGCACCTTGACGCCTTCCTTCGCCTTCGCAATCAGTGCTTCTTGAAACATCGTGCCAATACCATCATCTCGAATAATATAAAATTCCATATGTATATGACGCTTCGCCCCGCGGATAGCGTCCAGCATCGATTCAAACGCAGCCTGTCCATTCGTTAATACCTCAGTCGAATTGCAGCTGGTTATCGGGCTGGGCGACAAAGTAGAAATTAAAGAAAACAAACGTTCATGCTTAAGCATATCGCTGTTGTTCAATTCCTCAACTTGATCAATAATACTCAACTTGGACAGCTCGCTTTTATTAACGTATTCTCCCCACAATTCATGCTTGCGCACACGTCTACGAGCCGTATATTCCTGAGCCAGAAAGTAATACATGACAAAGCCAATGAGAGGAAAGCAGAAAAGAATCAATAACCAGGCAACTGCTTTTGATGGATGCTTGTATTCTGAGAGCACAATCGTCACGATTTGGAAGAAGTACACAAGCAATATTACGATGACCCATATCATGAATTCGTGCAACCTCCGTAATGTGACGTCTTCTATTTATACCATATTCCTATCCATTCCAGATCATTTGATGGTTCACACGAACAGTACTGCGTTTTTTCCATTGTATCCTCTTGTACAATAACCACACTCCATGTACAGTAAATATTACTACCCCAACACTTTCCATGGAGGATCAGTCGATCATGAACCGCAGAATTCGATTGCGCGTATTTGCACTAGGTATGATCATGGTATTTGTTTTTCTCGTCTTAATCATACGCACGTTCTGGATTCAAGTCATCAGTTATGATTTCTACATGGAACACAATGTAAAGACCTGGGCGCGCAGCGAGGTTCTTCTGGCCAAAAGAGGCACAATATATGATCGAAACCAGAAGCCGCTTGCTCTCGAAGCCTCAGCATATAATCTGGTGGTTTTCCCGCAGGAGATCGAGCATCTGAAGCAGCAAAGTCGAGTTGCCGATGGGCTTCATCAAATAACGGGCAAACCTCTTCCCGAGCTCAATGATCTCATTAGCCGAACGAAGCAGCGCCAAGTCGAAGTGCGCACAGAAGGCTGGCTCATGGACTATTCGAAGCTCGATGATTTCCGCACCCTCTTCGGCAAAGAATTGGATTATGGAGAGTGGCTGCATTTCCCTGATTATGGGGTTGGATTAATGAAGTCCTCCAAGCGTTATTACCCCTATAATCAATTAGCCGCTCACGTACTCGGATATATCAATAAAGAAGGACAAGCTGTATCCGGCATTGAAGGCAAATTCAATGAACAGCTGCAAGGCGTTAATGGCAAGGCAGCATTTCTGAGGGATAATCGCGGCAACCCCATTGCACTGGCAAGCCGTTCGACAACATCGCCCATTGACGGTCAGTCCGTAACGCTTACGATTGATATCGAGGTTCAGCGGTTCGTAGACGAGGCCATGACTCGTGTCATGAAGCAATGGCAGCCTGCCAGAGCCATGGCCGTTGTTATGGATCCGCATTCGATGGAAGTGCTGGCTATGTCCTCGAAACCGGATTTCAATCCGAACCGATACTGGGATATATCGAATATTGGCGCCTTGACGAACGATACCATACATTTCGGATACGAGCCTGGATCAACGTTCAAGATCGTTACGCTTGCGGCTGCCATTGAGGAGAACGTATTCCGACCGGACGATACATTTGTCTCTGGCTCGATCAAGGTTCCCGGCAACGTCATTCACGATGTGAAGAAGGATGGCTGGGGAACGATCAGCTACCAGCAAGGATTGGAGAAATCAAGTAATGTCGCCTTCGTCAAACTGGGCCTGGAGAAGCTCGGCAAGGAGAAGCTGTACAACTATATTGACCGCTTCGGATTTACACATCCAACAGGCATCGAATTAAGTGGAGAGGCAGCGCCTCTTGTTCGATTTGAGCGTCCCTCCGAGGTTGCAACCGCGACCTTCGGGCAAGGTAGTGTTCGCGTAAACACACTCCAGCTTGCTGCCGCCTATGCCAGCATCGCGAACGGCGGGAAATGGATGCAGCCGAGTATTCTGAAGAATGACTCCGCTCCTAACGCTCAGACTGAGCGTCAGGTCGTCTCCCCTGCCACTGCGAGAGAGGTCACAGAGCGCTTGGAGCAAGTTATCCTAAAAGGGACTGGCAAGCCCGCTATCATTGATGGCTATCGGGTAGCTGGCAAGACCGGAACTGCACAGAAACCAGCCAAGCGAGGCTATAAGAAAGGAAATTGGCTTATTTCATTTGTCGGCTACGCACCGGCCGATAACCCGAAGGCTGTCGTCGCGATTGTAGTGGATGAGCCCGATCTTGGGGGTGACTTCACCTTGGGTGGTCAGGTCGCTATGCCCGCCTTCCGCTCCATCATGCTCAGTACGCTTCAATATATGGGGATTAAGCCCGATCCAAGTCTACTCCCTACTAACGATGAAGGTTCTGAACCACCGGTAAAGATCAACAGCAAAGTGGAAGTGAAGAATACAGCTGTCGTAGGAAATTATAAATCAAAACCGGTAAAGGACTCCGTGCAGGCTATCAAAGATAGACGCATGCATGCCGTTGTGCTTGGAAAAGGTACGCGAGTGCTTGAACAATATCCGCAGCAGGGTGAAGAGCTGTATGAACAGCAGCCAGTCTATTTACTAACAAGCAAGGAGAAGGACATTCCCCTCCCTTCGCTTGCCGGATTGTCGCTGCGAGATGCACTTACCATCTGTCAGTTGCTTGATCGCAAAGCCACCATCATCGGAGAAGGGTATGTCGTAAAGCAAGAAGAAAGTACGACCGGAGAACAACGATCTGTAACACTCTATTTACAAGCCGAAAGCTATCGAAATCCACAACAAGGCTCTACTTCTTCTGAAACTTTGGCGCCAACCAAGACAGAGAACAAGTGACGCGTCCACGAAAAAAGGTATGTTTTGAGGAATCGTTGAATAGAGATCAATAGACAACTTTCTTGCGAGCATACGAATCGTGCGCGAGCAGCAAGCTAACCCGGGAAGGGGGAATGCTTGATGACGCGTCTAAAGTTGAGGTGATAGGATGAAACGGCATTGGTGGAATGGATCGATGACACTGCTTGTCATTCGTGATGCAGATCAAGCAGTGAAGCAGGTCAGTGTATCGAAAATGCTAGTTGTCTCCGTCCCGATTGCGGCAGTCATATCGATATCTGGACTCTTTCTGGCTATGCAGTGGAAATCTACCGCACATATTCAAGAGCTTCAGGGACAAGTGACTTCCCAGACTACGGCCTTGGACGTCACCGTTAAGGACAAAGACGAGGCCATTCGTCTTCTGAAAAATGAAGTCATCCGCTTGTCTTCCCAAGCAGAATCCGTCAAAGATCGATTGGAGCAGATGAGTTCCCTGGAGAAGCAGCTTCAGCAATTCGTCGAAGGATACATCGCTCCTTCGGATGCATCCAAACATTCAGCTATGCTATCCGCCCCCTCACAATCCTCTGGTTGGAATGAACGCATTCAGGTTGGCGGCGAAGACATCGAGGCAAGCACGGATCAAATTCTTAATTTGGCAAACCGCTCTCGCATCGATCTCAAGCAAGTAAGTGACATGTTGAATACAATGCAGCGTTCTGTTCCGACTACCTTGAAGCAAGCACAGAACAGACAATCGACGATCGCAGGAACGCCGTCCATCTGGCCGACGAAGTCACGCCGTATCACATCCAGCTTCGGCTATCGCCAAGATCCAATGCATGGCCGAGCCGCCTTCCATGCGGGACTCGACATCGGCGGCGAGCTGGGCGACCCCGTCTATGCCGCAGCTGACGGCAAGGTCATTGAGGCCGGATTTCAGCCAGCACGCGGCAACTATATCGTCATCCGCCATGTCAATCAACTAGACACCTGGTATATGCATCTACAGTCGATCCTCAGCGACGTAAATGACACAGTGGCGAAAGGCGACCATATTGCCAAGCTTGGGAATACCGGACGAAGTACAGGGCCTCATCTTCATTTTCAAATTGTACAGCGCGGCGAACCGATCGATCCGTTTCCTTATGTACGCAACGCTCTGTATGAGACTGCAAGTTCCAAGAAATCTATCCCTACTCCTCTTATTCGCACCAGACGTTCAAGCGAACCATTGACGTCTCTCAGCACTCGTGCCGACTCGTATCCGATTTATCAATCCTAGCTTCGTCATCCCGATCCATTTCAAGGAGGTTATGCGAGCATGCTCCGTCGCTCAACACAACAACCGAAGCACAGTGACACGTATATCGCACCTGGGACTCAATTAGAAGGCGCAATCCGCTGCGAGGCAAACATCCGCATTGACGGCAAGTTCACAGGAGAAGTGACTTGCAGTGGTACGATTACAATTGGTGAACATGGAGAGGCACACTCTACCCTTACCGCCAATCATATTATTGTAGCAGGCAGCGTAGTTGGCGATATTCACGCAAGCGGCAAATTAGTAATTTCCTCAACGGGGCAAGTCTGCGGCAATTGTCTATCGGAAGTGCTGTTAATCCAGGAAGGCGGATTGCTGAATGGAACAAGCCTCATGGAACGTTCATCCGAATCTAGCTCATCCAAGAAAGGCAGCAAGGGGAACCGACAAGAGGCGGCCAACGCATCTAGTCATAAAGAAAGCGAGAAGCAAGCGGGATAACCGCTTGCTTCTCTTTCTATTATGTATTCTTATGCTTACCCCTTCAATTGGTTGCGTATCGATTCGGCTATTTTCTGCAATTGTTCTTCATCAGGGAGGAAGTAGTAGATCCCGTTGATCGTCTTCCCCTTCCCCTGCAGCACCTGCTGCTCCACTCTCGTCAATTGTGGCCGATAATGAAGCATCAGCTGCTTCCAATCGTCAAATTGCAGGTTTGTACGGATATTCTCCTTTACCTGTGCGAGCAAATCCATCCAATGTCCTGCTGAGTCAAGTTGGGCCGACTTGTTCAGTATCGCCTGCAGCACTTGGCGCTGTCGCTGCATGCGGCCAAAGTCGCCATCTGGATCCTGCTTGCGCATCCGAACATATACGAGTGCTTCTCTCCCTTGCAACGCCACCTTGCCCTTCGGGAAAGTTATACCGTCGTCCGTGAATGATAAGCGATTCTCTACTTCTATGCCGTTTAAGGCATCTATCATCGACACAAACCCATTCATATTCGTCTTCACATAATAATGAACAGGCACCTTAAAGAGCTGTTCCACCGTGGCAACTGTCATTGGAACTCCGCCAAATGCATAGGCATGATTGATTTTATCAACCGTATGGTGGCCTACGATTGACGTCCTCGTATCACGAGGAATGCTGAGCAAGGACAAGGTACCACTCTGCGGGTGAACCAGAACCAGGGCGAGCGAATCAGATCTCCCCTTATCGCCAGGCCGCTCATCCGTCCCGATCAGGAGCAGCGTGAAGGGGCTCTGCTCGGATAAATTCGGCAGACCCATAGCTGCCTGTGTCGATGCTGGCACTGTCTCGTTCCTATCTCGCACAGCATGCTTCGTCGAATTAGATGTCGGCTGCTCCAGTAATGGCCCTCTCGTTCCTTCCGGGAGCGGTTCATACATCGCATCAGCCGTTCCCTTCAACGTATTCCATATGATAAGAAGAACGGTAGATACAATTAATATCATAGCTCCTAGTAAGATAAGAACGACCTTGTGCCATCTTCGCAATGAGTTCCTTCGTACTATCAAACATCTCCCCTCCCCTTGCTCCCCTCTATTCACCTTGATCGTTCGTGCAAATTTGAACCGACCGGCCAGATCGCGCAAGCAAACAACGAATAACGAGATCCATCTTATTCACTTGTGCGATCTGCCCTTTCACCCTATTACCACTCTATTTCTCGGGAGGAGCATCCTTCTGCAAGAAATGCCGTATTGCCTCATTCCAATGTCGAAGCAGCGAGAAGTCATTAAGCCTCAACGCTAGTGGCTCCAACACTGAATATTCAGGTCTGCGAGCAGGCCTTGGAAAATGAGAGGTGGGCACCGCGCGTACGATCGTAGACAAGCCTGCCTCCTTGATAATTGCTGTAGCGAATTCATGCCACGAGCAGCTTCCGCTGTTCGTAATATGATAGGTTCCATATTTGGTAGTGTAGAGCAATTCGACTATCTTCTCCGCCAAATCAAGCGTATACGTAGGCGAACCTACTTGGTCATTAACGACTTGCAGCACTTGTTCCGTCTGGGCCTTCCTTAGAATCGCTTTGACGAAGTTGTCCCCATACAAGCCGAAAACCCAAGAGGTGCGTACAATAAATGCAGCAGGATGATGATTTCGTACAAATCTCTCGCCTTCCCACTTCGAACGCCCATAGATATTGATGGGACGAACGGAATGGAACTCATTGTATGGGCAGTCACTCTTCCCATCAAATACATAATCCGTGCTGATATATACAAGTGCTGCACCAATACGGTTAGCCGCTACGGCCACGTTGCGCGTCCCGTAGCTGTTAATTCGATACGCTGTGTCAGAATCCGACTCAGCCAAGTCTACCTTCGTATACGCCCCAGCGTGGATAACATGTGTAGGACGCTCCTTCTCCATCACCGTCCGCACTCGCTCCGCATCCGCCACATCCATATCGTGATGCCCGTAGCCAACTGCCGATATGCCATGGCGATGCAGCACAATCAGCATCTCCATTCCAAGTTGTCCACCTGCTCCTGTAACCAGCACCTTCATCTCTTCCTTGTTCACTCGGCAACACCATCCTTATTGCAAGAATTGGGAGCTGCCTTCCAAGCAGGAAGCTCGGCATCTTCTAACATCGGATGCTTGGCATCCTTCTCGGACAAGATGGGCTTGCTTACAGGCCAGTCAATATGAAGCGCTGGATCGTTCCATGCAATCCCTCGGTCGGATGCCGCATGATAGGGAGCATCCACCTTATATAGAACCTCTGTATTCGGAACGAGCGTACAGAAACCATGTGCAAAGCCTTGCGGGACGAGAAGCTGCCGACGATTTGATGCGCTTAAGATAGCACCAACCCATTGTCCGAACGTCGAAGAGCCTTTGCGAATATCAACCGCAACATCATAGACGGCCCCGACTGCAACCCGTACCAGCTTCGTCTGCGCATAAGGATCCAACTGATAATGAAGACCTCGCAGTGTGCCAGCACGCACAGATAAGGAATGGTTATCCTGCATGAACGAATAATTTATACCAAGCTCTTCCCACTTATGTGCGTGATAGCTCTCCATAAAAAATCCGCGTTCATCCTCGAACACATTCGGCTCGAGAAGAAGTACTTCGGGTAATTTTGTCTGACTGACCTTCATCCTGACAACTCCCTTTTCGAGAGATAATTCGTGACTGATTGAAGAGGCTTTTCGCCCACTCATAACTATTCTATGCCGTTCGCCCTCTTATTGACATTCAATGTGGGGAAAGTGCGACATATATCCATCAATCACATATTCGGGATGATTCCAGTTCTACGGTCAGCCGAACCATTGGACGTGCGTCCAAGCAGGATCGGGGTTATACAAAAAACATTGATTATACGTATTCATCATTTTGGAATAATGTGGACATTCCTTCGAAAGTTGAATGTTTAGTCGTGAGGTAAGCATTGCTTTCTGCTGAGGGGTTAATATAAATTTGACGGTGTATTGATATTCAACCTGTTCTTGTTCATGCTTCCGTTCTTTGCACACAACGTTTCCGCGAATGGACATACGGTCGTTGTCAAATTCACATGTAAATGCTAATGAATAATGGTTCGATATTGGCAATCTCAAATGAGTAATCATCGTTAAGCAGTTCGGGCTAAGCCCGACAAGCATAACTTCACAGCTTCGCGCGTGATGAACAGGCTCCTGATGCACGCAATCTATTGTCATCAGAACTGGAACCGGCTTGGGCAAGACAATGAATAGTTGCGACGGATACGCAGTAGACCAATTATTCGTCATGATATTCCTCTTGTGCAATCTGAACAACAGAATGACTCGCAGCACATTCCCACCTTGCACGAAAAATGCCTAATTGCAACATGATGTCCGTAATATCAACCGTTCGTTTCTCTGCCAAGTTCTCTCTTTCATGCAGCTCAACTGTCATGTCATGCCTCACTCCTATCACCTCGTTCATTCACTGTCGTATCGGTTCCACCTGTTGCAGCGGAATTCATCCACTCTTCCTTACGCTTCCTTATGCCGATAGCGCTCATTCGATAAATAATCAAATAGAATACGCCCAATATCACGGCTTGCAAGATGGCAGCCGCCAGCGGGGACAATTGCAGCCATACGACGATTAGCAAACCTAGCGCCAATACCAGAAAACGAGTAACCGTCCACCAAAAATTCCAATGCTGCAGGCGAAGGGATTCTAAAATGACGGATACCGGAGAAAACAAAATATTTACACCGTACAATAGCGCGTAGACCGGCACATATTTGGCAGCAGGCTCCCATGCAGTACCGAACAGCCATACAAATAACGGCGGGCCTACAACCGCGATTACAACAATAGGTACTACTCCAATTCGACATAGCTTGCGAAACGTATCCCGGAATAGTTGCTCGAGCATCTGCGGATTCTCGCGTGCATGCTTCATCGATTCCGCGTAGAACACTTGCGAGATAGACATGCTCAGCAGCAGTATCGGCCCTCCCAGCACCTTATCTACGAGAGCGATGGAGCCCGCTTCCTTCAACCCATAATATCCCGCCATGAAGAGCGGCAGCATTTGGAGTGTCATCGAGGTGAATACTCCTGATCCAGTCACATAAAGCGCAATTTTGCGATATCGGCTGGCCATCTTCTTCATAATGCTCCAATTCGCTTGACGGGCCCATTGGCCGGGCCGGAATTGCTTATGAAATAACGTGTACAGTGTTCCCGTTCCTGCTACGCGTCCAAATACTTCGCCCAATACGAGTCCGACTCTGCCCAATCCGACGAACGGAGCAGCCAACTGGATAAGGATTCCCCCCATCCCCTGCACCCATTTCGTTCTGGCTAGCGGTCCATAGCTTCTCGTTCGGAGCGCCCAATAATTTAACGTATTATAGAGGCCATAACCGAAGAAGGATATAGGAAGCAGGTACACGATCATTCCAATTCTGAACGAATCAGTTATCATCGGCGCAAACAAAATAATCGCTGCCAAGAACACACCGGTGAGAAGAACGAGAAGCAAAAAACAAAAAGTTACGATATAGGGGATATGCTCTTCGTCCTCCTCCATCGGTATCGCTCGTTCAAACCCCAAGCTTCCGAACAAAACAGAAATCGCCAGTATAGACATATAAACAGCCAGCTCACCATATTGCTCAGGTGTATACAAATGTGCCAAGAGGGGGGATAGAACAATCCCTATTCCTTGGGCGGCAGCCGTCCCGCTAAGCATAATAATAACGTTCTTAACAAAGGATCCCTGGCCGGTGAGCACGCGCCAGCGCTTGATCGCAGTATGGATAATGTTCATTCTCGTACCCTTCCTTTGTCATTCCGCTAGAATTGGCGTACTTGCGATAGAGGGATAACAAACGACTGCCCTGCCTGAATATCGTAGATGAATCTATCGCCGATCTGTTGTTGAATAAAGGTCGTATTGCCAAGACTGACGACCACATGACTGCCTTCCTGCTTGATTACACTCTTAATCGTGTAAGCCGCATTCCGTACAGCTGCAGAGTTCGATGAAGTCACCGAATGATTGTCAACATACACCGTAGCACCAACTAGTTTCTTCACATCGAACGATGCCAAATTTTCAAATTTGAGTTCCAAACGATTATCAAGGCTCCACCCTGTTGTAAATCCAGCAACTTTCCCTACTAAGCGCTCTGCTTCCGATTTGGACTCCTGCTTGCCGCCATCGTTCTGCAGCCACGTTCCATCGTGTGCATACTGAACCTTCGCCCCCTTAGACGACATACTTGTCAGTCCAAAAAAGCCCTTGAATGACAGTCCGTTCTCCAATTGGTATTCCCGATTCGATTCCAGACTGCAAATAATCGTATCTTTCCGACCATTTTGGAGGGCAACCTCAATGGCCATCGCTTCCCATTCAGGAACAGCCGCGCCTTGATGGGTTACGCTAAGCCTTCGAATTGTTTTGATCGTTCGTTCCTTCGCGAATGGCTCCAGAATCGAAGTGAACAAGCTCTCCCCGCCAGGACGCCGTGTTAATAAATAATCGAGTCGCCGAGGATTCCCCGGCTTATTTTGGGGTGGATCTCCCTGGGCAACTGCTGCATCTGTATACGAACCAAGCATCGTAACCCGCAAATTCGGCTTCACCTGCACGCGGTTATATGACACAGACTTCGCCGACTTCCACTCTGCATAAAACTGGCCGATCGGATCCTTGTCCTTACGGACATTGTACAAATAGTTATATCCACTCTTGCTCTGCTCCGAATAGGCAGGATCTGCAAGAGGAATCTGTTCGCCAGCATACGTGCCTGACTTCTGCTCCACTAATTTCAGCCCACCTGTCTCGACCGTTCCTTCCATGCCGTGAAAGCTTGACACTTGTTCACCCGCCCCCTTGACGCGGAAGAAATCAACGGCATAGGCAACTCGATCATCAATGGGAATAAGAGCGAACGTCCTTCGATACACGTCAGCCCCCTCGTACGCATAGGGCGCCTCCACATCGATTAATTTGGCGTATTTGCCGTCATCAAAATGACGTGGAATGCCAACCCATGAATTTGGCTGCTGTCCTTCCTTATTGAACACAACTGTATTATGCGATATGGTGTTCGATTCCCAGCGTCTGCGCAAAATGTTATCATCAGCGAAGGTCACGTAACCTAGATCCGGGGCCATATCTAGACCGAACCCATATAAGCCGATATTCAGCGCATCCCGATGAGCGTGGGATGTGCCATTTCGCCCATAGTACAACCAAGCCTCAATATCCCCATGCCTCAAAGCTGTGTATCCATATCCCGTTAAATTGATACTTTTGAACTTATAGCTGCCCTGAGATTGTACGACTTTCCGGAACTGAGCAAGCAGTGCTTCCATCTTCGGCTGGAACAAATCATTTGTAATCCCTTCCGTTCGGTTTCCATTCAATAGAAATGCTGCCTGGGCAAATAAAGGATCGCGATATTTAACAAATGCCCTCCATACCAAGTCCCGCTTCGCCCAAATATTATCTTTGCCTATCGAGCCAGAATCCCCGATATTGGGTGTGTCCTTGCCTTGCATCACAAGATCAAGAAAGGCATAGAACATCTTCTTCACCTTCGGATGCTTATACAAATCCGCGCTTGGGACGCGCTCATAGCTGTCCAAAATATCCGCCAAACTGTTCATTCGTTCCAACCAAGTCACATTGTATTCAGGGGAAGCTTCATCACCATAGCCATCGCGATCAATACGATTCGCCAGAACGTCATAGACGCCCCCGCCGCTTATTCTCCATCCGCCGCCCGCTACACGCTCCAACTGCCCTGACTGCAGCGCAAATTGAATCCACTCCGCAGATTCAGGAAGCTGATCCAAGGTAATAGCCGCTAGTGCAATCACATTCTGATGAGATCCGAAGTTGCCTGAGATCTGCGCTTTCTTGACAGCAGGCACAATTTGACGAATGATACGATTCTCAAAGTTTTGCTTTATACTGTCGGCTGTTCCCTTCGATGAGGGAAGGCTGTAACGAGCGGCTTTCTTTTGCAAAAAGGACAAGTATGGAGCAGTCTTCTTCTGGAGTACGGGTAAAAAGGCATCGTAACTGAGGAGCAGCTGCTCCGTCAGTGTAACTTCAGCAATTGATCCCAATACTTTTCCCTGTCCCGTCCCGCCGTGCGCATTTTTGAACCCATCCTCCCACCGATACACGGAGACGTCCATATCAGGATACACATCGGCTACACGATCTAATAGAATCAGGCCGCTATAAGCGTACTTCTCATTTCCCGTATATAAGTAGGCTTCACGCAGCGAACGCAATGCATCAGTTAACCACTGACTCCATACCCAATGATTGTAGAACGCGATAAACGTATACTTGTTGCCTTTTTCATCAACATATCCACTGCCGTCATCGACGCCAAATGCCGTGCCTTTGTCCGGATACAGCGTATTCACCAAATATTTGCGGTCGGCGCGCTTCGGATCAAATCCTCCCTTATCATCTAAGCCGCTCCGGTAGTATGAAGCGAAATCATTCGTTGGGAACATCATTCCATTCGATTTATCCTTTACTTTCCACGGCTTCGCCACAGGATTAATTTCGTAGCTTGAACGGTCATCACGAGGCCCCTTCTGACCACCTATCACACTTCCCATCTCTTCATTCACATCATAGCTTCTCGGCAAGGCCTGCGTGGTAATCATCGACCATAGCTCTTCGTAGCTCAAATCTATATATTTTTTCGCCCTTCTTATGCTTGCATCCCTTTCATCCCGCGCCCATTTATACATTTTCACATTGTCCTGAACAGCTTGGCGTTTTTCTGCTGTATAGTAATTGCTCCTGGACTGACCTGCTGCATGCGGACTGTTCATAAGCACGAAATCGATACAAAAATATAGTACAGCAATAATGAAAGAAACAATAATTAACTTCCATTTCCAATCAATTCTATAAGTTGTCATATATGTAATCTCCTTACTCATATATCGTGACATTTGCTGTCATCACTTTCTAGTAGGGCGTTTCATATTGTATAAAAAACAAGCTACTATTCCGATAGAAGAGGATGTGTCCGCCTATGCTTAATCCGAGCTTTGTTACTCCGCAGAACTTCGGAGCCTTGTATGATGGAGCAGCAGACGATACCACTCCCGTCAATAAAGCGCTGCAATTCGCTGCGGTCAATCAGATGAGCGTCTACTTTCCTCCCGGCAAAGGTGCTGTAGTCTCCCAAGCAATCACCGTGCCATCCGGCGTCAGACTTATTATGGATGCCCCGCTTATTTATAAGGGAGACAACACTCAACCTTGTCTGCTGATCGGCAATGCCATCGAATCTACCACCATGATGGATTACAAATTGAATGTCCGAAATGCTCAAGTATCCGACTGGAGCAACGAAGGGAACATCGGCATCATTCTGACCAACTTCATCTCATGTAATGTCGACATTGTAGGGGTCGATGGCTTCACAATCGGTCTGCAAGCTAAGGGAAATAGTAAAGGATTCTCCTTCAACAAGCTGACACTTGGACAAATCATGAATAATAAGATTGCGCTGGATTTGTCGGCTGTTCGTTCTGGCTGGGTCAATGAAAATTTATTTGAGAATGGAAGGTTTGGATGCTGGAGTCAGGTCAATACAAATGCAAGCCGTTACGGAATTCGCATTGTATCGCCTGATAATTCGTACTTGTACAATAACAACAATGTCTTTATCAAGCCTAGCTTCGAGCTTGGCCAATCCTACCTTACGGGCAATGCCGAAGCAGTCCCGCTTCTGATCTATCACGGTGAGCAAAATAAATTCCAAGATATGCGCAACGAGGACAATAATACAACCTTTGTACGGGTGTTCAACTCGTCTTCGAATAACGTGTTCAATGTCGGTTATGGAGAACTGAACGGAAGCAATATCGATGATCGAAGCCGTTATCCTGTATCCGTGTACTCCTCACGCAAATCCAAATTAATCAATACAAAAGGAAACATGATCTTCCTATCCGGTCCCCTGAATAAAATAGCCTGCTACTACAATGGGAATAGCTTAGTCAATATTCCACGCGTTAATGTCGCCACTTCTCGCACGTCCACAGTTCTGAAATCTGGAGCAATGACGCTCGCCAATGAATATGTAGAGCTTATTCAGCCAGCAATCGGCGTATTCATCAACACCTCCAAAGCCAAGCGATTTATTGTACAAAAAGATACGATCGCTGGATATGGGGGACGCGTCATTGTCATCTGCTACGATGCAAACGGCAACATTCTAGGAAGCACTATTCAAAATGAAGCAACAGTCAAAGGCTCCTCCAACGCAGAGCCCTACTTCAACACAACCGCACCCGGGGGTGGAGCAATAGGCGGTTATATTACCGGCTCTGATTCCAACAAAGACTTCTATTTCCGTGTTCATTCTGATGTCACTATGATACGCGTCTTGTTATCAGGAGGAACACAGCCGCTGCGCATCAAGAGTTTCTGCATTTACAGCATCGACTGCACGGCAGCGGTCTGGTCTGGCTACGAAGAGATCATTCCTGGTGTGAATCTTGGCACGCAGCCGCCTACTGCAGGACAATGGGATAAAGGGCGAATGATCTTGAACGATAATCTCTCGCTGCTCGGCACCGACGGCAGCAAATATGTTGTAGAAGGCTGGCAATGCATTCAGGCACCCAATCAGTGGATAGAAAAAAGATCCTATACAGGCTTATAGAGGTTGTTCAAAAAGTCCGCTTTTGATCACGAAGTAAATCATGAAGTGGGCTCGGCATCGAATCTTGAATTCAGCCGGGCCTTCCGGTGCTCATGTACCCAAAACGTACGCTCCGCTCCTCATGCCCTAGCTTCATCCAACTTTCTCGGTGCTGAAAACCAGCCTTTTTGAACACGCACTTATAAAAAAATGGTATGGGCAGCCGGGTGATTCCTTCTTCACTCGGCTTCTAAGCCTCTTCCTGTTCTACACACTTTGCCGATAAATCGCATTCTGCTGTAAATGTTCCAAAACGACATCGACCACCCGATCCTGTTCGGCACTCGTCAGATTCGAGCCGGATGGCAAGCATAGCCCTTGTGCAAACAATTGCTCGGACACACTAAGATGCGATTCGTGAGGGAAATATAAGCTGGAGTGGAACATCGGCTGCAGATGCATCGGCTTCCATACGAGACGTGACTCGATGCCGTTCTGCTGCAGAGCAGTTTTGATCGAGAGCGGATACGTCCCCGTACGCTTGCAGTCAACCAAGATAACCGTAAGCCAGCAAGTCGATCTTCCGTAGGTAGGTTCTGATATCAGTCGAATACCATCATAAGCTTCCAATACACTCCGATACCGCTGATATACAGCCCTTCTTGCGGCAATTCGCCCTTCAATCACGGTGAGCTGACCACGTCCAATTCCTGCCAGCACATTGCTCATCCGGTAATTGTACCCCATCTCATAATGCTCATAGTACGGCAGATCCTCTTTAGCCTGAGTCGCCCAATGTCTGGCCTTTCTAAGTGCCACGGGGTCGCTGCTCACCAGCATTCCCCCTCCGGATGTGGTAATGAGCTTATTGCCGTTGAACGAATAGATGCCGAAATGACCGATTGTCCCACAATGTCTGCCACGATAGGTCGTACCTAGCGACTCTGCTGCATCTTCCACCACAATAATGCCATAACGATTGCAGATAGTCATAATTGCATCCATATCTGCGCTCTGCCCATAGAGATGAACGATGACAGCAGCTTTCGGCGTCTTCCCCTCTTGCGCAAGCTGCTCACATGCCCGTTCCAGCGCCTCTGGCGACATATTCCAGGAATTCGGCTCCGAATCAACAAATACAGGAATCCCGTTCAAGTACAAGATAGGATTCACACTAGCTATAAAGGTAAACGTGGAACATAGCACATAATCGCCCGCTTCTACCCCGGCCAGCCGTAAAGCCAAATGGATGGCCGCCGTCCCTGAGCTTAGCGCAACTGCTCCTTGCGCCCCTACATAATGGGCCACTTCTTCTTCAAATGCCTGAATATGCGGACCGACGGAGGACAACCAATTACTAGCAAATGCCTCATCGATCTTAATCCGTTCTTCATCTCCCATATGCGGAGGAGACAGATATATATAAGGCTTAGACATACTGGGTCACCTCTGCTGAGTCAATCCCAACCGCCATAAGTGAAGGGTCGCGATAAAATGGGAAATACTCGCTCTCCGTAATACCATTAAATTTGCTTTTTAATAATTTGTATAGGTAGGGATCTCGTACTTTCCTTCCAACATAGAAGTCCAATGGTTCATGATTATTGAACCCTTTCTTGAAGCGATACAAGGAATCATTGCCCGTATAACCGCCGCCTAAATGAATCTTCTTGAATCCTCGTTCCTTGAAGTGCTGTATGGCGAAGTACAGCAAAAAATTATTGGGCGCGCAAGAAAAATATCGCTCATTGGAAGCGAGCAGATGATAGTGCACATGTTCACCTTCATGCAAAAATATCGATGCACAAACCAACTCGTCTTCCGCGTATATTCCCAGCATGGTGAGCTGATCGGATAGGCGATCCAGCATGTCATAAAAGTATTGTTCGGTAAAGTAATAGCTGGCCTGGGCCTTCACACGATCCATCGTGTGATAATACATATCAATGAAAGATTGAAGCCGTTCTAACGTCATCGTTTCCTGCCGTCCAAAAAGTCCAGATTTCAAAGATACACGAATTCGATTCCGGTTCTTGGAGCTGAACTTGGCGAAAATATCGTCTACCGCCGGCTCTAAATCTACACTGATCGTATTGCGCACGAAGCACGGATCCACATCCATGTAATCCTGATGATTGCGATAAAGAGGATGAAATCTGACAAACTCCGTTATAATTTTTTGTTCCTTACAATAGCTGGAGAAGGCTTGCTGAAATCGCCCAAGCAATCCATTACGATCTTCATCATGTAAGGAAGTGCATATAGGCCCTCCATAACCGTATGGGGTAATGATGTCGTACATTTCCGGAGCGTCTTCCCATAAGCGCTTAATATGCGGTAGAGTATTGACTTGCCTGAGAACAAATGGATAGATGACAGTTCCGGTATCTTCTTTGTAAATAAATAGACGTGCCGATTCTTCCTGTCCGCTCTCGTATAAGGAGCAATAGCCTGATAACCAATATATGTCCGGATCCACTATACTCATGGCAAGCTCATCCCATTGCTTCCTATCGTCAGGCGACAGTATTTGAACATTACCCAATTGGACACCCTCCTTGAATGACGAACGAATGATAGTAATTCGCATATGGCTTCCAGAACGAGTTGCGAATGTTGGAGTTGTGCCACAATAAAACGAACTGTCCGCGATATCGATACACGACTCCTAGAAGGTTATTCATCTGCTCAAACATCTGAGCGGGTTCAAGTCCTTGATAACCGCCAAGGCTTACCTCCATTGCGGTTAGAGGGAGCTCTTGTAGAGATAAAGGCTGTCTGGCATGAATATCAAAGACACGGTATGAATGGCAGATTCCGCTGCGAAACCCGATTTCATCGGCATACCCAATCGTACTGTCTATTTTCATCCCGGCTCGCTCCCATATGCCCCATGTATCCGGAACACGGAAGCGCAAATAATGATGCCTTCCCTCTGTAACCACGCATCCCGCCGCCTCTTGAAGCCGCTCCTTCTCTTGCAAGAACAACTCTTCATTGCAGTATGCATCATAGCTGGGGTGGAATCCGACGATATGACCGCGCTCACGTACACGCTTGAGCACCGAACGAGCGAGTTCTCCCCGGACATCATATCGATTGTCGTAAAAGGTCGTGCCCCCCGCCATAAAATAGAACCTGGATTGAACCCCTGCCTGCTCAGACAGATCCATCAGCCAATCAAAGGTATCGTACGGGTCGGCACATCTACCTGACTTTACTTGTATGTATTCCAGCATGCTTCGAATGGGAGCCAATGGACTCAAGTTGGCCAAGCCTCTTGCCATACTCCGAATAAGACGCTTCATACCGTCCCAATATCGCAAATCATCCACATCATGCGTCACAATCAATTCAGAGGGACGATCTGTTCGTTCTGCCTCCAACCCTACTTCAATGAGCATATTCCAGAGCATCTCAGCCATCTCATTCACAACAGGACGCTGCCAGAAGCGGCTCCGAACAGCCAAACTGCCGGATGAGGGGAACCGTTCATGACGGTCTCTTATGTTCGCGCACTCTTCCCATCGAGTGAGCATAAAAAAGCAAGCAGCCAGCAGATCTGCTTCGCAATACAAGTCCCCTCCATCCACTCGCCATTCCCCTCTCCCGAACCATACGGGCAAATCCCCTTCGGGAGCAAATCTGGAGTTGGCATAGGACACACGTAGTTGGCTCGTATCCGCGGACAAGTAAGACAATCCATCCTCATATTGAGCAAAGAAGGCATCTCTGATATACAGGCTTCTCCCGTTCGACAGTGCGAACCGGATATAGGGCGACTGATCCTTATCATTGTCCGCGACGAGTTGATACGGTAATCCGAGCATATCGCCGACCAATTGTTGAATGATATATGTTCGTTCGGGTACGAACAATGCAGGTATTGTTATAATCATGGCCCTTAACCCTTCCTGTCCTCATCTTATCAAGACAATGGCTTCACCATGCGAAACGCTACAGCCAACTGTTCCATGCCGGAGTGAGGCGGCTCTTCCCCTCCGTCTGACACAAGCACTCTTCGATGCGGGGCAAGACGTGCAAGCAGAGCAAGCACATCCTTATTCATTGCAGCTTTCAAGCGCATACGGAAATAATTCTCCTTCATAAGCACAATTCGTTCTTCTTGATGATCGAAGCTCACGCGAAAGAATCCATAGCCATACCCTTCGAGGCTGGCTACCGCTTGCGGCCAGTCTTGAATCATATAATCCAAGCTGCTCTCTTCCGCTTCTACGTCCATCCATTGATGCAGCGGAGCACTTGCATACCAATAATAAGCATGCTGTCGAACGAATCCGTTCCGCTCATATAGCCGAATGGCAGATTCGTTCGTGTCGAATGCATCAAGCTGCACGGAAGAGAAGCCCTCCTTCGCGGCGTGAATGCTTGCCTGTCGAATCACATGGGAGCCGATGCCTCTTCCTCTGAACAGAGCAGATACGTAGAAATTGTTCAGAAATAAGATGTCATCGAGCAGTCTCCATTCTGCGAAGCCAATCAGGGAATTCGCATTCGTATATATCCCAATAAAATGCGAAGTGAAACGAGACGGAGGGATAGCAAGCGAAGCACGCAAAAAATCAGCATATCCATGGGCCGAAAAAAGCGTCGCTTCATAGAGCCCCACAGGCATCCATGACTCGCTCATGCGTGAGATTTCCTCATAATATTTTGGTTCCAACGTTCGGACATGAACAGATTCGCCTCGTGACTCGATGCGGCAGTCAGGAAATAATCGTTTCCACATGTCCCCGTCACCCCTCGCGGCTGTGATATCGTTCCTTATCGAGGTCAGAAGCCCCACGACTTCCGGGAAGTGCAACTCCCTCCCGCTTGACCACAGTAATGATTGTTAAGAACAAAATTTTGATATCCAGCCAGAAGGACCAGTTCTCCACATACTGGACGTCAAGCTCCAAACGTTCATTCCAGGATAGATGATTCCTTCCCTTCACCTGGGCTAATCCAGTAATGCCCGGACGAACATGGAATCGTTTCTGTTCCCGCTTCGTGAAGTACGGCAAGTGCTTCACGAGCAAAGGCCGTGGTCCTACCAGACTCATGTCACCACGCAATACGTTCCACAATTGGGGTAGCTCATCCAAGCTCGTTGAGCGCAGGAACGTACCGAAAGCGGTAATGCGATGCGCATCTGGAAGCAGTTGCCCTGCACTGTCTCTGGCGTCTGACATCGTGCGAAATTTATAAACCTGGAATACGCGTTTATCCTTGCCCGGCCTCTCCTGCTTGAAAATGGCCGGCGAACCTAATGCAACGCGAACGCAAATATAGGTAATAAGGAGGATTGGGCTGATTACGAGCAGTAAAATGGACGAAACTGCAATATCGAATATACGCTTCATTACTGATGCTGCAGCAATTGTTCCTTGGCCACTTGACGGAGAACGCGTGCAGGAATCCCCATGACCAATTGCTGTCCTTCCACATCTTTAGTAACAATACTTCCAGCCGCGACAACGGCTTCTTCTTCAATGACAACCCCCGGCAGCGTTACGACTCCAGCCCCAAGACGTCCGCCCTTCTTCACAGTTATTCCCTTCATCCACTTAAATCGTTCCTTCGTTCGGCCAATGAAATTGTCATTGCTCGTGATAACACCCGGCGCAACAAATACATCATCACCAATAGTGGAATAAGCCGTAATGTAACAATTCGTTTCCAGCTTGCAGCGTGCGCCTACCGTACAATCGTTCTCTACCGAAGCTCCGCGTCCGATAATCGTACCAGCACCTACACGTACACGTTCACGCACAGTAGCTAGGTCGGCGACGAATACATCCTGCTCCAGAACAGCACCCGCATATACGATGCTAGCTGTTCCAATCGTACAGCCTTTCTCGATGATGCACGGATCCTGGCTTCCTCTATCTTGAAGTACAGATCGTTTCGCACGAAATGGCTGCTTGCCGATGACGGCTTGATCCATAATCGTTACCCCATCGCACAAAACCGTCTTCTCTTCGATGATGACATGACGGCCGATAACCGCTCCCTTGCCAATGACCGCACCTGCTCCAATGATGCTCCCATCGCCAATGCAGACTCCATCTTCGATTGTCACTCCATCACCAATTACACAGAAATATCCCAGCTTCACCTGTTCTCCCATTCGAATATCCTGTCCCAACACTTGCAATTCTGCTGATGCTCGCTTGTCATCCTTTATCCCCATCTTCGAATCATCCCCTCTACACATCGTAGGACGCAGCCGTATTGCGCTTGCTAACTCGCTTCTCGTTACGCCCAACGTCCTCCGCTATTGCCGCGGAGAGCTTATAGGACATGCGTTCCCAATCATGCTCTCGTTCCACATACGCTCTTGCTCTGCGGCCCATTTCCTCCCGATCCTTCAACTGCCTCGCCAGTTTGGACAGAGCTTCACTTAATTCCTCTGGATCTTGCAGGACAAGACCGATTCGTTCCTTTGCAATGACCGAATCGTCAATCTTGCCAACGAGAAGAGTCGGCAATGAAGAGGCCATATAGTCGTACATTTTGTTGAAGCTCATGCCCCATTTGTATACAGAAGCATCACGCAGCGCAATTAAGCCTACATGAGCCCGCGCCAAAAGTGTGGGCACAGCTTCCTTCTTCACGAGTGGGAGGAAGGCTACATTAGTCAATCCCGCTTGTTCCGCCTGCTTCACTAGAGCTTCCTTCTCCGGTCCGTCCCCAACAAATACGAATTGAATATTACTGTCGGTTCCCTTACTAAGTGCTGCTGCTTCCAAGAGATGATGTATGCCGTCAGAAATACCGTGCGATCCGGTATAAATCGCAATGAACTTCCCTTGCCATTGTTCAAATTGGCGCTCCACCTCAGAAGGGAGTTCGGCCAGCGGAAGAGCGAAGCGCTCCATATCGACACCATTAGGCAGAACCAGTACCTTCGATCCCAGCCCGCTCTGCTTCTCCACATAATCAGCAGCTTTATCGAACAGCACGATGATGCGGGACGCCTTCCGATATAAATGAGATTCCAGCCAATAGAGCGCCTTGACGATCGGATGGTTCGGCGACATCTTGCCGAAGTCTATGAGTGTCTGCGGCCATAAGTCTCGTTCCTCGAAGTAGAATACCGCATTATGATGAGCAGCGAGGCGGGAACCGATCCATGCAGCCGCAGGATGCATAAGGGAGCCGATGATGAGATCTGGGCTCTCTTTGCGCCGCCGCCCCTCCCAATAACAGCGCCATGTATAATCCAGCATATTCTTAACGCGCCGCCAATCATTGCGCTTATAAGCTGTTGTGCGGAGCCAGACGAACCGCACTCCATCATATGTCACTTCCCGAACCGCATTGCGCGAGCCTTCCAAATGATTAATCCAATTCTGATGCCCGTAGGCGGAAGCAAATATCGTGACACTCGCTCCTTGCCTCACAAGCTGCTTCGCCAAATCAAAATGACGAGTCCCTCCGCCTGTGCCAGGGGCGACTCCGTAATGATTCACGATCCATATGTTCATTCCAGCTACACTCATACTGCCGCCTCCTTCCAATGCAAAGTTTCCACTTGCATCGCATAATCCAGCGAGCTTAACCCGCCCGTAAACCCTTCCCTGACATGTCTTTGCGGATAAGAAAACGGTGTGAATTCGTGATATTCCACCCGGATTCCATATTTGTGAAATATGGATTCATCTAAATACTCCCTGCCGCTGGGGCCTGATAAATAAACATCGCCGCCTGCCTCATGCACGAGCTGAGCAAGCAGCTCCGATTTACTCCCATCTGCCAACATGGAACTCGAACGGATGAGCGGAGTGCGAATGTCCAGCCAGTTCATGAGCAGCTCGATGCTCGGTATAGCAAAATCGACAAGGCGCTCATATTTCCCACCGTAGAGATCGTGTAGTTCATTTTTCCGCTGAAGATACCCAGGGCATTTGCCATAGCTGGCCTCGAGCTGGCGCATGTGCTCCGCCTGCCAGTCGCGGTTGTTCGCAATTCGCACATCGATCGTCCTCGTTCCGAACAAGCCTTCCTTCGCTACGGGAATAGTCAGCCATTTCGGACCGCCTTGCGTGTCGATCATTGTGCGATTTTGATAGCCATTTTTCGTGAATTGAACGGTATCGAGCAAGATGAACAAATCCGAGCAGGCCATCTTATGAAAAAAACCAAGCCACGGCAGCACATTCGGCTGATGAATGCTGACAATCATATTCTCACCCTGAGGGGTTCAAAGGCTTCGGCATACTCTTCACCGATTTGAACGCCTCGAATTTTGGCCAATCCAAATACCATCTCTCTCGTAAAATAACTCCGGTTCAGATGCAGCTGAGAACGATATTGCTGCAAAGCCTCCCATTTCCGCTCCATATATTTCCGGTCAAGCGGGGCAAATATTCGTGAATTGGTGCTCAGTTGATTCCAAGGGAGCTCGTAACCGTAAAGGGATTGTTCCTTGAATGCGCGCTGGCTCTCACTACAGATGACCTGATGATCTTGATGTATATCGGACGAGGATGGCACTAGAACCAAATCCGGTTTCATGTCTCGCTTCATTCCAACGAGAACTTCCAGCAATTCTTGGCGATGGGTGGGAAATTGGCGGACAGGGAATCGATAGATGATGCGATTGTCATGTGGAATTTCCAATACGTCCATGGATGCATGAAATTCATGCGCCAGCGTGTCTTTGGCAAAATCGCCTGGCAATGATTGCTCAGCTACCGAAAACGCCGCGACAACAACATTAGCTCCAGACTCGATCTGCTTCGCAATAAACGCGCCGCAGCCTAGTTCCGCATCATCCGTATGAGGAGCCAGCACCAAAATGTTACGAGCGCTAACTTGTGTTGGTAGTACCATGCTACTTTACAACCTTCCTTTCACGTTCCCTATTCATCGTGCCAAAGGCAGTTTGCTGTACTTCTTCCTTCCTGATGCGACCCGTGACGTCGGCATAAACATGCAGCAGCTTTTCTTTTTCTACATTCCAATGATAGAGAGACTGAACTGCTTCTTGCCCGCAGCGCCCCATTTCTTCCGCTTCTTCATGATGCGTAATGAGCCAATCGATTCGTTGCGATATGCCTTCAAGATCGAAGGGGTCGACACAAAATCCGCAGCCTGCTTGCTCAATAATCTGCCTCCACTTCGGGAAGTCAGAGGCGATGACGGGAATGCCTGCCGCCATATATTCGAACAGCTTGATCGGGAGCGCGTCTATGTAATTGATCGTCGGGTGCAAAATAACGAGCCCTGCTCTCGAACGAGCCATCGTTTCATATACCTGCTTACGGTTCAACTGCCCGAGGTAATCAACTTTGGCCCAGCCGGAACGTCCCATAGCAACATGCTTCTCCTCGGCAGAAGCGAAGGAACCCGCCAGCAAAAGCTTTTTATCCGGTATTCCGAACTCCATGGCGCCAACTATCTGCTGAAGTCCGCGAATATTCCCGATGGAGCCAACATAACAGACGGCGTCCTCCTTACCTGCATGTTGGGAAATGCCAACGAATTCCCCGGATTGTACAGATTGTGGTGACTCGGCAGTGTGTACGAATTCGTCCAGAATTGGATAATTGCACACTGTCTTGGTGCAACACTTCGGGTGTCTAGCGAACCGTTCTTCAATATGAGTCGTTGCCGTTACAATCGCATCGAAGCGAAGACTAGCCCAGAGCTCTATCCGCTCCACCAATCGCGATACGCCGCCTCTTAGCCACTTCGGAATCCACCCTTTGCTCAATATCTGGCGCGGGACATCTTCATGCACATCGTATATGACTCTGTATCCCTTTTTCTTCAGCCACAACCCTATCGGAATCAATTCTGGATCATGAAAATGGTATACGTCTGCATCTATTTGCCTCGCCGCCTTATAGAGTCGCCATGTTGTTGTCCACATTCTCTCAGACCGAGAACGTGGAATCGGCAGAGGGACAATTCGCACCCCTTCAATAACTTCCTCTCCATGGTGCGGTACAATGAACAGTGTGTTATATCCCGCCTTGGCCAGTGAGACAGCTTCTTTATACGTTATGCGGGAATCGTTAGCATCGTGGGCCGTGCTAAGCATGCATACCGTGAACAAATGATTACGCTCATGATGATCCGCCGTCAATTCGCTGCTGTCATATTTAACGGTGTGCAATAGAATGCTCCTCCTCTCGCGCTGCTAATAATCCTGCTTTAGTAATGACTGGAAGCAGGCCGATTACGGCAAAGAACGCTCGATTGTCGGGAATATCGCCACTGACCGTTACATTGAACAGCATGGCTATAAATATCATGACCAGCACGATCCAGCGCTCGGATTGAGCAGATTTCAAGATCAATATCGCATATCGGATCGTAATGCCAATCAATAAAGCTAAGAGCAGCAAGCCAATACCACCGAGTTCTACCATCACTTCGATGAACAGATTATGCGGATAATCGCGGAAATCGTCCATCTGAGACAGCACAGGCCATGATCCAATCCCATTGCCCCGCAATGGGGATCTCAGCCAGTAATCTCCCGCTTCGCCTGCATACGACACCCTTGCGGAGGCCGAACCCCCAATTCCATCACTTCCCGGCATCAGCAGAGATAACCGGAGCAATGTCTGTGGTGGATTCGGAGATGCAGACCATATTACCGCTGTAGAGATCGCCCCCGCTATCATGGCAAGCAACAATAAGCTGTAACGCCTTACGTACATCCGATTGTGCTCCAATCGAATCGAATACAGCATCGGCAAGAGCAAGGACAGAAATGTTGCTAGCAGAGGACCTCTACCCCCGCCAACAAATAAGTGAAACATACAAATACCGAATGAGAACAATGAGAGCAATTTATACAGGGCTTCTCTCTGTCCGAACAGAAGCTGCCACATGAATACAATTGCACCTAAGCTCGAAATTTGGCCTGCTCCTAAATACGTGCCACCCATAACGTTGACAAATCCCTTCCCCCCGGACGCTGCGTAGGTGAGGATCCCTTCCCCTGCAATCCATAAGGAGAATATGCCGAGCGCCATTATGAATCGCTGTACCCGCTTCGGTTCCGAAGCAATGATCCATGAGCTGCCGATGATTGACCACAACACGAGTGTAAGCATCTTGGACACTTTATCAGTGGCATAGATCTGGCTTGGGGACCAGATTAGCGACAGCATCGCATAGGCTGCGAGCAGAAGATAAATGGCTGTTACCATGTAGCTGTCCCATAGAACGATGAATTTCCTCTTCATCAGTACAAAAATCGATACCAGCACACCGAGTCCCAACGTCAGCATCGTGATGTCCATCGGTATCCAACTGAATCTTGGATCGGATTTGAATACACCTGCGAACAGAAAGATCACAAATAACATTTCAAAGGAAAAAAGGGTGTGAAGGAGACTCTTCAAAAGGTGATCAATCCGAATTGTGCTGGCACGCCGATGGTGATTAAAGTCGATAATATTTGGCTGAACCATACTCGCCCTTAACCGCATTGCGCGTATCGTATACAACTTGGGATTGTTCACAGATGAACTGATAATCGAAAGCGGAATGATCGGTTGTAATGACCGTAATATCCGCTCCTCCCAGGAGCTCTCCCGTTAATTCTGACGCTTCCATACACTGTCCTCGATGGATGCAGTGAACGACATGCGGATCGCTAAATACGACATCTGCCCCCTTCGACTTCAAGGCATCCATAATGGTGAGCACGGGGGATTCCCGCCAATCGTCTACATCCTTTTTGTAAGCCATGCCGAGCAGGACGATGCGCGAATTTTTTATTGTTTTCCCTTCTTCATTCAGGATCGATCCAATCCGAGTCACTACATATTCCGGCATTGTTCGGTTGATTTCACCGGCCGTTTCAATGAGCCGCATATGGCAATTGTATTCACGAGCCTTCCAGCTTAAATAGAACGGATCGATCGGAATGCAGTGCCCGCCGAGGCCAGGCCCTGGATAGAACGCCATAAATCCATATGGCTTCGTCTTTGCAGCATCAATGACTTCCCAAATGTTAATCCCCATTCGATTGCACAGAAGGGTCAGCTCATTTACAAGGGCGATATTGATGTTGCGGAACGTGTTCTCGAACACCTTCTCCATCTCCGCAACTGCGGGAGAACTTACTTCAACCACATCTCCCTCCAAAACGGATCGATAGAGCTGAGCAGCCACTCGGGTGCATGACGCTGTTATACCGCCAACTACTTTTGGTGTGTTTTTTGTGTTATAGCTTTTGTTGCCTGGATCTACCCGCTCAGGAGAATACGCCAGGAAAAAGTCAACGCCACAGGTAAGGCCCGAAGTTTCTAGAATAGGCTTCACCAACTCATCCGTCGTCCCGGGATACGTCGTACTTTCTAAGATCACTAGCATTCCGGGACGCAAGTGCTTGGCAATTTCCTCTGTTGATTGCTTGACATAGCTCGTATCCGGTTGATGATAGCTGTCTAACGGAGTCGGCACGCAGATCGTTACGACATCCACTTCATTTATGAACGCAAAATCTGTAGTTGCCATTAATTTATTCGTCTGCACCATCATGCTCAATTCTTCGTCGACGACATCGCCGATATAGTTAATCCCTTGATTAATCAGGCTCACCTTCGTGTCCTGTACGTCGAAACCGATGACTTGGAAGCCGGATTTGGCCTTCTCCACCGCCAACGGCAGTCCCACGTATCCCAAGCCTACTACGCCGATCACAGCTGACTTATCAAGCAGCTTTTCCATTAGAACATCGGCCGCACTAATCGCAAAAGAGCTGGCAACTACACTCATCTATTTATCACGTCCTTTAAAAAACTGTGTCACGGCATCTATAATGTATTGCTGATCCTGCTGAGTCAGTTCAGGGAACAACGGCAGCGCCATACAGCGGGCGGAGGCCTGCTCTGCATGCGGCAGGTCGCCTTCGCTATATTCAAGCGGGCGATATACCTCTTGAAGATGCAGCGGAACCGGATAATATACACCGGAATCAATTCCCTGCTCCTTGAGATGCGCCATTAACTGTTCACGCTGATCAGTCTCAATAATGTACAAATGATAAGCATGCTTTCCGTAATCCAGCTCTGTTGGAAGCGTAATAGGCAATTGTGACAGCCCTTCTTCGTACTGCTTCACCTTCTGCCGGCGCACGTCTGTCCATTCATTCAATCTGCGCAACTTGACACGGAGCAAGCTCGCTTGAAGCTCATCCAGCCGGCTGTTATAGCCTACTCTCGCATGATAATATTTCGGATTCGAACCATGAACACGCAGCATTCGAATGGTACGGGCAAGTTCTGCGTCGTGCGTAACGACGATGCCGCCATCTCCGAATCCCCCTAAATTCTTGGTAGGGAAGAACGAAAAACATCCCGCAGTGCCAAGGCTTCCTGCCTGCTTCCCGTTATAATCTGCGCCCAGCGCCTGACAAGCATCTTCCACAACATGAAGCCCATGCCTCATGGCAATGTCATTCACGGCATCCATATCTGCCATCTGTCCGAAAATATGTACCGGAATAATTGCTTTCGTGCGCGGCGTTATCGCTTTCTCGATACAATTTGTATCAATCAAATACGTTTCTGGATTCACATCAACAAACACAGGAGTTGCCCCGACACGCGAGATCACTTCCGCACTGGCAAAGAAGGTAAAGGGAGAGGTAATTACCTCATCTCCAGGTCCGACACCGAGCGCATCTAAGGTCAGCATGAGCGCATCTGTTCCATTCGCTACTCCAACGGCATACGGAACATTCAAATATTGCGCCAACTCTTCTTCGAACGCTTGAACTTGCGGGCCGTTAATATAATGGCCGCTAGACAGCACTTCTTCTGCAGCCCGCAGCAGCTCTTCTGAAATCGACGCATAGGAAGCTTGCAAATCAATAAGAGGGATGCTGCGTTTTGTTTGCACGAGAATATTAGACAACCGAATCTCCACCTTCACCTATTAGTCCATTCATCCCGATTACAGGGAAATGAGCTGCTCTTCGCTGCTCCGTTGATTCACGCTTGCATCGTAGATGTCCAACACCATCTGCAGCGCTCTCTTGCCATCTTCGCCTGATACATGCGGATCACGATCATCGCGAATCGCGTCGACCATATCCCGAATCATATGGGTATGTCCGGGCTCGCCAAAAGGATTTAAATGCGTATGCTCAACAAATGCCAACGCTTCTTGCTTATCAAGGGATGCAAAGTTCCAATATTTAATCCAGTGCGCGGTTGGACCGCCTATCACCGCTGAACCATGCTCGCCGAACAATGCAATCTCTTCCTCTAAGTTGTTCGGATAGACGGTCGAAGCAACTTCTACCGAGCCAAGTGCGCCATCGGCAAATTGCACTACAGCCAATGCCACGTCCTCCATTTCGATATTTCTCAGACGCGTTGCCGACATGGCTCGCACTTTAACTGCCGGCCCCATCAGCCAAGCTAGCAAATCCATCGAATGGATGCCTTGATTCATCAGGACACCGCCATCCATTGCTCTCGTTCCCCGCCAAGGAGATTGATTGTAATAGTCCTGGTTCCGATTCCAGCGAAGCTTGACGCTCGCATGGCTCAGCTTGCCGAATCTCCCATCATCCAGCATTTTCTTCAATTGCACAATTGCCGGACGATAGCGGTTCGGATGTACGACTGCCAGCTTCACCTTATGCTTGCTGCATGCTGCTATCACCCGCTCTGCATCGAGAATCGTCAAGGCGAGCGGCTTCTCCACGACAACATGCTTGCCAGCCTGAGCCGCTTGAATGGCCATATCCGCATGCATCCCGCTTGGCGTGCAAATAATGACCACATCTACACATGGATCCTGCAGCATGTCTCTATACTGCAAATACGCCGCAATCCCGTTCTCTGCCCATGGTTTCATCCGCTCCGCGTCCGAGTCGCACAACGCTTGCAGTACTGCTCCTTGTACGTTCTGAATAGCTTCCACATGCTTTGCTGCAATATGGCCGCATCCTACAATCCCGAATCGTATCATCGTGCCATCTTCACTCCTTCATCCGAACTCGAAATAGTTTCCATTAAAAAACGCTTCAAATGTAGGGGATTATCAAGAAGAAGCTCATTGAGCTGCTTATTCCAGTGCTCGAATGCGCGCTCCTCCATCAGAAGCGGATTGCCGACAAAAATGCGCTGATGTTTCGTTCTCCGCAATCCCTCCTCCTCCGTTGACAATTCCTCATGCAGCTTTTCCCCAGGTCGTATTCCCGTTACTTCAATTTCAATATCTTTGTAAGGCTCAAAGCCGGACAAACGGATTAAATCTGTTGCTAAATCCAAAATTTTAACAGGCTTGCCCATATCCAAGATGAATACCTCTCCGCCAACGGCATAGGCTCCAGCTTGAATTACTAAGGCAACAGCTTCTGGAATCGTCATGAAAAAGCGCGTCATATCCGGGTGTGTGATCGTGATGGGCCCGCCCTGCTGGATCTGCTCCTTGAAGCGCGGAATTACACTGCCGCGGCTGCCAAGCACATTGCCGAACCGAACCGAAGTAAAGTTCGTACTGCTGCGCTCGTTCAGATGCTGGATGACCATCTCAGCCATTCGCTTCGTTGCCCCCATGACACTCGAAGGATGCACAGCCTTATCTGAAGAAATAAGGACGAAACGCTCACTGCCAAATCGATGGGCACATTCCGCTACATTCCTCGTCCCGTGCACATTATTTCGAATAGCCTCGGAAGGGTTCAGCTCCATGAGCGGGACATGCTTATGCGCCGCCGCATGAAACACGACATTCGGAGCATATTCGTGGAACAGTTGTTCAAGTCTTGGCTTATTTTGAATATCCGCAATGATTGGCATCATTTCCAGCCCAGGATGAAGCCGTTGAAGCTCCGACTCAATGGCATAAATACTGTTCTCTCCATGACCAAGCAACAGCAATAACTGCGGACTAAGAGCAGCGATCTGACGACATAACTCGGAGCCAATAGAACCCCCAGCCCCTGTAACAAGAACCGTTCTACCCCGAATATAATTGCAGTTGTCTTGCAAATGTAGACGAACAGGCTCTCTCCCAAGCAAATCCTCGACGTCTACATGACGAATATCGTTCACCGTGAGCTTGCCCTGCATCAGGTCATCAAGACTAGGCATCGTATAAATATTGCAGCCCGTTGTCTTGCAGCAATCGATAAATTCGGCAATTTGCTTGCGCGGCAAGGAAGGCAGGGCGATAATAATGTCCTGAATCTGATATTGCTGTACAGCTTGCATAATCGAATCACGGCCACCAACGACCGGAATGCCCACGATTTTTTTGTTCCACTTATTTGAATCATCGTCGATGAACGCTGCAGGCAGGGAGTCTGAATGCTCATTGTCCAATATCTTTTTGGCCACTAGCGACCCACAATCACCCGCTCCGATAATGAGAATGTGACGCTTCACCTGCTGATGGCTCACCGTATGTCTCTGCCTGTACCTTTGCAGCATTCGGATTCCTCCGACGGACAGAAGAACCGTCTCATAGGTCATGATCATAACCCCCCATGGCACCTCATTTCCCCATAGGAGAATAGATATCATCGAAGACATACCACAGCCAGCCGTAACGGCAGACGCAATTAACAACACATGTCTACTATCTGCATAACGCCATACTTGTTCATATAAATTGAACACCTGGAAGCCGATCAGACAGCAGACGATGGTAAGCACGCTGAACCCGATCACGAACGAATTTCCAATCTGTCCTTCGTTAGCATGGATCGTAAGCAAATAGGACAGCCCGACACTTGCAGCAATACATCCTGCATCCAGAACTGCAAAACTCCCTTTCTTGAGCCACCACAATTTCAACTCCATCACTCCATTAGTTCAGTTGTCTCTATCCCGAGCAGCTATTTCATCGCAATTACCTGTGAATTCAACGAATTGCGCCGTTCGACTTGATTGAGTACAGTGCCGATAATCGTACCGCTCACGCACTCTATGGCCTCTTTCACTTTCATGAGCGTAGCAGCTTTTACTTTTCCAGATTTGACAACGATCAGTACCGCATCGCACAAACCTGACAATATTAGTCCATCCGTGACTTTCGTTATGGGGGGCGAATCGATAAGAATCAGATCGAATTGTTCTGCAAGATGACTTAAGAGGTATTCCATTTGAGAGCTGCCCAACAGCTCGGAAGGATCACTGTTCGTCGGATTCCCAGGGAGTATGAATAAATTAGGTATGGAGCTTTCTTGTATCATTTCTTCCGACCATTGCGCAGATTCCAAATAATCGCCTAATCCGCTGCGCTTCGAGAGGGAGAATACATGGTGAAGTGTTGGCAGCCGCAGATTCGCATCGATGATTACGACTTTCTTTCCTTCTAGCGCGAAGGCAATTCCCAAATTGCTAGCTACCGTCGTCTTGCCTTCCCCATGCACGGATGAGGTCACCAAAAGAGTTCGATCATTTCGCTTGGCTAGCATATAATTCAACTTCGTTCGCAATGCGCGGTACGTTTGGGAAATGTTAGACGTCTTCTTCATATGCACTAATAGCTGAATTTTACGTCGATATCGGAACATTCTTTTTATCACCCGCCAATTTGGTATTCGCTGTCTTTTGCGTCAACATATCTCCTCTTTTGCAAGGTTCGATGGACACGAGAGGTGAAAGTTCCAGTTCCCTCAGTCGTGCTTCATTTCGCACAACATCTCCTGTCATATCTTTCATGCTGACAAACAGCATGAGTAAAATAAAGCAAGCAGCCCCAACGATCACTGTGTTGCGCAATACATGGGATTCGACTTCTGGAATCATGCGCTGTTGGTGATTCGGGTCATCGAGAATGAGAATGTTGTCCATTTTGTAGATGAATGCTACTTGTCTTTTTAGCGTGCTTGTTACATCATTCATAATGTCAATCACTCTCGATTCTGAGACGTCTCGAACGGTTATAGACATTACTGGGGTTTGCTCCACCGTGCTTACCGAGATGCGATCCGCGAGTTCACTGATTGACAGGCCCCAGCTTGGATTATCACGTATAACCGCCCCAAGAATAGTAGGTGTCTTAATTAATTCCTTAAAGGTGTTCATCAAGGATATATTCAAATTCATTCTTTCCATCGTCATTTCTGCATCTGAACCGCTATTGCTCATAATCATCTTTACTGTAGAGCGATAGGTCGGTTTTTGAGTTACTTGCATGAACAATGCCGCAAGCAATGTTACAATAAGGGTAGTGATGATTAGAAACCATTTTCTACGGTTGATAACTTCAAGCAAGGTTAGAAGTTCGATGGTCGTTCACTCCTTTTTGATGGATTATAATGCTTCTCTACTTGAGGAAACGTAATCGATTTATCTTCAATTGACCATCATATGGGGGGGACACTATAATAGAAAAAGAGGTTCTAAAGTCATAGTTTTGATACATTTTGTAACCTTGAACTACTTTTAGATTAAGATACATTTTGTATCGTGTCAATTCATTTCTGTATAATTTATAATTTTTTTGCGACATATTGTTTCAAAAAGGGTGTATCGTCTTAGCAAGGGAGGAATTGTTGGCATGAGTACCGGAAATCGCATATCATATCTTCGAGATCAGAAGGGATGGACACAAGAGGGACTCGCTGAGCTGCTGGGTATTACCCGGGCCGCGCTTTCTCACTATGAAAAAAATCGCCGCAAGCCTGATTTTGAAACGTTGACCAAATTAGCGGATTTATTTGGAGTATCTATAGATTATTTGGTGGGACGCATCTCCAATCCAACAACAACCTTGACACATGAGGTTCGTGAGTTTGCAGACGCTTTGGAGTTGTCTGACGAAGACTTGATGAAGAAGTTCCGTCTTACGGTAGATGGACGTGAGCTGTCTGAGGACGAATCGCGGCGCTTCATCGCATTTGTGCGTGCCGAGCGTTCCATGCAGCCAACTTCCAGAATTAAGAAATAACCATAAGAAAACAATACATCCTCCATTGATCAAATGGAGGATGCTCATCTACATACTATTCAATTGCAGGTATAGCCTCCGGTCGACGGTATACATCAGGCCATCGTTCAAGATCAATTTGCAATTGAGTCAAAATGTCAAAAATATCTAGTTTAGTCTGTTTATTGTCTAGACTTGTTTCATTTTGACTTTTCAGATTATGATTCTCCCCTATTCCTCCCATAACCCGTACCTCACTTATCTTGTAATGACCACTGCTATAACTCTTTATTTAGTTCCAAATTGCCATATTTCAATCTTTATTATAACCCATAAGATGCAGGTACACTGTCGTATCATGGGGAGAGGAGCGTACCTATTCAGTTCTACTTTTGTCGAATTATATACGTATTCTTCAAAAATTACGAAGATGAAGGAAAAGAGCGCGGACGAACTGGAACTTTGCCTTGACGTTGAAGCCATGCATGAATGATAAAACTAATAATCGATAATACTGCAATAGCGATTGAGATGACCGCTACGCCAGCAAGGCCGCTATGATCGTAAGTAACGCCTAGCAAATACGGCCCTATCATCCGTCCAATAGAGCTGATTCCTCCTGCAACCCCCATATAGAATGGAGCCTCACGACCAGCCCGAGCGGATAGGAATGCCGGGACAGCAGGAGATACTAGCATTTCTCCTAGTGTTGCCAATGCCATTCCAAGCACGAAACCTGCATAGTTCGGCACGATCCAAATGACGAGATATGCCGCTCCATAAAAGATGCCGCTCCATGTCAGCTGATCGGTTACCCGCTTCGCCACGGTTCGCTTCAGCCATGTCGTAAGCGGCTGGGCTGCAAAGATAAGTACGCCGTTCAACGTCCACAGCAGGCTGTACATTGAGAAGCCCATGCCCTGATCATCAATATGCGGGGCGATCCCGCTTCCCCACAAGGAATTCGCCAGCCATATGCACATGGCCCCTAAGGACATGAACAAATATATGCGATAAGCGGCAAGCTTATTCCATAGTGTCTGTTCCGGCAGCACTCCGGCAGAAGGCTGTTGTCTATCGCCAGAATTTACTGCCGCTCCAGTACCTTTACTCTCAAGGGCTTGTCCGTTATTTGTCTCATTATTCTCTTGCACGGCTCCCTCTTCCTGCATGCCTTGCAGGAAGCGATAGAAGAAGAAGGCAAACCCGGCTGAGGTGACTCCGGTCAGCAGGAAAGTTAAATTAAACGAAATGTCTGCGAGCACACCGCTTAATGCTGTTCCCAGCGCGACCCCGATGTTGTTCGCCACATAGATCACATTGAATAACTCATCCCGCCGATCAGACCACCGAAAGCCAATAAAAGATTGAATCGCCGGCATCGATACGGAATTGGCTAGTCCAATCGCCCCCATCGTAATGACATAGCCCCACCAGCTGGTATATGCCGTGAACACGAGCGAGCATTGCAGCACGGAAGTAATCGCGAGTGCCCATACAAGCAGGCGCCGCACCCCTATCCGATAATACAGCCCTCCGCCCAGGAACTGCCCAAACACGCCGCCGAGCATCTGTATTAGAATGACAAATCCGGCATCAGCCAAAGAGCGATTCAATTGCGTGTAAACAAACAAGGTCGTGAGCGGCCACATAAGAGCGCCGCCTGTCGAGTTAATGATGCTTGCCCAAATAAATACGTTCATCTCCCGCGTATAATTGCGGAACGCCCCCATCGGCGAAAACTTCATGGTATCACCAACGATTTCTAGTAGAAGTAGGTTGAAAAAAGCGATGGCCTGCGCCCGGATAGTTCCGAACTGCAGGCCATAGCTATCATACCATAATTTAGTTTCCGCTAGCACGTGATAAATCGCGCATATTCGCTTCAAATGCGGCAAGCAGCGCCGCTTCACCGGTCATCCCCTGCGCCTCTACCTTCGCAATTTGCTCCATCATGCGCTTATAATCCTTCGGAATAACACGGACGAATTGCTCGCTTGCTCCATTGTCCCATTGCTGCAAGATTCGCTCCCCAATAGTGCTGCCCGTTGCTTGCACATGACGCTCAATCATGCCTCGCACCAGCTGCTCTTCTTCCGCTCCTTCAAGCGGCTCCAACAGCACCATTTCTAGATTGCAGCGGTTCACGAATGTACGATCCTCATCCCATACATATGCAATCCCCCCGGACATACCTGCCGCGAAGTTGCGCCCCGTCTTGCCGAGAACGACGACACGGCCGCCAGTCATATATTCACAGCCATGATCGCCTACGCCTTCGACGACCACATGTACACCTGAATTGCGAACCGCGAAGCGTTCGCCAGCAATTCCGCGAATGTAGGCTACACCGCTTGTAGCCCCATAGAATGCCGTATTGCCGATAATGACATTGTCCTCTGCTGCAAAAGTAGCCTGCGGAGACGGCTTCACGATAATTTTACCGCCCGATAACCCCTTGCCGACATAGTCGTTGCTGTCGCCTTCAACCGTCAACGTCATGCCGCGTGGAACAAATGCGCCGAAGCTCTGTCCAGCAGACCCGATAAATGAGTAACGGATCGTATCCTCAGGCAGTCCTGCCGCGCCGTATCTTCTCGTTACCTCGCTGCCCAATATTGTGCCCGTCGCACGATTCACATTGCATATCGGGAATGTCCCTTCCACTGGCATTCCTGATTCCAGCGCAGACTGCGCTTCGGGAACGAGCCTTGTCATATCGAGCGTCTCTGCCAAGCCATGGTTCTGTTCGCGTACTTGAATGCGCGAGGAACCTTCTGGCATCTCAGGCTGATACAGCACCGGGGACAAGTCGAGATGCTTCGCCTTCCAATGATCCAGCGCATCCTTCATGCCCAAGCATTCTGTACGCCCAATCATCTCATCCAGTGAACGGAATCCAAGCTCCGCCATCCATTCACGAAGCTCCTCTGCAATGAAGAGCATAAAGTTCACGACATGCTGCGGATCACCTGCAAAGTTCTTGCGCAGCTCTGGATTTTGTGTCGCCACTCCGACAGGGCATGTGTCCAGCTGGCATACTCGCATCATAATACAGCCAACCGCAACAAGCGGTGCTGTGGAGAAGCCATATTCCTCAGCTCCCAGCAGGGCAGCGATAGCAAGGTCGCGTCCTGTCATCATCTTCCCGTCCGTTTCCAATACAATACGATCGCGCAAGTTGTTCAGGATCAAGGTCTGATGCGTCTCCGCCAATCCAAGCTCCCACGGCAAGCCTGCGTGGCGGATCGAGCCCTGCGGTGAAGCGCCAGTGCCACCGTCATAGCCACTGACGAGAATTACATCTGCACGCCCCTTGGCTACTCCGGCAGCAATCGTTCCAACACCGACTTCCGAGACGAGCTTCACATTGATGCGCGCCTGCGGATTGGCATTCTTCAAATCATAGATCAGCTCAGCCAAATCCTCGATCGAGTAAATGTCATGGTGCGGCGGCGGAGAAATCAAGCCTACTCCTGGTGTCGAGCCGCGCACTTCCGCAACCCATGGATATACCTTGCGGCCTGGCAGCTGACCGCCTTCTCCCGGCTTGGCTCCCTGTGCCATCTTAATCTGGATCTCATCTGCGTTAACGAGATAATGAGATGTCACACCGAAGCGTCCAGATGCCACCTGCTTGATCGCGCTTCTTCGGGAATCGCCATTCGCATCCTTCACATAGCGGGCTGGATTCTCTCCGCCTTCACCGGAGTTCGACTTGCCTCCGATTCGGTTCATGGCGATAGCCAAGCTCTCGTGCGCTTCCTTCGAGATCGAGCCGAACGACATTGCTCCCGTCTTGAACCGCTTCACGATCGATTCGACGGATTCCACTTCATCCAATGGAATCGCTGGGCCAATTGGCTTCAAGGTGAACAACGAACGAAGGGTTCGGCTGCTGTTGTACTCTCCTTGCACCATTTTCGAATACTTCTTGAACAGACGGTAATCGTTCGTACGTACAGCTTGCTGCAAGGTATGAATGGTTTGCGGGTTGAACAGATGCTCCTCCCCGTCCTTGCGCCACTGATACTCGCCCCCGGAATCCAATTCCGTATCTCTTCCCGGCTGTGAGGCGAAAGCACGATAGTGATGAGACAACGCCTCCTGCGCTACTTCCTCCAAGCCAATGCCGCCGATTCGGGATGGCGTCCATGTAAAGTATTGATCGACAAAGTCCTGCTTCAATCCAATTGCTTCAAAAATTTGTGCGCCGCGATAAGACTGTACCGTCGAGATTCCCATCTTGGACAAGATCTTCACGACGCCCTTCGTCGCGGCCTTCATATAATTCTTAACTGCCTTCTCATGCGTAATGCCGTGCAGGATGCCTTGGCGAATCATATCATCAAGCGTCTCGAACACCAAGTATGGGTTCACCACACTGACGCCATAGCCAAGCAGCAGTGCATAGTGGTGTACCTCGCGCGGCTCGCCCGATTCCAGCAATAGGCTTACCTTCGTACGCGTCCCTTGGCGAATGAGATGGTGATGAAGGCTGGATACTGCAAGAAGCGCCGGAATAGCCGCTTGATCCTCCTCCACGCCACGATCAGACAGGATAATTAAATTATGTCCCTTGCCGATTACCCGATCAGCTGCCTCGCACATCGTCTTCAAAGCCGCTTCAAGCCCCGCCGCTCCTTCTGATGCTGTGAATAAGATCGGAATGGTGATCGACTTGAAGCCTGGTCTGCGAATATGGCGGAGCTTCGCAAATTCTTCATTGGAGAGCACGGGAGAATCGAGCTTAATCTGGCGGCAGCTCTCCGGCTCTGGAAGCAACAGATTTCGCTCAGGCCCGATCGTCGTGCCCGTCGCAGTGACAATCTCCTCGCGAATGGCATCGATAGGCGGGTTCGTCACCTGTGCAAATAATTGCTTAAAGTAATTGTACAGCCGCTGCGGACGTTCAGATAATATCGCGAGCGGTGCATCATATCCCATCGATCCAAGCGGCTCTACACCAGCAGCCGCCATCGGCTCGATAATCTTGCGCAGTTCCTCATAGGTGTAACCGAATGCCTGTTGGCGCTGCTGTACATTCTCATGCTTCGGCTCAGGCACTTCCGGCGCGTCCGGCAAATCCTCAAGACCGACCAGATGCTCCTCCAGCCAAGCTTGGTACGGGTTCTCCGCCGCAATCTGCGCCTTCACCTCTTCATCGGAAATGATGCAGCCTTGCTCGGTATCTACAACGAGCATCCGCCCAGGACGAAGTCGATCCTTGTAGGCAATCTGCTCTGGCGCAATATCCAGCACGCCCGCTTCGGAGCTAAGCACAATCATATCGTCCTTCGTCACACAGTAACGAGATGGGCGCAATCCATTGCGATCCAAGGTGGCTACAATTTGCACACCGTCAGTAAACGCCATTGCCGCAGGGCCATCCCAAGGCTCCATCAGACAGCTGTGATACTCGTAGAATGCCTTCTTCGCTGGGTCCATGCTGTCATGATTGTTCCACGGCTCAGGCACCATCATCATCGCAACATGCGATAGCGGTCGTCCCGCCAAATACAGAAATTCAAACGTATTGTCGAACATCCCCGTATCTGAACCATCATCATTAATGACTGGCTTCACCTTCTCCAGATCAGCTCCGAAGACGCCTGATGCGAACAATGTCTGACGCGCATGCATCCAGTTCACATTGCCGCGAAGCGTGTTGATTTCACCATTATGAATCATATAGCGATACGGATGGGCACGCTCCCAACTCGGGAACGTGTTCGTGCTGAAGCGTGAATGAATAAGTGCAATCGCAGATTCGAGCAAATCATGCTGCAGATCGAGATAGAACTGCCCAACTTGCTCGGTGGTCAGCATTCCTTTATATACAATTTTCCGGCAAGACATGCTCGAAATATAGAACGTGCTCGCTTCCTCTTCACCGGTATAGCGAATTTCCCGCTCCATCCGCTTGCGAATCATGTACAGCTTGCGTTCAAAGGCCAGCTCACTGTCGCTATCCGCATTCCGTGCGATAAACACTTGACGAACATAAGGCTGAACCGCCCGTGCGGATTGGCCAAGACCTTCCCCGTTCGTTGGCACAGTACGGAACCCGATTAATTGATGCCCTTCTTCCTCAACGATGCGACGAAGACGCGCTTCATGCTCTTCCCGCGCTGGCTCATTCTGCGTCAGGAACAGCATACCCACGCCGTATTGACCCGCTTCCGGAAGTGTAATTCCTTGCTGCTCCAACTCGCGAGCAAAGAAGCGATGCGGAATTTGCAGCATAATTCCTGCTCCATCGCCTGTATTCGGTTCGCTTCCTTGACCGCCGCGATGCTCCATATTCACCAGCATCTGCAGCGCTTGACGTACGATATCATGGGACTTCTGCCCTTTAATATGAGCGACGAAGCCCATTCCGCACGCATCTTTTTCAAATCGTGGATCATATAAGCCTTGCTTGGGAGGTAATCCGTTCAGTTTCATACGAAGCAACCTTTCTATTTAAAAGTGATCGACATACATTGCATAGGATCGACAGCAATCAACACGTTCTCTTTATGAATTTATAATTATTCATTTGTATTGTTTCATTATTTTATCACCACGTTAATATGATGGCAATTTAATATTTTTATGTCCTTGATAAGTTATAATAGTTGATAATCCCTTTATATAGAGCCAAATATATAAATTCCCCTCTATGCATCGATCACCCTTTTTGTTTATAAATTCTCGTTCTTTTTTTGCATTTTTCGACATATTCGATCCATTATATTCTTTTACGAGGACAAATAACATCATTTTGTATGCATATATATTCAGACGTGTGTATATTAAATTCCACTGTTATCGGTGCATCTACAGACTTTTCAGCCAATTATTGTATTTACAAATCTATAATTATAGATATAATAAGACGTATGGAACCTTTACTCATATGCAAAGCTTTGTCTAATGACACACGCGCCCAAATTCTTCAATGGTTGAAGAACCCTGAAGAACATTTCAATGAAGAGAAATACATTCAGTATGGAATATCATTTGCAACAGGCATATGCGTAGGCGATATTCAGAAAAAGACAGGGCTTGCGCAATCGGTTATCTCCAGCTACTTGCTCACGATGCAGCAAGCTGGACTATTAGAGTCTGAACGAATTGGCAAATGGACGTACTATCGCCGCAATGAACGCACGATACGAGAATATGCCGATTACGTCACCCATCACTTGTAGAGGAGGAGAAATATCTCTTTTTTTTGTTAGAATACATCTATATTTTTAGATATGTATTTATGTATATCGATCGGGATGAAGTGAAGTGAGTTGAATGAAGTGTAGTCTTTGAAATAAAGTGCATCATCGTACTTTTAAGACCATTAAAGTGTAAATTCATAATGAATAGAAATGGAGTTATCGTTGAAATGAGAAAAACAACCCCCTTGCTGCTTCTTCTGCTGTCCCTTGGCGTATTCGGCATTATTACGACAGAAATGGGTATTGTGGGCGTGCTGCCTCAAATATCGCAGAAATACAACATTACAGCTTCCCAAGCAGGCTGGCTGGTCGGTATATTTGCACTCATCGTGGCCGTTAGCGGTCCGTTTCTTACCCTGATCGCATCCCGCTTTAACCGCAAAAGTGTCCTATTGACGGCCATTTCCATTTTTGTTCTGTCCAATCTTGTCTATGCGTTCACCTCGCATTTTGAGGTAATGCTTATATTCCGGATCTTGCCTGCGATGTTCCATCCGATTTTCTTCTCCATCGCACTCGTAGCTGCCGCCAGTCTGGTACCTCCCGAGCAGAGCAGTCAGGCTGTCGTTCGCGTATTTGCAGGTATTACAGTAGGCTTCGCATTTGGTGTCCCGATTACGTCTTACCTTGCTGAACGTATTTCGTTATCCACCTCCTTCTTATTTGGAGCCATCGTGAATGCAATCGCCTTGATAGGTTTGCTTATTTGGCTGCCTTCCATGCCTGTGAAGGAGAAGATGTCTTACGGCAAACAGCTGAGTATTTTACGTAAGCCCGGACTTTGGCTCAACATAGCGGCTGTCATCTTTATTTTTGCAGCGATGTTCTCTGTGTACGGTTACTTTGCCGAATACACAAGCCAAATCACTCGAATGAATGGCTCACTCATCAGTCTCATGCTCATGGTATTTGGGCTTGTTATGATTGCTGGCAACTTTCTGTTCGGAACTTTACTTCAGAAAAATACTACAAAAACGATACTGCTTTTCCCGCTTCTCTACGCGTTCATCTATGTACTTGTCTATTATGCAGGGTCGTATCTTTCTCTCATGATTGGGATGATATTCATTTGGGGAACTGTGCACTCAGGAGGACTGATTGTGAGTCAAACTTGGCTGACTGCTGAAACGAAGGAAGCGCCTGAATTCGGCAACAGTCTGTTCGTTTCTTTCTCCAACTTAGGAATTACGATGGGTACTGCTGTTGCGGGATTTATCATCGCTCACCTCGGTATGCAACAGCTTATCTGGTGTGGGATAGGCTTTTCCTTGCTTGCGTTTGCCTCAATTACGATCAAAATGAAGCTCTTCAGTGATGCCATGCAAGGGAAAGATCAGGCACTCGGGGCATAGCCCATCACGGATATATATAGCAATTTCGACTCAGATTAAATATCGATTGCAATTTATACTTAACTCAAACTTAGCTTCGTATTAGGTTCATAACTAGTTTCAGATATCGATTTATACCGAGATTCAGTTTTCATTGGTACCTTGTTTCAGAATTAGATTCCCAACTCTTACTTGCAGCATACAATCGTAAAATCAAAACAGGGACTGCACATGCAGTCCCTGTTCTGTGTTCTCTGACTAATCCCATTTTGAATTAATCCTTATTTCACCGTTACACGCAGTGATGTGCTCTTGCCGTCCAATGTCAGCTTCAAACTCCCACTGCCCTTGGATACACCTTGCACCGAACCACGCGACGCCTTAATCTTCACATTGGAAGGAACGAATGTCACGGAGGACGTCACATCCACAACTTCACCTGTATCATAAATCGCCTGAACCTTCCACGATGCAGACTGACCGATGCCCAGCTTCACCGTTGTCGGATTTGCTTCCAGCTTCAGCAAGCGAGGCTTCACATGCACTGTAACCTCCAGCTTTCTTCCTTGATACTCACCGACCAGCTTCGTGCTGCCAATAGCCACACCCTTGACAGTAGCTCCACGAACCGTCGCTACCTTTTCATTTTCAATAGTCCACTTAATACGCGAAGCAAGCGCAATCGTCTTTCCGTTCTTGTAGGTTCCTGTTACCTTAACCGATTGGGACTTGTTCACGTTCGTACGAATTTCAGAAGGAACGATGTCATACTTCACAATCTCTTCTTCGATCGTTGCTTTCACAGTCACTTTCACATTGGAAAATGTTCCTGTCAACGTCGCACGTCCTGCAATGAGACCCTTCATGTTCCCCTCGCGAACGAGCAAGTTCGGAGAACTTGATTCCCATTTCACTTGAGTCGTTACATTTTCCTCTGTACCATCAGCATAAATCACATTTACTTCTGGCAATGGCTGCTCACGACCCGTTACGATACTGATATCCGCCTTGTTCGCCTGCAATACGAGTGCCTTGCGCTGAACATTTACTTCCAAAGGAAGCGTTTGATTGCGAATGCTCGCAGTCAGGAAAGTCGTTCCCGGTGCTGCTGCCTTCATCTTGCCATCTTTAACGGAGACAACACTTTCATTAGAAGATGTCCACTGCACCAGTTCCGATACATCAAGCGTATTGCCGCTCAAGGATACCCCACTGATCTTAGGCAAAGGCTTCACATCTTCCAAGATTAGCTCCTGCTTGCGAACGTCTCCAGGTTTTGCATTCTTATCTTCTTCCGTCCATTTCAACTTCTCGATCGTCGGGTATACCGTAATCTCAACCGACTTCGTCAGCCCTTTGTAAGAAGCTGTTACCGTTGCAGTTCCTTCGCTCTTCGCGTAGACCTTGCCGTGTTCTACCGTTACAGCCATCAGGTTGCTTGATGTCCACTCTGCAAGATCACTAACATCCTGCTGATTATCAGCCGAATTGAGCACGAAGGTCTGCACTTGCAGCGGCCCGTCTCCCAGCATCATGTGCTGTTTCTGATCCGGTGTGATGCGCATCGCTTGGTAAGAAGCACGTACGACCACTGTAATGGATTGCGAAGCCCCAAGATAGTTCGCCGTTACCGTTGCCGAACCTACGTTGATAGGCTTGACTTCTCCGTTCTTCACTTCGACGATATTCGCATCGCTTGTTGTCCAATCTGCCTTACCTGTTACATCTTCGAGCTTGCCGTCAGCAGTCTTCGCCTTGGCGGTTACGGTCTTGGAAGCTGCACCGTATTCGAATTCAACCAGCTTTTCTGGAGACAGCTCCAATTTGTCGTAAGGCTGTTCAACCTTCAGCTCGATCTTCGTGCTTAATCCTTTATGCTTAATGGTAATGTCCGTTTTACCCTTGGACTTCAGCGTAATGACCCCTTTATTCACATCCGCTACATCTGTATTGGAGGAAGTCCAGGAGGCTTCAGCCGTAACATCATTGTTCGTATTTGTCGATTTGTCCAAGGCGAATGCCTTCCAGGCAAGCTTGTCTCCAAGATTCGCCTTCACTTCATTGGCAACCTCTTGATCCGTATCCCCTGTGCGAATAACGATCTTGTCATACAAGTATTCGGATACAACCGTTTTCTTCAATGTATATCCTTGATATTTCACTGTAATTTCCGAAGTACCTTTTCCAGCGCCGCTTACCCAACCAGCGTCTACTTTGACAGCACTCGGATTCGAGGACGTCCACGTAGCCAAGCTCGTAACATCTTTCTTATCCGTCTTTCCGCTGATTGTACCAAGCACCTTCAATTGTACAGAGGAACCTTCAACTGTGACGTGTACTGGAGACACATCTGATTCAAAAGCAATACCTGTAAACGAATCTTCTGCATGAACGATACCTTGGATTGGCAGCATACCGAATAGCAACGTGCATACGAGCGCTATGCTAAGCCATGTCGATTTTTTCCTTGATGGGTACACCTTATCTTCTCCCTTCCCGTTTTGCTCCTGTGAGCCAATGGAACAAAAAAGTACATATCTACTATAACGGTAAAAAGGAGGAGAATTATTATCTTATGCAGGCAACTTCTTGCGAGCAGCGGCTATTTTGATACTATAGTCCTACTTTCTTACGAGATTGAAAGAGTGCTGTCATCTAAACCAATGGCAACAAGATGATCCCTCCTGTATCGTTAACGGTGTAAGAATCAATACTGGTAATTGAGGTGGATGACGAATGAAAAAGAACCTTGGCATAGTAGCTACCATGATACTTGTACTTGTAATGGCGACAGGCTGCAGCCTATTCGGCCCTAAGGCAAATGGACTGATTATGTATGGAACGGATGCTCAAATTAAAGATGCTCTGGAGAGCACGAAGAATGATGTGTCGAAGACAGATGATTTCTCATTGAAATATGATGCAAAGCAAGCGGATGACCGTATCATTGCGATCAGCAAATCAACCGCTCAAGGCTTGTTCAATAATGGGTTGCTTCAACAAGTGAAGGACAAAGACACAACAGAAGTGATTGCGAAGCTGCCTGAAGTAACAGGCGACAATGCGGTGATCTTCGCGAAGACAGATACAACGGTGACAGAACTGAAAGGTGTGAAGCTCGCTGGTCAGTACGGTGGCGATATTGTAATTGGGGAGTCACGCGGATTTGCCCAAACGATTGTGCTGCTCGATGATGCAGCTTGGGAGAAGCTGAACGCAGACAAGCTTGGCTTAACGGTTGCTCATTTCAAGAAGGATCCGAAGAGTGCACTAGTTGACTTGTCTAAGAAATTAGAGAAAGCTCAGATGGTCGTCATTAAAAAGTAAGATAGCTATTTTATAGTCTCCACACAAAAGCACCCTTCTGCAGGTTCGACCACGCGTTCCTATTTGAAGGGTGCTTCTCTTTTGTATATCAACATCCGTCCTGGCTTCCTTATGGCTGGCGAATCATTAACCCTTCCATAAAATGAAGGCGAAAATAATCCTTAATCGCTTCCTTATCGAGCGGAGCATTCAGCTTGTTCCATTCGGTCGTAAGCGCTTTGTACAATTGAAGCATGACGAAGCTGACGACCTTCGGGTCACCTTGCTTCACTTCTCCACGCTCCATAGCCACACGCACTTCGCGCTCTATGTACTCAAGCAATTCCTGTTCCATCTTAGCCAGCGCTTCCTTCGCCATCGGCGTCCCGAAGTCGCGCAGCTCCTGGGACAGCTTCAATGCCAGCTCATGGCGGCTTCTATATTCCAGCACACGATCCAACACACGATACAGCTTATCAATAAACGGTCTATCCTCGGTGATTTCCCGATCCGCGATCTCTTTCATCTCGTGGATGAGCTGCTGCAAAATCTCATCGAACAGCTCCTCTTTGTTCGTAAAGAACGTATAAATCGTTCCTTTGCCTACCTTGGCAATCTTCGCTACTTGATCCATCGTCGTCGCTTTGTACCCGAACAGAGCAAAGGATTGCGCTGCCGCTTCCACGATTTGTTTTCGGCGGTCTACGGTCACATCCCCCGCCTCCTTTCTCCTGGCGCACATTTGACTGAATGACCAATTAGAAATTATGGTCATATGCCGTTACCTGAACCTTATCATACCTGCCTGTGAATTTCAACTAAACCAAGGAAAATGAACGCTCAGTTTCGACGTAATTGGCTGATGCTTCCTTTCAACTTTCAGGTTATAATGGAATGTGGGTGAGAACATGCGAAAAAAGAGAATCATCCTTCTATCTGAAGGATTCGGTACAGGCCATACGCAGGCAGCCTATGCCCTATCAGTCGGACTGCGCCAGCTGGAGCCCGATGTCCAAACACGCGTCATCGAGTTGGGCAAGTTCTTGAATCCGACGGTCGGGCCGCTAATCTTCGCTGCTTATCGGAAGACGGTAAGCTCACAGCCGAAGCTGGTTGGACTCTTGTATCGAAAAAAATATAAAAAATCGCTGAACCGCGTCACACAGCTCGCATTGCATCGCATTTTCTACACACAAGCTTCTCATGTGCTCGATCAATTGCGTCCTGATGCGATTGTGTGCACTCATCCATTTCCGAATATCATCGTATCGCGCCTGAAGCGCTCTGGTCTTCATCTTCCCTTATATACATTGATTACGGACTACGATGCGCATGGTACGTGGATGAACCCAGAAGTTACAAAATACCTCGTCTCCGCGCCAGAAGTACGGAACAAGCTCCTGGAACGCGGGATTGATGATAGCCGCATTGTTGTTACTGGCATTCCTGTTCATCCGAAGTTCTGGGAGCGCTGTCCTCAATCGGAAGCGCAGCTGGAGCTTGGATTGCGTCCGCTTCCGACCGTCATGATTATGGGCGGCGGCTGGGGATTGTCGCTGAATGAAGATTTGCTCCAGTACATGACGACATGGCGCGAACATGTCCAGCTTCTGTTCTGCATGGGCAGCAATCAGAAGGCAATCGCTCGGATGGAACAGGATCCATTGTTCCAGCATCCGAACATACATATATTCGGCTACACGCAAGAGGTGTCGCGTCTGATGGATGCTTCCGATTTACTGGTAACGAAGCCTGGGGGAATGACTTGTACAGAAGGAATGATGAAGGGCATCCCTATGCTCTTCTATGATCCAATCCCTGGACAAGAGGAAGAGAACTGTGAATATTTCATGGAGCATGGTATGGGTGAGAAGATCGAATCCTCGGATACCATTGCACGTTGGTTCAACGAATTACAGCACCACTATGACCGGCTGCGCGAGAAGCGGCAGCTTGGTGCTCTTGCTATGACGGATCCTGAGGCCTGTGCCCGAACCGTGTTGCAATTGCTGCAATAATCATCTACGATTAGGATCTTAGCCAAGGAGTTGATTGCAACATGCTGTTTACTGGAGTAGGCTTCGTCGGATACGCCCTTATCACGCTTGCTCTTCTCATGAGAGCACTCGGCTGGATTACAGGAGCGTTCCTATTCGCTGCCATCATTATTGCCGGTTTCTTCTGTTTCGGTATCGTTGAGAACCGCTTAGGCCTCAGACATCGGATGGTGCGGTATGTCGATTACGCCCCACTCATGGTGCTTGTCATTGCCTATGTTCTCTATCAGGATGATATTGTACGCTACACAACTACTGCTCTACTGCTTCCAATAAGCTTGCTAAGCTCATGGGCTGCAGTTGCCATGGCGAAGACGAAGAAATATCGCACAAGACCGAAGATCGATGAACAACAAGGGCCTCCAAAATATCAATAACTAGGAACCGCCGTGTTCCATTTTAATGGATGTGGGACGGAACATGCATCAGCACGCTTGAATTCCTCTTCCTACGAACAAGTAAGGGCTATCTACCAACAGCTTTCCCTGTTGAATAGATAGCCCTTTTTGATGCGTGCATATGCAGTATGCTCGATGAACGCTTCTATTTTACTACGCTTCCTCCATACAGGAAACGATGTTCCCAGCTAGTGTTGCTCACCGTGTCGATCCGTACGCCGCCTGAAGCTTTGGAATATGTATGAATGATTTTGCCATTGCCCAAGTAAATGCCGACATGTGTAATTCGCTCTTTTGATTTATTTACATTTTTATAACTGGATGCACTGGATCCCTTATAGGACATGAAGAACATCAAGTCCCCACGCTGCAGTTGGCTGATACTCTTCTTCACGCCGCCTTTATCCTTAATATAAGTGCCTTGCTTCCGGGAGTCTGTCGGCAGTACGATTCCTAATGCTTCCTTATAGACTTGGCGTACAAAGTCGGAGCAATCAAATGTTTTGGTTGTATTCCGATTCGATCCAAATTCATAAGGCGTGCCCATGTATTTCTTCGCTACTTTCTCCACTTTGTCCATCTTCGCAGCCTTACTTGATGGAACAGAAGTTGTAGGTTTATTATTTGAACTTCCTGAAGAGTTAGAGCCGGATGTATTCCCTACTCGTATGTATTTGCTCTGAGAGCTTACATAGCCCGTGTTGCCTTTGGTATCCTTCACTTTGTACCAACTGCTGTTGGGCTTGTCCAAAATTGTAACGGATTCGCCTGTCTTCACCAATCGAATGATTGAGGATGAAGTACTCGGCTTCGTTCTCAAATTGACGGACTGAACAATCTCTCCGCGATTCTGGTTGGAGCTCGTTACAGATGCAGCTTGTACATTGCTAGTTGCTGCAGGTGCCGCATGCAATGACGGCAATATCATCTGCCCTGCCATTGTGAACATCATTATGCCTAACAGTAATTTCTTCTTCATAGAAATCCTCCTCTAAGTTGTTGTTACATTACTGTAATCGTGAACCGAATGTGAGTTGATGTTCATATGAACAAGATGTCAATTGTTTCTATAATTAAGTGGTTATTCTATTTCTGTAATGACATCCCATTTCCCCTACGCCTAATTATATAGAGTCTTCTTCGTCGGTTTCTATCGGCCTATCCTCTTAAAAAAGACAAAATTGTAACCTTCTCTGTGGGTCTTTGTGCCTATTAATTGGTTGATTCATGGGGTGAATACCAGATTTAAACAATCGGGCCCGTTCCCAGTACTACTCTTTCGAAGCTTATTTACGTGATCTGCTCCGTCTGTCCGTTTTACTAGAAATACAAAAAAACGTGCCCTGAGGACGGATGTTACCGTCACTCGCGGGCACGCTGGTCGCGTTCTATGATCATACATTACACCAATTGCTGATGAATTGTTTTGCTTGTATCTGTATCCATTGGCTCCACATGCACATGTACATGAGTAATATTATGCTTGCGCTTCATACGCTGCTCAATATCGTCACAAATATGATGTCCTTCAATAAGGCTTAGCTTCGGATCAACCTGTACAACTACATCAACGAGAACCAGACTTCCATGCAGGCGCGCCTTCACTTCCTTAATCTTGCGCACGCCTTCTGTACTCTCTACCGTCTTGCGCAGGCGATCCAGCTGCGCTTCATCGAATCCGTCCGTCAATGTATGAGTTGCTTCTCGGAAAATATCCCATGCTGTCTTGCATATAATGAAGCCTACCGTTAAGGCGGCAAGCGGATCGAGCCAGCTAATGCCAAGCTGAGCGCCGAAAATACCAACTGCTGCGCCAATACTTACAAATGCATCTGACCGGTTATCTTGTGCTGCCGCCATAAGCGCCTGATTACGAATGCGCTCTGCCAGCCGCTTATTATATGAGTACACCGCGTACATCACAATCGCACAGCCAAGCGCTACCCAACCCGTAAGCGGGTTCGGGGTTGTCGACTCGCCCTGGAACAATGCTTGTACCGTGGATATGATCACTTGAATCCCGACTGTCGCCATAATAAAGGAAGCAATTAGAGCAGCGATTGTCTCCGCCCGCAAATGACCGTAAGGATGGTCATGATCCGGCGGCTTCTGCGAAATTCGCAGTCCGATAAGTACAGCAAGCGATGCGACGATATCGGTCAAGTTATTCCATCCATCTGCTTGCAGCGCCTTCGATTGGTAGAATAAGCCGATAGCTAGCTTGAATGCGGATAGGGCAATATAGGCAGCAATGCTGATCCATGCTCCTTTTTCCCCTTGTTTCATATCTGCATATATGTCCGCGCTCACGCTGACCCCTCCCTGACTCCTTATTACCAGGCATATTATGGAATATGCCGTTCCAACCCGGAATCCTATCTTACCTCACCGATCCCGTGTGGGTCTACAGAAACAGTGTTGCCCCTTCTTACAACAATTGAACCGGCAACAACCTGTTGGAACCGGCAAGGAAAGTTGAGTCCACTAAGGAAAGTTGTTCGGCGGCAACAATGTCACATTATGTTAGATTGTGCAGTCAGGAGGGGAAATATTCTTGGTTGTGAGAAGGAGCATGGACAGGGATATACAGCAATCGCAATCGTGCCAGTTCTTTATCTTTGATGACATATCAGCGAAGGTATGGGTGTAAAAGCGAACAGCGCTTTTTTCGATGATCCAGATCAATACTAAACGCATCAACTTTTAAGCCTTGCCCATATGATAAGCGGTTAAACATCGCTATGCGAATAGAGCAAGACTTCGTTGGGAAGTAATTGATTCTCCATCTCCGTTGAATGTGGCCTCATTCGTTTAATTTACTTGCTGCCTCCGCGGACAACAACCTGCCTCTTCACCGCTTCCCATTGCACGCTCATTCCGCTTCGTTCCGCAACATCGCGTACCGGAATATAGACTTTGTTATCAATTAAGTAACCTTGCGAACTTTCTTTGGGTGCACCTTCCCAGATGACCTTCACTCGCTCGGCACGCAGCTGCTGTTCGGTAGTCGGATTGGGCGATGGCGGCTTCGTACCACTAGTGTCGCCTGACATCGCTTCCTTAGCCTGCACCACCATGTCCATAAATTGTTGCCAATGCGGCAGCAGTCGGGACGGACAAGCCTTCCCGCTCCAATGTTTGTGCGGCATGATGCGTTCCAGTGCAATGCCATACTTGCTAGACAAGATGGCAAGCAGTTCAGCAGCATTGCGCCATGCGGCCTGCTCGTTGATCCCTGCGTACATACATACTTCGATGCCAATGGACAACGCATTGCCAGGGCCTGTCCCATCCCCAGCATGCCATCCCTGCTCATGATCTCGCAAATGCTGATACACACTCTTATCATCCACCGTATAGTGCCAGCTCTTTTTCGCCCCACCACTACCGTTCAACAAATATCTTGAATGCGCTTCTGCTGTCGCCCCCGCATCCGTATTGTCCGTATTGTGCACGGTAAGATACATCGGCTTCATGGCAAGGTTCGGTTTATTCGCCCTTCCGTCTGGAATCAGGCGCTGCTTAATGTCGATGCTCATCATGAATTCCCCCTTTTCCCTTCAACACTTCCACCGCCTGCTTAATAACCGGCGGCAGCGGTACGCCTAGACGTCCGCCATTTTCAATAATCGACAACAGTTCATTTGCCATATAAAAAAAGACCGTCGCATCTCTGAGTAGATGCTGCCCTCCAAGCACCACATCCACCTGATGCGCGATCGATACGATTACGAAAATAAACACCTTGCGTGCAATGCCTATAAGTCCTACACTGCTACGCAGCTTTCCTTCAGTTCCAGCAGCCATAATGCCAGTGACGTAATCCGCCACGGTCATGATAAGCAGCACTTGCAGCAGCATCGGCCAGCCGCCAAATAGCAGTGCCGTCAATCCTCCACTGGCCGCAATGCTTGATTTTAGCAGTACGTCCCATCTTTCCATGTCAATCCCCCTCTCAAATTGAAATAGCCCTCATGTAAACATGAGAGCTATTATCGAAAAGTAACTCTTAATAATACACCAATGTTCCGATTGCAGACGCCTTTAATGTAGCGCTATATGAGTACTTATACGGCTTTCGAAAAGAAAACTCAGCCACAATTGAGACAGGGCCATTTATGTCAAACGTACTTTTAAAATCTAGCCACTTTCCCTTAGGCCATTCTGAATTAGGATCATTATAAATATATTCTGTCGCCTTGTACGATCTCCCAATAATAATAGGGTGATCATTACTTTCGTACCGTCGTGTCCTAGAATAGGCCGCACTAATAATTTGTTCCTCTACTCCATGTTGATCCTTAAACAATATACGAACGCCCGCTTGATTGTAGTCAGCATTAAGATCTGGTTCATTTTCGACGTGTAACCCCCCAGAAAAAGCCAGGAAAGACTTCATATTCACCGTAGCTATTGTGGTTTGCCAAGTATCTACTTGCCAATCTTCTTGTACTGTACGAGAGTTAGAACGCTGAAAATCTATAGGTTGTATGATCGGTGGAGTCTCAGTTTTAATCTGTCCAATTTTCGAAGCAAGCGTAGAAAAATCGTCATTTGCGGATGCAGGTACTCCCTTGGCGTTGATTGCACCCGCGATGCGATTTTTCGCGTCAACGCCAGATTGCTTTAGCTGATCAAGCTCAATTAAGATATTGCGGTCGTTGACCATAACCCCCTGCGTTCCTTTTAGAACGAGGAATCCGCCATCACTTACTACGGCTACGTTGCCCGGATTATTCGGGTCAGATGCTCCAATGTAACCAGAACGGTTCCCAGACTGTTTTGCGAAGAAGTTAATATATTGATGCGTGGTTCCCTTTAGGGTTAAAACTGGACCGTCTCCTTGTATGGTCGCTCCACCTTTGACGTTTAAACTCCCGTCCATAGTTTGGCTTCCTGAGGGGTCAACGTTCCATTTTTCATTACCTGATCCCCTCTGAACTGAGAATCCGCCTTTTGTTATCCATCTACCAGTACGGGAATCCCACATACCAGTGACAGACTCATCATAGGTTTTCATCGCCAATCCCCAGTGGACTCTTAGAGCATTGTTGTAAACATCATAGGTGGCGTTGTCCCCCGTACCATGAGTAAACTTCATAATGCTCCCATATCCAGGGAACCCTACGCTTCCGTCGAAATCCCCACCAGTTTTATGCATATAGCCAGCCAATATTTTTTCTAATTCATCACTTGCCACCATTCCTCCCCATTCATTCCACTTACCAACTTCGTTTTTCGTTCTCACTGCTAAACGGCTATCTTTCTCCCACGCCATTTGATACGTAATGCCTACCTCATCTTCGTACACGAAAATGAGTCCACGAACAAAACCACTCGGTGTACTGATATGTGCCTCGTTGAATGAATACACTCCGAGCTTGTTCCATTTGTTGATATCGCGGTCAGGAGCAATTTGGGCTGTCCCGTCATCACGTGTGATCTTGGCAGCCTGTACATGTTCCTTCTCTGCTGCTTTTTCCCTAACTTCCTTCAATGCTTCATACGTCTTATTCATTTGCCAATTCAGCCAAGCTGCGGGAGGCTTATCTTGGACTTTCCAGCCTTCGTCGAGTTTGCTTTGCGGGGGCTTTACCCCTTTTTCCTTCCATTGTGGAAGCTCTTTTTCGAATGCCATGTATCGTCACCTCATTTATCATTAGTAATCCTTCTACTCTATCGAACTATTACTCTACACGGGTAGCACATAGTCATTCCCTGGTACATAAAGATCGCCCAGCGTGCCGCCTAAGGTCATATCCTCATCAGCAAGGCCATGCTCAGATTGTTCAAGTGCATCGTAGGCGGATGCCAGCTCGAACGTGCCCGTCAGGCCGACCTGCGTCACGCGGACACCAGCGGCGACGAGGCTCTCGACAAGTGAAACGAATTGCGAAGGGCTTAGCCCAACGCCGTTCAGTTTCTCGTACGGCACCTCTGTAACTTGAATCGCCGCAGGTTCGGGCTGAATCGGGTCATCGTACTGCTCCGCGATGCGAAACTCGTCCGGTGCTGCTCGAAGAGCTAGAGCGAGCACCTCAATGACGGAATCCAAGCTGCCGCTTGAATTCATGCGGGCCAGCTTGGAGCGCAGAAGCAGTCGATAAACCTCGTCGGTCGCTTGACCACGCGCTTGTCCCAGATTGCCACCTATCTCATCCAAAGCAGCGCCTTCTGCCTGCTCGATGCTTTTCCATTCGGATATTCGCTGAATCGTACTGCTTAGCTCATTCATCTGCTTCAGCCATACATTTACGAGCTGAGCGAAGCGGCTGCTGCCTTCCTTTGCGATGACATCCGGCAGCAGCTCCATTACCTCTGGCAGCTTAAACATAGGTTACCGCCACCTTTATCCGTTCAGGTGTCACACGAGCCACTTCATAAAGCGGAATGCTTACGTTGCCGCTGACGAATTCGCCATCGCCGAGCTTCACCTTCAACTCGAGCACTTCCTCGACGCCAGCCACATTCTGAATGGACGCCAGCAAACGACTGTACACGATACGAGATCCCTGCGGAAGTCCTGTGTAGTCTTGCTGATCCGCGCCGACGCCGCCAATATACTGCGCAATCGCCGTGACGATGTCCTCCTTCCCACGAGAAGAAAATGACGAAGTTGCCTTCACTTCTGCCTCAATATGAGCATCAAGCAGCTTCATGCGGCTAAAACGAACATCATGCTCACCACCGCTGACATCGCGAACCTTTACGGTTTTTGTTCCGTCTGTTCCAATTCCCGCTGCTTTTTTATCAAAAATGGTCTGCGCAATCCGCTCATCCTGACCACCATACACGTACGTACGAATCGACTTCGCTGGAATGCCTTCCTCGTTCGTCTGCATCGTATCGTTCACACGTACAGCTGCTGATTTTACATCCGGAATTTGCAGCAGGGCAGATACAATTGCATCCACGGTTGCCGCATGACTGCCATCTCGTGCGGCACGCAAACGGTCACGGAACTCGACATCATTTTCCCGTTCACGCCCCTCTGCCATACTAGCTGGGTTCGTAATGCTCGTAATTTCCTTCACGGAAGTAAGTATTTCTGTAATGGAATCAGCAGGTACGTTACCGATAATGCCTGGTACAGTCGCCACCACAGCAACTTCTCCCTTGCCCGAATCGTCCAATACGCAATCATCCACCGTCATGAACCACACGCCTGATTTCGTACCAACTTGTAGTCCTGCTGGAACGATAAACTTCGGAACGCCTGTCAGCTTGATATTCCCATAAGCCGCCTGCTCCAGCTTGCGGCGCAGCCCATAGAATACCGCCAATGCATCAAGCTGCACTCCTGTTGCATATTGAATGTATGACTCGTGGTATACCTGCTCGACATCTTCCCACAGCACAGACAAGTGCCATGCAAAGAGCTGCATCATCATGCCAAGTGGCGATGTCTCCGAGGTATTGATGTCCTGTCCGAGCTGCTTGCCTAAATCCTCAACCATTTCTTCATAAATTTCGTGATAGGTTTTACGCTTCAATCCCGCTGCCGTCAGCATAGATAAGCTCAACCTCCTCTCCTTCAGAGCTTGTCATGACTAGGCGTACTTGAGCTGTACGCGAGTGCTTGTCTCTTGTCACTTCTACATCCTCGACCGATTGAATGCGCGGTTCATCCATAAGGCAGCGCATAATCGCCTCGCGAATGGTATCCTCATCTACCTGCTTGCCAACCATTCGCTCATGATCCAAGCCCATATCCGGCGCAAAAAAATACTCGCCCAAGCGAGTACCCAACCGAATGCGAACCGCTTGCGTTAATTCCTCACGCCCATCGATCCAAGCAATTTGTCCATCTGATAATTGAAGATCTCCGTCTTGAAGCGCCCACGTCCTCATCCTCCAGCCACCTTTCCGACAATGACGCCGCCACCTTTGCTGGCCTCTGTAAATACAACCAGTACACGGCTCCCACTTTCGATCACGATGTCTTGTGCCTGCTCTAGAATCGGCAGCTGATATCGAATAAGTCCAGCTTCGCCTTCCAGCTCCACATCAGCCGTGCCCACTCCCATGCTCACAATCGTACCCAGCTGCGCTCCTGCTGTTCCCGAGATTCGATGATCCATCCAGGCTTCCAGTGCACTGACCGCTCGATTTGCGCCCATAGCGTCACCTCCTTGTCGCTTAATCGCATTATCATTGCATTGAATTTCTGGGCACACTCACGCTTATCGCCCTTACTCCTTTTGCAAATGCAATGAAAGGTTAAATCTTAACCAAATCCACTTCCGTCACAAATTGATCCATCGAAATGGTATGCTTGCCCCGCTTCACCCGGTACACACCGTCAAAATCCTCACTAACCAATCGAAGCTGTGCATCTGCATGTAGCCGATAATTCAAGAGGGACGTCACGCGCACACCCTTAACTTTGTCCTCTTCATACGATTGCGGGCTGTCAATTAACCCGCTGTCTGCGGATAAACGAACGATGCCCGTCACCTCTAATCCGGCTCCAGTAAGAGGTTTGAAATGCAGCTTGCCTTGCCGCGTAAACACTTCCGTATTGCAATCACGAGCTGCCCGGCGTATCGATGCAACTGGATCGCCTTTCACAATGAATCCCTTCATATAAGCATGATTGGAGCCAAGCTGCACGGCTCCATGCGGAATTTGCGCCCGACTTAACAGATCATGAATAATTTCGCTAGCCTTCGTGCCCGGCCGATACGTATGTGCCATTTCATATAAGGAAACTGTCAAATCATCCTTCACTTGAATCGTCGTCACCCGATCCATCTGCTCCCGCTTCGTTCGCACCTCTACAATGTTGCCCTGAAGCACAGTGCCGAGATCCTTGCCGTAACCCGCATTGACAATGACTCGCATCCCCGTGCGAATGTTCGCCAGCGTATGCTTGGACAAGTTGTACAGCTCCACGGTGGATTCATTCGGTTCATTGTTATCATCAAAATCTACGTGAACATTCATTGTCAGATCACCGTAGTTGAATCGATAGCCACCAATCAAAATCTCGCACCCGCGATTAAATAAGTATTCCATCGTCATCCCCCAAATGCAGGTAAACAGACTGCCCAAGTGTATCCCACGTAATCTGTTCTTCCGGATTATCCCCATACGGGACGATGAGCTCAAGCGGGAACTCCCGCGTCTCCATACTGACGAACAGCGGCATTCCCCATACCAACTTTACGCCTAGCGCCAATGGAGTATCCCCTTCCGATAAATCCACGGTAAAATAATCATGGGTAAAGTTGTAGCGTACTTCGAACGTATAGGTTCGATCGCCCAAATCCATATCAAATGAGTAAGGAACAAGATCTTTGTCGATCCCGATGATCGCCATCCTTCTCCTCCTTTCTGAAGCTTCCTTGCCTTACCGATCCTGCATGTATTGCTTGCCTCCACCACCTGAAGGCCTGCTGCCTTTTTTCTTCTTATTGATGTAACCGAGTAAAAGCTTGGTACCTTCTATTAATGGGATTGCCGGATTGATAATACTGTTGGCCACTTTAACAATCGTAGCGCTAACCTTGTGATAAGTTGAGATATCCCACAACGATTGTCCATTCCGCACTGTATGAGACTCCGGTTTTGGACGATACGAAGTATTTCGCTTGCCTGAGCGACTCTTCGGTTTCACAGCTGCCTTCTTCTTCGGTGGCAGTTTGCTGTACGCTGGCTGGACAATGTTGACCTGCTTCAATGACATTGTGAAAGTCATGCCATTGGCGATTGAACTATCATGCGCAGTTCGCAAGCTGGTGATGACACAGTTCAGCATCATATTGCGTCCTGTGTATTGGAGCAGCTTGCCTTCATTCATCGCCTTCACCAGGCGCTGCTTGTAATTGGCTGCCTGTGGCCCGATCAACAACCCTTCCAGATGAAGACTTGCAGTATCCCTCTGGATATGATCCGTAATCGTGCCGCCCTTTTCCACATTGTGACTGCTCACCTGTACCGAGTATTCCGGTTCCTCTGAGATAACGAACAGTTCAACTCCACCTAATTTGCTTTTTCGCGTATTAATAGGACATCATGCCTCCTTCCGCCACCTGAGGTCTCGGGATAGGCTTTGGCTTCGGCAGCTTGTCTGCAATGCTGCGCTCGAACGCACGGAACGAGGCATCATATTGCTCACGCGCGATTCGTTTGATCTCTTCAATCATGCGGTTATCGATATAACCATTCACGTTCAGGTTCATCGTCACATTGCTGTTCGTACTAACTTCCATACTGCCGGCTGCTCCACCAACTCTAGGCATATTAGGCGTTTGAGATGTTGGCATTGAAGGATCAGTTGTACCCGCTCCAGATGGTACGGAACCTGCTAATGTTTGCATGCTGCTACTATTTGCAGAATAAGCTTGTACACTCGAAGACACCGTCGAAGCTGCTAGTGCACGATTTTTTGCGAATAGGTTGGATCTCACCATCGGCCTAACTTGCTTCTCTTCTTCCTCTTCCTTTACTTTCTCCTCATCTTCCTTCGGGAGAAAAAGCTTTTCTGCTGCCCATAAACCTGCATCGACAGCCAGGCCGCCAATAAATCCAGCTGGATTCCATCGCAGGAACCTCGTCGCCTTGCTTACTGTGCGGGCGCCTTTTATCAATTTCCCCAACCAGCCAACCTTTTTCGTTGCAGATGCGGCCTTACTTACATCAGATGCAGTCGATGCGGCCTTTGCTGCATCGGCCATTGGTTCCACTGCAGATTGCACAGATTGGATAGTCTCAGCTGTTGACTGAAGAACTGCTGTTGTCTGGACGGTTGTAGAGTCTGAATTGCCCTCTTCCTCTTCTTTCTTCTCTCCTCCGAACAGCCTCATCGATATGCTGCCGACCGCCGCCCCAAATAGCCCCCACTTTCCAAACTTTTTCGCTTTTCCCAACATTCCGCCCCTGGATTTTTGGCCATATCCTGTGCCGGATTTACCGTTGCCTGCTTTAGAGCTATTCTGCGGTGTGCCTTGTCCTTGCCCACTCGTACCCGAGGCAGCCTTGCCAAGATCCTGCTGAGCATTGGGGCCAGCGGATGAGGAGGACTTCTGTCCAGTATTCATCGCTTGTCCAAGATCTTTATTAGGGGAACTTCCGACGTCTCTATTCTGACCTTGAGCTGCCCTCCCCAGTTCTTTAAAATCATTTTTCTTCTTGTACGTCGTTCTTTTGAAGTTCTTACTCTTTGATCTACTTATTGTTTTATTTGCACGTCTTTTGCCATACTTCGCTTGACCTAATCTTTTGTTTTTACCTTTGTCCTTTTTCCGTTCTTCCTTCTTCTCATCGGAAGTATCATCTGTAACCGACATGTCGCTGCCTTCTCCACCGTCAGTTCCGCCAGAACCTCCATTACAGCAACACTTCGAATCTCCATCTTTTCCGGCCTTTTCTCCCTGAAAAAATTCCTTTACGAGTTTCCCGTTTTCTTTCGCATCCCGAATCTTCGTTACCTCATCATTCAGGTTGTAGAGAAAATCTTGACCGGAGCGAATATAATCCATTATGGACTTCGATTTGTCCTCTGCCTTTTTCCCTGACTTTCCATTTATCGTTGTGCTGACCTGCACCAAGGCAGACATGCTCTGGGACTGAAACGACGCAAATGTTGTAGCTAGCTGCTGCGATAGTGAAGAGGACAACTGCTGAGCGATAGACACGGCAATCTCATTTGTATTTTCAATCGTGACCTCATTTGAAGTTGATGAGTCCACATTTGCAGATATCGATATCGTTGGCGAATTTGTGATGCTTAGTGAAGTCACCTGCTTTTGTAAGGAGGTGATCATCATGTTCATTTTGGAAAGCAAATTGCTTTCAGACGAAGCAGATGCGGAAGCAGATGAAGCGGCCGAAGCTAAAGCGAGCCCCCCTATCTTCGGCGTCTTCCTTCTTGCATTTCGCTTCATCTCCGCGGTCTGTTCCTTAATGCTGTCCGTCAATATGCGGGAGACGACGCCCATCTCATCGAGCTTCCCGTTCATGGTGCGCAGTTCGCGGTGAATATTTTTGGAGATCCGATCATCCATTGGGTTAACCCCCTCCTTTCCCGTACATCCATTCCACAGCGGCGGCGGCTTCGCACAATTCCTCAATACTCATACCGCTCGCTTCTGCATACGTAATGCCGCCCCGGCTGTTCAGGACGACACGCCAGAACAATTGCCGGAGCGGATTGCGGGAGATGGATTGCTTATACGTCGGATGATTCGGATTCCAAGGGTGTATCGACCATGCCCAAGAAGCGCGCACACTCCAGCCAGAGCGGCGTCATCAGATCGGTCTTCTCTTCAAGACCTTCCCAGCTTAGGCGCGGAGACACGATGACATGTTGGAGGAAAAAGTCCATCGACGCTTCCAGCTTCCATCCCCCGTCTGCCTTCAATGCTGCATCATACAATCGCATGAGCGCCCGCGCGCCCGGATGCTGCAGCACATATTCCTCAGTTTCAATCGTTACTGTCTTTTGCTTACTCACAAGTAGCCACCCTTTCCGAATCCGTTTTATTGAAATTTAGCTCCTAAATTTTTACTTCACTATTCTGTTTGATGCATATAATCGAGAACTTGGATTTCAAATTCACGATCCTCAAGCTCTGAGCCGTACGAAGCAGCCGGCAGCTTCTTGATGACAGCCTGATTACCGCTAATTGTTTCTCCTGGCTTGTTATTGGACTTCACCATAATTTTGAATAATTTCTTCTCATTCCCCAGTCGATACAAAAGGGGCAATTGTGGGGACGTTGACATCACCGTCAGCTTAATCGTGCCGAGCGGATTGTTCTTATAGGCAATCGCTACCTCGCCGCGCGCGCCGACATGCGTCACCGTCTGCTCCTCGTCCTTTTCACAGGTAACGAATGTATTCTCGCCAAATCCCGTAATGTGTTCTTCGTTAATGATTACAGATACTTGCTTTGCATCATAAATACCGATACTCATAGATAAGCACCATCCTTTAATAGAAAATGTTGTGTGATAAACAAATCACTTTTTAGCACCGAGAAGGTTGCAAGACTCGAAGAAAGAAGCGCGGAGTGTAGGCGACTACATGAGCACTTGAAATGTTTCCGAAGGAAACATGCTTCGAAAGCATATGCTTTTCGAGAGTGAATGCAAGATTCGATGTCGAGTTACTTCTTGTCATGCCTCGTGATGGAAAGTGATTCACTAGAAGCGGATAACACCGTTCACCTTCACCTGATGCACCGCGCCCGCGATCTCGAACCAGAACGAGCCGCCGCGATATTCGCGGTTCGCGCGATCGCTTGGATTTACCTCATTGCGAGACAGGAAGGACGTACCGAACAACGGCTCGCCGCTGTCGGCTGTCGCGATGATGCCCATACGGGAAGATTCCAACAGCACGTTGATCACCGCGCTCTCAATTTGGACAATTCCTGCATCCGTGTACGGAATTTTGCTCGATTGATTGAGCAAGTTCTGAATTTGCATTTCCATGCGGGCACGCACATAATCACGCGCCATAATGACGTCGATATATTCACCGGACAGCGTCTTGCCTTCCGAAGTGCGAGCCTCGCCTTGCTTGTTCACGTACGTAATTGCGCCGCTGTCGTGAATTTCCATCAATTCGCCAGCTGTTACCTTCATCGCGTCGATGCCGGTGCACTTCTTGAACTTCCACGTCACAGAGCCCACTTCAGCAGAACCAACCGAACCTACGAGCGCGGCTTCTGGATATACCGCGGCATCCGTGTGATAGAACACGACCGTACGCGTATAAGCCTTGGACTTCAGCGCTTGAAGCTTCGTCTTATCAGCAGTACGTGTAAAGAACAGACGGTAATCTTCCTTCTCAATCTCTGCGGCCAACGCCTCAACTACAGCATCGCTATTATCAGAGGAGAGCAGATAGTACCAGCCGTTATCGACTACAGAGCGAAGGCGAGCTGCTGGTTCCTCCTTCTCATCACAAGCTGTAATCGCAATGCGAGCCGGTGAGCGATCGCCTTGTCCAAAGAGCGCCTCCGCCATTTTGTATTCCGCTGTCGTATCCGCGAAATCATCCTTGACCGCCTTGAGATCCCCGTATTCTTTATAGGCAGAGCCTCCGGCTTTTTTCCCGATAATAAGCGGCATTCCGAAGGACAACCGACCTGTAGGCTTTTGTAAATCAATCGTTACTTGTACGTCTTGAATTGACATGAACAATCACTCCTTCTTTTCGTTTCGTTGTAATTCCACTTTTTCGATGAATGTAAAGTTTCGCTCGAAGCGATCCTTCATGCGAAGCCTAATGCGGAGACCTAGTCCGGCAGTCGGCTCCGTCTTCCACTGCGCTGGCCCCATATGCACCTGCACGGCTGGGATTGTCGTCAAGCACTCCAATCCTTCCGTCCACTGCCAGCCGAGCAAATCCCGGCAGCGTTCCACCATATCCATGCGATCCTTGGAGCAAATGAGAAGAAGCCATTCCATCTCAACAACCTTCTCAATCATCCCTTGTGATTCCGCATGATGGGGCGAGCAATCGATGTAGGGCTCAGCCACGTCGTACGCGATAAGCGGCTCGGTCTGATCCGCCTTCAGGCCGTCCAAGGGAACAACCGGCATGTTCAATGCCTTCCCCATGGGCACGAGCCATCGTTCTACAATGTCGCGATATACAATCAATCCACATCACCTCCCTTCATCTACTGGGAAAATTGCTAATCTTGCATCCTGCTCATTTGCTAATCGGCCATCCTAATAGAGCCTCATGCTGCTTGCTTGAAAATAGCGAAGGCAGCTTCCTTTCTGCTCACGATGTCCACGTTAATAGTATAAAACGGCGAACACCTGTTTGGTTTAAACTCGTTTTATAGTTTCTTTTTGATTTGTTTTTAATTATTTATAGGAACAAATGTTCTTGTTTTTGTGGTATAATGGGAATACCTGCCCACGGTGTTCCATTTCGATGCTGGACCCAATAGATAAATAGGAAGTACACAACCTCGAGTATGAATGGAAACAAAGGAGGCCTTGCCTAATGGTAATGGGATTCATGGACATGCCAGAGCATGAAGCGATGGATGCGAAGCAAGCAAAAGCACGAATTGATGAGGTATTTGCCAAATACAGAATGTGCAAGGTTATGAAGTTCGCAGTTCGCGAGGCGCGGATTACAACGAATTATGAAGCGAGAGAAAATGGCGCGACGAACCGGGTCGGCGATCCGACTGCCGCAGTAGCGGTCTATAATACAGATAAAGCGAGCGAATGTCTGGCGTTTTGCGAGCTGATTGAGTCCATCGTGCACGAATTGGAGCCGGACGAACAGCTGCTCATCCGCGAGCGATATATGAAGGAAGCTCGTATGACGGACACGAAGGTGTACAATTTCCGATTCGATCCCCCAATCAGCGCCGTAACCTACGGACATATCCGCAAGCGCGCATTCGCCAAGCTGCTGAATGCCTTCCAGTACGCCTTTCGTTCGACCAAGACATCATAATGCATGGAGATATGCTGAACGTAAACTAGCCGACCAGGATGCCATCATCTTAGGTCGGCTTGTTCTTATCTTGCGAGTGAATAAACACGATATCGGACAAGCAGGAATACTTTTCTGTTGCACATTCGTATTTAGGTTACTATAATAGTAGTAACTTTTTATTCAATCAGAAAGGAATGTCTCTCTTGAACTTTCGTGTATATATTTTGGCAGTAGCCGCATTCGTTGTCGGCACAGTAGAGCTTATTATCGGGGGAATCCTCGATCAGATAGCTGCGGATTTGAACATTTCCGTCAGTGCAGCCGGGCAGCTGATTACGATCTTCTCGATTGCCTTTGCGATTTCGGCACCAATTTTAATGAATCTCACAGCCAAATTTGAACGCAAAAAACTGTATATTGTCTTTTTGTTCATCTTCCTAATCTCGAATCTTATCGTGGCGTTCAGTTCGAATTATGCTACATTGCTCGCAGCCAGAGCCTTGTCGGCATCCAGCGGCTCGCTGCTTATCGTGTTGTCCATCACGATTGCCTCGAAGCTCGTCCAGCCGGAATATAAAGGGCGCGCCATTGGCGTCATCTACATGGGCATCAGCGGATCACTCGTCTTAGGCGTTCCTATTGGGATGGTTATCGGAAATGCATACGGATGGCGGGCGCCGTTCCTGCTAGTTGTGGGACTGACTGCAATTGCAATGCTAGGGATTTATGCCTTCTTATCGAAGGTTCCCCCTTCCGAGGTTACGACCCTGCGTACACAGTTCGTTTCATTGAAGAATGCGAAGCTCGTCAGCGGTCATCTTATTTCGTACTTGATGCTGACAGGGCATTTGACCCTCTATGCATATCTGACACCTTATTTACAGGAGACGTTCCAGCTTAGTCCAGGCATGACCAGCATTGTGTACTTCTTGTTCGGCTTGGCAGCCGTATCTGGCGGAGGGCTTGGCGGCTTGATGGCGGATAAATGGGGAACAAAACGCTCCATTTTGTTGATTGTATCAAGCTTCGCGGTGATCATGTTTGTCCTGCCGCTGACGGCACAAGTATCGTTCTACGTCTTCTTGATTGCGATGGTGATTTGGAGTGCGCTTAGCTGGGCATTGTCCCCGGCGCAGCAAAGCTATCTCATGCAGACTGCTCCCGATACAGCTGACATCCAGCTCAGCCTGAACTCATCGGTGCTTCATCTTGGTATTGCGAGTGGTTCTGTCGTTGGCGGACTTGTCATTGAACAGAGCTCTGTAGCCAATAATGCATGGGTCGGCTGCCTGTTCGTCCTGCTGGCGCTGGGAAGTGCCATGTTCTCTCTGACTCGTTCTTCCCGAGTTAAGGCCAATACAGCCGCTGCAGCTGAATAAATGAAGCAAGCCGAAGGCAGTTGATATGATACAAATTCCACGCTCTGGAATTGTGAATCCACGGGTTCAAATTTGGTTAATCACTTGGTTAATTGGATGCGAATTTATATTCATTGCGGGCGGATATTAAGCCCAAAAAACGACACTCTACTCCGAAAATTGGTGTAGAGTGTCGTTTTTTATTTTTGATTTTAGGAAATTTGATTTCAGTTACATTTCATTAACATGAAAGCGTTGACACGATACAATTTGTATCATATATTCTAAGTGAACCGCCATCATTTTCAGAATATGTAAGGAGGTGTAAATAACCCGAGAAATGCTATCTATCAATTTGAGAAAAGGAGTGCACAGCCGATTGAAAAATTTACGTTTATTTGTAAGTCGTTTGCTAGTAGTCGTATTGACGCTATTTTCCCTACTCTTTCCGATTTCCGCATACGCATTTGATTCACAAGCACAATTGACAGGCAAGGCACTGAGTCCTGAAGTGCGTGCAAAAATGCAGCAGATTGTTGATCAGAATAAATTTACAGAAGGTCAAGAGCCTGTACTCCATCCCGATTTGCAAAACCTTACTGACGACAAGGAAATTTCAGTTATCGTCCAATTATCCGAAGCCCCAGTAGCTCTAGCGAAGGGTATGAGTATGCTTGAGGGCAAATCATTTACTGCAGCCTCAGAACAGAGCACGAAACAAAAGATCAATAAACAGCAACAAAGCTTTGTCAGCCAATTAAGTAGCAAGAGTATCAACGCTAACGTGGGCTTTACATACAATTATGCATTTAATGGGGTCTCCCTTAAGGTAAAAGCAAGTCAAGTGGAACAGTTACTTAAGATGAAAGGTGTACAAATGGTAGAGCCTGACGTGGAAGTTCACGCTCTGGGGGTAGAGTCCCCAAAGCTGCCGGATAGTGAAGTCCATCCGAACATGAACACGAGTAATCCATTCCTTGAAGTTCCATCAGTATGGGCCTTAGGCTATACAGGCCAAGGAGTTAAAGTAGGCGTTATCGACACCGGAATTGATTATACTCATCCTGATTTAAAAGACGTTTATAAAGGCGGACATAACTTTATTACGCAAGTAGTAGACGGTTCCGATACGGGATACGCTCGTACTAGAGGAGACGATCCGTATGAAACTACGCTGTTGGATCACCCTGATAATAGACCGTGGATTCACCCTACTACTGGAAATCCTTTTAATACCTCACATGGCACCCATGTTGCCGGGACGATTGCAGCTCAAGGCCAAAATCCTTTTGGTATAAAGGGACTTGCCCCTTCCGTTGAATTATATGCTTATCGCGTTCTGGGCGCGTATGGAAGCGGCTCGAATTCAGGGGTTATCGCAGGTATTGATAAAGCCGTCGAAGAGAAAATGGACATTATCAATCTATCTTTGGGCGGATCTACCAATAGCCAAGTTGCTTCTGACGCGATCGCCATCAACAATGCAGTTCTAGCAGGTACGACAGCAGTCCTTTCTATGGGGAACTCAGGTCCAAATAGAGGGACGATCGGCAGTCCGGGCACGGCAGCCTTCGCGATATCGGTGGGCAACTCTACTGTTCCGGAAAAAACGATGGCCGGAAAGGCTACTGTAACTCTAGACAAAGCGGGAACGGTCACACCATATATCATGAATTTGATGGCATGGAAATTCGGCACAGACCCGAAAAGTATTTTGACCGGAACGTATGATGTCGCCCCAATCCCTGGCCTTGGTAAAGTGACGGATTACGCGGGTCTGAATGTGGCAGGTAAAGTCGCTCTCGTTGCCCGCGGAGATATTGCCTTCGTGGATAAAATAGCGGCAGCGAAAAATGCAGGTGCCATAGCGGTTATTGTTCACAATTCTGCGGGCGGAACGAATACTCCAGGACCGTCAGGTGCCTTTGTAGGAGATTCCTTCGCGTCCATCCCAACATTTGATATGTCCTACACGGACGGCAGCGCACTGCGAACGGCTCTTGCGGGCGACTCAGGTACCGTCACCTTCGGAGAATTCACCACCGGTACGACTTTAAGTGACGATATCAATAATTCAAGTTCGCGCGGACCTGCCAATCCGGTCTTTGATATTAAACCGGACGTGGTGGCTCCAGGAACTAACATCATGTCATCGGTTCCTGCCTATGGCAAAGATTATCTCGATAATCAAGGACAGCCTCTGCCTGACTACCCTGACTATTCCGAATCCTACGACCGTTATACAGGAACGAGTATGGCGGCTCCGCACGTAGCGGGGGTTGCGGCTTTGCTTAAATCGCAGCATCCCGATTGGACTCCGTTCGATATTAAAGTCGCGATTTCGAATACGGCCAAGCAACTGGACGTAACGAAATACGACGTCTTCTCTCAAGGTCCGGGACGTATTCAGCCGCTTAAAGCAGCGACAACTGAAGCGCTCGCGTATGAATTGGATCAAACCACTTTCTCCAATAAGACTTATGACTACACCAAGGGAACAATCACCTTCGGCAATGTATCTCCGAATACGAACAATCCAACAACGGTATCACGGTCTATTCTTGTTAAAAATGTAACGGGAAGCCCAAGCGACTATACGGTATCCGTCCAAACGACGAAAGCGGCGACAGGTACGCTTGCGAGCTCAAACGTGACAGTCGACAAGTCCAGCTTTACGTTAAACGATGAACAAAATTTGACCGTGACGCTAAATGTTCCGAAAGGGACTGGAGCAAACGGTAACGAAATGCTGGGTTACGTAAAGATTACAAACGGTACGACAAATCTAATTCTTCCCTTCGCGGCGAATTTCGCCCCACCGACGGGATTGAAGACCTTTACGATCGACAGCAACCATATCTCTCCGAACGGGGATGGCAAGCTGGACAGCACAACTGTGAGATATGAATTCCACGATAGGCAAGGAACTTCATACATTCAACTTTATGATCTAAACAATATGAGCGGCGGATATTACGGAGACGGTACTATCGGATGGATTATGAACGGCAGCGTGACAACGGGAGCAAAGGCGTTAACCTTTAACGGTAAGTATCATCAATGGGGTCAGCCGGGAACGACGCTGAACACAGCTGTTCCGGAAGGCGCCTATGCCATGGAGATTGTAGGGCAATCCTCTTCAACAGGAGCAGTGACAGGGGATTGGATTCCCGTGTATGTCAAGACGAGCACGCCAAAATTCGTTTCTCCCGACAGTTTACATGTTACGGGTTCGAATGTGCAGTTCTCCGGCTCGATAGACGATTCGTACGTGAAATTCGGACCAGTCGTTGAGGAAACTTTGGGCTTGGCCTACAACGTTAACGACAACTTGCATGTGAAATACGAACTATTAGACAGCGACGACAACTTGATTTCCTCGCAACCTGTAAAGCTCGATCAAAATGGCAAGTTCGATATCACGTTAAGCGGTTTAACGACCGGAGCGAATAAGCTGAAATTGCTCGTAGACGACGCGGCAGGTAACCATGCGGAGAAAGTTGTTACGATTACTAGCGCAGATCCCGTGTTAAGTGGAATTAAAGTACAGCCGGAGGCTCTAACCTTAGGTGTCGGTTCCACTGCAAATCTTACGGTAACGGCTCAATATGTTGACGCAGACGGCAAGCCATTCCCAGTAAGTGTTAGTGACGTCACGTATGGGGCCATCTATGCCGATTACGATCTCAGTGTCATAGACGTTGTCTATGGTAAAGTAACGGGGGTAGGAGAAGGCAGCACGACGATAACGGTAGCTTATGAAGGGAAATCGGCTTCAGTACCCGTCACTGTCACTACGACCCCAGTCGATCCTGTATTAACGTCGATTTCGGTATCGCCGGACAGCGCAGCTCTAAAAGTTGGGAAGGATGCTCAACTTGCGGTCACCGCGGTGTATAGCGACGGAAGCAAGAAAGACGTTACAAGCGACGCAGATTATCGTACAGCTAACCCAAGCATTGCTGCGGTAAGCGATACCGGCAAGGTGACAGCCGTTGGAAAAGGTGAAACGACAGTAACCGTAGCTTACGAAGGTAAAACCTACGCGGTACCTGTTACCGTTACAGAAGAAACGACAACCCCAGTCAAAGTAACGTCGATTTCGGTATCGCCGGTCAGCGTAGATCTTAAAGTTGGGAAAGATGCTCAGCTTACGGTCACCGCGGCGTATAGCGATGGAAGCAAGAAAGACGTTACAAAGGGTGCAAAGTATAGCGTTCCTGGTACGACCATTGTTACAGTAAGCAATACCGGCAAGGTGACAGCCGTTGGAGCAGGGAAAACGACGATCACTGTATCTTACGAAGGCAAATCTCATGAGGTATCAGTCACCGTAACCAAGGATTCTGGCACAACGACACCGACTTCTCCAAGATCGCCATCGACTTACACACCAAGCCCACCATCGACTCCAGCACCAATAGGCAAGAAAGTAAAAGCAGGCACGCTCACTACGACGAAAAACGTTAAGGGTGCGACTATCGCAACGATAAGCGTATCGAGTGAGGCCTTGATCGCCCAGTTGAAAGATTCGAAAGCGACTGACGCCACGCTGGATCTTACCGATATTGGCTTCAACGACTACAGCAGTGCGAATGTAATCTTTAATAAAGCAACGGCTGACAAACTACTGGCATCCGGCAAAGGATTGATCCTTACCGGCAATGGATTTACCATCCGAATTCCTGCGGATGCATTGGCTGATTTTATTGGTACAAATGGATTTAAAGCAAGCTTATCGGCAAAAGATTCTGACAATGGTGAAGTTAACATCCATTCGGCAAATCAAACAACCGTCGTATCGCAGATCGTCACGATCGGCAACGATACAGGAAAATTGAGTCATCCGATTAAGATCGAGCTTAAGCCGGCTAACAAAGTAATTGATTTGCAAAAAGTTGGCGTTTACCAGCAAGATGAAAACGGTAAATGGGTATATGTGGGTTACAATGCCGTGCATCAGCCGGGGAATATTCAACTTACAACCTCTACGCTCGGCACCTTCGAGCTGATGGAGATTCACATTTCATTCGACGATATTCAGACCCATTGGGCAAAACATGAAATCGAAGTTATTGCGGCTCAACACGTAACCAAAGGGAAAAGTGAATCCAAATTCGTTCCGAACGATACGATAACGCGCGCAGAATTCGTGGCGCACTTGGATCGTATTCTTGGTCAAGAGAAAGAATGGAGTCATTACGTTGCGATGGCAGGGGCAAATGATATCCTAGGCCGCGAAGAAATGGTCGTATTGATGATCAATGCCATGAAAGTCGATCTGAAGGGTGAGAAAGTGCAATTAAACTTCAAAGATAAAGATCGGATTTCGGCGAGCGCCCAAGCAGCTGTAGCGTATGCCGTGGATAAAGGGTTGATCAATGGCATGTCTAACAACACGTTCGCTCCTGATCAAAGCTCTACTCGCGCACAAGTGGCTTCTATTCTCTATCGTTTGATGAAACTCTCGGGCAAAATTTAACTTCAATAAGTAATCAGTTTCATAGGATGAAAAAAAGCAGACCTCTTCGGAGGCCTGCTTTTTACTTCCTTTCACTTGAGGCTCTTCATGCAACAGTTTAATCCTCTTTAATAACGAAGCCGCATCAGCAGTGACTTCATTTCCTCGTCCGCCATGAGCTCTGCATTATATTTTTGTGAAATTCTCGCCAAGGCAACATCATGGTAAAAGAACTCAATAAAGAATTTTACGAATGGCTGCGCCCCGGTGCGCATTGCCTGCCATTCCCCTTGCTCCATCCCCGCGAACATAATTTGGGATGAGTCGGCTGCAACCAGCATGAATCTCTCCAGCGTATGATGCTCTTCCGTCGGCGATAACGTATTCAGCTTCGACACTCGGGCTTTCGGCACATCTGTCCCCGTTACAAATGCCTCCACTCGTACGCCTTCCCGCTCCTTCTTCTCCAGCAGCGGCACATATTTCCGAAATTCATCGCTCCACATCGAGACGATAATCGTGTCCTGCGCCTCTTCAATCAGATGCTGGCAATACGCCATAATCGAAGCTTCCGATTTCAAGCTCCACACATGATTGTCCGCTGCGATTTTGCGCTCATTCATTTGCTTCAACTGTTCAATGCTCTGTTCGAATTCCTTGGACAGCTTCTCGATAACAACCTGAAGCGGTAGCGCCAAATAAGTCTTTTTCTTTTCGGATATGGAATCCGATATTAATCCCTTATCAATAAGACGCGACAGCACCTCATATATTTTCGCCTTCGGCACGCCTGAGTGCTTGACCACACTCGTTGCATCCATAGGGCCGTCTCCTGCCACCAACGTCTCGTATACTTTGCTCTCATATTGTGAAAAACCGAATTTCTGAAGCATAGCTCCTCCTTCTCTTTCCTGCAGCCGTATCGGAACTTGTCCGCATCATGATGATGTTAGGATTATCTTACTCCAGCCGATTCAAAATGAAAAGTCGAGCACGAAGCGAAGCCGAAGCACACTTGCATTATTTTGTAATATTTTTCAAGAAACCATCGTAACCGTTGCTGCATCTAATAGGTGTACAAGTCTGCCTTTTCTCATATGGAATCTGAATTGGATGATTAAAAGAGCTTGCAACTATATGAATATATGATCAATTTTAATAAAGTCGAGGTGTACTTGTATCAAAGGAATGACGAACCTGGTAAACGGAATATGATACGCAGATGCAGAAAGGAAATAGTGCTTTGAATCTATCTAAGGAAACTCACGCAAACAAACACAAATCAGACATTGAACGCAAATTTTCTGTCCGTTTGACTGGATTTTTCTTTATTATATTCGCCTTATTCGCCATACTTATTATACGCTTGGCGTTGCTGCAATTCGTAGATGGCCCTGCCCTGAAGCAAAAAGAAACTTCATTGGGCTACCGGACTACAGCTATCGCACCGATTCGCGGAATCATCTATGATGCCAGCAATCACAAGATCGCTTATTCCACATCGACACAATCACTTTACTTTAACGTGAACAAAAACTACAAGAATAAAGAAAACATGGCGGAAGCCAAGAAGCTCGCTGAAAAGCTCGCCGAGAGATTCAAAAGCAATACCAAGACGGGAGAGGAACAATCAGTCGAGGACATAGTGAAGCGTATGGATCTGAATGCCAATGTTAATCCCGTATATGTCCCCCGCTTGATCAAAACGGATTTATCCTCGAAGGATATTGCTTATTTTTTGGAGCATAAGTCCGAATATAAAGATCTTGAGATTATAGAAGACAGCGTCAGAAACTATGATCAGGATACAGTCGCGGTGCAAACAATCGGCTATCTGAAAAAGTTCAGAGGTGTCAGAGAGTCCTACGATTATTATAAGGAGATATACGAAAATAGAAATTCCCGGCACGAGGAGCTCAGATACCTCGATTATGAGGATGTCGGTGTTGACGGGCTGGAGTTCATGTACCAGGAAGAGCTCCGCGGCAAAAACGGACTCAAGAAATTCCCGGTTAACGTAGCGGGAAGAATTATGGGCCCCATGGAAATGACCAAGCCTGAGCGGGGCAACAATCTTCACCTAACCATTCATAAAAGCATTCAGATGAAGACCGAAGACGCGATTATGAATACGCTGCAGAAAATTCGCAACTCCTCGAATTCCGTGGAGCGAGCCCCTAACGCACGTACGGGCTATGCCGTCGCCATGGAAGTAAAGACGGGCAATATCGTCGCTATGGCCAGCATGCCGGATTATGACAGCAATGTCTGGAAGAACGGCTCCATCAGCGTTGAGGATTACGAAAAAAATAAATCCTTTATGAACAACGGCACGATTAAAGCAGCCTACGGCCCATACGAGGAAAAAGAAATGAACAAGCACCCGAACTCCATCGTGTATCTTGGCTCTACAATCAAGCCGTTGTCCGTCCTTATCGGTTTGAAGGAAAAGCTGTTCAGCGTGTACGATGATTATCCTGACATCGGCTATGCCGAAATCGGACTCGAAAAAAGGAAAATCCGGAATGCGAACAACAAGTCGCATGGTCGCATCGATGCCGCAAAAGCGCTGGAATTCTCCTCCAATGCCTTTATGATCGATTTGATCGGCAAACGTTTATATTCCCGAACGGATGTGAACGGACTGAAGACATGGGACAAATATATGGAAATGTTCGGACTTGGTGTAAAGACCGGCAGCGGACTGCCTGGAGAGATAGCCGGCCTAAAGGACTACATGAGCGAAGCCGTGCGCGCCAGCGCGCAATCCGCTCTTGCATACGCCTCGTTCGGCCAGCAGGGCAAGTATACAACGCTTCAGCTCGCCCAGTATGCGGCTACGCTGGCTTCGCATGGCAAGCGAATGAAGCCGCAGTTCGTCAGCAAAATTACGGATCCGGACGGAAAGGTAGTAAAAGAGTTTAAACCGGAGATGCTGAACGAAGCAAAGTTCGATAAAGCCTATTGGGACTTGATTGAGCTTGGCATGAGCCGAGTGAAGGTACGGGGATTTGAAGGGTTCAATTATGACTATTATCGGAAAACGGGAACATCCGAACAGGAAGTCGCAAAAGGCATCAGAGTAGAAAATGGAGTGTTCATTGCGTACGCTCCCGCGCAAAATCCGACCTTAGCTGTCGCAGTCGTTGTTCCGGAGGGCAATTACGGGGCTTATAGCGCAGCGCCAATCGCGCGAGCGATATTCGATGCGTACGACGAGGCTGTTGGGCTTACGGGCACGCCGCGCCACACTTCTACAGATAAGCAATTTAAAAATTAAATGATAAGCGATGGCCTTCGATTAAATGGGGGTCATCGCTTTTTTGATTAGGCTAAGACTCACTAGCTGAATAACCTTACCTATTTTTCGTGAATTTTTATAACCAAAATTAGCTTTATTTGTTATGATAAAGTCCATACTGATGAATGGTATCACATCAGAGAGCAAGTTGCGCCTTTTTAAAGCTTGTTCTAAAGCTCGCATGTGACCTTCTGAACAAACTATATCCAAACACATATCAAGTGGAGGCAGAGACTGAAATGAATACGGCGAAAACGTTGGATAAGCCGAAGCAGCGCAAGCTGCTATGGAGTGCCGGAATGAGCTGGATGTTCGACGCGATGGATATCGGCATTATCTCCTTTATCGCGGCGGCACTCGCAGCCGAATGGAGCTTAACCCCGCAGCAGACAGGACTCTTTACAAGCATTAATTCGATTGGCATGGCAGTAGGCGCGCTGCTCGCAGGAGCATTAGCGGACAAATACGGCCGTAAGTCGGTTCTGCTCTGGACGCTGGTCATCTTCTCGATTGCCAGCGGATTATCCGCAGCAGCAACGAGCTTCACGATGCTGTGCATATTGCGCTTCATCGCCGGAGCGGGTCTAGGTGGCGAACTGCCCGTCGCGTCAACCCTTGTCTCTGAATCCGTTCCTGCCAAGGAACGTGGACGTGCCGTTGTCCTGCTGGAGAGCTTCTGGGCAGCGGGCTGGATTGCTTCTGCACTGATTGCTTACTTCGTGATTCCTACATACGGATGGCAAGCGGCATTTCTAATCTGTGCCGTTCCAGCACTGTACGCACTTTACTTGAGAAAGGCAATTCAAGATCCGCCGCGCTTTACTCAGCAGGCGAAGCAATCAGAACAGCAGAAGCTGTCGTTCCGCGAGCGCTTTGTCGCAGTATGGTCTGGGCCGCACCGCCGCTCTACGATTATGCTGTGGGTATTGTGGTTTACCGTGGTCTTCTCGTATTATGGCATGTTCCTCTGGCTGCCTTCTGTTATGATGCTGAAGGGCTTCAGCTTGGTCAAAAGCTTCGAATACGTGCTCATCATGACACTCGCACAGCTGCCCGGATACTTCACCGCCGCTTACCTCATCGAGAAGTTCGGGCGCAAGTTCGTCCTCGTCTTGTACTTGCTGCTTACCGCAGGTAGTGCAGCCTGGTTCGGCAGTGCGACAACGGAAGGCATGCTGATTGCAGCCGGAATATGCTTGTCGTTCTTCAACCTTGGTGCATGGGGAGGCATGTACGCGTATACGCCAGAGCTATACCCGACCAAGGTTCGTTCTACCGGCGTTGGTCTTGCCGCATCCTTCGGCAGAGTCGGCGGCATTATCGCTCCGTACCTAGTCGGCATGCTCGTCGCTCGCCAAGTTGCGATTAGTGCGATCTTCTGGCTGTTCTTCGTCACCATTGTAATCGGTGCGGTTGCCGTCCTCTGGCTTGGTACGGAAACGAAAGGCAAGGAGCTAGAGGAGTAATCGAGCAAATTTTTGCCACGTAATAAAAATAACAACAGCACCAGTTCCTCCCTCGACCGTAGAGAGACGCTGGTGCTGTTTTTTCATAGCAGCTTTTCAACCCAATACCCGTCATTTATCAACCTCAAATTTATATCCAACCCGCACGACCGTTGTAATATGCTTAGCTTTATCCCCCAGCTTGTATCGGAGGTTGCGAATATGTGTGTTCAGCGCCTTGTCGCCTCCGCCTTGCTCATATCCCCATATCGTTGTAATGAGCGTGTCTCGAGTAATTACTTGCTCCTTATGTTCCATAAGACTCAACAAGATCGTATATTCCGTATGAGTTAAATTGATTGGCGTCCCTTCAATCGACACCTTGTGGGCAGACTTATTCATATGAATGCCGCACAAGATAATATCGTCTTGCTGCTCGTCCTGACTCGCAGACTTCAGCAATCTCCTTGCTCGTGCCATGAGAACTGCAGGCTTGAAGGGCTTCGTTACATAGTCGTCAGCACCCAAGTCAAAACCAAGGAGCGCCTCCTCCTCATCGCTACTTGCCGTAACTAAAATAATGGGAACCTTGGACACATCACGGATACGGCGGCATACATCCCAACTATCCAGTTCCGGAAGCATGACATCCAGTACCACAAGGTCGATATCATACGCTGCAAATAGCTCCAACCCTTGCTGTCCATCCTCAGCTGTATAAGCAGTGTATCCATCCTGCTGGAAATCATGAGCCATTGATTCCCGCAGGAGCTCATCACCTTCGATAATTAATACCTTTTTCATCGTGTGATTCCCGTCCTATTACCCATCTTATCCGCTCTAATCCCTGCATCCATCATTCCCCCGGCAATTCCCGCATATACGCCAAGTGCCGCCAATACGTCTATTCTGACCCTGTTTGCGTTACTCGCTCTCTTCTCATCATACCCTGCACGGCCATTTTATTGCCCGCCCCTTGTAAACGCTCACTGTCGTGATTTCGGAATGATAGCTGCAAATTGTACGCCCTGCTCGATGTTATGCATAGAGTACGTGATGCCCAGAGCATCGAAAATCTGCTTAACAATATATAGTCCCAGTCCGCTCCCCCCTGTGTTGCGATTTCTCGACTTTTCAACTCGATAGAAAGGTTCGAAAATCTGCTGCATGTCCTCTTCCTTAATGTTCACGCCCGTATTGATGACTTGAAATTGTATGCTGCCTTCCTGCACATCCTGGGTTAGCTGAACAAACACTTTTTCTCCCTGCGGAGAATACATAATCGCATTATGGATGATATTTTTGCACGCTTTCTCCAGCATCAGACGATCAGTGTGAACCATTATGTTTGAGGCAATATGCTTCATAAGCTGAATCTCCCGCTGAGCCGCAAAATATTCAAGATCCGCAGTTATTTTATCCATGAGCTGCGAGAGATTCACTTCTTCCAACTGCAGCTTGAATGTATCGCGCTCCAACTTCGACATGCTTAAAATCTCACGAACCAACTGCTCCATTCCCTCGACAATCTGATGATTTTTCTGCAAATATTGATCGCGATCGCGATATGGACCGATATGATAGATCATTCCTTCCAAGTATCCTTTCATTACGGTGAGCGGTGTCTTCAATTCATGCGCTGCAATCGCGAAAAATTCCCTGCGTTTTGTTTCTACTGCTCTTTCTTTTTCAATATCGCTTTTTAACTGCCGATTCGCATTGTGCAATTCTTGCATCGTTTGCTGCAAATTCACGGACAGTTCATTTAGGCTGGTAGATAGCTCCCCCAATTCATCCGTAGAACGAACCTCGATTGGTTCGGAGAAATCCAAGTTCGCCATCTTCTGCGCACCTTGATTAATGTACAGAAGCGGCTTCGTAATAAACCTCGAATACAAGTAAGCACTGCCTATGCCAATCACAATAACGATAACGCTTAAATAAGGGAGAAAAAGCGCCAACACCTGTGAGGCCTCATCTATTGGTTGAAAGGTAGCGGACACGACGAGCGTTAGATTCGCATCCAAAAACCGAATGGGCACGGCGACATCAAAGGAGTTTGAATTCACGATTGGTTTTGCTCTTTCGACTCTCACTTCCGTCGATAGTGAATATGAATAACCTTTGCGAACCGCAGAAAAAAAAGGAGAGTAAATGATGGCTCCTTCTTTATTTTGAAGATAGACGATTGCGTTATTTTTTTTGGAGAAGTCATCAAGAAGAAGCACGCCATATTGCAAATCAAGATCCTTCGATTTCGTTATGATTTCTTCGATTCCTGTCTGAAGCTGATTCGTCTTGTATTGCTCATAAAAGGTAGGGAGAAAGAAGTACAGCGATACATAAATTAGGACGGCAAAGGCTAACAGAATAAGTGACGTAGTCACGAAAAGCTTATAGGTAATGCGCTTCATCTTCAGCATGTCCAACCATTTACTCATCAATTTTGTAGCCGATCCCCTTTACCGTTTTAATGTAAGGTATATCTAACTTCTTTCTAATATTTTTGATATGTGTATCGATGACCCTCGTCTCTCCATAATAATCGTACCCCCATACTTTCTCGACGATGCTTTCTCGGGTAAGCACTTTTTTCTCATTTTGAACAAGCAGCTGGACGATTTCAAATTCTTTGGTCGTTAATGGGATCTCCACTTCGTTGACGTATACTTTATAGGCGTCGCAATCTACTTGAACTTCCTTGAACGCCAGGCCATTATTCGTTCCTTGATCCTTGCTTCTTCTTAATACGGCTTCGACTCTCCGTATCAAAACATGAAAGGAAAAAGGCTTCGTAATATAATCGTCGATTCCGAGATCGAAACCTTTTAATTGATCCTGTTCTTCCTCTAAAGCGGTTAGCAAAATGATGGGAACATTGGACTCACTCCTAATCATCTTAGCAACCTCGAATCCGTTAAGGTTAGGCATCATGACATCCAATAGAATTAAATCGAAGGATTGCTTATTGAATTGTTTCATGCCCTCTATTCCATCGGATGCAACTTCAACGCTATAGTGTTGGGTCATTAAAAACTGTTTGATTAGTTCCCGAATCTCTTGATCATCTTCTACCACAAGAATCTGATAGTTCATTATGATATCACCTCTTGAATTAGTATAGCCGTGCTATCTGGAGTTTATATGGAGAGACCGAAAAATCCCCACCAAAACTCTACATGATCTTCATAGCAACTCCAGATAAGGGTCCTACAATGAGGTCGTAAACAAAAATACATTCACGAAGGAGATTGACAAGTATGAAAAAGACATTGGCCACAACTGCTTTAGGAGCTGTACTCACACTCACCTCTTTGGGATCCGCATTCGCTGCCGAGGTACCTGCGCAATCTATCGGGAATGGACAACTGACAACGGCTGTTAAGGTAACGGCAGCAAGTAATCTCGATGAAGCAACTCAAAGCAAAGTGAAAGCCATTTTCGATCAAGTGAAGAAAGGGACGCTTACGAAAGAACAAGCCAAACCTCAGCTGCAAGAACTTGGCCTCGATGTAGACTTTGATTTCAACGCGGCTCATGACGGTATCATGTTCAAGGGCAAAGTGACTTCCGTTAGCTTCGATGACGCTACCAAGGAAAAGGCAAAAGCGATTCTTGAGCAAGCTCAAGCTGGTACACTTACGAAAGAGCAAGCTAAATCTCAGCTGCAAGAGCTTGGCATTGACATGGATGTGAAATTCAGCAAAACAGCTCATGGCGTTATGGTAAAGATGGACGCAGCGAAATTCGATAACCTTGACGAGGCTTCCAAAGAAAAGGCAAAAGCGATTCTTGAGCAAATGAGAACAGGAGCGCTTACGAAAGAGCAAGCCAAATCTCAGCTGCAAGAGCTTGGCATCGAATTGAATGTAGATTTCAGCCCGGGTCACAACATGAAGAAAGAAACAATAGCGATTCGCTTTGATGATGCTAACCAACAAAAGGTAAAAGCCCTCTTTGATCAATCAAAAGCAGGTACAATCACGAAGGAGCAAATGAAAAAACAACTCGATGAAGTTCTTGGTGTCCAAACCCTTGATTTCCATGTAGAAAAATAATCAAAGAAAATCTTGGTTTTCAAGCTATATAGAGACTTCCAAGAGACAAACACAACCCGTGGGATTGCTATTCGGCAGCCTCATGGGTTGTATTTGTTTGCATCTCAATTACTTTTCCAGATAAGATCCCACGATCTCTAGATAAAATCCTTGCTGGCTCCATCTAGACTCCAGATGAGTCCTTTACATTAAAGATATGAAAAAGGAGGTTACCATCTATGAATTTTATCAAACGTGCATGTTTAAGTGTACAAGCAAGAAAGGGAAAATCCTTGATCTTATTCGCCGTTTTTTTAGTGCTTACTAATTTAGTATTAGCGGGATTCGCCATACAGAATGTCACAAAGACAGCGAATGATCTCGCCAGGAAAAAGTTAGGAGTTGATGTGACGCTAGGATTAGATGGGGATAAATTTCAAAAGTACGTACAAAAACAGAGACTTGAGAATCCAAATGAAAGAATACATCGTCCGGAAATCTCTACAGAGGAAGCAGATAAGTTAGCCGAATCTCCATATGTAAAAGAGTTCAACTATGTAAAAGACAGTCAAGGCGTAGCCGATGGCTATACCCCCATTAATGCCGATCAAGGAGATAACGCGGTAGGCGGTTCCGTAGGCGGAAGCCAAGGGAACATTAAAATGCCAAACACGCTCATTCAAGGCGTTCGAATTTCTGATTTGCTAAAAGAATTTGCGGACGAAACGAATAAAATTATCGATGGCCGTTCCATAACACCGGAGGACAAGGATCAGAAAGTAGCCCTCGTCGAAAAACAATTGGCTGAACAAAACAATCTGCAAGTTGGCGATCAGTTAAAGATTCAAGCACAAGATGAAACATCGACAATAGATTTAGAGATTATCGGAATTTACGAAATATCCACGATAGACAGTAACATGGAATCGGCACCGCCGCTGTTTCATCCGTCGAACAAAGTATATGTCTCGTACGGATCGTTAAAGGAATTTTCAGAAAATAAGGAAACGAAAGGGAGCCCCATTGATCAAGCCATATATTACTTGAATGATCCGAACCATATTGGGGATTTCAAAGCAGAAGGCAAGAAAACAGGCATTGACTTCGATCTATTTAAGCTCGATGCCCATGATGCATTATATCGAAAAATGGTGGGCCCCATTGAGAACGTAGCATCGACCTCGAAATGGATCATATACCTGGTCTCTTTTGCAGGAGCCATTATCTTAGGACTTATTATTACGTTGGCCATAAAGGAGCGAAGGAAGGAATTAGGAATTCTGCTCGCGATTGGCGAGAAAAAAGGAAAATTGATCGGACAACTATTAGTAGAAGTATTGTGTATCGCTGCCCTAGCATTCAGCCTCTCTGTCTTTACAGGCGGGACCGTGTCTCAAAAAATGGGAGACAGCTTATTGCAGAATGAAGTTGCTTCTTATGATCAGGATGAGCAGGCGGAAAATAATCCTAGATTCTCGTTTGGAATGAAACCTGACCAAGCTCAGGATGTGGAGCCGATTCATGATATTGATGTGCGAGTAACCTCCGAGGATATGTTGAAGTTAGGCATGTTGGGACTAGTCATCGCAATCTTATCAACCATTCTCCCAGCATTATCGATTCTTCGATTGAACCCAAAAGATATTTTATTAAAACATGAATAGAGGATGATTTATATGGACGCTATATTGCAGTTCCAAAATCTGAATTACCATTATAAAAGCAATAATAAAAAATATACGATTTTAGATAACGTCAATTTTTCGTTTCAAGCCGGTCACTTTTATACGATTTTAGGACCATCGGGATCAGGAAAAACAACGACTCTTAGTTTAGCAAGCGGATTAGATATTCCTAGGAGCGGGTCTGTCTTATTCAAAGGAACAGATATACGGAAGATAGGGCTTGATTCCTATCGAAACAAACATGTCTCGATTATCTTTCAATCCTACAACCTTATTACGTATATGACAGCGCTTCAAAATGTAGTAACAGCCATGGAGATAACGGGAGTCGATGTGGAAGACAAAAAGGAAAGAGCGCTTGAATTATTAAAAAAGGTAGGGTTAACAGAAATAGAAGCCAAAAGAAAGGTATTGCAGCTTAGCGGTGGACAACAGCAGCGCGTGGCGATTGCCCGTGCCCTATCTTGCAACGTGGATTTATTGATTGCCGATGAGCCTACCGGAAATCTAGATCAAGCAACTGCCTTTGACATTATCGAATTATTCAAAGAGCTTGCCCATAAAGAAAATAAATGCATCATAGTCGTCACCCACTCTCCAGACGTGGCTAGGCAATCAGATACAGCGGTATTTCTAGAACAAAAAGATTTAATAATCAAACATATGTAATGATACATTTTGAAAACGAAAGGAATCAGAATTATGTGGAAAAGAATAGCTGCTTGCCTTGGTCTCGCCATTATTATTCTAATTGGCGGTTGTATATATGTGTTGAACTTTGGTGTAGGAGATAATACGGAACTGAATCAAAAGGACTCCGATGTTTATCAAGATAGAATGATGGAGGATCAAGAGGACATCTCCCCTCCTTATCAAAATCCAGATGGGTCTACAAGCGGTGCGGCAAGGCCTAGCTCAGGTTCTGGGAACATAGAAAGTAATTTCGACTAGCGAAAACGAATGTTTCTTATTGATTAGGGTTTGTCAAAACGTAAAGATGAACTTCCTATATGGGGAGTTCATCTTTACACAAACAATTTTACATAGTCCAAAATTATTATTTTCATAGAAAAAGCCCTATTCCTTCTTCTTGCTTCAAGTTGGAATATGCCTTCAAAGATTAATAGTTGTTTGTCTATAGTGGTAGTTTGTTGATTGTAATGCAAAATTTCGTTTCGTCCTACTTTGATTTGAGCATGCAAAAAAGCTCATTCCTACTCATGATTCAAGTGGGAAAGAGCTTGAAAGTTTATCAAGTGTTTGATTTGTTAGTTGTATTTTGGGGTTATATAGGGTTTACACAAAATTTTAGACTGGATCTCGAAAACGTACAAACTTAAGCCCTGAATGCTATAATCGCTATCTATAATACTTGATACACCTTTCTTGGAAAGGGATTCTATCATCGAGCAGCAATTCTTTTTGCAGTAATTTTGTTATGTTCTCTAATTTTGCAATGAATAGTGCATAAAAGTCGCCCGAATTTGGATATAAAAATAGTCCATACCCCTTTGGTGACAGTATTTTGTTAGCCACTCTGAGCTTGTCAGGTAAAAATTCGTAGTCATACGCTTCTAATTGCTCAAGTTCTTCCTTTGCTGCTAATTCAATTTGATGGTCAAATTCATAGTCCAGAATAAAATTGACGATCTCTTGATGCTGCTCACCTTTATAGTCAACGTATAAAAACCGTTTCGTTTTTAACCCGAATTTTAACAGGTCATCATGTATGTCATAACTTCCTTCATCCTTCAAAAACTGTTCCAGATCCTTTTTAATAGGGAAGATGAGTTGTGCTACTTCTTGATCTTGCATACTTGTTTCCCCCTTTATTGAAACAACTCCCCATGCTGGTTAGGAATATATTCAGGATAGTTTTTACGATAAAATTGATCGATCATCTGAAGTGCAGGGTCCCATTCAGGGTATGGTTCAGGGTCTTCAAACACCATTTTTGCTTCGGGGGTACTCATCAATAAATCGTCAAGGTGTGCGGGAACGGGTAACCCAAGTTTTTCCCTTACATGGATCAAGAATAAGATTTCAAATGGATAAAATCCATATCTGAAGTCACCAAATTCGTCCAGCTGGCCGATTTCAGAAGCTAAAATAGAATGATAAAGGGACATTTTCGAAATTTGATGATCTATTTCCAGCAGTTCACTAGTGGACCATCGGTGAAGCACTTCATCATAAATGTCTAAATCATCAGGGATTGAGCCGCATCGCTGTCCATCCTCCTTTAACCTATTTTTCACAGCTAGATGCAATTTGTTATTCGTTCCCATGATGGTTTTGTTTCTATACTGCAGGTACAGCTCAAGCAAAAACCAAATATGTCTGTTCTCTTCATTGACATCCATTAAATGTCCGCCGAAGTGAGAAACAATAAAATCATATAATATATTTTCTTCTTTCTCCCATCCATACATCGCAAAATGGATCAATGTGATGACAACTTCTCTAAATGTATATTCTAATGTCATATGAGGGTATCTTGTTGTATACGGATCCTGCCCCATAACTTGATAAAACACGACCTTTTGCATGTTCTTTAATCCTTCTGGATTGTTTCCGCCGTTGATCAATACATCGTGTTTCCATTGTGATAAGGAGTAAGAAAAAATTGAGGACAAATTAATTAATAAAATATGATCCTTTTCTACGTCTCTTTCTTCAACAATATCAATAACTTCGCTCTTGCATTCATCATACTCTTCTTTTATATCTTCAAATTTAATACCATCAACAAAATTCTTGTGATATCTTTTAAACGCCATCTCAAATTTTTTAGGGTTTATCATTATGTCCTCCCTATCAATTAATCAATTTCTTTATTCCAATTATGTCCGTTATTTGATGGTCGAATAGGACGGGATCAATATCTTTAACCCGAGAACGATTAGGCAAATCCCATCTATCGATGGAACTGTAGAAATCCAGCGCCTTCGATAAATTACGATTTGCTACTCGGACATCTTGCGGAATCTTGCTCGCCGCCATCTCCATCCCTTTGTTGAGAGTCAGCAAGAATCGTACTAATGATTCTTTGGTCTCCGGGTTTCTCCAGCCTCTCGCATCGGTAAATACTTTGCCAAGCAGTATCTGTGCGGAATCAATAATATTTTTACAAAAAAAAGCCTATTCCTTCTCTTCTTTGTTCGAGTTGGAATAAGCTAATGAAAGTTTACAAATGGTTGTCAGTTTTTAAATGTTTAGTTTATATTATACAATCTTAATTGTTAAGACAACACTATCTATTATTAATCCTCGTAATCATCTTCAATTCTAGGTATGAATGGGGATAGGAAGGGATCCCTATGCTCCATTACTTCTCCTCGAATTAATGTGTAGACCTTGAACTCATTGAAAAATTCTGCATCATCACTATCTCTTATATACAAAACTCCATAAGAGCCTGGAGCCAACACTCCCAACTTTCTTAATACGTCAATCGGACTATGTTTTATCACAGGTTTGTGATTATTAAGACCAGCTATCCAAACTTGAAAATCACCATTTACCCCTCTTATATCTAAAACACCAGAAGGCCACTCTAACTCATCGAAATACTTCTGAATTTCTTGAATTATTAACAAGTACTTTTCATCATCATCCTCAAATGAGGAACTCTCTCTGATGGTTGCCCATCCGTGATATTCGTACATGCCTATTCATCCTCTCATGGTTTTAAGGGCTTTGTATCAATAATTATTTCCACTCCGTATCTTGCAGCATACTCATTGAGTTGCCGCAGTACTCTATTATCGGGTTCTCCTTCAAAATGAAAATACGCTTTCCTGCCTGTCTCATTAGCAGCTTCTATTGTGGCTTTTGCCTGTTTTCTGAATTGCTTATCTAAACTTTTCAATGGTGGCTTGGTTTGCGCAACATACTGATCGCTAATTGTATCAAATTCGCGTCCATTAGGATCATTCTTGAATTTAACTCTGGACTCACCATCTAGTTTTTTAGCCAACATATCGGCTGCTTCATCTTCTTTAGGAACCTTTACTAGTTCTCCTGAATATTGCCCATTAGCTTTTGGTGTCCCCTCACCGGCTGAGTTCTTATTTTTTCCCGACGCAGATCCCGACGCTGAATTCTCCGGCTCGGTCCCAGGATAGTATTTCCGCACCTCAATCTGATTCTTCGTCGGTTCAAGAGGCTTCTGCGTAGACGATTTATAGTTCACATTTGGCCCATCGTACGCCAGCTTATTCTTAGGCAATTGCCCAACGGACTTTTGTAAAGCTTCAAATCTATCATTGATAAACGTCTTTGCTTGACCCCAGTTTACCTTAATTCCCTTAATATTGCTTCCTTTCGATATTCCTTGCGGCTTGATTGGCGGTTGTGGATTACGACTGCGGGCAGCTCTAGCGCCAATAGCACCACCTAGTGCATCAACCCCTTCACTGGTACGCTCCACTGTTTATTGCATACTAAAAGTGCCTAAAATTGCAGCATAAAAATGCTCAAGTTGAATGCAAAAAGGCACTTGTCAGCCCCTTAAATTCCTCCTATCGTTAGGTTTGACGAGAACTTGACGAAGGAGATTGGAAGGATGCTGAAAATGCCTCAACAACACTATATCAGATTTTTACGTGAAGCAGAAGGGTGTTCGGTTAGAGATATTGCTAGACAGATGGGCATCCACTGGCGGACAGCAAAGAAGTACGCAGATGAGTCTAACTGGAACGAATCTATGGGAAAAAGAAAGGGCCGGAGTCCAGTCATGGGTCCATACATGGAGATCGTGGATACATGGCTGGAAGAAGATCGGTTGCTTCCCCGCAAGCAGCGGCATACGGGCATACGTATCTTTCAACGACTAAGAGACGAACATCAGTTCACTGGCGGACAGCGAACCGTACTGGCGTATGTACGAAAACGCAAAAACGAGATGGAACTGGAGCGTGCCAAGACCTATGAACGGTTAGAGCATCCACCGGGAGAAGTGCAGGTGGATTTTACCACCATTCAGGTCAGTCAAGCACAGCAGTTGCTTACCTACAAGCTGCTAGTGGTATCCTTCCCCTACAGCAACGCTGCGTTTGTCTATCCGACACCAGCTGAGAATCAGGAGTGTTTTTTGGAAGCGCTGAAGCAATGCTTCGAACAAATGGAAGGTGTCCCCCAGCGGATTTGGTTCGACAATCTGTCGGCGGCGGTGGTTCACATCGAAAAACAAGGCGAGCGGCAGCTCACGGAAGGATTTCAGCGCTTTTGTTCCCATTACCGGTTTGAAGCCGTGTTTTGTAATCCATACAGCGGACATGAAAAAGGTCATGTGGAGAACAAATGCGGATATGCTAAGCGCAATTGGGCTGTACCTATTCCAGTCTATGAAAGCCATGAACAGCTTGCTTTTTATTTTGCAGAGCAGGCTCGGCAGGATCGGGAGCGTGTACATTACGCTAAAAAGACTCGTATCGCGGATCTGTGGGAGGCGGATCGAAAGCATTTGCTAACCCTGCCGGAAACCGCCTTTCAAGCCTTTCGTATGAGTGCCGCGGTGGTAAACAAGTACGGAGAGATTCGTGCGGACGGGACAACGATTCCGCTGCTTGGCCTGGTTCAACCGGGTGGCGAAGTGCTGATTCAAATGTTTTGGGATCGCCTAGTGATCCTAAGCAGCCTGCACCAGCGAATACGGGAAGCGCCACGTCCATATACGGGACAAACGGCACAGATTCCATGGCCGCAGGTATTTACGAACCTACTGAGGAAGCCTCGCAGCGTCACGCATTCCCAGTTCATTCGTATGTTGCCGGATGTGATGCAGCAGTATGTCTTGGTGAAGGAGCTGGAGGTGCGCAAGGAGCGCCTGCAAGCACTAGCTCACTGGTTCGATGTATACACGGTGGAACAGATTCAGGAAGCCCTTGAGCAGGAAGGCAGTGGAGCAACGGTTGCTAGCCTCACAGCGGCGTTAGGCGTTAAGCAAGGGAGCCGTGAAATTCCTGTCGCTTGGCAAGAAACGCTATCTCCTCCGGGAACACAAAATAGCGGATCGCTCCAGCGCTATGACCGACTCATGGGGGTGAGCTGAAATGCGGACAGATCTGGCGGATTTATGCCGGCAGCTTCGACTGGCACATGTGGTTGAGTACGTGGCGCTACAACAGGACGAGCAGATGAGCGGATGGGTGGAACAACTTTTAACGGCTGAACTCGATGGCAGACGCCGTGCTAAACTGGGTAAACTCGTCCAGCAGGCTGGTTTTCCTCACATTAAGACATTTGAAGGATATGTCTATGACCACATCTCGTTTCCTAGCGGAAGCAATCCGGACATGCTCCGAGAGCTGGAATGGTTGGAAAGAAAAGAAAATTTACTGCTGATGGGTGCTGTTGGAACCGGAAAGACTCACATGGCAACCGCCTTAGGGGTGGAAACCTGCAGACAAGGTAAAGCGGTGCAATTTTACCGGGCTTCGGATCTAGTGGCGGTGCTACAGGAGAAATTCGCGGCAGGCACAGTTAGTCGGTTCCGAGAGAAGTTGAGAAAGGTAGATCTGCTTATCCTGGATGAAGTCGGATACATGCCATTCAACCAAACAGGGTCTGAATTGCTGTTTAACGTGATTGCCGATTGCTACGAAAGGCAGAGTGTTATTGTGACGTCCAACTTGGAATTTGGTCAGTGGACCTCGATTTTTGGAGACACCAAGCTAACGTCTGCGCTAGTAGACCGTTTGGTCCACCATGCTCATGTTCTCTCCTTCACGGGTGAGAGTTTCCGTTTCAAGCAAGCGATGGAACGGGTTCCTTTGTAACTTTGGAGGCTGGCAAGTGCTTTGGCACTTTTGGCTGCAAAATTGAGCATTTTTCACTTGCAAAAAACACTCCACGACAAAGAAGTAGTTCTGAGTCGCTATATCTGTGTCATCCTTAAATCTTTCATATATGAGCTTTGCGATATCATTTTTCTGCTGTGGTGTTAAATGCTGATCTTCCCATGCATTATATTGTTTTATATCAATTATTTGATGGTCGAATAAGACAGGATCAATATCTTGAACTCGAAAACGATTAGGCAAATCCCATCTATCGATGGAACTGTAGAAATCCAGCGCCTTCGATAAATTACGATTTGCTACTCGTACGTCTTGCGGGATCTTGCTCGCCGCCATCTCCATCCCTTTGTTGAGAGTCAGCAAGAATCGTACTAATGATTCTTTGGTCTCTGGGTTTCTCCAGCCTCTCGCATCGGTAAATACTTTTCCAAGCAGTATCGCAAACCGTAAGCCTATATTCTATGAGGGTTTAATTAATGTTTACATAGAAAAAGCCTATTAATTCTTCTTGCTTCAAATTGGAATAAGCCTTCTAAGATTAGTAAGTTTGTTGTCACTAGTGGTGGTTTGTTGGTGTAAGTTCCGTTTCGTCCTCCTTGATTTTGAACATGCAAAAAAGCTCATCCCTACTTACGGTAAAGTGAGAATGAGCTTTGAAGGTTTATCAAGCGTTTGGTTTGTTTGTTTGGTTGTTGTACGATCTTGTTGTTGGGAGCGGGTAAAAATAGAGTTTACACAAAATTTTCGACGATCCTTGTTAAGCCGTTCCATATTTTTCTTAAACATAAATTCAACTTATATAGATAAATTCATTGATTATAAAAAATTGTTAATTCAGCACTAATATTACACCTTCATTTTCCATATTCTCAATAAGTGCTTGGAATAGGGGTCTATTCCCTACCTCTTCGAATTCTGGCTTATCTATAAGTTTATCGTCCCAACTCCTCTTATAGTTAATTTCTTTGACCCAAGAATTTATATCCAAGAATTTTCTTGCTATCTGATGATTATTCCATATAAGGGTGAAAGATGCGGTTGCACCAAATCCTCCATAAAAACAATCAATTAGAGAGCAAATATCAAATCCATAATAACCTCCAGGCCCATTAATAGCTTCTCCTAATGCACAAAAGAAAGATGGATAATCCGTTACAAATGTTCCATCTAGGTGAAAAATTCCCTCCTGCATTTCATTACATTCCGATTTATTTATATTATAATTTTTTACAACTTTTAACCAGGATCTTCTTTCTTCTTCAGAAAGACTAGACCATTCATTCTTTTTCAATGGGGGAGAGATCCTCCAATTGTTCCAAATTTCGATTTCTTTATTAGATAATACTTCATTTAAAGAGCCCTTCCAAGTAACATCCGAAGCACTTTCTGGAACTCCAGTTTTATGATAATAAATATCATCATAAATAGAAAAACGAAACTTTCCAATTGGATTTGTATCATTATCAATGATACAAATATAGACTAGCCTACTTATCGATTCTTTTCTTTTAACAAGGTATTCTTTAAATTTCTGACAAAAAACAAACTGTTTCAGTTCAATTTTATGGTAAGCTAAATCCCCATCAAAATAAACCTTACCATCCAGCCCCTCTATTTCTTTGCAATATCCAATTACTAATTCACTTTCCTCATCAAGAATAGAGAATTTAATTCCCACTTTATTTCCTCCATTAACCATTCTTATGGTTTGAATTTCCCGCCATCTGGAAACCAAGGCGATGGGAATAATTTGGGCTTACTGTAATCATGATCAACTACATAGCCAAATCTTCCGTCAGTCCTCTCTAATATCCTATGTTTAGTGCCCGGAACATCCCATTCTTTTGAACCATCCCAAACATTATAGTCAAATAAGACAGGATCAATATCTTGAACTCGAAAACGATTAGGCAAATCTCATCTATCGATTGAACTGTAGAAATCCAGCGCCTTCGATAAATTACGATTTGCTACTCGGACATCTTGCGGGATCTTGCTCGCCGCCATCTCCATCCCTTTGTTGAGAGCAGTCAGCAAGAATTGGACTAATAATTCTTTGGTCTCTGGGTTTCTCCAGCCCCTCTCATCGGTGAATACTTTGCCGAGCAGGCCCGCAAACCTATCTTCTGTGCAGAATCAATCATATTTTTATAAAAAAAGCCTATTCCTTGTCTTCTTTGTTCGAGTTGGAATAAGCCTTCTAAGATTATTAAGTATGTTTGTCTTTAATGGTGGTTTGTTGGTTGTAATGTAAAATTTCACAACAAATTTGCAAACCTAATATTTAACAGTCCTTTTATTAAGCAGTTGAACTACTCACTCTTAATAGCGCTTCTCCCAGATCCAAAATACTCTTGAAAAAAACCGAAGTCAAACAATTTCCCCTTAAATTTCATTTGTTCATAATCTACTTTTTTTAACTTAGCTTGTTCTATGCTGCTGCTATTCATGAAATCAAATGGAACAGTCTCTGCTATATCAAATTTTAATGTTATTTTAGGCTTACATTCAGTTACAATCATTAAGGATATGTAACAATTATCAAGAAAAGACAGCTTCCCACCGCATTTACATACAATATCACCTTTATCAATTGTATATGGCCAACTATGATACTGCTCACGACCCTCGAGGAGATTACCTTCAATTATTTTGAAATCTGCACCCTTCACCCCTTCAATTTCAACCCTCATTTTCCCAAACACAAAAAGTGAATCATCTTCTATATTAAGGCCCTGATTTTGTATTTGATCTTTAAAATCATAAATATTAATAACAGTATTAATAAGCTCAAATTCATATATTCCTCTGATATCACTCGGAAAATTCAAAAAAATTGTCGGTGTAAATTCTCCATCACCATCCACAATTGCATCAAATTCTTCATTACTTATGTCTAGAGTAAGAATCATTCACTATAACCTCACTTTTTTATAAAGGTATACTGATCTAACATTGGCGATTTTATATTTTCACCGTCTGTGGTTAAATAGCTACCATCATTCGGAACGTCTTGTCTTTCACCCTTGATTTTTAACCCTTTAACATCTAATTGCTTCAATATTTTTTTCATATTAGAACGTTACCCAGTAATTATTATTTCTCCATTCCTTGATAAGACTCTGATTATTTCAGGATTCAATGGATCATAGCCATATGGGTTCTCTATAATGATTTTACTCTGGCTCCCTGTCTTAATATTAGTTAATTTTGTTGCATCTCCGTAATGCACACCAGAAGCCTTAGGGTCTATATCAATATTGTATGCACCTTCTGTAGGTTTGCCTCGTGCCCCAATATTTAGTGTTCCATTTTCATCAGCGGGTTTTTGCAAATATTGGTTTGAGCTTTTACTCGTCCCCTCACCGGTTGAATTCTTATTTTTTCCCGACGCAGATCCCGACGCTGAATTCTCCGGTTCGGTTCCAGAATAATATTTCCGCACTTCGATCTGATTCTTCGTCGGCTCAAGAGGTTTCTGCGTAGACGATTTATAGTTCACATTTGGCCCATCGTACGCCAGCTTATTCTTAGGCAATTGTCCAACAGACCTTTGTAAAGCTTCAAGTCTATCATTGATAAACGTCGTCGCTTGACCCCAGTTTACCTTAATTCCCTTAATATTGCTTCCTTTCGATATTCCTTGCGGCTTGATTGGCGGTTGTGTATTACGACTGCGGACAGCTCTAGCACCAATAGCACCAGCTAATGCGTCAACCCCTTCACTCGTATGCTCCACGACATAGAAATAGTTCTGAATCGCTAAATCTGTGTCATCCTTGAATCTTTCATATATCAGATTTGCGATATCATTTTTCTGCTGTGGTGTTAAATGCTGATCTTCCCATGCATTATATTGTTTTATATCAATTATTTGATGGTCGAATAAGACAGGATCAATATCTTGAACTCGAAAACGATTAGGCAAATCCCATCTATCGATGGAACTGTAGAAATCCAGCGCCTTCGATAAATTACGATTTGCTACTCGGACATCTTGCGGAATCTTGCTCGCCGCCATCTCCATCCCTTTGTTGAGAGTCAGCAAGAATCGTACTAATGTTTCTTTGGTCTCCGGGTTCCTCCAGCCTCTCGCATCGGTAAATACTTTGCCAAGCAGTATCGAAAACCGTAAACCTATATTCTGTGCTGGATTCATTAGTGTTTACATAGAAAAAGCCTATTACTTCTTCTTGCTTCAAGTTGGAATAAGCCTTCTAAGATTAATAGTTGCTTATCTTTAATGGTAGTGGTTGGTTGTATTATCTCTCCTGAGGAGAGACCTGTCCATTACGGCGAATGTTGCCCGCTCCGTTCTGGATAATAGACGAAAAGCTGAAGGAGAATTTAACCCCGATTTTGGACACATCCCGTCCATTTGCGAGCTAACATCCATGGTCGCCAGATAAGCAGAGCTTCATCCGTTGGAAAGATGCTTTATCCTTTCGTCATTTCACCTAACTGACGGTGATTGCTTTCGAGTAATTCTCGTGCTTTCTGCGATATCCGTTTACTTCGTCTATGATTGCCTCATACTTTGCTTGTGCCTGTGCAATTAAATCTATCTTATTTTGGGCATTGCAAAAAAAGCTCATTTCTACTCATGGTTCAAGTTGGAAAGAGCTTTTGAAAGTTTATCAAGTGTTTGGTGTTTGAATTGTTTAGTGTTTAGTTTGTTGGTTGTATTGTACGACCTACTCTCAACTGATGTAAAGGGTCTACTTATTATCTTGTAACCATTTTCTAGCTTCTTCACCTACTAGAATATTTGGTTGTTCTGGCGTCCCAATATTGATGCTTTTTATAAAAGCCTCTTCTAGCCCCCGAACCCCAGTTAATTTAGCTCCTTTTAGCAAAACTCTTTCAAACGTAGCTAACCGCACATCAGCATTAAACAATATTGCATTGCGAAAATCCGTCTCATCAAAAAGGCCAGCTACTAAATTTGCATCTGATAAATCAGCTTGAACAAACACCGTCTCAATACATTCACTATCAGCAAGTCTAGCAGCTTTAACATTGGCATTTGTGAAGTCCACATACGATACATTAGATTTACAAAAGTCTACCCCTTCTAAATTTGTAGATATAAAAGTTGATGAACTTAGTAAAGATGAAGAGAAATCTTTGTGCTTTAAGTTCATGCCATCAAAGATACAAGCTGTTATAAATGCTTGGTCTAATGGGTATTGTGACAAATCCACATTTCGCAAATCAATTTCATCTATACCTAGTTTTTCGCCTTGTTCTCCAATAGTTTCAATCCAAAGGCGGTGTGATTCTAATCGAGTCATAATTTCTTTGATATCAGTTGTCATACCTAACCCTCCTATGGATACCAAATAATCCTATCTGATATCCCATATTTTTTAATTTCTTTTTTTAACTGTTCAACATGTTCAGGAATCATGTCTCTTTTATCCACAATTACATTGTAAGTTTTATCTAGTTCTTTATTAATTGCCTTCATCCCGTTATTTACTGTAAATGCGCCTTTCTTGGGAGAAGTATGACCATTTGGATAAGATACGAAACTTTTAACGTCCCATTTAACGTTATTTGTTATATCAATAAATTCTGCTCCTCCGTTTCCTTGTGGGTCACGTACTATCTTCCCTAGTTTTCCTTGTCGTTCCAAATCTAGTCCTATTTCTCTTTCTTTCAAACCTTGATCCCTAATTTTACCGCCATGAGAAGGATCGCCTGCTAAATCATCCAATTCCTTCTGAGTTCTACCACCCGTATAATTTCCATCCTTATCATAAAGGTTAGGTTTATTACCTTTACCCGTCCCCTCACCACTTGCCTTCTTATTTTTTCCCGATGTAGATTCTGTTGCTGTATTCTCCGGGTTGCTCCCCTGATAATATTTCCGAACCTCGATCTGATTCTTCGTCGGCTCAAGAGGCTTCTGCGTAGACGATTTATAGTTTACATCTGGTCCATCGTACGCCAGCTTATTCTTAGGCAATTGCCCAACAGACCTTTGTAAAGCTTCAAGTCTATCATTGATAAACGTCGTCGCTTGACCCCAGTTTACCCTAATTCCCTTAATATTGCTTCCTTTCGATATTCCTTGCGGCTTGATTGGCGGTTGTGTATTTCGACTGTGGACAGATCTAGCGCCAATAGCACCAGCTAATGCGTCAACCCCTTCACTCGTATGCTCCACGACATAGAAGTAGTTCTGAGTCGCTATATCTGTGTCATCCTTGAATCTTTCATATATCAGCTTTGCGATTTCATTTTTCTGCTCAGGTGTTAAATGCTGATCTTCCCATGCATTATATTGTTTTATATCAATTATTTGATGGTCGAATAAGACAGGATCAATATCTTGAACTCGAAAACGATTAGGCAAATCCCATCTATCGATGGAACTGTAGAAATCCAGCGCCTTCGATAAATTACGATTTGCTACTCGGACATCTTGCGGAATCTTGCTCGCCGCCATCTCCATCCCTTTGTTGAGAGTCAGCAAGAATCGTACTAATGATTCTTTGGTCTCCGGGTTTCTCCAGCCTCTCGCATCGGTAAATACTTTGCCAAGGAGTATCGCAAACTCTCTTTGCATTTCCAGCTGAACCATTTCTTCTTCACTGAACTGGCCTGTTGCCGTCCCCCTGCCTCCGCCTGAAGGCAACCCGATCCGGAAGCCGCTGGAAGAGGACATCATGCCGAGAACACTTAATGCCGAGCCTACTAGCGAGCCAACCACTCCCGCTACCGGAATCATGCCCAGCAGACTGAGCGCCGCACCTGCCAGCAACCCGATTTGAGCCCCAGTAACGCCTTGGGATTCGGCTGCCGCCGTCTTCGCAGCTTGCCCGGCCTCATATGCTTCCACCGTCATCAGCGGCGGCTCCGGCACTGGTGTAAGCGGGGTCACATGCACCGGCGACCTCGCAGTGCCTTCCTGATGCAGAAGATCTGAGCGAATATCCGAATCGCCGTCCAAAATAAGACTGCTCTCGCCTCCGCGCAAATAGAGCGAATGCCCTGCCTTCATGCTTACTTGCTGGCCTGCCTTGACCATAATGTCCCGGCCGCTTATTGCAAGACTATTCGTGCTATGAATATGTACGCCGTTGCCTTCATTCAAGCGGATATTCAAGCCGCCGCCCGCTTCCAGCTTCAATTCAGTACTTCCCATGCTGATCCGCTTGCCACGCTTGCTGCTCCATACTTTCTCATCGGGTTTATCAACGTCAGCATGCTGACGCAGTGAGCCCCGTACTACGGCTTCTGCCTCATGTGCCGAAGGCAAATATAACTGCGCTCGATCTCCCGGCTCCGGCATCCAATACAAGCCGCTGTTTCCCTCAGCTGCGTAGCTTGTTACATACGGGAACCAACAGCCTTCCGAAACAGCATCCTTGCCATCCATATCCAACCGCAGCCTTACCCGATCCCGCTGCACCCCGATAACAATCCCGCTGAGCACAGCGCCTGTCGCCTGCCAATTCTCTGTACGCTGACAGATAACATCTTCCTCGGTACAAAGTTGATAGGTGTGCAATAGAAGCCCGCTCTTCATCTCGCTTACGATTTCGGTTACAACCGTCTTTAGGCCGCTTGGCAGGCTAACGCGATCACCCAGAACGAAGCATCTTCCGCTCTCTAGCGAATACACGGTTGAAGACGACGAACCGAACCCATTCCCGAATAGCAACTTCTGCTCTTCATGCCCCAGCAAAGAACGAAAGCTCTTTCGAACCCGATACGGCTCTTGTTCATCCAGCCTCCAATGCTTTCCGGACGGTAAGCCGAAGAACAGCTTCGGAGATTCTGCGGTAATTTCCGGCACTAACACCGTGCCAAGCCGTGAGGCCATCCGCTTCAAAAACGACCAGTCCGTCTCCTCATATTGTAAGGTAAAAGATCCCAACGTGCTACCTTCGCTTGCTGTATCGATTGAATCCGAACGCGCATAGTCCTTCAGTACTCGTTCCAGGACATCCTCATAAGTCGTATGCTCCGGCTGGAATGAACGGCTCTTAGGTCGTACATCCAGCTCATAGCTCCAGGAAATCGCTTCTAAAGTCAAGACATATACACTGCGCTCCGCCTGTATGGTACGAGTCATCACCTGACCACAAAACAACGTTCGGACTACGGAACCGTCATCTCCTAGCTGTTCTACCTTTACGGACTTGCCATAATCATACGCCTCAATATCCCGATCGCCACGCTCCTCCGCCAGCAGGGCGCGCATATGCAGCCGGGCATGCTCATTCACTCGCTTCTCGATTCGCAGCTCATGGATTCGCTGTATATCATGCGCCCACACCACACGGATATGACCGTAGCCTGCCGCATTTTCTGCGCTTAGCATACTCTTCTCCAACTTCTCCCCTCCTTGCATGATTTGATTACTGGAAACGGGAATGTATTGTTCTATCGTCTATGCGCGTATTCCCCATCAATCCAGTTCCTGTCCGTCGTCCTCAATGCGAATGACACCGCCATAAAGGCATTGGTGCGTACAACCACTAAGCAAAGCTGGTTGTCCCGCCACATGCACATCATGTTTGCCGTTCAACCAAGGAATGGTCATAACCGGAATGCAGGGAGCTTTCTTCACCCCATAAATATCAACCAAATTACTGCTCTGTACGGCCGGATTCATCGAACAAGAACAATTGCCAAAAGAAGAGATGTTCACGCCCGGCACGAAATCCCCAACGTTCATCTGAGCCTTGCCCTTCACGTATGTACCGTGGCATTCCGGCATTGTGAGCCGGGTCGGCTGAGTGCCGAAGCTGCAGCTAAGAATAGCACCGGCGACAACATAGCTACCTTTGCGCCCTTTTCCCGGTTGAACGCGGATATCCTCCTGTTGCTTCCCCAATCGCTCTAATCCCCTTTCTTTCATTCTGAGATCATGCTCAAGCAGAGTCGTTTCCTACACCGCTTAAACGAACTCTCACTCTTGATCCATTTCAACCTCAGCAAAATGAACCCCATATACATCCCGCCGAAGCAGACTCTCGGCAAGCGCCAGATTGGCGATCCATACTCTCTCGCGAATTCCATCCACCTGGAACAGTGGCCGATAGTTGTGCTTTCCTTCCAACACAAGCCGCTTCAAGCCCCCATCCTTGTGGAATTCGCTATCAGGCGAGAGGCAGCATAGGCGAGGCAGCGACGTCATCCAATAGACTTCCTGCCGTTCCCTTTTCATATCAGTCAAAATAACAGGACGCCAACGCAATTCAGGCATGTACAGCTCTATCAACCGCTTAACGCAATCCGATAACAAGGGCATGGGCCGATCCAAATAATCGACATATTCGACGGCATTCCGTTCCCGTATCGGGAAGACAAGCGGCTGCTCTTCCACGCCGGCTTCTTCCTCTAGTCGGCTCACGATTCCGGGCGTCATCATATTCGGCTCTGCCCGATTCGCAATCCGTTCATCCGCAACAAGTCTGAATAACCGATTCATGGCCGTCCTCCCATTTCCCGCGATAGCAGGCGGTGATCCTCATCATCCCAATGTGCATCATTCCAGTTGACCTCCGTTACATCCGCGTCTTGAAAATCAGCTCCCGTCAAATCCGCCTTATCGAAGCGCGCCCCCTTGAGATTTGCTCCGCGGAAGACGGCATTCTTCAGCGTGGCTCCAGTGAACACTGCGCCAGGGAGGTTGGCTCGGGTAAAATCAGCACCCGTCAAGTTGGCCTTAGCGAATTGAACCCCTTCAAATATGGGTGAAAATCCGTCGAATGGCAGCACGCCCCGCTTACCCTGGACGCCCCGGAACACCGCCAACGGCATGGAGCACCCGCTATAGTTCGCACCGCTAATAAGACTATAGGCAAAGTTGGCGCCATCCAACCGGCATTCCTGCCACAGCGTACCGATCAGAACGCCATCAAGAAAACGGCTGTTCGACAAGCAGCAGTCTCGAAATGCGCTGTACCGAAGATCAATCCCCGCCCAATCTCCCTCCGACAAATCCATAGCGTGAAAAGCTTCATATGCGTAATCCTCTTCATTTCCCTCTCGCAGCCATGACCGCACTTCCTCTGCAGCGCGCTTGCTCAAGTCCAGCCGGAACACGCCCTCGCTTTGATCCAAATATTCTCCTACCCGAACCTCGAATACTTCTGCCTTCTCCACAGCTTGGAACTCCGGCGATTGGGAAGCTTCCTGCATCGCCAGCCGAATCAGGCTGACCACGACGCGGTGTATGTGAACGGCCTCGCGCAGACGAATGCGCTCCAGATGTGCGGAATGAACGGCCCCCTTATATTCGCGGCTGGCCAGCTTCAATCTGTCTGCCAGCAAATCCAAGTAGCGATAAGCCCACAAGCCGCCATAGTAGCCTTCAACCGGTTCGGCGTCGAACAGCCACGAGCTGTCGGACGCTTGTACGAGATAGCGAGCTCGTCCCTGCGCAATGTCCGTTCTCAGCATAGAGTAGGTGATGAATCCAAGGCTTCCTTTTTTCCCGAAGAGCTGCTGTTCACGAATGACCTTGCACCATTGCCGGAAGCCATCGACAAATTCTTGCACCCATTCTTTCTTGGCTTCATCCCATTCTTGTCCGATTGCAGCGAACATCTCGCTCCTCTCGCGAGGTACTGCTTCCTGAATGAAATGGGTTAACGCTGCTTCGCTGTTCATGACAACCTCCTCTTCCGCATGCTTAGTTCGACTTCACTTTGCTGCCCGTTAAGCGCGCCTGACGTCCCAAATGAAGCTGGCTGCCCTTGCAGCTCATATTCATTTCACTGCCTGCAGACAACACCATCTTGCGTCCGGCATTCATGGAGATATCCCCATCCGCAGTGATGCTGACTCCTTTGCTGCTGGCAATGTGAATGCCCTCATCATCGTTCAGTTGAATATAAATGGCGCCATCCTTCCCGGTAATGACGATTTCATCCGGAGCAAGCCTGATTTCTTTGCCGGATGGCGTACGGAATATTTTCACATCGGGATTGCTTAGCTTATTGCGTCCGCTCGGTTCAGCATTCTGGCGTACCGCACCGCCAGCGATGCCCTCCTCTTCCTTCTTTCCAGGGAAATAAACGGCTACTGGATCGCCAATCTCCGGCATGACGTACCATCCGGTGCTGCCTTCCGCCGAATAAGCGGTCGAATATCGGAACCAGCGCGCTTCCTCTTTCTTTTGCTCATGATCACATTCAAAGTGAACTTTTACCTTGTCCCCTGCCACATCTATCACTTTTCCGCAAATGGATGCGCCGATCAAGCGCTCAAGGCCATACTCCTTCTGCCGCAATCCTTTGTGAGAGCAGAGCACATACCGATGCTTCAGCATTCCGCCTTGCATCTTCGTCTGCGCTTCACGAACAAAGAGACTTTCTCCTTGAAATTGAATATGACTGCCTAAGTCGAATACCTCATCCGTTTCGATATCATAGGTAATAAAATCGTTTTCGCCGACAGATGCGGCTTCATTTTCTACGAAATATCGGAACGGCGCCATTCGCTTGCTAACGGTATAATTCATTTGCTCCAACCGAATCACTCTTGAACCATCAGGAATACCGAAATAGAATTTGGGTTCATGGAATTGAGCTGCCGGAACTAGACTGGTATGGTATCGAGAGGCCATTCTCCGTAAAAAGGCCCAATCCGTCTCCTCATACTGCAAAGCTATTCGCTGCAGCTTAGCCCCAGCAGTTGCTTCATCCATCACGTCAAGTCCCGGGTATTCCTTGCCTATCTGTTCAAGAAGTTGAGGGATCGTCATCTTTACATTCTGGAAAGATCTCGTCTTCGTCTTCACATCCATGACGTAGGTATGGGATATCGCCTCCACTTCCAAATAGTGAACGCCCTGCAAGACTTGGATTTCGATAGAAAGTGCGATTCCCCGGAACAGTGGTTTGCTCCCACCGTCCGTATCCATTTGATTCAATTCAATAGAGGTGTCCGTATCGGTCATATCCACATAAAGCTTGCTCTTTTCCTCGGACACAATCCCCGTGAAGCGCAGCCGCGCATGCTCGTTGAGCTGCTTCGTCAGGGTCAGTTCCTGCAGGTGGACTAATTGGTATGGATGAATGCTCAAATTCTCATAAGTAAGACTCACTTCGTTTCTCCCCTTTCTCACTGCCGAGGGTTTGTATCGCCCGCATCATCGCATGGGCCACTGGCTTCCAGTTCCGCATGTCCATTGCACTGCATGAGAAAGAAACGAGTAGCGCGCTTCCTTCCAGCTCCTTGAACATCATGTAATAGTACAGCGTCCCGTCTAATACGGAAGCGGTGAATTCACAGTACCCTGCGCGCTCCCCTTCATCAGAATCCATCATGCCTTCATCGATCCGGGAACGGATAGGCTGTACCGAGCGAATCATGCGAGCCATCGTCTCCGTATAAACAGCAAGCCCCTCTTCTTCAAGCGGATCTTCTGTGAGGTTGATCGTTAAGTTCACGGTACCTTCATTGTTCGTATAAATTAGGGATGGACGATATACCGAAGGATATTTGATCGCAGCCTCCTGCTGAGTCATGAGGCGCCAAGTTTTCGGCATCCTTACGTGAAGCTTGCCCGCCAGTAAAGTCCGATCCGCTAGCGGAATCATTTGTCCGTTGACGCTTATTAGCGGATGATTGAAATCGATAGACTCTAGCTTAGCTTGTCCGTCACTACCACTGCCTGCTATCCCGTCTTTTTCCCTCATCTCACCATCATGTTCCTGTCGTTCTTCCTCCAGCTCTTTCATCATCGCCAATATTTTTTCATCCAAATGCTGCACGAAGGCTACCTCCTATCCCTTTACTCCGAGTTCTTTCTGAAGTCCCAGGCTTTCACATTAGAATAAGCGGAACAGCCCACCTTATTTAGATATATTTTCCTATTATATTATAACGGCAAGAATACAATCTGATTTGATAGAATTGGAAAAAATAGATGTCAATATTTCTAAAGATGCAATAATCAGAGGGTGTCTGATCTATTGCACAGGTACAACAATACTCGGGGGGAAAACGGGGCAAAACGAGGGATACGATTGCTGCACATTTTGGCAACTCCAAGCCTGATTTCGTGCACATCCATAGAATGGATTGAATTCGGGATCGAACTAACACTCCTTGCTCGATCCTGCTTTCAAGAAAGAGGCAATGTTCCGCTAAAGCGAAAACTAATCCAGGGACAGCCCCTAAACATACAAAAAGAGGTTTGAACAGCCATTTGGCTACTCAAACCTCTTGCTTCTATTAGATGCTATTAGCTCTCTTCTGGATACAGCTTCTTGCGCAGCTCTTTCACTTCTTCATTCTCAAGATATTCATCGTACGTGCATACACGATCGATGATGCCATTCGGCGTAATCTCGATAATGCGGTTCGCAATCGTCTCAATGAACTGATGGTCATGGGACGTGAACAGCATTGTGCCGTCGAAGTCAGTCAAGCCGTTGTTGAGCGCTGTGATGGACTCGAGATCCAAGTGGTTCGTCGGTTCATCAAGCAACAGCACGTTCGCGCCGCTCATCATCATCTTGGAGAGCATGCAGCGAACCTTCTCGCCCCCGGACAATACGCTTGCCTTCTTCAATGCTTCTTCCCCAGAGAAGAGCATGCGGCCCAAGAAGCCGCGAAGGAATGTCTCGTCTTGATCCTTGGAGTATTGGCGCAGCCAGTCAACCAAGGTATCCTCAACCCCATCGAAGTATGCGGAGTTGTCTTTCGGGAAGTAAGCTTGTGTCGTCGTAACGCCCCAGCTGAATGTTCCTGCATCAGGCTCAATCTCACCCATCAGAACTTGCATCAACGTTGTCTTCGCCAATCCATTCGGACCAACGAGTGCGATCTTGTCGCCTTTATTCACAACAAGGTGTAGATTTTCGAATACTTTTTCGCCTTCCACTGTCTTCGTCAAGCCTTCGATCGTCAGCAATTGCTTGCCAGCTTCACGCTCAGGCTTGAAGTTGATGAACGGATATTTACGGTTCGATGGACGAATGTCGTCGAGCGTAATCTTATCGAGCATCTTCTTACGTGAAGTCGCCTGCTTCGACTTGGACGCGTTCGCGCTGAAGCGCTGAATGAAGGCTTGAAGTTCCTTGATCTTCTCTTCCTTCTTCTTATTCTGATCGCGCATCATCGTTTGCGCCAATTGGCTGGACTGGTACCAGAAATCATAGTTACCTGAGTACAGCTGAATTTTACCGAAGTCGATATCTGCAATGTGCGTACATACCTTGTTCAGGAAGTGACGATCGTGAGATACGACGATAACTGTGCCTTCATAATCCATCAGGAAGCTCTCGAGCCAGTTGATCGATTCGAGATCCAAGTGGTTGGTAGGCTCATCGAGCAGCAAGATGTTCGGTCTGCCGAACAATGCTTGTGCAAGCAATACGCGTACCTTCTGGTTGCCGTCAAGCTCAGACATCAGCTTATCATGAAGATCTCTAGTGATTCCAAGACCGATAAGCATCTCGCCTGCGCTCGATTCAGCTTCCCAGCCGTCGAGCTCAGCGAATTCGCCTTCCAGCTCGCCTGCGCGCATGCCGTCTTCTTCCGTGAAGTCTGCCTTCGCATAGAGGGCATCCTTCTCTTTCATAATGGAATACAAGCGCTCATGACCCATAATGACTGTATCGAGAACCTTGAATTCTTCATATGCATAATGATCCTGCTTCAAGACCGATAGACGGTCTCCAGGAGTAATGTTTACTTGACCATTTGTCTGTTCAACTTCACCAGACAATATTTTAAGAAATGTCGATTTGCCCGCACCGTTCGCGCCAATCAAGCCGTAGCAGTTCCCTGGTGTAAACTTAATGTTCACGTCCTCGAAAAGCGCTCGTTTCCCGTAGCGGAGCGTAACGCCGGTTGTACTAATCATGGCATTCCCGTCCTTTGCCTATTATTGGTTTCAAACTGTTATTATAGCATAAGGATCAGTATAATGCGACGATTGAACATTTTTACCATGATCTTTGGAGAGTTACACATATCTAATTCGGCATTTTATGTATATAATATTTCCATCTTTATCAAAATGAAGGTGTCCCCTATTTCTTACGAATGACGGAGACGCCCCATTATTAAAGTGGTTCACAAGGACTTCGGATAAGAAAAACTCTTATCGAAGAATTCCAAGAGGCCAACCGCGGCCTAAGGTATGTTTTTTCCATTCTAGAAAGCCGCCTTGCTTAACACAGCATGCAAGCCTCTGGAATGATCAAAATCGACCGTAAAGAAGAAAGTGAGGGATGTTATATGGTAAACAGCAATGTATATAACGTTCGGGAGAAACATTTCAGCGCCTAGCGCATCGTACAATTTATGAAATACCAGTAAGCTGTTAACGACGCTAGTGTCGACTGAAACGTCTGTCTCTCCCGAACTTGACCGTGCCGCAATGTCGTTCATTCGCAGGTAAGACCAAGTTCACTATGAAGCGGCTACACGCCGCATAACAAGGGAGAATTCAGATTTGACTACAAATAATCAAAATTCAAGTAACCATAATGAAGGTAAGCATGATTCACATCTATTATCAGATACTTGCGCCGTGCAAGAAACTATAATTGAAAGCAACACATTGAGCATGGAAGAACAATTGGATGCTACTGTGCAAGATCTGCACGATCTCGGCTTCGATGAAGCGTGGTCAAGCACTTGGGAGTCTTGGATTCAAGAGCTTCAAGAGTCTACCGCACGCCGCTACGCGGGCCAGCTAGTTCCTGCACGCGTAGCGCTGGCACATAAGCATCTGTATCGCGTCGTTAGCGCGGAGGGAGAATGGCTGGCCGAGCTGTCTGGACAGGCACGGGCCGGAATGGCACTGCTCAGTGATTGGCCGACAGTCGGCGATTGGGTGGCCGTGGCACCTAGACAAGCAGAAGGACGAGCTACGATTGTGGGCGTACTGCCTCGCCGCAGCACCTTCGGACGCAAGGTAGCGGGAGGTCGCCGCGACACTCAAATCGTCGCAGCGAACGCAGACATTGCGCTGCTCGTTACGTCGATGTCACGCGACTTCGAGCCGCGTCGCTTAGAGCGATATGCCGCCCTTGCATGGGATAGCGGCGCCATGCCGGCCGTTGTATTGACAAAGGCTGATGAGGCGGACGACCCAGAGCTGTTCGAGGCACAAGCCATGCAGGCCGTCCCTGGTGTTGACGTGTTCCGCGTATCTGCAATGACCGGTGATGGCATGGACGAATTGCGCGCACGCATTGCCCCGGGCATGACCGTCGTGCTCGTCGGCTCTTCTGGCGTTGGCAAGTCCACGCTGGCAAATGCACTTACGGGTACCGAGCAAATGCTGACACAAGCTGCTCGCTCAGATGATGACCGCGGCCGCCACACTACGACGCATCGTGAGCTTCTCCGTCTGCACGGCGGGGCATGGCTCATTGATACGCCGGGCATGAGAGAAGTCGGCATGACCGCTATTGATAGTGAAGGCTTGTCGAATACCTTCGAGGATATTGAAAGCCTTGCAGAGCATTGCCGATTTAGCGACTGCAAGCATGAGAGAGAGCCTGGATGTGCTGTACGTGAGGCTATTCAAACAGGCGAGCTGGATTCCAACAGACTTCGCGGCTATCAAAAGCTCCAACGTGAAATTGCATACATGCGTCGTACGGAGAATGCACAGCTTGCCCGGCAACACGTACAGAACAACAAAAAGCTGTCGAAGTTGAGCAGCCGACCGAGCAAGCGTAGATAATGCGAGCCCGTACCATCCGATATTTCTAACACGAACGGGGGCTAGTCCAGACGTACTATTGAATTCGGGTGCCCCACATTCATATGAACATGTGTAAGAAAGACGCCTCCATCCCCACTTCTTCCGTGGAGTTGGAGGCGTCTTTGCTTTTCTTATGAGACTACCCCATTAGTTTCCACCTTTTTGGACAGCCCTTCTATACGTTATTCCGCTTTTACTTTTTCACGTGTATCTTTGTGTATGCCTCGCATGTAGCTTATTGCGATTTCATTCGTGCCTTAGGTGACGCAGCTTGAGCATGCTGAACAGATTGACCAAATGCTTCTGCATAGCTCCATAATTCACCGTGCGCTAAAATATGAATTCGCTTGCGCTCAATTCCTCGTTTCACCCGATCCGCTTCCAGCCGATCAAGTGCCTCCCGCGGTGTATCGTCAGCCAGCTTGAACGCTCCATAATGCATCGGGATCATCACTTTTGCCTTCACATCTTCAAATGCCTGCAATGCTTCCTCTGGGGAAACATGCTGCTGCGACATAAACCATTCCGGCTCATATGCGCCAATCGGCAATAGGGCTACATCAATGTGGAAGCGCTGGCCGATAAGCTCAAACCCACGGAAATATCCGCTATCGCCCGCAAAATATATCGTCTCACCTACGGTCTCCTGACTCGATTGATTCGCTGGAGAGCCTTCGCCTGTTGGCGTGCCGGCTGAATCCGAACCTCCGGATGTCTTTTTCGCTTGTGCAAGGTGCTCAATAACATAGCCGCCCCAATGGGAACGATTCATATCTATCAACGTCCGACGCGTCCAGTGCTGTGCCGGTACAAACGTAATTTTCACCCGATCCGCCACGGTTATATGCTCCCACCAGGCCAGTTCATGTATAATAGAAAATCCTTTGCGTCTCAACTTACTAAGCAGCCCGTCAGGTACAATCAGCATCGTGTTCGGCCCTACCAATCGCCGTAATGACCGTATATGCAGATGATCGTAATGAGAATGCGAGATGAGAACAACATCGACTGGGGGCATTTCCTCAATCGGAATACCTGGCGGAGCAAGCCTAGCTTGTGTCGCCATTCTTGCAGCCCATACCGGATCTGTGACAATGTTTAATCCACCTATTTGTAACAGGAAGGTCGAATGACCGATCCACGTTATCGTTGTCTCTGTTCGATTAGCGTTCAAACGAGCGATATCCGGCTTTACATTTGGTACGACATAGGAATAATCCTTCGTCTTTAATCGTTCTTTGCGCTCTGCTTGCCAACGCCGAAATTGATTCCATGCTTTAACCGTTGTCACATCGTCCATATTGACGTAATAGCGCTTCATAAGCACCACCTCATTTGCGAAAAATTCGGATCGAATGACAAGGGCTACCCTCTCCCTTGCAAAACGGGACGAATGACAAATACTATCTCCTAATCTTTAGCATACCAGAACCCTGTCTCCATCACCAATTCGACTTCAGCTTCCTAACTGCGCGCCATCTGATGGCTGCCATCTTTAACACCTATCTCAATTCTTAATATCTTTCCATTTGAATGACGCCATTCACAGCTGCTGACGTCCTTCCATCCTATGCATGCTCTTCTGCTTTGGTCGAATCCCTCTTTACTATGTATTACACAAAATGAGATGATCCAACCACCTTGCAGACTGCAGCCTAATCCCCTTCACCGAGCAATAATGAAATGCCTGACAGCTGCAAGCATGTTGCCTTCATTGTTCCCCACTCTCCGATAAGATACAATAGAAGCAAACCACACGCCAACGGAGGTGTATGTCAATGAACTTAATCACAATTGAACCGACGCCAAGTCCGAATTCCATGAAGCTCCACTTGGACGAAACATTGCCTGCCGGCATTCGCCGTACCTATTCAGAAGACAATCGACGCTCTGCTCCCCCGTTGATCGCCAGCTTGCTCGACATCGAGGGCGTAAAGAGCGTATTCCATACCGCTGATTTTATCGCGCTTGACCGCTTCCCGAACGCAGATTGGGCTCGTATCCTTGACGAAGTGCGCGGCCTGTTCGGACAGTCGCAAGCGAACAGCACTCAAGAGGAAGATCTAGCTTCTTGGACATCATTCGGCGAGGCACAGGTATATGTGCAATACTTCCGCAGTATCCCGATGCAAATTCGGGTGCAGGCAAATGGACAGGAAGAGCGCGTCGGCCTGTCCGATCGCTTCGTTCGTGCAGTAACAGAAGTTGCGAGCGCCACTCTAATCAAGGAACGTAAGCTTAGCGACTATGGGATTCGTTATGGAGAGCTTGCCGACATCGCACGCGAAGTAGAACAAGAACTTGAAGCGGCCTACACAGAGGAACGCGTTGCTTCCCTTGTGCAGCAAGCGATTGCGAAGGGACGCACAGATGAGCCATTTATTGAAGAGCGCCGGGAATGGTCAGAAGAAGAACTGAAGCAGCATCTGAATAATTCAGATTGGCGCGTTCGTTATGCAGCTCTGGATCGAATGGAGCCAGCGCCAGAACGGTTGGAACTCATTGCGAAGGCGCTTCATGATGAGCAGAGCCAGATACGCCGCCTTGCTGTCGTGTATTTGGGTGAAATCAAAACCGACGAATGTATGCCGCTTCTTATTGAAGCACTCAAGGATTCTTCCGTCAGTGTTCGCCGCACTGCCGGAGATACGCTATCCGATATCGGTGATCCGATTGCAATCGAGCCAATGATCGAAGCTCTCCAAGATAAGAATAAACTCGTGCGCTGGCGCGCAGCCCGCTTCCTCTATGAAGCTGGCGATGACCGTGCGCTAACAGCACTTGAGCATGCCGCTCAAGATCCCGAATTCGAGGTTGCCCTGCAAGCACGCATGGCGATCGAACGCATCCGTTCCGGCGAAGAGGCTGTCGGAACAGTTTGGCAGCAAATGGCCCGATTACGCGGGCAAAGCGATCAATCTTAAAAGGAAAACCAATAGAAAGAGCAGCAGTCCATGCGCAAGCAATGGGACGCTGCTCTTTTTTACGATCCTATTCATTTTGTAGGACTATCCATATTATGCGTACCTATCTAAAATTGCATGACACCATCTGTGTTTTTCGTGTCTATCCAACGTTCCCCACTATCATCAGAGCCGCCCTCGACGCAAGAAATCCTCAGATCATAAATTTATTTCTATTTTTTCATTTTTCCTATTGTATTAAGTGTATCAAGTGATATAATACACTGTATACAAATGATACACCAAAGGAGGGAGCTCATTGAATGACGTGATGGTTGGCGGAATGCGATTCACGTTGGACTTAAGCAAACCACTCTACGAACAAGTACTTAATCAAATCCGAAGCTCCATCGCGAAAGGAGAGATCGCATTGGGTGAGAAAATTCCTTCGGTAAGGGAACTTGCGCAAGCGCTCAAAATCACACCGAATACCGTCATGCGCGCTTACCAAGAGCTGGAACGGGATCAGCTTACAGAGACACGTCGAGGACAAGGAACATTTATTACGTCGAACGCAGAAGCTGTTGCGAGTGTACGAACTTCTTTGGCGGAAGAAGCGCTACAGGAGTTTTTAACGAAGATGTACAGCATAGGATTTACATTGGACGATATTCAACACCTATTAAATCATGAGGGAGGAAAGGAAGTATGAGTCAGTCCACTGCGATACGAGTTGACCATATTACGAAGCGGTACGGGAAGAAGCTCGCCCTCCACGACTTTTCTCTTGAAATCCCAACAGGTAAGGTTGTCGGAATTCTAGGAGCGAATGGTGCAGGCAAATCCACCTTGTTCCGCATGATCGCAGGCATGGTGCAGCCGGAGCAAGGAACGGTTGAGGTGCTCGGGCGCAAGCCAAGCTGGGAGACGAACAAGAACATCGCTTATTTGCCTGACCGGGCGCGCTGGTTCGAAAAACATTCGGTCAAACAAGCACTGGATTGGGCAGAGCACCTATGGCCTGGCTTCGACCGGAAGCGGGCAGAGGAACTCATCTCCTTCATGAAATTACAGTCCGATATGCCTGTGCAGGGCATGTCCAAGGGACAAGAAGCAAGGCTTATGCTAAGCATGTGTATGGCACGGAATGTTCCTCTCCTCGTGTTGGATGAACCGTTCTCCGGTATCGATCTCATATCGCGAGAACGCATTATTTCAGCGATCATCGAAAACTTGGCAGAACGTGAGCAGACCGTGTTAATCAGTACGCATGAAATACACGAGGCGGAAAGCTTGTTCGACTATGTGGTATTCATGGATAACGGTCAAGTGGTGTTGGAGGGGAATGTTGAGCAGCTACGCAGTGAACAAGGCTCGATGGAATCCGTCTACCGCACCCTATACCGCTAAGAGAGGAGAATACGGATGAATACAAGCACCTTTTTATTTTTAGTGAAAGATGAATTCCGCCGCAGAAACTCAACCAAACATTCGAACAAATGGTGGATGTTCTACGTTGCAGCAGGCATCCTCATCGGACTCATTTTTGCAGCTGTATTTGCCGACAATCTTGATCCATACGGGGTCATGTTTATGTCCTTCGGCTTCCCGTATATTACATTCATCATTGCATTTAGTATCGTTATACGGGAATGGAAAAACGGTACTGCCGGATGGTGGCTGACACTCCCTTATCCAAGGCGATCGCTCATTCTATCGAAGTATGCAGCTAGCATTTGTACAGCAGTTATCATGCATATTATCTTCTGGGTCGGTGCCCAGCTGTTCGTTGCCTATGCATTAATCTTAAAAGGAAACTTCGATTTTCACAGTCTTGCCACGTTCATGAAAACATCAGCGATCTGGTACGGCATAATCATGATGGTCATTCCATTCATGGCAGCATTCGGTACGCTTACAGGAGTGGTCAGCCGTTCTCGCTTGAAGCCGTTAACGCCGATGCTGTGGATCTTATATGGCCTTTCGGGGAATTCCCTGTTCTGGATCCTGGAATCACCACATCTCAACAAGCTCCAACTTACACAGAATCCGAATGAGATGTTTACCGTTCAGTCTCATGAATTCGGGTGGATTGCGCTTGGCATCATTCTCTTGTCTGGAATTCTCATAAGCGCAGCAACCGTTCTGATGAACAAACAATTGGAGGGTTAATTCAAGGAGGCTCTATTAAGATGACATTGGCTATTGATGTATCGAATTTGCATAAAAAGTATGGAAATCACACTGCACTGAATAGTATTTCATTCCAAGTCCGTCCAGGAATTTGCTTCGGCCTGCTTGGCCCGAACGGAGCTGGCAAATCAACAACGATGAAGATCATCTCCGGCATTCTCCAACCGAATAGTGGTGCTCTGCGTGTATTCGGAATCGATGCCGGTAAAGAAGCCGCCAAGGTGCGGAACATAATCGGCTATGTCCCCCAAGGCATCACCTTGTATGAGAAGCTCAGCGCGTACGATAATTTGAAGTTTTTTGGAGAAATGTATGGTTTAAAAGGAAGCCAGCTAAAGGAACGCATCTCAACCGTACTGACACAGGTCGGGCTTCTGGATCGCGCTAAGGATGCCGTTGGCACCTTCTCTGGCGGCATGATGCGCCGCGTGAACATCGCTGCTGCACTCCTCCACCGTCCGAAGCTGCTTGTGCTGGATGAACCTACTGTCGGCATTGACCCACAATCGCGCAATCATATCTTCGAGATGATTCGCAAGCTGAAGCAAGAAGGGGTATCCATCATCTACTCGACTCACTATATGGAAGAAGTCGAAACACTCTGCGAGGAACTCGCCATCATCGACCACGGCTCGGTCATTGCCCAAGGCGTCCTGCATGAACTGCTCATGCAGCATGGCACGAATTCCGTATATGTCGAAACGGATAAGCAGACTGCAATTTCCTTCGATTCGATTCCTGGCAAAGTGACTGCCCATGAAGAGGGCTGGATTATTGATACCGACGATACACTGACAACGATGAACCGCGTATCTGAACTTTGCCTGCAGCAGCAAGTGAAGGTTACTCGTCTCGAAATCGTGCAGCCTTCATTAGAAACGGTGTTCTTGAACTTAACCGGTACATCCCTGCGGGATGCGTAATAGGCGCTTTGGAGCGCTAAGAATTCGCAAGAGTACGATTCAAGGAGGAGAATTCGAATGATTACCAGCTTCACACGCAAGGAAATCCAATTGCTGCTTAAGGAAAAGGGTACCTTCTTCTGGCTCATCCTTATGCCTATCATCTTCATCGTGGTGTTTGCCTCTGTGTTCGGCAATATGGGGAATTCCAGCATCACGTTAAATTATGTCGATCAGGATCAGTCTCCTGCTTCGAAAGCGATTGTTTCATCGTTAGCCAAGGTGCAAGGTTTTCAACTGAAGGAAGACACAGAACGCACGCTTGATCAACAAATTACAAGTATACGTGATGGCAAGCAATCCTCCCTCCTGCTCATTCCGCAAGGATTTGAAGCCAGCATGAAATCAGGCAAAGGCTCTGCTGAAATGACACTCTACCGCGACGAGAACGACAACACCTCAACGGCTCCAATCAAAGCCGTGCTTGGACGAATCGTCGATGAGCAGCGTCAGGTAAGCGCTGCGGAGCAGCTTGCAGCCAAAGGAATTCAGGGCGAAGAGATGAAGCAAATCTTCACCCCGCCATTCGTAGTTAAGGAGCAGATGGAGAACGTTGTTCCTGTTGATATGGTTAGTCAAGTCGTTCCTGGATATACCGTTATGTTCGTGTTCTTCATTATTATCTCGATGGTTCGACGCTTCATTCGGGACAAAGAAAGCGGGATGACGGCGCGCCTGTGCAGCACACCAATGAAGCCGCTCAACTATTTAGTCGGCATGTGGGTTCCTTATATTATCGTTGTTCTCTTCCAAAGCGCGGTACTGCTGGCGTTCGGACACTTCGTTTATGGCATGCAGCTCGGTGATGTGCTCGCTATCGCATTAGTCGTCGCAGCACTCGGTATCTGTGTAACGGGTCTTGGCCTCTTCATCTCCCTTATCGCTAAGGGCGAGAATCAAGGGCTTGCCATTACCCAATTGATCGCGCTTGGCGGTGCGATGATTGGCGGACTGTGGTTCCCGCATGAAATGATGCCGAAGTTCATGCAGACGATCGGCCAATTGCTTCCTCAATATTGGGCGCAGGATGCACTGAAGCGCATCATTTCCCACGGCGCTCATGTACAGGATGTGTGGCTGAATGCAGTCATTCTGCTCGGTATCGGAATCGCTGCACTTGTACTCGCATGGGTGCAATACCCACGCTTTATGAAGCAGTCGATCGGTTAAGTTTAGGTCAAATCGCGGGACAATCCTGAATTACTCGTAATAGCTTTTCCACTTATACAACTGCCCTATAAAGGCTGATTCTGTTAGGTACAGAGTCAGCCTTTTTATTGCCTCGAATACATCGGCATTACTGTCCATTATGGTATAATATATTCCATATGATAGGAGGTGCATTCATATTCTGACTCGAATAACACTCCTTCCCCTTGCCCTTTCTCATTTAACAACAATGAAAGGTAGGTCTGTCATGATACATCTACGACGAAGATTCATTTCCATTATGCTACTCGGATGCATACTCCCTGCACTAGTCGGATGCACGAAAGAGACCACCATTTATAAGGCAGCAAGCCTAGATTGGGACGTGCAACTTTCTCAACCAACAGATACGGAATCATTTACGCTGGATATGAAGTATCATGGACCAGAACAGCATATACAGGATTTATCATTCCGTCTCACAAGTCCGGATTTTGAACGTTCTGATTCTATATCTGATCTTAACTCTTCACATTATGCCGCACATTACGAATACCGGATTAAAGGGTTAAAACAACTTCAAGAACCTATTCGTATTCGACTAGAATGGGATCATCAACAAGAAACTCTTACATTAGAAAAAGCTCTCCGTGAGTAACCCGGAGAGCTTCTGACATTTACAAATAGAATTAGTTCATTGCAGGCTCTGCTTCGTTTGCCAATTGCTCACGGACGAACTCTTCAATAGAGATAGTACGCTTCTCTATGCGCGCCTTCTCCGCCGCAAATGACATCATATGGCTTTGAACAGATATATCAGCGGATGTACGTCCTTGCAATGCACCGTCCGCTTCTACCAGCCTCAGGAAGTCCTTCACGAGACCTTGGTCACCGCCGCCATGTCCAACATGTCCGCCTGGTGCTTGCAGGCTGAGCAGCTCTCTAAAGCCATTTTTGAAATGAATGATTTCAATCTCATTCTTCTCCATGTGAGCACGAATTTCCCCAGTCGTTCCCATCAACTTCAACGTACGACCGGAGTCGTAAGTGAACGCCGTCATAGTGAATACCGCGGTTACCTCGTTCGCGAATTCCATGTTCACCACTTGATGGTCAACCACATCATTGTCGCAGTGGTATACGCAGCGGCCATATGGGCCTACCTTCAAGGCCTGAAGGCGAGATTCATAGCTCATATCATCCGCAATAACTGATGTCGGCCAGCCAATATCATCCGTCAAATACCACTTCGGCGCATAGTATGGGCACTCATCAGCAACAGGACACCCATCCAGACAGCGCTTCGTTGCGCCTTCCGGCGCACCTTCTGGGCGGAAGTGCGATAATGTGCCGAAGGAAGAAATATGGGTACACTCGGCACCAGCAAGCCACAACAGGATGTCCATATCGTGACAGGACTTTTGCAGAATCATTGGAGAGGACTGTGCCGAATTGCTCCAATTGCCGCGCACGAAGCTGTGCGCCTGATGCCAGTAAGCAACATTTTCATTATGCTGTATGGACATAAGGCGGCCGATTCTTCCCTCTTCCAACATCTGCTTGAGTGTAGCGAAGAAGTTCGTGTAACGCAGTACATGACAGATCGAGAAGACAAGGCCTCTCTTCTTCGCTTCCTGCCCCATCTTAATACACTCTACTGGCTCTGGAGACATGGGCTTCTCCAGCATCACGTGATAGCCTGCTCCTAGTGCTGCCATCGTAGGCTCATAGTGCATCTTATCTTGCGTACAAATAAACACAGCGTCAGCAAGCTTCGGCTGAGAGAATAATTCTTCCCAAGAGGAAAATTGGCGTTCTGCAGGAATGCCGTGCTTATCGGCAATACGCTGACGGCGGGCTGCACTCGGATCTGCCACAGCGACAACTTCCATCTCATACGAACGGCCAATCGCATAATCCGTATAGATTTCCCCGCGTTGACCGGCTCCAAGCAATGCTACAGTAACCTTCTTCATTTCCCATGCCTCCCTAAATGTCTGTCTCTATTGGTTTCTATTTGGTTGTATAAGATATTTCCCAACTTGCGCTCTCTTTTCATCCATCTTATACCATGCGAGAAACCGCTTGCAAGGAGTAAAATTCCTTTTTTAAAAATATTTTTGGATTATTCAGCTCAAATGTTTGAAATCATACACAACTTTCCTAGATCAGATTTCTACTTTTTAACATTGAACTTACCGCTTCGTTTCATTATACTTAGCAAATATAAGTAACAATGATGGCTTGGCCATCTTCATAGTGCAACAAATCCTCATCCTATTCCACGATGAGGTAGAGGTTGCGGTTGTTAAGAGTACATTCGCGGAGGCAGGAAGAAGCCAATGATTCGAATGGGAAGGAACAACCGCCGAAGTTCGCGTAACCCGCTTCCGGGACGCGTGCTGGGGTCGCTGTCGAATAGGCACGACACTGTCATACGCAGATTACCCGTCTACGTATGATGCGCTATCTTTAAGGAAGGGTATGATGGGGACGGTCAAACCGTTTGAACGTATACGCTTCAGCGGTTTTTTTATGTTCTCCGCTCCTTTCCGGTAATACTAAGATTAGAACAGGAGTGAGCAACATGAGTAAGCAACACAACGAGCAAGGGCTTCGCAGAAGCCTGAAGACACGCCATCTCACCATGATTGCGCTTGGCGGCTCCATTGGTACTGGATTGTTCCTTGCCAGCGGCGGCGCCATTGCACAGGCTGGTCCTGGAGGTGCGCTTCTCGCTTATGCTGCAGTCGGCATCATGGTATATTTCTTAATGACAAGTCTTGGCGAGCTGGCGACCTACATGCCGGATTCCGGCTCATTCAGCACATATGCTTCGCGATTTGTAGATCCTGCATTCGGATTTGCGCTTGGCTGGAACTTCTGGTTCAACTGGGCAATCACGATCGCATCGGAGTTAGTCGCAGCTACGCTTATCATTAAATATTGGTTCCCGAACAGCAACTCTTTCATATGGAGCTTCCTGTTCTTAAGCATCATCTTCTTATTGAATTTCATCTCCGTTAAAGGGTATGGAGAGTCTGAATATTGGTTCGCAATAATTAAAATCTCGACCGTCATCATCTTCCTAGTTACTGGCGTATTGATGATATTCGGCATCATCGGCGGAGAACGTATCGGATTCGAGAACTTCCATATCGGAGATGCGCCATTCCATGGCGGATTCTTTGCGATTCTTGGTGTATTTATGGTTGCTGGGTACTCGTTCCAAGGTACGGAGCTTGTCGGTGTTGCCGCCGGCGAAAGCGAAAATCCAAGCGAGAGTGTACCGCGAGCGATTCGCCAAGTATTCTGGCGCATTTTGCTTTTCTATGTTCTGGCGATATTCGTTATCGCAATGATCATTCCATATACACATCCAAGCTTGCTATCGAGCGAGGTCAATAATATTAATGCGAGCCCATTTACGCTCGTATTCGAAAAGGCCGGCTTCGCATTCGCCGCTTCAGTTATGAATGCAGTCATCTTGTCCTCCGTGCTGTCCGCGGGTAACTCTGGCATGTACGCCTCAACACGCGTGCTCTGGGTGCTTGCGAAGGAAGGCAAGGCGCCGAAGTTCCTTGGCAAGCTGAACAAGCGCGGCGTACCGGTCAATGCGCTTATTATGACCAGCATCATCGGCATGATGGCATTCCTAGCCAGCTTTTTCGGAGATGGGATTGTCTATACGTGGCTGCTGAGTGCATCCGGCATGTGTGGATTCATTGCTTGGCTAGGCATTGCAGTCAGTCACTATCGGTTCCGTCGCGCATTCAACAAGCAAGGTCATGACCTGAAGGAGCTGCCTTATCGTGCCCGCTTCTTCCCGTTCGGTCCGATTTTCGCCTTCGCGCTCTGTATGTTCGTCGTACTTGGTCAGAACTATCAAGCCTTCCTCGGAGAAGCGATCGACTGGCAAGGGCTGTTGATGACCTACATTGGTCTTCCGCTCTTCCTGATCATATGGTTCGGCTACAAGTTCAAGCATCGGACGAAGGTCATTCCACTTGAAGAATGCAAGTTCGATCATAAATAATCAATCTCTATATTGTCTATGAAGTAAATAAAATAAGGCCCTGCTTCACGCATTTAGTTGCGTAAAGCAGGGCCTTTGTTACGTGGTTCCATCGCTTTTTCCGGGTAGTGAAACTCCTGTATTCATTCCTCTGGATTCATTCGTGATGTGAATTCCTAATGTGAGTTCCGAATTCCCACACCAGCTCTTATGCTGATGTTCTGTCCCCTTATTTCTGAAGCTGAATATCGACAAGTAGGTCATCACTGTTATTCAACGTCGATACTCTGTATTCGAACGGAGTAGACAATCCTAGCTTGTCCATCATATCATGCAGGTCAGCACGCAGCTCCAGCTCGCTGCCTATATAGCGAATCTGGAACTGCACCCGGTTCGCCTTCTGTGCAGACCGATAGCGTTCTACTAGTCCCTTCACGTCCTTGACCTGCCGTTCTGGAAGCAGTACATCCGGACTCCAACCGTGCTCCAACTCAGTAACGAATGAGCGCAGGCTCTTATCCGTCCCTTGGCGCATCTGATTCAAGACATGCTCATAAGGGTCGTTCGCCTTCGGAAGCTCCGTACTTTCCTCCCAATCATGATCGGTTCTCATCTCCGCATCGGTGCGCATATAGTACGTGTAGCGCACTTGCTTGCCTCGATCCGGAAGCGGGTCGTCCCATGTCGCATCAACATGATACCATTTTCCATCCAGTTCAATCAGGTTCCAAGCATGGAGCAATCCGCCCGCCTTACCCTCGACAACCTTGGATGGAATGTTCGCCTCTTCCAGCATAGCCTGCATGAGCAGCGCATATCCTTGGCATACGGTTGTACCTTCCGTTAGCGCCTCATAGGCAGTAAATTTCGTCATACCCTCGTCATAGGTCACGTGACTGACAATATAATCATGAATTGCTTTTACTTTGAGATGAGGGGATTGTCCTAGACTCGTTATATTTCTTACGATTTCCTTGGCTTGCTCCCTTACATATTGTGACTGTTCGTACGTCTCACGGTAGTCCACATACACATTGACGACTGCAGAATCCGTACTACCTTTCCATTGATAGGAGTACTTGCTGATGTTATACCGAATGAACGGATCCGAGTATAATGCTGCCGACAAGGACTTTCCTGCCATCTCTGTTAAGGATTTCGTGTCACCTTCGTATCGAAATGAAATGGCCGCTTCTCTGCGAGTGAATTGCTCGCTCAGCCATTGTTTCATCTCTGATTGACTATGCAGCGTTATCATAGATGAGCGCGCCTCTACCGTAGGCCATAGAGCGAAGCCAACCATGATTCCTAACAGAACACTTCCCAACATCAGCATTCGGAATATAGAGACTCTAGGGAATCGAATCCATCTCCTCGCTCGCCTCTGCCTCGCTCGTTGTAGGCGCGATGGAGTCTGTGAATCGATGTACATGCCTTCACCACCTTCGCATCAGCGGAGAACATCCGCCTATGTGTGCTAGGTAGCGTAACATAGCGCTATCGCAAATACTGTCTAGTTATAGCATGCCCATCGCAAGTGTGGATTCGCTGCCTTTCTGTCGTGCTCGACATGCTGCGGCAGCAAGAGCCGGGAATTGCATCGTATTCCGAAGGATTGTAGCGATTCGAACATGAGGAATATGACGAGGGGTAGCGAACCGATGCAGCATTTGCCTATAAAAAATATAAAAAAGTTATTCTCTGACGAAAACATACAAGCCCACCTCTCCCCAGAAGGTCAAGCCTTAGAGGGAAGAGATGGGCTTGCTTATCCCGATATATCCAATTGACGCTTGAAGAATGGGATCACTTCCGCCCAGAAACGCGAATCAGTCTCCGAACAGCTATGACCATCCGTATCAACAAAGAGATGCGATTGCTCATACGGTAAGCGTTCAACAAGCTGCTCAAGCTCACTAGGGGGAATAAATCCATCTAGTCGAGAATGAACCATATAGATGGGGATGCTGCCTGCCGTCCGCACATGATGGTCGGCTAAGATTTGACCTACATCCAAGCCGTCGTATACAGCAACCGGGATGCGGGAGCGATATAACCATATACGCGGTATGACCACTGCTAGCGGGAATGAAGGCAGCTTGCGCCGTTTAAGCTCCGCTTCCACCAGGGACAGCGGGCGGGACGGCATGGAATCCGTTACAATTGCCCTTACGTTCAGCCCTTCTTCAAGAGCCAATACCGCTCCGAAGCCGCCCAAGGAGTGGCCGAGGACTGCAATCCGATCCGGATCTACATCCGGCCGTTGACGTACGTAGCGGACTGCGGCCAGCATATCATCACGGAATAACAGCGCCGATGGTGCCTTTACGGCCCCGCTCTCTCCGTGACTTGTCACGTCATAGACCAATACATTGAAACCTGCATCTACCAGCGGGATCGCATACCTCATCACCCTCGCTCGGTTCGATCCCCATCCGTGCGAGATAACGATAACCGGCGCCCGCTTCTTAGGGGAGTTCCCCTTGCCCCATATGAACCACCCTTGCAGAGATGCAGTCCCTTCGAACACCACTCGATCGAAGGGACGTTCCGGTTCCTTATGTATCGGAATCGGACGAGGGGACTGACTCTTCACCGCAAGCATCCAAGTACCGCTTGCGGCACTGCCGGCTAGCACGAGTGTGCCTATTCCATATGTCCACAGCATAGCCATAGATTCGCCTCTCTTCATACCATTACCGTAGAATTGGTTCAAATTCTGATGTATGTATATCATTCACGCAATCGCATGATTTCACACCCGTTCCACGCTCTATGGATTTCTGGTCATCGCCGAACGGGATCAAGCTTGCGAACCGCCTCAACGAACTGAATTGCATTTGCAGTGAGGGCTTTATCATTGCCCGAAATCATATATTCCTTGGGAAGAAGCTTGGAACCAAGTCCGAATGCGGACGCTCCTGCAGTTCCGTATGTGGATATCGTATGCAAGTCGACTCCTCCCGTTGCAATGATCGGAATGTGATCAAGAGGACCTCGGATCTCTCGGATATATTCGGGGCCCAATGTACCAAGCGGGAACAGCTTGACGGCCTTCGCCCCTGCCTTCCACGCCCGTACAATCTCAGTAGGCGTTAGTACTCCAGGCCATACATCGATTCCACGCTCAGCTGCATATGCGATGACTTCCTCATCCAAATTCGGAGAGATGAGGAACTGCGCTCCGCATTCCAATGCCTCACGAGCCGAGGCCAAATCAATCACTGTGCCTGCACCGATATAGGCCCGTCCTGCAAATCTCTCACGCCAATGGGAGATAATCGCTGTGGCTTGCTCTGTATTCATCGTCACTTCCATGAATCGAATGCCCCCTGCCACCAACGCCTCTGCCGCTCTATTAGCAAGTTCTCCTGTACAGCCGCGGAATATTGCGACAATGCGCTCTTGGAGCATTCGCTCGGTGATATCAGCACCGTAGGGGAAATTCTGAATATCTCGATCCGACATCGTCACTCGTTCCTCCCGATTCTTTTCTCTCTCTTCTCTTTCTAGTTGATCTTATACCGACACGTGTCCGAGCTTCTCTGCACGGCTTTTCGCAAAGGCTGCACTTCCAATAACGCCTCCGTCATCAATCAGTTCACCCTGGCGTATCGTCAAACGCTCCAAATAACCGTGATATACATAACGCTTCAAGGTGTCTCGTACAGGCTTCATAATACGTTCGCCCGCGAGTGCACCGCCGCCGCCGATTACAATCATATCCGGGCTGAGCAGCGAGATGGAATACGCCAAGCCCTTGCCCAGCACCTGTCCTGTATGCGTCATTATCTCGATTGCGAGCTCATCACCCTTATCGTAAGCCTGCGAGACGTGAGCTGCGGTCAGTTCACCGCGCTCATATGGTGTGCGCAGCAAGCTCTCGCGCCCCTGCTCAAGCGCTTCCTTCGCTTGTCGCGCAATGCCCGTGGCGGATACGACCGTCTCTAGACAGCCCGTCAAGCCGCAACCGCATGGCGTCGTCTCGCCATCAATCGCTACATGCCCCAATTCGCCTGCCATGAACCCACTTCCATAGTGAAGCTCTCCATTGACAACCGTCGCAGCCGCAAGCCCCGTACCAATCGTTATCCCGTGTACAACTCCTGCACCGCGTCCTGCACCGCTCATCGCCTCACCAAATACGTACATACGCACATCATTATCAATAAAAACTGGTACGCCTACCTTAGCGCCAAGTCGACCAGATACATCTACGTTGTCCCACTTCAAGTTGGATGCAAACACACATACGCCGCGCACTGGATCAATGAAGCCCGGAATCCCAGCTCCAACCGCTATAAGAAGACTGCGATCCACCCCTGCCGTGATGAACAGTTCATCAACCATATCAGACATTTTATTCAATACATGCTCTACACCAAGATCAACCTCTGTCGGCCGCTTTACCTTGGCTATCAGCTCATATTGCTCATTGACCAACCCACATACAATGTTCGTCCCGCCCAGATCAATCCCAACCATATACTGCACCATTGATTGCTCTCCTCGCCTTCCCATTCTTTCTATTTGTTTTTTTGTAACTGCTTACATCACCAAATATACTCATATGTCGTATTTCGATTATAGCATGATGCCTTCCATCATTTGTGTGAAGATATCCTTTCATTTAATCATGGTTCACACGTATATGATCACATCGTACAATCCGTGATTCGAACCTGTCAATGCTCGCTTGCATCTCCTTCCATCGTCATAATTTCGCCTTAAAATCGCCTTAATATTGGAAACGAATTAACAGACGAGCGGCTATGAAATCGATATAATAGAAACTGTGATCCTTATCACACTGCCAGGTAGGAAGACTAATGATTCAGGTTAGACAATCGATACTGTCTTGCTTGATGGCAACGCTTATAAAGAGGTGTATATCCATGACGTATGTAGATATCAGTTCAATCTCGCCACAATTGTTCGTAACGATCCTATTTTTCCTGCTCATCGTCTGTCCGCTGCTTAGTCTTGGCGTTGTGCGCTTATTCCAGCAGCGAATCAAGGTAGGGATAACGTATATTGCATCGGCACTTGTCTCTTACGTTATCTTTCTCATTGTGGCAGACTTCGTACACCGAACATGGAGCTAGAGACAGAGCTCATTCCATGTGTTTACCTGTTCGAATTCGGTGCTCTTATACCATACAAAAAGACCGTTCCAAAGCAGTCCAGCTGCTTCGGAACGGTCTTCTCTTTTCTAAACGATAAGGGTGATTCTCCTATACGATTGCCCGCTTCTTGCTGACACGGTATGCCCGGCTCCACTTCGTATCACTTACGAAGTTGCACCTTCGCCTTCTTTCTTCTCTGTGCCAGTTACTTGCATTCCTGCCTCTTTGTAGAATTCAGACTTCTTCGTATTGAACGATTTCGTATAGTCATTGAACTGGATCTTCAACTGCTCAACCTGACGATAAGCCTCATTGCGATCAGATACAGCCTTCGTAATCGTCTTCAGCTTCGTATCCTTCTGCTTCAGCTCGTTATACAAGGCTTGCTCTTGCTGAATCCATTTCCCATACTTCTCGTACATGGAAGTGAAGGTTTCGTAGCGCTTCACATAAGCGTTATATGCCTCTGTTGCTTGCTTCTTCAAGCCTTCTTCCTTCAAATTGCTGATTGCGCCGTCGAGCTCGCCCATCTTCTTGCGAGCGTCGTCCAGCATGCTCTTCAGTTGATCCATCGCCTGTGTCCGCTCTTCAAGCGACTTGCTCGAATTGTCGATCAGCGTCTGTACATTGCGATTGTCCTGCTTGCCCTGAGACAGGATGTTGTTGTATTGCTTGCTGTCCTTCGCTTCCAGCGTGCTCAGCGTCTTCACCGCTTCAGCAACATCCGCTTCCGCTGCGGATGCCTTCTCGAAGCCTTCAAATATTTGTGTCGTCGGTGCAGCGCCGCATCCAGTCAAGCCAATAAGCAGAACGGATGCCAACGCGACAGCGGCGGTTAGCTTTTTCCAACTAGCCAATGTGTTAACCTCCTATCCCTATGCTACAATCGTTTGTCGTGATGGAAATTGCATACGAAATGCGCATTCGGGTCGTACACTTCGAACTCGTAGCCCTTGCTTTGAATGTAATCAATAATGGCTGGCAATGCATCTAAGGTCTGCTGACGATCATGAAGCAAAATAACTTCAACATCTTCCGTCAGACCTGCCTTTACTTGCTCTAGTACTCGATTTGGTTGACCGATATATTTCCAATCCCAGGAGTCGAGTGTCCAATCCCACATTTTAAACCCTGCATCTGCGATATCCTTACGGAATGACTCACCAATTTGCGGAGCGCTGCCATATGGGGCACGAATCATCGTAGGCTTGAAGCCTGTCAATTCTTCAACGATTCCCTGCGCTTCCTTGAATTCATTAATGAAGTTCTGGGAGCCGCCGCTCTTGTACAGCTTCGCATAATCATGTGTCATACTGTGAAGTCCTGGGTAATGTCCATCTTTCATCATGCGCTTCACGGCATCCGGGTATTGTCTCATGTTATCGCCAAGCATAAAATAAGTAGCTTTAATATTATGCTTATCCAATAAGTCCATCATATCATTGGAATATTTGCTCGGCCCGTCGTCAAATGTCAAGTAAGCGACCTTGCGCGTTAAGCCGTTATACTCCTTCGGTGATTCCTTCTCTTGTGATACTTGTGCTGCTGTTCCAAATGGAACGACTTCTGTCACGATCAATTCGCTGCCAGATGCTGAGTCTGATCCGAGCAAGCTCTTCGCTCCAGCGTATATTCCGACGCCGACGGCGACAAGAAGCATGAGCAATACGGTGCGTCCAATTAACTTTTTGCGTTTTTTACGGCGACGGTTGCCGGCCGACACCACACCTCGATCCATCATTATCCTTATCCACTTCCTTCTAGCGACTTGTTTCGACAACTACTATAATATAAATCTACCATTAGGGCATTACAGAAACATTACAACTCACTATATTTTATCAAAAAATAGAGACAATGTTGTTACCATTTCAAGAAAATGGTTACAAGACTATGAAAAAGTTAACAAAAAGGCCCTCTGACCACGAAGAATCGGTACAGAGGGCCTATCTATGACAATGAAGTATGTGCTCATATAGGCCATACGACCCTCCTAAGCCGCTTCATTTTACAAGTATGATGTCGCCTGTTTACGGTTCAACACCATTTGCTATTGTTTGACTCAATTCGAAGTCCCACAGTAAACACAATGGTCTCTTTTATCTATTTCTGCTCTTGATGCTCTTGCAGCTTTTACTTCTCCTCCTGCTTCGCCATCGCTGCCTTCAGCAGATCACCTAGACTGTTTCCAATTGGCTCCTGCTTCTCGTATTTCTTAATCAAATTCCGTGTCTCATGCTTGCGCGCCTTGCCTCCGCCCTCTTCCAGCTTCTCTGTAATATTGCATGCGAGACATTGTACATACTTGCCTGCCTTGCCGATCTTGAACTCCATCTTCTTATGGCACTGCGGACAACGGCGATTCGATAGCTGCTTCTCGTCAGAGCGCTTATATTCGCAAGACTTGCTGGAACAGATAAGACGTGTTCCACGTTTCGACTTCCGTTCCATCAGACGCGAGCCGCATTCCGGGCAATGACGGTTCGTCAAATTATGCGGTTTGTACTCGGCGCTGCTCGTCTTCACTTCCTTGACCAACTGCTCGGTCATATCCCGAATCTGATTCATGAACGATGATGTGCGCGCTTCGCCGCGGGCAATGCGCTCCAATTCCCGTTCCCAACGTGCAGTAAGCTCCGGTGAACGCAGCTGTTCAGAGGTAAGGCGAATCAACTGCTCTCCCTTGCCAGTCGGTTGAAGTGAAGCTCCTTGGCGCTCAATCGTATCCGAAGATACCAGCTTCTCAATAATATCCGCACGAGTTGCTGGCGTACCAAGACCGTGCTTCTCCATCTGTGTCAGCAATGTCGCTTCCGTATAGCGTGCCGGCGGCTTGGTGCGGTCTCTGCGCGTCATGACCCGCTTGACTGCAAGCTTCTCCCCTTGCGTCAAGCTCGGGAGACGCTGATCCTTATTCCACGCCGATTGATTGTCGTGCTCTTGCTCCTCATTCGAGGACGCATCGTCCCAATCGCCTTCATAGGCTTGGCGCCAGCCGCTGTCCAGCATCGTGCGGCCCTTTGCATATAGTCGTTCGCCGCCAATCTCGATGGTAACTGCAACTTGCTCGTACTTCGCTGCAGGCAGGAACAGTGCCAGATAACGCCGCGCGATCAGGTCGTACAGCTTGCGCTCATCTGTAGACAACGCTGACAACCGCAGCGGCTCATCAGTTGGAATGATCGCATGGTGATCCGTTACCTTGCTGTCGTCCACAATACGCTTCGTAACAGACAGACTGCCGCGCATGAGTGACTTCGCAACCGCAGCATATGGACCGATCGCCATCGCGCTCAATCGCTCCTTCAATGTACCGACCATATCTGAGGACAAGTACCGGCTGTCCGTTCGCGGATACGTGACGAGTTTATGCTGCTCATACAGACGCTGCAGTACATTCGAGGTTTGCTTGGCTGAGAATCCATAACGGCGGTTCGCATCCCGCTGCAGTTCCGTTAGGTCATAAGCGAGCGGGTGCGGCTCACTCTTCGTAGACTTCTTCAGTTCCGTCACGACCGCTTGCCGACCATTCTGCAGCTTAGCTGCTGTTGCCTGCGCTGACTGTTCGTTGAAGATGCGGCCATCTCCATTCGCACCGCGCCATACCGCTTCGAAACCGCCGCAATCGACGTGAATGGTGTCATACTCTTCAGAGCGGAAATTCTTGATCTCCTGTTCACGCGACATCATCATCGCAAGCGTTGGCGTCTGTACACGCCCTGCGGATAATGGAGTCTCGAACTTGCAGGTTAAGGCGCGAGTCACATTCAAGCCGATCAGCCAGTCCGCCTCTGCCCGGCAGCGAGCAGACTCATACAGCCGATCGAATTGATTGCCTGGCTTCAGCTGGCGGAATCCTTCCTTAATCGCCTTATCCGTCTGCGACGAGATCCATAGGCGGCGGAACGGCTTGTTCCACTTCACCATTTCCATGACCCAGCGCGCCAAGAGTTCTCCTTCCCGGGCGGCATCTGTCGCAACAATCAGTTCCTTAATATCCTGTCGCTTACACAGCTGCTGAACAACCTTAAATTGATGAGACGACTCCCGCAGCACCTTTAGCTTCATCTTCTGCGGAACCATCGGTAAGTCTTCTAGATTCCATGTCTGATACTTCTTATCATAGTCTTCTGGCTCCGCCAATCCAACCAAATGGCCTAATGCCCATGTGACAACATATTCAGGTCCTTCAAAATATTGTTTATGAGACGTGCGGCATCCAAGCACCCGGGCGATCTCACGACCGACCGACGGCTTCTCTGCAAGTACGAGTGATTTCATACATCCATTCCTTCCCTTCATTCTGCTGCCCCTATTATAGCATGACCTTCAACCGACTTCTGGCTTCTGATATGATAAGGGTGTTGTGTTTAGCAATTTGCATGGCATATGTAGGGAAAGGAGAAACTAAAGTTATGTCGTTCAACGCCTTTCAGCTGAAGCTGCTTGCAGCCATGCTCATGACATTGGATCATATACAGGCATACTTTCCGGACTCCGTACCTCTCGCTTTTCATTGGCTCGGCCGCATATCAGCCCCCATCTTTTTCTTCCTGCTTATCGAAGGCTATACATACACCCGCAATCGGAAGCGTTATATGCTCCGTCTTGCTGCTGGAGCTGCCAGCATGGCTATCGGAAGCACATTGCTCCTCCAGTTGCTGCCCGGCGGCTCGATCCCGAACAATATTTTTCTATCAATGCTCGGGGCGCTAGTCCTACTGGCATCCTATGAATGGTCGCTGCGTTCCGAATCCGGTGCTGCAGGATGGATGCTCTGTTGTGCGGTAGCCGCTGCTATGGTTGTTGGCGTCGAATTCAGCTGGCTAGCCGTATCCATGACCCTCGTGTTCTATTTGTTCCGTGGATGCAAGCGTGCGATGGCAATTGCATATATCGCCTCGTCTCTCGTGTTCACAGTCGGGCTCGATTTGTTCGATATGTTCATTTACGGTGGGACAGCGATGTGGGTCAATGAATATAGCTTGTGGACCTATTCACAGTGGATGATGGTATTCGCCATTATTCCCATTGGACTATACAATCAGCGCCGCGGGTATCAGTCCATGTGGGCCAAATATGGATTCTATTTGTATTACCCGCTCCATATCTGGATCCTGTATGCAGGCAGTATTATGTTTGAATGAAAGAAATCTATGAGCCAACGTTGACTAGCTCCCATTCTACAGCGAATTAAGCTGGCATCTACGAATAACAACATCAGAATAGAATTGGAGGATTCAATGTGCGTTTGGATGGTTTCAAATTAAAACTGCTCGGCATGACGCTTATGCTACTTGACCATATGAAGCAGTTTCTGCCGGATATGCCTATATGGTTCGGATGGCTTGGCCGCATTGTCGCTCCGATCTTCTTCTACTTCATCGTGGAAGGCTTCTTCCACACACGGAACCGAGGCAAATACATGCTCCGCTTATTTACATGGGCGGTCATTACCAAACTTGGCAGCACACTGCTTACGCTCTCCCTGCCAAGTGAGTCTGTCAGCATCATGAACAATATCTTCTTATCCTTGCTGCTGGCGCTTCTTCTCCTAACTGCTATCGAATGGACGAAACAGACTCGCAACTATGCGCTAGGAACCCTGTACATCATTCTTGCTATTATGGGCGGATCAATTACAGAAGCATCCATACTTGGTGTGGCCATGACGCTGATCTTCTACCTGTTCCGCGAGCGCAAGGGACTGATGGCATTCTCATACGTAGTCGTAATGCTGCTTATCTCCTTAGGGCTCGGATCACTCGGCGTCCCAATTGAAGAAGTATTCTCCTATGACAATTTATTTGTCCTGAACTACCAGTGGATGATGATATTCGCAATTATCCCGATACTGCTCTACAACGGAGCACGTGGTTATCATGCCAAGTGGTCCAAGTATATGTTCTATGTATTCTATCCAGCGCATATTTGGATTCTATATACAATCGGAATGCTCATTCGAGGATAAAGGGATTGGGCTATCTCTCCATAGTTATTGAACCACCATGGAGCGGGGTAGCCCTGTTTCTGTTGAACGCGATTGGATGGATAATGTGAACAATGAAACACTATGATTTTTCACCTAAATACGACAGCAACCTTCCATTTGGATCGCCTTTGAAAGCACAGCTATCTTGTGTGCAGTTGTTGCGGATGTACAATCAGAGGTACCACCACTCCTGTTAAATTGTACACAATTAAATTTTGTAAAATACAATTGCATCTATTCGTGTTCCATGCTATAACTATTACAACAACTATGCCACATCCCTTCCCTCACAGCTGTCACATGTTTGGCGTGACCGATTTGAAGGAATGAAGCGTGTATGTACGTGTAAACTGCCATTCATCATTTCATCTTAATGATGACAACAAAGGAGAGAACGAATAATGACTACGGTATATGATTATTCCGTTAAGAAGCCTAATGGAGAAGTAACATCGTTGGATAGCTATGAAGGTCATGTGATCCTTATCGTCAATACTGCCAGCAAATGCGGCTTCACCCCTCAATTTACTGAGCTTCAGCAATTGTATGATCAGTATAAGGACAAAGGGTTGGTCGTTCTCGGGTTCCCTTGTGACCAGTTCGGCAATCAAGAGTTTGGAGACATGAAGGAGACGATGGAGTTCTGCCAATTGAATTATGGCGTCAACTTCCCTATGTTTGCGAAGGTAGATGTGAAGGGCGACAATGCAGAACCGCTGTTCCAACACTTGGTAACAGAGAAGAAGGGGCTGTTGGGAAGCACTGATATTAAGTGGAACTTCACGAAGTTTCTCATCGACCGCAAGGGCATTGTCGTGAAGCGATACGCACCGCAGACGTCCCCATCTAAGCTGAAGGAAGATATAGAAGCCTTGCTGTAAGGCACAACAGGAGATGAAACCATGACTTCTAAGCCGGACAACACCATGCAGCCTAGCGACATGCTCAAGCTGGATCAACAGCTCTGCTTCGCCATCTACGCAGCATCCAAGGAAGTAACGAAGCTCTATCGGCCTATGCTGGAGAAGCTGGAGCTAACTTATCCACAATACATTACACTGCTTGCATTATGGGAGCAAGACAATGTCACCGTGAAGGAGCTTGGCCAGCAGCTGTTCCTCGACTCAGGGACATTGACACCTATGCTCAAGCGGATGGAGCAGCAGCAGTTGATTGAGCGGAAGCGGGGCGCACAGGACGAGCGGCAAGTATTCATTACCTTAACGAATAAGGGACGTGACTTGAAGTCAGCTGCCAGCTGCATTCCAGCGGAGCTCGTCAGCAAAGCGGCTGGCGCCGATATTCCAGTTGACAGCTTGATGCGCAATCTTAAGGAGCTTACCGCTTATCTGCAAGCTATCAACCATGTGGGCGAATAGTGCGTTGACTTTTGGGAAAGATGCTATATAATGATATCAACAAATTAGATACGGTTATTCGCCAATGAAGAGCATCCAACTCGGAGGCGTTCTCGTCAAGGCGTCGGCTTGCCCGGCGTGCCCTAAGTGAACCGGCACCGCCCGTTACCGCGGAACCAAGAGGATCTTCAGCATGCTTCCGGTGTGCTATCTGCTTACTTGCAGCGCTGAAGATCAAGTTGGGTGGCACCGCGAGCTAGCGCTCCTCGTCCCAATCGGATGAGGAGCGCTATTTGTATTTCTATTCGTACAATATCACTCGTGGTAAAGGAGACGGTTCACATGCTAGATATGAAATGGGTTCGCAATCATCCAGAAGAGGTGCAGCTGGCAGCTCGGCAAAAAGGAATAGACTTCAATGTTCAGGAACTGCTTGCATGCGATCAGCTTCGCCGAGAGCTGCTGCAGAACACGGATGCCTTGCGACAGGATCGCAATACCCTGACCTCCCGGATCGCAGCAGCGATGCGCCTAGGAGAACAGCAGAACGAAGTTGACACATGGAAGGCGCAAGTACGCCAATGCAACGACAAGCTCTCACAATTCGAAGCGAAGCTAACCGAGGCCGAGCAACAGTTCAGCCGCCTACAGCTGCTGGTGCCGAACATCACATCTGCAGATACTCCGGTCGGCGCTTCGGATGAAGATAATATAGAAGTGCGGCAGATCGGGGAAATCCCCAGCTTCGAATACCCACTGCTTGATCATGTCGAGCTTGGCGAGCAGCTGGGCCTCATCGATCTTCGCCGCGGGGTTAAGGTGGCAGGCTCTCGCGGCTACTATCTTAAAAATGCTGGACTGCTTCTTCATCGTGCTGTACAGCAGCTCGCACTCGACCTGCTCATGGATCATGGGTTCACTGTAATGGATGTTCCACTCATGGTTCGTCAGGACGCGCTCGTCGGTACCGGATTCTTCCCGCTTGGCGAGGATCAATGCTATGCCCTGCCGGAGGATGGCCTGTGGCTTGTCGGCACATCGGAAGTAAGCCTCGTCTCCTATTGCAGCAACGAAATTGTAGACGTCACCGAGCCGATTCGCATGGCTGGCGTATCTGCCTGCTTCCGGCGCGAGGTAGGCTCCGCGGGCAGAGATGTTCGCGGCCTATACCGCGTCCATCAATTTGCAAAGGTTGAGCAAGTCATCATTGCACCGAATGATGCCGAGATGTCGAATCAGCTGTTGGAGGAAATGGTAGGCTACTCGGAAGCCATCCTGCAAGCGTTGGAGCTTCCTTACCGTGTAATGGCGGTATGTACCGGGGATATGTCGCAGAAGACGCATAAGCAATATGATATCGAGACATGGATGCCGTCGCGTCATCAATTTGGAGAGACGCATTCTGCATCGAACTTGCTAGATTTCCAAGCTCGCCGCTGCAACATTCGCTATCGCGACGAAGCGGGAGATCTCCAATACTGCCATACGCTGAACAATACAGCAGTAGCCAGCCCACGCATTCTTATCCCACTGCTGGAGAATCATCAGCAGGCTGATGGATCCATTCGCATTCCAAAAGCCCTTCAGCCGTATATGCGTGGTATGGAAGTAATCAAGCCGCAATAAATTACAAGAAGGCCGCTGGAGATCATGCCTCCAGCGGCCTTGCTTCCTTAGCTTTATGGAAAATGCAGCCCTCTTCCCTTCCCCTTGCGGCGGCTGAACAAGCCTGCGATGAGGAACAACAGCACGACGAGCACAACCCCAATCGAGTCTACCGCGACGTCAATCGCATGTCCGGTTCGATTCGGGACGAAGCTCTGATGCCACTCATCGGATGCTGCATATGCTATAGAAATGACGGCGCCAATAACAATGGCCATCCAACGTTCCCATCTCATAGCGAGCAATGTTCGAATGACAAGAAAAGCTAATATCGCGTATTCCGTTACATGTGCTCCCTTACGAATGAAAAACTCCACAAAATCATAAGGCTGCTTCCAAGTCACCAAGCCTCCATCATACGTAAACTCAATATGCGGCAGCCACTGCTCCAGTATTGGCAGCGGCAGCCAGGCCGCGAGAGTCGGCCGTAGATCTTGGTCTGCATACGTCTGGGAAGACTTATAGAAAATAAAAGCCATCCATGCTGCTGTGGCAACCAGCCACCATACCATTTTCTTATTCCGTACCTTCATGTGTACTCCTTCCTTACATGTGCTCCTCCAGAAGAGGTCGCACATCCGTCCGCTTCTCTCCTCGAATAGACATTACTGCGTCGGCATTTGATCGCAGCTTCATCTTCACCTCGAACTTGCCAAGCTCCGTCGAACGGCCTTGCGCGTCTATTTTACCATATGTAACGAAATCCTCTACGGGGAAGGAATGACGGAAGTATACCAACGCTGAGCCGAAGTCTGGCTTGCTTCCGATTTCTTCAATAACCTTGTCTGCAGTCGAACCCGTTCTCCCCTGCCATATGACCTCGGCCAATCCGTCCTCTGAAATCGCAATGATGCTTGTAACATCCTTAATATGATAGCGGTAGCGAAGCGCCTCCCCTTCTGGGAACACAATGTTCGCCTCGAAACCTTCTGACCGCGGCTTGATCTCCCGGTTCGGATAGACAAGCGGCAGACGCAGCGCTTCCTGTCGGGCTGTTTCCAGGTCTCCCGCCCGTATCAACTCGTCACGCTTCACCCGCTCCGGTGTGCGAATGATGGCGGCCCTCTTCTTCACATCCCATTTGACCTTGCCACCGAGCGCTTCACTAATGAATCGCAGCGGCACATAAGTATGGCCCTCTATTATTCGAACAGGGGCATCAAGCGCCACCTTTTTCCCATTTACCCAAGCGATAGGCTGTTCCGCAACCAGCTTAATCGTACGTGATTTATCGGCAGAGTATACCCATACCGTTTTGGCAGCTGAATCCCATTTGTAGGTGATATCCTGCATGCCTTTATTGCCATCCTGAATGAAATAGCTATAATCATCAAATGCAAACAGCGGAACGACGATATGCTGCTGATCCCATCGCCACTCCGTTATATCGTATCCATTGAAGTACACCTTCGTCTGCTGCTTAGCGGATGGTGCTGCTTGTTCGGCCTGTGCCTGCATTGAGGAACCGAACCATACCAACATGCTTATCATGATGAGCAGCCACTTTCTCATATTCGTTCCGCTCCTTTCACAATCTTTACTTTCCTTAGGGATTCTACTTCTTTAGACATATCCCTGCTAGAAAAAGTTTCAAATTTCGACGAAAAACGAGGATAATGAGGCTCCAATCAGCAACATTTAATGTCTTGCAAGGAAACATGCAAATGAACAATCACTGTTCAATTTCTTCTGATGACCTAGCAATGATAGTATGCTTATGTCCTTCGAACGAAATCTGCATCGCACATCGCCAAAAAAGCTCTGTCATTCGACAGAGCTAGTTCAAACATAATTTGTTATTCATACCACTTTCATTCATGTGCCATGTTTGCTATTTCTTCATTGCACATCGCAGCATCCATTTGCGTTCCTTGCGCTTCATATATCGAGGCAGTCCCCGGTAAATATGGGTGCCCTCTTCCCATGCCTTCTTCGCATCTTCCTTCTGTCCCATCTGCTCATACAACACACCAAGCCGATAGTAAGCTTCACAAGAGGAAGCGTGAATATCTTGAAAAGACTGCAAGTAAGCTACAGCCTTCGCCTTATCCGCATTGGAATATATCGCAGCAAGCCGCAAATAGGGCTGCCCGTATTTGACTCGGGGATTCAATTCTAATGCGCGAACAATAGCCGCTTCTCCCAATTCGTTGTCCCCTGTACGTATATAGCAAGTTCCTAGATCATCCCAATACTCTGCTGATTGCTCCATTCGCTCCTGCAATGGTTCGAGATATTCGCGCGCTTCACGATAGCGTTTGCGTTCCATCAGCAGCCTTGCTAGTTCATGCTTGGTTGATACATCGTGGGGATTCGCCACCAGCTGCTGCCGAAGCTTCGAAGTCCGACTCCATCTCTTAAGCGGTTGGAAGATACTCGGGGATAATCCAATGAACTGCCGATCAACAAAGTATACAATCATTAGCAATACGATGATCGCAAGAAATGGATTGCCAAGCAGCCAAGTAAGCATTCCGAAGGCTAGTAATTTACTCAACGTTGTTTCACACCCTCTACTAAGGATGCAACTATCATACCATATTTTGGTGCACCAAAAATAGAATAGATTCTCTTCCTTGCAAATGATGCTGTCACCATCGATAATAACGGTATTACACAACCCCCCCCCTGCTTATTACAGGGATATGGAGAGGAGCAACACACGATGACCATACGTACAGAGAAAGAAAAAATGATAGCAGGCGACATGTATATGGCCGCAGATGAAGAGCTAGTTAGAGATCGTGAACAAGCGAGACGCCTAACCCGCATGTTCAACCAAACGATCGAAACAGACTATAGCGAACGAACAGAAATACTTCAAAAGTTATTCGGTGCCGTTGGTGAAGGCGCATACATTGAACCTACCTTCCGCTGCGATTATGGCTATAACATTTATCTTGGCAAAGGATTCTATGCGAACTTCGACTGTGTAATGCTGGATGTATGCGAGATTCACATTGGGGACAGCTGCTTCCTCGCACCAGGCGTTCATATCTATACAGCGACTCACCCATTGGATCCCATGGAGCGAATCTCCGGCGTTGAATTCGGCAAGCCAGTTACAATTGGAGATCGCGTATGGATTGGCGGTCGCGCGATCATTAATCCAGGCGTCAATATCGGCAATAATGTTGTTGTGGCATCCGGTGCAGTGGTTACGAAGGATGTACCGGACAACGTTGTCGTTGCTGGCAACCCTGCACGAATTATTAAGCATATTGAAGTCTAGCACGATGATAGAACAGGTCCCGAGCCAGTAAAGGTCGAGGCCTTCATTGCTTTGTAATGGGACATACGGACGCTCCGATAAAAGATATATCCACCTTACCAGCAACCCATTTGCTAAAATCGCAAAAAGAGCCTCTCCTGAACGGAAAGGCTCTCTGTCATCATGTATGAATTATCTTATACCTGAAGCAATGTCAAAATAATGGACGTTAATCCGAAGCACAGATTAACTAAGCACAACACGGCCACAACCTGCTTCTGATTCAGACCGCCTGCCAGCAGCCGGTAATGAGCTTGTGTAGCATCGGCTTTGTAAACAGGCTGGCCATTCAGCATCCGACGAATGACAACGAATACGTTATCAAGAATCGGAACACCTAAAGCCAAAATCGGAATGAACAAGGACAATACGGTCGCCTGCTTGAAGGCACCATCCAAGGCAATTACGCCGAGAATAAAACCTAAGAACGTCGCACCTGCATCCCCCATAAACACCTTCGCCGGCGGCTTGTTAAATCGCAAATAGCCAATAGATGCTCCCACGAGAATAATGGCCATCATCGCAGATACATTCTGTCCTTGCGCAAGTGCTACTGCGAACAAAGTTCCACCTGATATCGCCGTTAATCCACCTGCCAGACCATCCATTCCATCCGAGAAGTTAATCACGGTTGTCACACCGAAGATCCACATAACGGTCAAAATGCACTGCAACCATGCTGGCAAGTTTACAAATTCATGCGTGAATGGGTTCGTAAAGCCTTCGAAGGTAATTCCTGATAGATACACGATAACTGCTGCGCATATTTGTACGAGCAGCTTCGGCAGTGCTGGAAATTCCTTGCCATGCGTCTTGTACCAGTCATCAACGGTGCCGATTGCCAGAATCAACAGCCCTCCGCTAATAATCGCGATGGACTCGATCGCAGAATTTCGGACAAAAATAACATAGGATACAATAAATGCGATAAATATGGCAATGCTCGCCGTAAGCGGGATCGGCTCCCGATGAATTTTCCGTTCATTGTCCGGCATAGGCTTGTCCACAAAATCAATGCGGAATGCAAGCTTGCGCAGTGGAGGTATCAAAAACATCACGATACATGAAGAGATCAGAAAAGCTAATAAATAATACATACCTTCCTCCTGTAATCATGCGTTAATCAGATATAATCAGTTATCTTACTGAAACATACTTTGCAACTATAACTCATATTATCACGAATAATAGCGGATATTGAAATTAAATTTTTTTTATCTAGGTCCTGTCACACCGAAAACTCCCGTTTATAGGCTTGGCACAACTTCCTGTGCTATCATTACGGTAAGCAGCATACACATCAACCCTAAAGTCAATAGGTGAACAATATAGAAAGGTGTGAGTCTTCTATGCAATATCGCAAACTGGGCAAGACAGGAATGAAGGTGTCGGTGATCGGCGTAGGTACTTGGCAATTCGGCGGGGAATGGGGACATGATTATACCCAATCAGAAGTTGATCGTATCCTACATAAAGCAAAAGATCTTGGCATTAACTTCATCGACACGGCTGAATGCTATGGAGACCACTTGTCTGAATCATTCATTGGGGATTACTTAAGTCGGGACAACCGCGAGGATTGGGTCGTGGCAACGAAGTTCGGACATCATTTCCATTCCCACTTGAATCGGACGAATCAATATGGCGCGCCAGAAGTGTTGAAGCAGCTTGATGATTCCTTGCGTGCACTCAAGACCGAGTACATCGATTTATACCAATTCCATTCGGGCGATGACGAGGCATTCAACAATGACGCGCTCTGGACCATGCTGGACAAGCAGAAGGAAGCGGGTAAAATTCGCCATATCGGTCTATCCTTAAACAAAAGCAACAGTATGCATCAGACTACCAATGCAGCCGATATAGGCGCAAGCGTCATTCAAGTCGTCTATAACCGACTTGATCGAGGTCCCGAGCAGGATGTGTTCCCTTCCTGTACTCAGCAGAACCTGGGCGTTCTTGCACGTGTCCCACTCGCTAGCGGCTTGTTAAGCGGCAAATACAAGCCAGGAACATCCTTCGCCGACAACGATGTGCGTCATCGCCATGAGCAGCAGTTCATAGATGATCGTCTGCAGCAAGCCGAGCACATTCGCCAGACCGAGGTACCCGAAGGAGTAAACTTGGCTGAATGGGCGCTCGCCTGGTGTTTGCGTCATGACGCGGTTACAAGCGTCATTCCGGGCTGCAAGAACGAAGCCCAAGTCGAGGCCAATGCGAGAGCTGCACGACTCGTATCTGCGGATCATCCTCAGCTCTGGCAGAACTAATTTCATTTTGCCAATATCCTGTATCATCCGCATTTGCGAATTAGTACAGCTTCAGTAGACGAGAGGCATGCATGCCTCTCGTTTTTTTCGCATTAAAATGTGCCTCTATTCGCTTTTTACAGCTTGCCGATGTTCAGGCAGTTCAACAAAACGTGTGATATTTTTAATATTTTTTCGTAAATTACTTACTTTATTATAGTTAATATGATATGATCTTTTTACTACTAATTTAACGGATGATAAATGAACCAGGAGATGATACATATGCACGATGTAGAAACGATCGTTAAACAAAGACGTTCCGCGAACAAGTTCTTGAAGGATGTCGAAATCTCGGAACAGGAACTTACCGAAATGTTCTCGCTCACGAAGTTCGCTCCATCCGCCTTCAATCTGCAGCATACACATTATGTGGCAGTTACGGATAAAGACAAAATGAATATGCTGTACGAGGCTGCATTCAAACAATATAAAGTGTTGACCGCATCGGCTGTCATAGTTGTACTCGGTGATATGGATGCCTATAAGCATGTTGCCGCCATGAATGAGGGGCTGCTCAATCTTGGTGTCATCAGCCAACAGGAATACGATCAAATCGTAAGCAGTACGACGGATTTCTATCTTAATCGCGGGGAATCCTTCCGTCATGAAGATGCCGTACGCAATGCCAGCCTCTCTGCCATGCAGTTCATGCTGATTGCCAAGGATAAGGGGTGGGACACTTGCCCGATGATTGGCTATGATCCGGATAAGGTTCGCAGTGCGCTCAACGTCCCTGATCATCTCGTACCCGTTATGATGATCACCATTGGCAAGGAGGATACGTCCAGCCAGCGTCCACGCGGATATCGCAAGCCTGTTCACGAATTCGTTACGTTCCAATCTTTCTAAGCTTCTTAATCCATAATGAAGAAAGCTTCCCGAAACAAGCCGTCTCGGGAAGCTTTTTTAGGTTTGCGCTTGTTGTGGACGACCAGCACGATAACAATCCCATGCAGGAGAGCCTATTGGCTCTTCCACATGGGATGATGAATGGACTTACTTTTTCAATTTGCGATTATTGAACCAGAGTGGAATGCGGAACACGAGATTGATGAATAAGACGACGAAGACGAGCACCGCTGCTGCCTTATCGGCAATCTGACTAGCATCCTCAACAATTGCCTCGGATTGTACATACCAGAGATGAACGGCAAGTGTTTCGCCCGGGGAGAACAGATTAAAGTCCCACATCTCTCCGGAAGTACTCAAGCCCGCAGTAAGAATAATAACCGCTGATTCACCGAATGCACGGCCTGCTACCAAGCATATGCCCGTAATAATCGCTTGAAGTGCTACAGGAAGAACTACTGTACGAATCGTCTGAAACTTCGTTGTGCCAAGTGCATAGGCTGCATTGCGCAGATCAACCGGCACATCGCGGATCGCTTCTTCCGTAACACGGCACAGCATAGGCAGGTTAAGGAATGCCAAGCTTACTGCCCCGCCTAGTATCGTGAGTCCAACCTGGAAGTACTCTGCAAAGATAGCAAGTCCGAGCAAGCCGAACACGATCGAAGGAACGGATGATAAGGATTCCACGCACATGCGAAGTCCTTCTGTAAAGCGATTTGCAGGCGCATATTCCGCCATATAGATACCCGCCCCAACTCCAATTGGTACGGAGATTAGCAAGGACAAGATCAAGATGTAGAACGAGTTGAACAATACAGTGCCGATACCGCCCCCCGCATCCATCTCTTCCGGAACCTTCATTAAGAATTCCAAGGTGATGCCTGGCAGCCCCTTGCTCAATATGGTGTACAGCAGCCAGAAGATCAGCATCAGCACCGCTATTCCTAACGCATAGAACAGCCCTGTAGCCACTTGATTGTACAGCTTTGCGCGATTGTTTTGGCCGCTTGCTGTGAACGAACTCATGCGCGAGCGCCCCCTCTCTTGCTAATGAAACGAATAACGACAATCAGCAGGAAGGAGATGAGCAGAAGCAGGAATGCCATCATATGAAGCGCGTAGTTCCATGTTGAATCGAACTCCACGTTCGAGATTTGCATGACGATGTTGCTCGTAAGAACCGCAGTTGGCGTGAACAACGAATCGGCAAGCTGTGCCGTATTCCCGATAACCATAACAACGGCCATCGTTTCTCCAATTGCACGGGTCATACCCAGAATAATTGCTGCAACAATCCCCCGCTTCGCAGCCGGGAGTACAACTCTCATAATGACCTGCAAGCGGGTGGAGCCTAGCGCATAAGCCGCTTCCCGATATTTCTTCGGTACGGCTGCAATGGCTTCGTCACTGACCCGACATATTGTCGGCAATATCATAAGGGATAGAACGAGCGCGGCCGCCAGCAAACCGTCTCCCAAGTTCTCCCCTGTCCATTCACGAATAAGTGGTATTAAAACTGTCAATCCAAGATAACCATATACAATGGAAGGAATCCCAACCAGCAAGTCGAGAACTGGTCGTACGAACCTTTTGAACCACATTGGAGAGATCTCCACAAGCAGAACGGCCATGCCAACAGAAATCGGAACGGCAATCAGCAGGGTAAGCCCTGTTAACAGCAATGTATTGATAATAAATGCACCGGCCCCGAATTTCCCATCTTCCGGCGTCCAATCAAGTGATAAAAAGAAGTCTGATAGAGAAATGTCACGGAAGGTCAATATTCCCGTCTTCCCAATAAAGAAGATGACCAGACCGAGTACCACGCATAAGGCTAGAATGCACATCAGAAATAAGTATTGGAACAGGCGGTTCGTAAACCGTACGCGAGCATATCGGTCGAACTTGCCTTTCTTCGTTGTCGAAAGGATGTTGGCTCCGCTAAGCGGTGCTAATTCTTGAACAGGCGTGCTCATTCTCGTTCCCCCATAGAACAACCAGCCCCCGACTTCCTGAGGGCTGGCCGTGAATGAAATCTCTTACAGCGAATCGTTCAACTTACTTCATTGCGGAAATTGGAATGAATTTCAATTTTTTCAACGAACCTTGTTGGAACTTCGCGCTTTGAATGTACTCAATGAATGCTTTTGTAGCGCCAGTTGGTTGACCTTTTGTCATGTAGTAGCCATATGCCCATACAGGGTACTTGCCATTGATTACGTTGTCTGAGGAAGCTTCTACGCCGTTGAATTTAACAGCTTTCACATCGCTGTTCACGTATACAAGGTCGATGTAGCCGATTGCGTTAGGCGTTGTTGCAACAGCTGTCTTCATGTCGCCGCTGGAACCAACTTCTTTGTAGTTGTCCTTCTTCTTCGTAATGTCGCCGCCATCCAATGCTTTCAATTGGTAGTTAACGCGCGTACCGGAACCGAAGGAACGAGTGATAACTACGATATCCGCGTTGTCGCCGCCAACATCTTTCCAGTTCGTAATTTTGCCGGAGTAGATGCCTTTCAACTGTTCAGTTGTCAGGTTGTCTACCTTTACGTTTTTGTTCACGATTGTCGCGAATGGAATTACCGCTACTTTGTGAGCCACTTGACCTTCGAATGCTTTGAAGCCTGGAACGTCCATGCTTGCATCCCAGTCGCATGCGCCGATTTCAGCGATGCCTTTCTTAACAGCTTGTGGACCAGTGATGGAGCCTTTACCGGAAGCTGCAACTTTCACTTTTGGATGCAGCTTCTGGAACTCCTTCGCTGCTTGCAATGTCATTGGCAGCAATGCCGTTGAACCATTAATTGTTACTTTGCCTTTCAATTCGTCCTTAGCCAGAGCTGTAGACGCTCCTCCAAAAGCTGAAGATACAAGGAATAAAGACGCGAGAATTGCCAAAGATGCGATTTTTAATTTTCTCATTGTTAATGCTCTCCCTTCGGAACTGTTTATTTCGTTAACGTAACCGCTTGATTATTAGCTACCAATTTCACTTGTCCATCCTCGATAACCGCAACTTGAGAACCGTCTGCGGAAGGGAATACTTCAGTAATCGCACCTTCAGTTGTGTACAGCTTCGACTTGGAGCCATCTGCCTTCACCACATAGATGCTCGACTTGCCGTCTTTCTCTGTTGCAGCGATAATCAATTGGCCCTTCGCAGAAATAACAGCAACGGATACATCTACATCAGCTACGAGATCCGATACCTTCTTCTCCTTCGCTTGAACAACCTTCAGTACGCTGTTCTCAACCTTACCCTCTGTATCACCACTCACATAGACAGCTCTTCCGTCTGGCAGCAGGTTCGGATACAGCTTGTTGTCCGACGTAGTTGTCAGCTGAACCGGCTTCGCATCCTTCGCAGTCAGCTCCAGTGTGAACAACTGGGAGCCTGCTCCGGAGAAGTCGATGGATAAGGAGTCTTCTGTGCTATCCTTGTCATTTTTCGCTACGCCTGTAATGTTAACTGCGTACAGAACCGTCTTGTCATCTGCCGACAGGCGGATGTCCGACTTGTTTTCTACTTTATCAGCCAGCACGCTTGTAATCTTACCGCTGTCTACGTTCACGTATGCGATTTTCTCTTGCTTGTCCCCTTGTACGAAGTACACTTTTTTACCGTCTGCGGACCATGTTAGATCGGTCTTTACGGAAGTATCTTTACCAATTGCCTGTGCAGTTCCAAGGCTCAGATCCATCAAGTACAATTGACTGGACTCATCCGTAAATACGCCCCACTTCAGGTCAGGCGATACTGCTGTGTTTGCTGCGTTCTCATTAGAAGTCAATGCATCGTATATCCGGTATGTAGAATTCCATTTATACAATTGAACCGTTCCATCAGATTCGCGAGCCGCTATCACTTCACCGTTGCTGTTTACGCGCGGGGAGCTGAAGTCGCCCTCGAGAGGCTTCACACTAACAACTTCCAGCTTGCTGCCGGAACCAGATACTTCTCCGCCAAGTGCTTCAACAAGTGCGTTGAGCTCCGCGTAGATCACACCTTTTTGCTCTAGCGGTACAACTGAGAAGTTCTTCGTAGCGCCGTCTACTTCATAAGCGCCCGAGTTCACTCGAACCGTAATCGTCTGCGCTGGGTTGCCCCCAACGAGTGTAATTCCGCTCTTGCTTTCTTGGATATCTGCGCCAAAAATATTGGCGATGTCGCGAACGGAGTACAATACCGTTCCTTTGACATTCAGTGTGCGAATATTGCTACTAACACCATCAACCCCGATTGACAGATTGGATGCTTTTGCTGCTTCCTTCGTCACTGCTGCGATGCTTACTTGCCCTTTGTTTGCTTCCGCTGCGCTGACAGCACTAGTAGAAATGATCGTAGATAGTGCGAGCGACGTTGCGATGATCGTTAACATGTTACGATTCATGTCTTCACCCTTTTCTCATGGCAATAGGTATTGCAATAGGCTTCTGGAAGTATTTTCACATACGAATGTTAACGGGAATCGTGAGTAATATTTTGGAATTGTAAATTTTCAGATTTACGCAAACAAAAAAAAGCAGCCCTGATTACCCAAGGCCGCCTGCTCCGAATTCTCGCGTTTTTCGTTCACTCTACATACATTGCCTGCAGTTCGCTTACTCTGCCAGATTTACACCTAATCCCTTATTCATTAATCCATTGATAGAACCATATCTCGAGTTCATCGTGTCGCTACTTCTTCTTGATGTACAGCATTGTATTGCCGCCGCGCATGAATTCATAAGAAACCGTACGTTCCTGTACCTCACAGCCAAGATGCTTGGCCTGCTCGATCACGATGTCTACTTGAGGTGGCCGCTTCCCTGCCAAATCAATCAACGGGAAAATTCGTACTTCCTCCTTCGCTACACGAAGCAGCTCAACGAGCGTATTGCGGTGAAACGCTTCATCCAGCCGATCTCCGTACATGAAGAGGAAATGTGCGGAGAGAACCACATCAAACTCTCCGTCCTCGAAAGGGAGAGACGGAAGAGTCGCATGAACATACCGATGCGGTTCTTCTCGTCGATGTACTGAGCAGTCCCGCAATGCTTGCAAACGATGGGCTCGCAAGCCGTCGATATCACCGAAGAACCCCCACTCGTATTGTTCCGCAGCATGCGCCATCTGCTCCATCGCATGCGCTACATCCTGTATTCCCTTCCGCTGCAAATCATCAGCAGCATATTCATATGCGATGTCGCATGCCATAACATCAATCCCCTGACGAACTGCCGCTGCGGTGAAGGAACAAGCCCCTGATGGGCAGTCTAATATGCGCTTCCCTTGCAGATCTTCGATGTTCAAATCGAACATGCTGATATATTCATCGTAGGTTCGCCCGATAAATACGATACGCTCCAAATCAAGCTTCATAGCTCTGTCACTCTGTTCAATCCCTGGCATCTTCATCTCTCCCACCTTTTATTCATTTACATCTGCTTAGAATAGGGGCCTAATTGTTTGCCCGTAAAGCGATATGGGGAGTTCGGATTCTTGAGCCACATATTCCCCTTAACGATCAAGACATATACGGCAGCAAGGAAGTAAACCGTCCCAATGATCCAATCAGATGTATGGACAATTCCTGTCGTTGTAATATGAAAAACATACCAGCACCCGACAGGGATATGCAAGACTAACACAGAGAAGAGTCCGGGATTGTAGAGAGATCCTGCCTTACTATTTGCGAAAATACCATGCCAGATTAATTGAAAGAACCCCATGAACATGGGAGCGAGACCAAGCCATAACACTTCAGGGAACAAGACGGGCAGCAAATAAAACCCATAGGCAATAATCAGGTTAATAATCATAGCCGAATGCGGGTTCAGCGGATAATTGTGAGGATGCTTGCTCTTGAATAGAACTGCATTGAACAAGCCCCCGAAGTATCCGGGCCACCGATATTCTTCGAATTGGTGAACCAGAATTGCCACGAAGCTCAACCACAGCATCACCGTGATGTCAGGAATCGCAGTTCCTCTTACCAACAAATAGATACACACCATGACAGCAACAACCATTCCAAGATCCTGCCAATACTTTCTGAGAACATCCATCTCGATTGCCTCCTATTCGCAGGGACACAGCCTCTGCATGTGTAATGGACTTCATCATCATTGCAAGGTTGCTAGGTTCAAGAACGAGTTACTTCAGGAATGGCATCATTCGAGCAAATGCAAAAAATTCATGATTGTAATCTTGAATCTCGATGGAAATAGCGTGCAAACAACAAGTCAATCTGTGCTTCGACAGACGCAACTGCCACTCCCGTACCCGATTCAAGCAGAGGCTTCATTAAAACAGGGAGAAACACGGCACCGAATAGCTGCATCATCATCATTGTTAATCCTTCATGATTGTCCTCGCGCGTAATCTCTTGAATTGTACGCTGAACTTTGTCAAAGCCGACAGCTTGCAGAAATTGTCCATACTCTTGCTGAGAGGCAAACATGGCAGAGCCAGCAGTTATTGTACGTGAGATAATCGCTGGATATTGTTGAATGACCTGTACATATTGAATCAGGAACAAACGCAGTCGTTGCAGAGGATCTATGCTGCGATCATCAAGAACGTTGAACGAGCTGCGGAATCCCGATAACAATATTTTAATCGCCTCATTGATCAGAGCATCCTTCGATCCGAAGTAGTAGTTGATTAGTGCGATGTTCGTGTTGGAGCGCGACGCAACTTTGCGAATCGTAATCTGCTCAAATTCTTCCTCCTTGATCATATCCAGGGTCGCATTCAAGATCTTCTCCTTCGTCTCTAGCGACTTATCAGGTTGCTTCATTCCTAATCCCTCCCGCACATAATTTAAACAATGATTTAAACAGTGTTTTAATTATTGTTTAACCATATACTACCACTCCTGTTTTATCCAATCAACCCTAATTCGATCCATTTTCACAGTCGCGTCTTCAGATGTGTGTCCCCGTTGCATATCTACGTTTTTCACATAAAATAGAGCTTATATTATGCGGAATACTTACATCTACTTGAAATATTGCTTACATATACTTAATATTAGAAGTATGAGGTGGAGAATATGTACCAAGAAGAGCGCCTTCTGCGCATATTAACGCATTTAGAAGAGCAAGACACGATGACTGTCGGAGAAATCTGTGCGATGTTCGACATTTCCAGAGATACGGCAAGGCGTGACATCGTGAAGCTGACAGAAAGCGGTGCCGTAACACGTACCCATGGAGGAATTACGCTCCCCCGGCTGGAACAGAAGATTGAAGCCTATGCTGCTCGACTGCATAATGAACCAGACGGCAAGATGCGCATTGGACGCCATGCCGCTAAGCTTGTTCAAGATCACGACATGATCTTTCTGGACGTATCGACCACAGTGCAGTGCATCATACCGCATCTAAAGCCTGCTCATGCAACCGCCGTGACCCATTCGATTGATAATGCTTGTATGTTGGCTGAGCAAGCCACGATACAAACCCATCTATTAGGAGGCATCGTGCAGCCGAAGACAAGACATTTATCTGGCTACTCGACACTAGATAAGCTGCGTGATTTTCAATTCGATAAGGCGTTCTTAGGCGCAGCAGGCATCTCGGAAGCAGGCATTTATTATCATTATGAAGAAGACATATATATGAAGAGAGAAATTGTTAGCCGTTCAAGACAGACAATCGTACTTGCGGATTATACGAAGCTCGGACATACCCATTACTATCGGGGGCTATCCTTGTCCGACATCGATATTCTCATTACGAACCAGCCACTGTCGCCTGAGCTAGCCAATGCGATGAAGGCCAATCATGTGCAAGTGATCATAATCTCTTAACCCATCAAGGAGGATGAATGCAATGATACGAGCCGTTTTGTTTGACTTTGACGGGACACTAGCTGATACCCTTCCATTGACACTTCATGTGTTCCAAGACATATTCAAGCGATATGACAATCGAATGGTATCGAAGGAGCAAATTATTGCGATGTTCGGCCCGACGGAAGAGGGCATATTGACTGCAAATATGAAATATAGAGGTCTATTGCCTTCCGCCATCGAAGAATATTTTGAAATGTACCGCAATTGGCATCCCAGCCTTGTTCATGCTTCACCAGCAATTATTCAGATGCTGCATCATTTGAAGGAGTATGGCATATCGATCGGCATTATTACAGGCAAAGGGCGGCGAGCATATGAGATTTCCAGTGAAGCGCTCGGCTTGACTAAGTATGTGGATATCGCCATCACAGGCGATGAAGTAACGAGGCCGAAGCCCGATCCTGAAGGCATTCACGCTGCGCTGGACGCATTACATATTCGCGCCGACGAAGCGATATGGATCGGTGACAGCAACGCTGATATTCAAGCCGGCCTTGCCGCTAACGTGCATACGATAGGTGCTAAATGGTTCGATACTGTTCAGTCCGCCACATTCGAGACAGCTCCACATGACATCTATTCGAAGCCGGCAGAGCTTATCGAACTGATCGAACAGTCGGTAGAAAACCCAGCTCTCGATTGGAGACAGCTGCATTGGGCCAAGCGGATACAAGCTCTCGCACAGATCGGCTTAACGTACACAGAAAACACTTACGACCGCGAGCGTTATGAAGAATTGCGCGACATTAGTGTCGATATGATGGCTAGCTGCGCTGAAGCAGATAAGGAACAAATCCGGCTATCCTTCGCAAGCGATACAGGTTACGCAACGCCAAAAGTAGATGTCCGGGGTGTCATCTTCCGTGATGGAGAGCTTCTGCTCGTCAAGGAAAAGGCCGATGGAGCATGGTCTCTTCCCGGCGGATGGGCGGATATCGGCTTCTCTCCATCTGAGGTTGTTGTGAAGGAAATCCAAGAGGAATCCGGCTTCCAAGCAAGAGCCATCCGACTGCTTGCCGTGCTAGATAAGCGGTTCCACCAGCACCCGCCTGAACCGTTTCATGTGTATAAATTATTCATCTTGTGTGACATTATCGGAGGGGAAGCTGCCAGCGGCACAGAAACGAGCGAGGTAGGCTTCTTCCCCGAACATGCGCTGCCGACATTGTCGGCTGAACGCAATACGGAAGCGCAGCTGCGCTTAATGTTCCAGTTGTACCATCATCCCGAACAATCCGTAATCCTGGACTAAGCAGCATATCCATTCTCTGTTCCTGTACCTGAGACGCTTCCTATGCTATTCTATAATCTCATCAACAAAGAATGGAACGGAGTGGCGAAGTTGGCTCAGTTATATTTTCGATACGGCGCAATGAATAGTGGGAAATCCATTGAAATATTGAAGGTTGCCCATAATTATGAAGAGCAGGAGAAGTCCGTATTGATCTTCACCCCTGCTGTAGATGATCGGGACGAGAGCGGTTATATATCTTCTCGCATTGGTCTGCGCCGCAAGGCAATTTCGATCCATGAAGACACTGATTTATTTGAGATCGTACAGCATCATGAAGGACCCATTTCCTGCGTGCTGATTGATGAAGTCCAATTTTTGGATCATGCTCAAATTATGCAGCTTACCCGCATCGTCGATGAACTCGATATTCCTGTTATGGGCTTCGGATTGAAGAATGACTTCCGAAATGAGCTATTTGAGGGCAGCCGTTATATGCTGCTGTATGCGGATAAAATAGAGGAAATGAAAACGATATGCTGGTTCTGTGAACGCAAAGCAACGATGAATCTGCGCGTTGACGCCAATAACCGTCCTGTCTATACGGGAGAGCAAATCGTAATCGGCGGTAACGATACGTACTATCCGGTATGCCGGAAGTGCCATAAAAATCCGCCATTGCAATCCTAGAAACTTATAACGCCCTTGAAGCCACATGCTTCAGGGGCGTTCTCGTGCTATACATAAAAAACCTTCCATGTCGCTTGATTAGTCCCGCGAGCCTTGAGCTTGCTTGGATGCGTGCACCTCATACAACAAGCCGCTATCGAACAGCAATTCACGTATCTCTTCCTTCGTCATTGCCCCCTCTGCAGATGTGTATTCCCCCACAGCCATAGAAGGATACGACGCATAATGCTCATGCAGTCTCGGCAAGCCTAATAGAGGAAGAACGATCAAATAAGAATCATCAGCCTTCACGGTATGTCGGCTCTCACTTTCCGAGATGAGAATATCATGAATCTTCCCTTTGCCACTAGACGCTGAACCTGTAAAAATAAGCCGTATATCTCCCTCTCCACACAATTCCATGAATACCTCAGCCATATGCACAAGAGCGCAGGACGGCATCTTCCTCGTGTACAGTTCGCCGCCAACCCCAGATTGCAGCGCCTTCAGCAACAAGGCGACTGCCTGCTTCATCGGCGTGAAGAAGCACGTCTTCCCTCGATCCATCATACTAACCAGCTTCTTATTCTTGATCTGATCCAGCAGCACCTGAGGTACACTCCCGTGTGTTCCTAGAATACTACTGCTGCGAACAGCAATAAATCTCGTGGATTCGCTCACGATGTTGGCGTTCATTATTACATTCTCACCCATCGCCTTCGTCATTCCATAGCAATTCGTAGGCTCTACGGCTTGATCCGTCGATGCAAATATAACTGCCTGAACTTGATTCGCAATAGCGGCCTCAATCACATATTGTGTGCCGACCACATTCGTCTTCAATGCTTCTTGCGGATGCTCCTCACAAAAGGATACATGTGTGAGCGCAGCGAGATGGAAGATATAATCGACCCCTTGGCATGCCTGATGGAGGGAGTCTTGATCACGCACATCGCCAATCCAGAACGCCAGTCTTGCATCCTCAAACTTGCGGCTCATAATGAACTGGCTCGTCTCATTGCGCGAATATACGATGATGCGAGCAGGACGATGCAGCAATAATTGTTCAACGAGGGCGTAGCCCAATGAACCGGTTCCGCCTGTTACTAGAATCGTAGCATTAGCTAACACGCTGTTCCCTCCTATAGACATAGGTTGCTGGTGCAAAATGAAGATTATACTACTTATAAAATGCACCCATAGATAGAAGGGTTTGGACAATCGATCGGTAGACATCGAAAATAGGCCGCTTTACCCCTCGCACCGATTGAACACTGTTCTTATCCCACTGCTTCACTTGACGCACAATAGTCGACATGTGATCGATCCATTTCATATAACGGTTCGCCGCCTCTACCTCTATCCCTTGAAGTGAGAGATAAATCGAGCGGATCTTGCGTGATATCTGTACAAACAGCAGCGCTATTGGTTGAGCTGAACGATAGTCTGGAAGAACGGCCGGGCTTCGATATACGCCCATCCACCACAGAGCCCTCAGCATCTATATAAACACCCGTGAACATATTCTGGGGGATACTGCACCCTACAATCTCTGCGATTCGCCAGCTCCCTGTATGTTGTTACTGGACTTCACCTGTTATAATTATGCCAAGGCGGCAATCATATGTTCATGGATGAGCGTCGCATATACACGACCACTATTAACACATGTTCAATTTTCAATACAAAAGGAGTGCGGCTTGATGAACTGGATGGAAGAAGTATTGAAGCGCAAGGACGATCTGCTGCAGGATCTGAAGGGATTGCTCAGCATCGAAAGTGTGAAGGATGCCAGCACGAGCGAACCTGGCAAGCCTATGGGGCAAAATGTAGCTCGCGCGCTTGATTATGTGCTGGACCTGTCCCGTCGCGACGGGTACCGTGTGACGAACCTGGACGGATATGTAGGCTACGCCGAATATGGCGAATCGACGAGTGGCGAATATGTCGCAGCACTATGCCATGTTGACGTCGTCCCTGCAACCGGACATTGGACAACCCCGCCATTCTCCCCTGACATTCGTGAGGGCAAGCTGTTCGCGCGTGGCGCCATTGATGATAAAGGGCCTACACTTGCAGCTTATTACGGCTTGAAGATTGTGAAAGAACTCGGCTTGCCATTGAAGCACAATGTGCGCGTTATCTTCGGTGCAGATGAAGAGAGCGGGATGGAATGCATGAAGACCTATACGAAGCGTGAGAAAATGCCACTATACGGCTTCGCTCCAGATGCCGACTTCCCCATTACACATGCGGAGAAGGGGCAAATCAATACCCGCTTCCTGCTGAAGCCAGACGATTCTGCTTCCGGTCGTCAAGAGGGGCAGCTAGAGCTCGTATCCTTCCATGGCGGCGGTGTTGAGAACATGGTGCCGGAATCTGCAACAGCAACGATCTCTGGCGAGTCTGCTGCTCTTGCAGAATTGGCAGCCAAGTTCGAGAGCTATTACACAGAGCAGCAATTGAAAGGTTCTTCCGAAGTGAATGGCAATCAAATGACGCTCAGCCTCAAAGGGAAATCCGCCCATGGCATGGAGCCTCATCAAGGCATCAATGCTGCACTGAAGCTGTTCGGATTTTTGCGTTCGTACTCCTTCCAAGCCGATGCTGACCGCTACATTCGCTGCGTCGATGCTTATTTGACGGACGATCACTTGGGCAGCAAGTTGGGCATTGCATATGAGGATGACATTACAGGGCCATTAACTGTCAATGCAGGTATTTTCGAATTCGGAGCGGACAAGCAGCCATTCTTCCATCTGAACATTCGCTTCCCCGTCACACAGGATCTACCGACGATTCTGGATACATTGGCAGCGAAGATGGATGCATTCGGCTTCCTCGTAGAGGAGCCTGACTTGAAGGAGCCGCATCATGTTGATGCTGAGCATCCAATGATCAAGGTGCTGCAGAAGATTTATGCGGAGGAAACACAGCTTGAGCCTACCTTGCTGACAACAGGCGGCGGTACATACGCTGCATTCATGGAATATGGAGTCGCATTCGGCGCCTTATTCCCAGGAAGAGAAGAGATGGCTCACCGCGTAGACGAATACATCGAAATCGAGGATTTGTTGAAAGCAACTGCGATTTATGCCCGCGCCATTTATGAATTGGCGAACTTGGACGCATAACAATAACAGAGGTGTCATCCTGCTGAATACCATCAGCGGATGACACCTTTTTTACGTAAAAGACATTCTTATTTCAGTGCACTCAAATGTTCATGCACAAGCTTCCATTCGCCACTGGTTTGCTTGAACACATTGGTCGCTCTTCCGCTCCCTGCTGCCTGCTTCCCTTGATAAAGGCCGCTCCACTGATACGTGTACAAACAGACAGCCGTCTGTCCGTCCACGGCGATCCACTCCACATCTGCCGCACAATAGACTTCATCCTGAATCACGTCCCACGCATGTTCGAAATACGCCCTAATCTCAGCCATCGTTGAGCAGGTACGATCCGAGAACCAGTACACTGCACCATCATCCAAACATGCTTGCACATTTGTGAATTGATGCGTATTTGTCGCTTCGATGTAACGTTCCAATGCTTGCTTATAGCCCATTGAACTGTTCCCCTCCCCATTCATCTTATCCCATTATTTTCAACAACCAACTCGCTGGAATCAATCCAAAATTCTTCATGGAAGGGGTTCACCACGATATACGAATGGAACGAAATAGTCAGATAAGCTGAGCTGTTACACGGCGTCTTCCCCATCCTTGACTTGAACAAGCGGTAATCGAATGATGAATGTGGTTCCTACACCAATCACACTATCCACCTCAATGGAGCCGCCATGCTTATCAATAATATTGTAGCTCACCATCAGTCCTAGCCCTGTCCCCGTATCCTTCGTCGTATAGAAAGGCTGACCCAGTCTGCTCACTTTATCTGCTGGAATCCCACAGCCTTCATCCTGTATGGATATAGCCGCATAGTCGCCCTCCAGCTTGGCTCGTACATAAATGCTGCCTCCCCCTGACATCGCTTCGATTGCGTTTTTGATCAAATTAATGAACACCTGCTTAATCTGATTCGGTTCACAATCCACCCAAAGCGCCTCTTCCGATAAATCGGTTACAATATTGCTGTTCTTCAAAGTGGATTGCACACTCATAAAGGCGATGATTTGTTCCATGAGATGGATCAGATCTGTCCTTCGACTATTCACCACATTTGGCTTCGCGAGAATGAGCAGCTCATTGGCAATTACTTCGATGCTCTTCAGCTCGGATTCCACGATATCGAAATACTGCTCCTTATCTGTCTTCATCGTACGCATCAGCTTCAGGAAGCCGTTAATCGACGTCAGTGGATTCCGAATTTCATGCGCAATGCCGGCAGCAAGCTGCCCCACGATGGACAACTTCTCGGACTGCAGCATTCGCTCCTCTTCCTTGCTCCGATCGGTTATATCTTGATAGACCCCTATAGTCGCCTTCTCCCCATGAAATGTCGTGGGCAGCGAGAAACCTTCAACCCGCTTCATCTCTCCGTTTGCACATCGGATATCATATTTTACTGGCCCGAGCTTAATACCCTCCCGATACTTGCGTCTTCGCTCATACACAAGGTTGTGATTCGTAGGCTCAACAATATCAAGCACTGGCTTGCCAAGAATGCCGGCTGCTTCATCCGCACAAATTAAATTAATCGAGGCACGGTTCATATAATGTATAATTCCATTATGCGTCACGATGACAGCGAGGGGCAGCATTTCCAATAACGATTGGAAGGAATCCTCCTTCTCCCTCAGGATCGCTTCCGTCTGCAGATGCACTCGTTCTGTCTGTTTGCATACCGTAATATTTTGAAATTGAGAAAAAAAGAAAAGCGGCTTGCCGCTCTTATCCAGGACAAGCGATACGGTAAGCAGCATCCATATCACTTCTCCTAACTTGCCTATGTAACGTTTCTCAATATGAAAAGACGAAATCTGTCTGTCCAGCAGCTGCTGAATATGTAGAATACTCTCTTCCAGATCGTCTGGATGGGTAATATGCTGATAGTCCAGAGAGAGCAATTCACTTTCTGTATAGCCGATCATATCGCATAAGGCTTGATTTGCTTTCATAAATCGTCCTTCCAGCGAGACGATCGCCATCCCGATCGATGCATTGTTAAAAGCTAAATCGAACATATCAATTTGCTCCAAATGCATGTAAATCTCCCCTCCAATTCATCACAAACCCACATTTACCCATTTATCATTATAAATCGCTCTTCCTATCATCATCAATTAAAATCTTGCCAAATTCCCACAATCGGCGCAAAGAGGTACCGGCTCACCTGCATCAATATAAACTGGTACCCATAAAGCGAGTGGATCAGTGCGCGGATCGTTGGAAGAAAGCCTACAGAAGGACGGAATCAAGGGACTAGCGACTTGCTCAAGAACCAAGGACGTTAAAAAGGATGACCCCTGAACATACAGGAATCATCCCTTAAGTGTGGCTTAACTTTTGTTACGGCTCCAACAGGTCGTATTTCGTTTTGAGTGCAACAACTAAAGAGGCTCATGTCAGTTTCGTGTAAAATGGGAGTTATCATACACCCATTCATACAGAAGAACAAACATGAGCTACACCCATCTTAGCATAATTGAACGTAGTAAATTAGAAGACCAAGGCTTCAATGAGAACGGCAATCGCCCTTGTAAATGTCTAGGTTGGATACCTGCTAACGAAGCTTTCATGAATGAGCTGTCGCACATTGCTTGACAATCCCGTCTAACTAATAAACCGCAATTGGCCCATAGGGACCATCAATAATTTCTATTTTCGTTTCAAAAATATCTGTCAAAACCTCTGGATCCATAACCTCTTCTACTGTTCCAAAAGCGGCAATTTGTCCATCCTTCATTGCACAAATTCGATCAGAATATTTGGCTGCAAAATTAATATCATGCATAACAGTCAGAATTGTTCTTCCAAATTCATTAGCAGCAAGCCTCAAATGCTCCATCATTTGAACAGAACGAGCAACATCAAGATTGTTCAGCGGCTCGTCCAAAAGTACATATTCAGTCTCTTGGCACAGAACCATTGCTACATATGCCCTTTGCCTTTGACCACCAGAAAGCTCATCTAAATATCTATTTTCTAGATCAGTCAATCCTAAAAAATCGATATATTTAGAAATAATAGCCTCATCCTCTTTCGTTAATCTTCCCTTGGAATAAGGAAAACGTCCAAATCCAACTAGTTGTCTAATCGTAAGCCTCGTTACAAAATGATTTTCTTGACGCAAAATCGTTAAAATCTTTGCTAAGTCTTTTGATTTAGATTCAGTAACATCCATATTTGCTACCTTAATTTGGCCTTCATCCAAATCCAAAAGTCTTCCAATCATCAAAAGTGTCGTAGACTTTCCAGCACCATTTGGTCCAATTAATGAAGTGAGACCCGCTTTTGGTATTTCAATATTCAAAGGCCCTATTTTCACCTTGTCCGAATACAATTTTCTAACATTATCAATCTTTATCATAGAGCCCTCTTCCTTAAAACTGCAATTAAGAATATGATTCCACCAAATAATTCAATAATAACGGAAACGACGCCTTGGGCATTGAATACATGATACATTAAGAAGTATGCACCGGTTATTATCAAAAACCCTATAGCAAGAGACATTGGAAAAACATATCTATGATCATAGGTTGGCGCTGCTTGATAAGTCAAAGTTGCAACTAAAAATCCATAGAAAGTAAGTGGTCCAATCAAAGCCGTTGAAATTGACATCAAAATAGAAACTAATATAAGCGTATAAATGATACTCGATTGATGCTTTACTCCAAAAGAAGTAGAGACATCCTTTCCAAGTGACAATACATTTAGATTCTTAGAATGAGCAAGAATTAACAATGCTACAATGATTACTATAGGAATTACAATAGGAAAATAGGCAGCGTCTGCATGATTAACAGAACCAAACAATCTAGCCTGTAAAATATCAAACTCAGAAGGCGAAAGAAGTCTTCTCATAAAAGAAGACACAGATCTTAGCCCAGTGCCGATAATAATTCCAACCAAAAGCATAAGCTGCAAGTTTCCGTACTTTCCAGACAGCAACCACCCATAAAGGATCAAACTCATCATGACCATAACAATAACTTGAATGATAAAAGGTACAATACCAGTAAAATTCACCAATGCACCAACACCAAAGAAAAATATGGTGCTCGTATGAATGGTTGAGTATAGTGATTCAAAGCCTAAAAGTGAAGGGGTAATAATTCTATTATTCGTAATCGATTGAAAAGCAACAGTGGATAAACTCTGACAAATGGCAGCAATAATCATGGCAACAAGAGCTACCATCCTTCTTTTAGCAACTGGAATAAAAGAAGGCGAATCTATCGGAACTGGATTGTTATAAACTAAAAGTCCATATGAAGAAAGGAGGCCCAAAACAAGTAATGTTATGAGCAATATCCAATAACGTTTTTCTTCTTGCTTAGAACGAAAAGCTCTAGCTGATCTATTTTTGTTATGAAGGCTAGAATCGATAACGACATTGTCGTTATTTCTATATTCCAATGCGTTCATCTTAGCCTCCTTGGTTTTCTTTGTCTCAACAAAATAGCAATAAATACGACTGCACCCATTATTCCGAGTATTAAAGATACAGGTACTTCAAAAGGCATGATAATTGTTCGAGAAATGATGTCACAAACCGTTATTGTACCCATTCCTATCACACATACCCAAGGCAAATTACTTCTAAGATCGTCTCCCCTAAACATGGAAACAATATTGGGGACAATTAATCCTAAAAAAGGTAAGTTTCCGATAACAGCTGCAACAATTCCAACTGCTAAAGAAATAAGACCCGTACCCAAAAGAACGACTCTATTGTAATTGACTCCAAGACTTGTTGCAACATCTTCCCCTAGTCCAGCTAAAGTCAGTCTATTCGCATACATAAAAATAAGAAACGTAACGACAACAATGATCCATAAATATTCATATCTTCCAATTTGGACTGCCGCAAAAGAACCTACAAACCAAGATTCAATACTTTGCGTACTTTGAAAAAGGAGTCCAATAAAAGTGGAAACTGCAGAAATGACAGCTCCAAGCATCAACCCAATAATTGGGACAATTAAAGACGAACGAAGTTTCACTCTTCTTAAAAATAAAAAGAAAATCATAGTTCCTATAAAAGAAAAAACAATTGCACCAGTCATTCTTAGAACTAACGTTGGTGCAGGAAATAATAAATAAACAACAAGAAGTCCTAAACCCGCCCATTCAATAGTTCCTGTTGTGGTAGGCTCAACTAAACGATTCTGTGTAATAAGTTGCATAACAAGTCCTGCCATGGCCATGGCAGCCCCAGTAAGCATTAATGCAGCTGTTCTTGGAACACGAGTAATGAAAAACATCTCCATTCCATCCTCTTGTCCGCGTATATCATAAACTCCGGTAAATAGAGATATAATTCCTAAAATAATAACAACGATAATCGCAAATATAAAGGGTTTTGTCCATAACTTGTTATGGTTATAAAGCCGGGGTTGAGAATTATTCTCAACCCCAGAAATTTTTTGTATTGTCTTTTTCAGCACGATGTTATGCTCCTTTAGACTACTTAGCTAAAGTACTTGCCATGTTTTTAAAGATCTCAATGAAAGTTTGGATTGATTCATTTGTATAAGTGTCATTTGGTGCGAATATAATCTGTCCTTTAGAAACAGCAGTTACTTTTTGAAGAGCAGGTGAATTATTAATCACATCTTTTGCGGGAACAGCTTCACTTTCAGAAGATATTGCAGCATCACGATCTAGTACGAAAATCCAATCCGGATTACTTTTTGCAATAGCTTCAACAGAAATCTCATCACCTTTATGACCTGATGTAGCATTTGCAATTTCTAAAGCTGGTTTCCATCCAAACATTTCAAACATAGGTCCCCAAACACGTCCAAAACGTGGAGCTGAGAAGCCAATATTCCCACCAGAAACTTCAACACCCATAACTGTAGCCGTTCCGTTATAGGCAGACTTAGCGTCTTCGATAGATTTATCAAAATCAGCTACCAATTGTTTAGCTTCTTCATTTTTATCAAAAATTTGTCCTAAAATAATTGTGGAATCCTTAAGTCCTTTTACTAAGTTTTCCCCAGGCTTATCAGCTTTCTCAGAAACATCAAAATTCAGATCAATAACGACTGCATTCGGCACTAATTTTTTAATCGATTCATAATGGTTAGCAAATCTTTGACCGACAATGACAAGTTCAGGGTTTGCAGCTGCGATAATTTCAAGATTTGGTTCACGGTGATTCCCAATGTTTTGAACTGCTTCATCTTTTACATACGGTGATTCCTTAGGCATTACATCCTTTGGAGCAGCTGCTAATTTAATGTTCCAATCAGCCAAAGTTTCAAAAGTTCTGCTATCCAGAGCAATTACATTTTTAGGGTTTACAGGAACAGTAACTTTTCCATGAGCATCAGTAATTTCAACCGTTGAAGCTTTAGCAGCTTGGTTTTCTTGCCCAGTTGTTTCCGTTTTTCCATTTCCATTACTTGAAGTTGAGCAAGCTGCCAACATTACAACAAAAATTGCTAAAAAAACAGTTACTTTAAATTTTCCCATTTTCCATACTCTCCCCTTATATAATCTTAATAGTCAAACGGATTATTGAATTGATGAAATTATTATCTATGTATGTTTTTATGCGTGACTAAATTATGATTATCTCTATTTCACTATGGAGCACAGCGACAATATAAAAACAGAATCGATAATGATTATCAATTGCAACACTATACTTAGTATATCAATTCAAAATATATTGTCAATTATTTATTGCCAGCTTACATAAATTTATGGAACACCAGGCTATATAAGCCCAGTTAATCACAGAAGATTGTCCCACGAAAAAGCTATGACCAATAAGGGACAAATCATAACACTGCCAAGGGAATTTCTTATATGATTATAGAAGCTGTTATTAATATAGCGATAACGATTGCTGTCGCCTACCTGTGCTGTTATATTCGTTTTTGCAAAAGTAATTTGTCAAAGAGTCGTCATGATTGGCGTATTTAAGGGGTGAGATCATGCCCACATCGCAGATTGCGTTGTCGGTCATGTCGTACAACATACGACATGGTGAAGGAATGGATCACAAGTATGATGCGAACCGCATCGCGGAAGTGATTCGTGCGTCTGGAGCAGACATCATCGGTTTGCAAGAGGTCGACCGTTATTATTCAGCTCGAAGTAATTACGAGGATACCATCGCGGTGCTCGCTGAACAATTAGGAATGCATTGGTGTTATGGAGCCAACGTGATTCACGAGCCTGAGCCTGGGCGAATGCAGAAAAGGGAATATGGAATAGCCATATTGAGCAAGTACAAGATCCTTTCACATCAGCATTACCCGCTCAGCAGCGATGAGAGTGAACAGCGCGGTCTGCTTGCAGCTGTTCTTGATGTAGACGGAATAAATCTACATTTCTACACGACACATTTGGGATTAGCACAATCGGAACGGGTCGAACAAGTGAAGGAGATGATCAACATCGTCGCGAGCCATACAATGGAACCGTGCATCATTACGGGAGATTTCAATGCACATCCAGACTCTGTTGAAGTTGCTAGCATGTCTCCAGCATTCTGCAGCGCTTTCGCAGATGAGCATGATGCCTTCACCTTCCCTGCAGGCAATGCTGTCGAGACGCTCGATTACATATTCGTCAATCATCAATCGGGAAATATCGAAGATAGAACGGTTATTCATTCTTCACTTGCATCGGATCATTATCCGATTGCAGCCAAGCTGCTGCTATAGCGCCGAACCGTTATAGGGTTCATATCGCTCATCCACCCGCACAACAAGAGGCTGCTCCAGAGATAGAATCTCATTGGGAGCAGCCCCATTTCCGAAAGAGTATGTACATTAAGATGCTGCCAGAGCATAATCCGCCTCTTGTCTGCATTAGCAAGCACACATACGAATGCGCCTATATGATTGGCTCCAATGATGGGCCCGATGAGCGACAATCCTGGGGCCCCATAAGAATGGAAATATACTTGAGCCCTCTGAAAGCGTTTGTTGCGAAAAGGATCTGCATTTTTATTGGCCGATACTTTCGACCGTACAGCAGATGTGCCTGTGACAACTATCATGACGGACAGCCAGTTCGCCGCCAAGCCTAATGTATCTATTACCTCTCTTGGTTACCAGACATCACTTGGAACGCCTCTATTAGAAATTCCTGTTCTTCCTCTGTAAATGGAATGAGTATGTTTGGTTGATCCGTTGGTGCAACTTCCTGCGCCACTGATGCAGGGCTTATTTTCGCAACGGTATACTCGTACAGCTCCATAAATCGCTTCATGAAACGCTGTGCTTCCCCCGAATCTGGACTTACCTGGCTTGCAACCAGCTGTTTCAATTCCGTGAGCAATGCAAAATACTTTCGATCCAGTTCTGCCCGTTCTTCATTGCGAAAATTATAGATCGGATTGCCCTCTAGGTTGTGCGACTCTATGTGCTCTTCTTCCCATAGAATCGAATGCACGATGAAGCAGAACAACCGCAAATCAATGATAGGATGATTCGAAATGATCGTCCCCATATGATCCAATTGATCTATCATGAGCTGAATCCGCTCCTGCTCCGCTATAAGCTCCTTTTTCTTGAACGCAATCACGCTGCGAATATGCGCTTGTTCTGCCTGCTGCATGTCCAATAAATCGGCAATGTCTTTAAGGGAAAAACCGATGAACTTCAGCGCCTGAATTTGCTGCAAGCGGCTGAGATCATCTGCATTGTACAGTCTATGTCCACCTTCTTTGTAATCACTCGGTGTTAACAGCCCAAGCTTGTCATAATATCTAAGCGTTCGATCGGAAACTCCGGTACGAGCAGCCAGCTGCCCAATTGTCAGCATGTCGGTTGTCATGAGTAGGCCTCGTTTCTGACTAAGGTTTGATGTATGGAATGGCAGGATAACGATATGATTTTTTTCTAGCAATCCTTATCATCGCATATAAAATGATCACCGTTTCAACAAGTAAGACTATGTACTTGAACCATGGCGGCAGTGCATAGCTCACAATAAAGAACGGCAAAATGGTTAGATGAAAATTCAATGCTGTGCGGCTAGCATCACGATAATACGATTCTGTCCTTCTTGTCACGAGGAACATTACAAGAGGTGGCAGGACGCCAAGAATTAATGAGATGGCCAGCATGAATTGGACGATTGCAATTTCTTTGCGTGTTGGTTTGTTCATCGATTGTCACCTTTCTACTTGAATTTCTCAAGTACTAGCATAAAAGGTGACGCGAGTAGAGGTTCAACCCCTTGCCTATAAGCGGTACGACAAAGCAACATTACGGTCATTGAGTCCTTCTGGACTCATGGAATTAGTTTATTTATAACTGATAGGCTCATATTAAAAACGCCGACTGAGGGGAAAAGCATAAAGAGAGAGTTCTTGATGCTAGAACGATGGAAGACGAAAAGCTCTAAATAAAACAAAGAGCAACGCAAAAAGAGGGAGGGATACAAGAAAAACTGTACAGACCGAACAAAGAAAAATTCAGAGGAAGCTTCGGAGATAGATTGATAAGGGGTAAACTGAATCGAAAACGGAAATCCGAATCGAGCGAGTACCTAGAGATTCGAAATAGTCGCGAAAGAATGGGGAAGCGGATCAAAATAAAATATCCGCTGGAGAAGCTGCCAGCGGATACGATATGACATCGGTAAAGTCGACCAAGCTGCTGCTGTTCCGGTCTGCTATACCTGCTTCTGCAAGGTTCGCTGAGCCTTGCTTACAATTCGCGCTGTTGCCTTTGAGTCAGACTCATTCGTCCAGCGCTCGCACAGCTCCCTTACCCAGTCCGGATTCGTCTTGCTCGCATCATTCAGCCAGTTGCCAACCGAATCCTGCACATACTTCGTCGGATCAGATCTGAGAGGCTCTAGCAGCGGAAGCGCCTGCCAAGGACTCTGCTTCAATGCCTCAATATGCTTCGTCCACACGCCTCGTGGACGCGTCGCTTCCGTAGCGAATCTCCGTACATTGGCATCCGTATCAGATGTCCAAGTGGATAAGATGGATATGGCTCCCGACAAATTCGACTCGATATGAGCGCGCACAGCCATCCATGCAATCTCCCTAACGCCGAAATGGGAGTCAGCCGCAAATCGGTGAATACGTGACAATGCTTCGTCGATAGACATGGAGTCATCACCGCCTGCCATGTAAGCCCCCCAGCATCGAACGGAATCCGAGCGATGTTCGGCGATCGCCATAAACGGCTTGGAATCTGTGACGGGCGCATCATCGGTGCTGCAAGATTCATATAATCGCTGCCCGATAAGCCGTATCGCCTTCATGCCGCGTATACTATCCGTTTCCTTTATTTCTAGAAGCAGATCGGGAAGCTTCTTCTCTAAGCCAACTTCCGGCAATACATGCTCCAGCAAAGTCATATGATCTACAGCAAGCCACTCTGTTAAATTCACGCTTTCTAACCTTCCTGAATGTAATAGCTGCTGGACTTCAACCGGAATATTCGCTTCTTTCGTTGCACCTTTTCGCTGCATAATCGTATCTGGGATGGAACAATCCAATTCAATTTCCTCCTTTGCATCAAGACGAGGTAAATCTGACTCATCTTCATAGAGAACATATCCCTTACGTATTCTACAAATGGAAATGGATCCCTCTATCCTGTTCCCTTCCCTCTGCTCTCTAACCTCCTCCAATAAAAAACGACCGTTTCCCATCAGGGAAACAGCCGTTGTATAACAGATGAAATCATCTGCTTCATATAGAATGACATCAATTACTTGCTAAGCGTATCTGTCAGTACAGGCACGATTTGCTTCTTACGGGAAACAACGCCTTTCAGCAATGCTGTATTGTTTTCCAACGTAACATTGTACGCTTTCTCAACTGCGTCTGTCTTGGAACCAAGTGCCAACGCTACAGAGTCACTGTTCAAGATATCTGTTACCACGAATACGAAGAGGTCAAGACCTTTCGTTGCGATAATGTCGTTCAAAGCCGCTTCCACTTCAGCTTGGCGGGACAACACATCGTTCACGTCTACTGCGTTCACTTGTGCGATTTCAACCTTGGAGCTGCCCATGGAGAATTCTTTCGCATCAAGAGAGATCAGCTCAGCAATTGTTTTCTGGCTCAAGTCAGCACCAGCTTTGAGCATGTCCAATCCGTACTTCTCAACGTCTACACCAGCGATCTCAGCCAACTCGCGAGCAGCTGCTACGTCTTGCTCTGTGCAAGTTGGGGATTTGAACAGCAAGGAATCGGAGATGATTGCGGACAGCATCAAGCCAGCGATGTTTCTGCTGATCGTTTTGCCGTTTTCTTTGTACATTTTGTTCAAGATCGTCGCTGTGCAGCCTACAGGCTCAGCACGGTAATACAATGGACCGCTTGTCTCAAAGTTCGCAATGCGGTGGTGGTCGATAACTTCAAGCACTTCCACTTGTTCGATATCGTTTGCACTTTGCTGACGCTCGTTATGGTCAACAAGAATAACCCCTTTTACTTCATTCGCTACCGTCTCTACCAGACGAGGCGCTTCTGCTTGGAAGGTATCCAAAGCAAATTGTGTTTCTCCGTTCACGCTGCCAAGACGAACCGGTTCAACGTTGAAGCCCAATTGTGTTTTCAAGTCTGCATATGCGATTGCGGAGCAAATCGTATCGGTGTCTGGATTTTTATGTCCGAAAATAAGTACCTTTTCCATTTCGCTAACTCCCTTTTTACACGAGATTTGTAGTGAGAAGAGTATAACGTAGATCGTCTTCTTCATTCAAGATTATACCGCAAATGTTGGTAAAATCCCATTCCATTAGTAGGAATATTATTGTGAAATAAACGGTGTTTTTCGTAGAAAAGCAGCGTCTTGTACTTGATCTACGAGAAACCGTGCAATATGGGTATTTGATATTTTCGTACCCGGCATATCATATTGATCAACCTTTACTGACTTCATGACATCGCGTTCATGCACGAACGGCAATCGCACAAGCGTCCAATCCAGATCGCTATCCCGAAGCACGCCGAGCTCCCGCTGCCTGTCCCGAATAAAGTCCCCATAAAGTAAGCGAAATAAGCGTGCGCCCATTCGGTTCATCCAGGACTTGCGATCCCCTTCAATATCAAGCGATCCTCCTGCAACCCCAATGTACCTTCGAATACCTGCTTCCTTCATGGTTTTCAACAAGCGCAGCGTCACTTCACTATAGATTGGCTTGTCCCGCATTGGCTGACCAAATGCATTAACTACAGCATTACTGCCTGCCAGGAGAGAACGAATTGCAGTTTCGTCCGATACGTTTCCTTCTATTATAATGGCGTGCGGTGACTTCAATTGGACTCGCTCTGGACGACGAGCCAGAATGCGAACCGAATACCCTTGCTCAATTGCTGTCGCAGCCACATGCTTCCCTACTGTACCTGTTCCTCCTACGATCGCAATCGTTTGCCTAGACAAAATCCTTCTCCCCCATTCTTAGAAACACCAATACTCTTTGTTACGTGTCCATCCATACAATGATCCATATTTTTCATATCCATGCCATACTTCTTCCACCAATGCCATTCTGACGACGAGAACCTGTTCCGGTTCCGCCTTTACAATACCTTATCACCAGTTTGATGTTGGTTTAACTTTGTTTGTTTATGATTAGAGGCGTAAACAGAAGAAAAACAAAATGAAAACTAAATGAAAAAGGAGTCATGAACTCATGCGAACTCATCGTTTCATGAAATGGACAGCAACCGTACTTGCTTCCGCATTCTTACTTGCAGGCTGCTCATCTGGACAAGCTGCGAACGAAGCAGTCGACGCTTCCAAGCTGACCTTGGATCAAATTGTGGAAAAGGCCAAACAAGAAGGGCAAGTCAACTCGGTCGGCATGCCTGACACTTGGGCGAACTGGGTGCAAACGTGGAACGATTTAGGAACGAAATATAGCTTGAAACATACGGATACGGATATGTCCAGTGCTGAAGAACTGGCGAAGTTCGAGTCGGAGAAAGACGACGCAACCGCTGATATCGGCGACGTCGGTATCGCATTCGGACCGCTTGCGAAGCAAAAAGGTCTAACGCTGCCATACAAAACATCTTACTGGAACGACATTCCGGACTGGGCTAAAGATGATGAAGGACACTGGCTGCTCGGCTACACAGGTACATTGTCCATCATTTCTGATAAGAACAAAGTGGCAAACCCGCCGAAATCTTGGGCAGACATTAAAAATGGAACATTCAAAGTCGCTGTTGGCGACGTGATGAAGGCAAACCAGGCACAATTCGCTGTTCTTGCGGCTGCTTACGCATTCGGCGGTGACGAGAAGAACATTCAACCGGGCATCGACTTCTTCGCAGAGCTGGCGAAACAAGGCCGTCTCGCTTCCAATGATGCAGGTCTTGCGAACTTGGAAAAAGGCGAAGTCGAAGTTGGATTCCTGTGGGACTTCAACGCACTAGGCTACCGTGACAAAATCGACAAGAACCGCTTCGAAGTTGTCATCCCGCAGGAAGCTTCTGCAACAAGCGGCTATGCAACGGTTATTAACAAGTACTCGAAGCATCCGCATGCAGCGATGCTGGCACGTGAATACATTTTGTCCGATGAAGGACAATCCAACTTGGCTCGTGGCTATGCTCGTCCAATCCGCTCCAACGCGAAGCTGGCTGTCGATGCAAAGGCAATGCTTCTCCCGGATGAAATGTACAAAAATGCACAGCCCGTGAAAGATTTGAAGGCATGGGAAGAAACAACGAAGCAGCTTCCACAGCTGTGGCAGGAGCAGGTACTTATTCATGTCAAATAACATCACGAACCGCTCGCACAATCATAATAAGCTCATCTTCATCATGTTGGACGGCCTGCGCTATGACACCGCCGTCACGCAAATGGGATATATGCATCACTTGGTGGAATACAGCAAGGCGGCGCGCTACAAAGTGCGCTCCGAGCTGCCAAGCCTGTCTCGCCCGCTCTATGAGGTGCTGATGACCGGAACTCCGGTATGGAACCACGGGATTGCAACGAACCAGACTGTGCGGTTATCGCATGAGCGCAGTCTGTTCCACTTAACTCGGGAACAAGGACTTACGAACGCGACTGCCTCTTACTATTGGGTAAGCGAGCTGTATAACTCGGCTCCATTCCACCCAGCTGTTGATCGCATTCAGCTCGATACAGACAAGCCGATTCAGCATGGCATCTTCTACTTCGAAGATCACTATCCTGACTCGCACCTGTTCGCTGATGCGAACTTCTTGCTCACGCAATATGCTCCAGACTTCTTGTACGTCCATTCGATGAACATCGATGATGACGGACATAAGTTCAGTGGAGATTCGGCGCAATACCGCAACCGGGCACTGGCGGCGGACATTATTCTTGCAAGCGTGCTGCCAGCTTGGATGGAGGCAGGCTATCAGATTATTGTTACGGCTGACCATGGCATGAACAATGATGGCAATCACGGCGGAACGACAGACGCCGAACGCCATGTTCCACTGTTCGTCATTAGCAATCAGGTAACCCCTGGCATCTATGAACAGGAAGTACCTCAATTGCAGTTGGCGCCGCTTGCCTGCCGCTTGCTCGGCATTGCCCCATCGGAAGCGATGCAGCCGCTATCTATGTTGGAGTCAAGTCCGGCGTCTCCGTAAGGAGGCGCCTTTTCTTCACCAATTCGCTTTTGATCACGAAGTAAATCAGGAAGCATCTCGACATCGAATCTTGCGCTCACTCTCGAACTCCGCTGCTCATGTAGTCTCGCCTACACTCCGCTGCTCGTTCTTCGAGTTCACGCAACCTTCTCGGTGCTGAAAAGCGAACTTTTGATTATTCTAGAAAGTTAACGTGCAGTGAGACACGAAGGCTTTCTAGAATGGAAAAAAACATACCCTTAGACGCGGTCGCTCATCATGAGTTGCCTCGATAGAAGTTCGTTCACGGAGTAACTCAACAAGTACTGATTTTGGAAAGGAGTACGCACATGAAACGGATCAACAGCATGCTGTACATCACGATTATCCCGCTGCTTATCTTTGTGGCGCTATTCATGTTCGTCCCGCTCTTCACGATGATTTCGGGAAGCTTTCAAGAGGATAGCGGCGGGGCATTTACATTCAATCAATACAAAGAAATTTTTACGAACCCCTATTACTGGAAGGCATTTGAGAACAGTATTCTCATCTCCCTGCTGTCCAGCCTTATAGGCATCATTGCCGCCGTATTTGCAACGTATGCCCTTACCCGTTTTCCGAAGCGCGTACAAGAGCGGCTGCTTGTCATTACGAACCTGACATCGAACTTCGCAGGCATCCCGCTCGCCTTCGCCTTCATTGTCCTGCTTGGCAACAGCGGACTGTTCACGCTGCTGTTCCGCCAATTCGGCATTGACATGACGGCATCATTCAATCTGTATTCATGGTCGGGATTGACCGTTATTTATGTGTACTTCCAGCTTCCGCTGGCCATTATGCTGCTCTATCCGATGTACCATGCGATTCAAGACAACTGGAAGGAAGCCGCTTCCCTGCTGGGCGCATCACCGTTTCAATTTTGGAAGCGTATCGGTCTGCCTGTACTTCTGCCGGGAATCGCGGGCACATTCAGTATTTTGTTCGCGAATGCCATGGGTGCATATGCATCAGCTTATGCCCTGACAGGAAGCAACTATAACCTTGTACCTGTACGTATCGGCGCACTCGTCTCAGGAGACATCTTCGCTCGTCCCGAGCTCGGCAGCGCCTTGGGCGTACTGCTCGGCTTGACGCTGCTTGCAGCCATGCTCGTCAATGAATGGCTAACGCGCAAAGTTCGGAGGGATCTGCGATGAAACGATTGGCTCATTCTCTGCCAACGCTCGCCTTTGCAGCGGTATTGCTCTATTTGTTCATTCCGGTCATCGCTACCATGCTCTATTCCTTGGCGACATCATGGAATCAAACCATTCTACCCGAAGGCTTAACATTGAAATGGTTCGGCGAGCTGTTTCAGGATACACGATTCATACAGGCGTTCGGTCGTTCCCTGCTGCTCAGCAGCATCGCTACCGTAACAGCGGTGATCGTCATCGTGCCGGCTACGTTCGCGATTTCTCTGTATGCACCGAAGCTGGAGCACTGGGTTCAAACGCTCGTCATGCTTACCTATGCCGTTCCTGGAGTTATTATGGCTGTCGGCTTGATTCGCGCCTACTCTGGCAAAGGCTTCTCCATGATTATCATCGTCTTCGGTGCCTATGTCATCGGCATGCTGCCGTTCATGTACCAAGGGACGCGCAACAGCTTGCGCGCTGTTCAGGCAGGATCATTGATGGAAGCTGCCGAGTTACTGGGGGCCAGCCGCATGAAAGCATTCCTGCGCGTGATTGTTCCGAACATTATGCCGGGCATACTTGTATCTGCACTCCTCTCCTTCTCGATTCTATTCGGAGAGTTCGTGCTCATTAATATTCTCGTCGGAGGACGCTTCGAGACCATGCAGCTCTTCCTGTATGCACAGCTGAACAAGAGCGGCCATATCACGAGCGCCATTACCGTAACCTACTTCATTCTGATGGCCATATTGAGCGCGTGGATCGTGAAGCTGACGGGCCGCACTTCCAAGCCAGTCGCAGAGCCTGAAGAAGACATCGTGAGCAGCAGCATTCCGACTACCCAAGCAACAATGAGCAGGGAGGCTTCTTAAATGAGCTACGTACAGATGAATCAAGTAATCAAGACGTTCCATAAACAAAAGGTGCTGAACAGCATTGATCTTCATATACAAAAAGGCGAACTGGTGACACTCCTCGGCCCAAGCGGCTGCGGCAAAAGCACATTGCTTCGCATCCTGTCTGGACTGACTCCGCTCGACGGCGGAACGATTCACATTGATGGTAAAGATGTGACAGGGATCGAACCGAAGGATCGGGAGATCGGCATGGTGTTCCAGTCCTATGCGCTGTTCCCCAATATGACGGTAACCGACAATATTGCCTTCGGCTTGACGATGAAGAAGATGCCGCGTGATGAGATTCGCCAGGCAGTTGGCGAAATGATTGAGCTCACCGGGCTTCAAGGCAAGGAGAAGTCTTTCCCCCGTGAGCTCTCTGGTGGGCAGCAGCAGCGTGTCGCACTTGCCCGCTCGCTTGTTACGAAACCAAAGGTATTGCTGCTGGACGAACCGCTTAGTGCGCTTGACGCGCAAATTCGTAAAAACCTGCAGCAGCAGCTGCGTTCCATTCAACGTGAATTGAACATGACAACAGTACTAGTTACGCATGACCAAGAAGAAGCGATGTCCGTCAGTGATCACATATACATCATGAATGCAGGCAATATCGCGCAGCATGGCTCACCGCAGGAGATTTATACGCAGCCAAGCAGCGAGTTCGTCGCAAGATTCATTGGCAGCTATAACGTATGGAACGCCGAAGCCTTAGGGCAAATCGTACCAGACTACACGCTTGCAGACAGCAAGCTGTATGCCATTCGGCCAGAGACGTTCTGCGAGCAGCCGCTCGTTGGCGGCATGGCCGTAACAGGAACGGTACGCAATGTGACCATGCTTGGCAACATTACGCGTATGGAACTAACGGTTCAGGGTCAGCATGTCGTCGTCGATCAGATTCATCGCAATTCCGATTGGGTGAGCGTCGGCTCTACCACGACGGTATACCTCCATCCGAAGGACGTGATTCCGCTTCATGATGCTACTGCCTGAAGAACGTAGACAGCATATTTTAGAACAGCTGAATCGACATGGCAAAATTCAAGTTGCTTCCCTCGCCAGCGTATTAACGGTTACGCCCGAAACCATTCGCAGGGATCTCGACGAGTTGGAAGCGAAGCAGATGCTTAAGCGCGTGTACGGAGGCGCAGTTGCGTATTCGCATGTGAAGATTGAACCTCATTTTGATAAAAAACGAAGCAGCGAGCAGTCGGCAAAGAAAGCAATCGGGGAAGCTGCTGCCGCGCTCATTCAAGATGGAGATACAATCGTGGTCGATGTAGGCACGACGACTGTTGAGCTTGTTCGCGCCATACGCGGTGTCGTCGGCGTTACGATCGTGACGAATTCTATTCCTGCTGCCGAACTGCTCATGGAACGGCTGGAAGCCAAACGATTTGACGGCAAAGTCATTGTACTCGGGGGAGTTACGCATCCAGAGCAGAAATCGATTGCAGGCGCCCTAACCTGTGAACTGCTTACACGCTTCCACTTCGATAAGGCATTCATCTCCTGCGCAGGAATGACACCAGCGGGAATCAGTGATTACGACATGGAGGAATCGATCTGCTCCACCTTAATGATTGAGCAATCCGAGCAGGCATATGTGCTTGGAGATTGTACCAAGCTCGGGGAGACACAGCTGTGCCGCATCTGTGACATGAGCAAGGTCACCGCCATCATATGCGATGCACCAATGCCGGATAAATGGAAGCGCAGCGGATTGCAAGTAGGTTGGATTACGACGGCTTGCGAGCCATAAGAACATAGCGAAGTTATATTTCGAAGTAACACATCACTTCATACATCACGAATGAGCCACTATGACATAGGATGGGATGCGATCATTATGCTGTATTATGTAGACTACCATATGCATTTGGAGGAAGGCCCTTATTCGTTCCGCTGGCTTGATCGTACGAATCAAGCATTCGATCACTTCCATCCAATTACTGAACCACTCCATTCCCGTGCATGGCTCGAAGCGAGTTATGCGCGTATGCATACAAGACTGCAGCGAGGAGCTTATGACGAATCATGGCTCGATCTCTATTTGCAAGAAACGCTGCGCAAAGGACTGCGGGAGGTCGGAATCGTAGATCATCTCTATCGGTTTCGAGAGACGCTCCCCTACTTCGAACGTCACCTCGATATCGGAGACTCCCCGCTTGGTCACCTTCAGCATACATGGCTGCATCAAGTATGCACCGAGCGGATGGAGGATTTCGTAGCTGCCATTCAGGCTGCGAAGTCGAGATGGGCCGCACAGGGTGTCGAGCTCCGTCTCGGATTAGAGGCGGATTATTTTGCAGGTGGAGAGAAGGAGTTGGAATCTTTCATTGCGATGGCGGATTGGGACTATGTGATCGGGTCGATTCACTATGTGGATGGATGGGGTTTCGATAATCCCGAGACTCAGTTCCGCTTCGATCAGATTGATCTGCGTGAACTGTACGGACGCTTTTTCGATGATGTCGAACGAATGATTAACAGCGGTCTGTTCGATATTGCCGCCCATTTGGACAATTTGAAAGTATTTCATTATCGCCCATCTGAAGAGCTGCTTCTCCCATACTACGAGCGAATCGCACAGGCATTGCAACGGACAAATACAGCTACAGAGGTAAATGCAGGACTGTTCTATCGCTACCCGGTCAAGGAGATGTGTCCAAGTTCCTCCTTTATCGATGTTCTGCTTCGACATGACGTCCCCTTTACCCTGTCATCGGATTCACACTTTCCAGACGACGTCGGCAAATACGTGGCGGACAATGCCCTTATGCTTCAGCAGCGCGGTCTAGCCGAAATTGCCACATTCCATCAACGTAAACGCATCATGCGACCGCTCGCAACTTCGATTTCTTAATAAAGAAAACCTAAAGCGAGCAACCCTCTCTCCTGTCCCCAAATACACAATCCCCGGCGCAACGACTGCACCGGGGATTTCATGTTTATTATTTTATTTTCTTTCGAACCGGCTCGAATAACTGCAGCCAATAAGCGTTGCTGCTTCCTTCCGGGCTGTCATTTCGTATATGCTCCTCCAAGCAGAATCTTGCCTCTGAATCAGGCTCGTAGTCAGGATGCTTGTTCAATTTCTCCATCAATAATTCCCACGATCCCGTAATATCATCTGTACTCTCCATCATGGCATATACCCCGCCGAAGAACCTAACCTCCGTAAAATGGCTCGGTATGTCGATATTCTCTGGAATGGAGGCATATGCACCATAACCGTAAACGTTCGATTCAACATCAGGGAGTGGTTCTTCATTTTTTCCAAATAGCCGTGCCGTACCTTGCAGCTCAGCTTGCACGAGCCAGTCCGCTAATGATTCGATCGCTTCTTCTTCTGGAGATGCGCTTACGACAACATGGCTGACCATTCTCATTGATGGAAGGGTTACGAATTTGATTGATGCTGGAGAATAACTCCACTGATTACTCATCGGCATTGTCACCTCATGCTTCATATTTAAATGTAGGGACGGTACATGACTTAATTGCAACAGCAATTGAGCCGTAATCGGTTCATTGAGGTACTTGTACGACTGCTCCAACCATTTCTTCAATGTTATTTCCTTCGATATACACTCATTTTTGTGCTCAATCATCTCGTGTGCATACTGAGTCATTACCTGATGTGCGGTTCGGAACGTCATATCCGCCAGCACCACTTTAATCTCTTTAATCCCAATATCGAACCCTCTTAACCAGGCTGTAATACGGATTGCAAGCACGGTCTGTTCATCATATATCCTCCAGCCAGAACTGTCGCGCTGACTTGCGAATAGCCCTTGCGACTCCCAATGGCGCAGGGTACGGCTCGTCACACCGATTTCCTGCGATAATTTATCGATTCCTATCATGTTGCTCATCACTATCATCAACCTCTGTCACTTGACGTATCATAAGGCGCCTTATGAGGTTATTGTATCAGTTGTCGCAGCGTCAATTGCAATACGAAACTTCGCTCCAAGCACTAACAAATTATCGTTTTGACCGAATGGTTCAGAAAACAAACGTTTTACAATTATCTCCATCAATGCTAAAGTAGTTCGTAAGATGAATATGACGTGAAATCCACTAGGGGAGCCGCATAGGCGGCTGAGACAAGAATTCTTGGACCCTTTGAACCTGATCCGGGTAATACCGGCGGAGGGAAGTGGAGCCGGCCGGTTCATGGTCTTTATGTATGGACATGATGAAGCCGCTCCATTTCGGGGCGGCTTTTTTTGGCTGCCGCGAAGTGCTCCTTGACCAGATTTCAGCATGCATTCATCCCCTATCCAATCATGCGGAGGTGCTGTTCATGCTTACATTTACGGAGGAACTGAGACACGAAGCGGAGCCGATATACGATGCCATTATGGAGCATCCGTTCGTTCGGGGAATTGCTAAGGGTACTGTCAAGAAAGAACAGTTGATTCACTACGTAAAGCAGGATTTTGAATATTTGAATGCCTTTATTCGGATTTATGGCATTGCGATTTCCAAATGCGACAACCGAGAGACAATGGCTCTTTTCAACGAGCAAATCTCATTCGTACTGAATAGCGAGACACACCCCCATCATAATTTTTGTAATGTGGCAGGCGTGACGTTCGAAGAACTGCAAGGCTACCCGCTCGCCCCTTCTGCGAGCCATTATGTGTCTCATATGCTTACCGTGGCCCACGAAGGAACCCTGGAAGATATTATTGCGGCTTTGCTGCCGTGCCCATGGACATATACGGAGATCGGACAACGTTTGCTAAAGGAAGTAAATCCAGATGAGGCCCATCCGTTCTATGAGTGGATTCATTTCTATGGAGACCTCGGCGGCGGAGTTACGGACAAAATGCGCCGAATGCTGGATGAATGGGCAGAATCGCTGTCGCAAGCACGCAAGCAGCAGCTGAAGAAGCATTTTCTGACTAGCTGCCAGTTGGAATATCTATTCTGGGACATGGCTTATCAAGTAGAAGACTGGCCGGTAGGCTTGACGGAGAAGACAGAGGTGAGACAAGGATGAATGATATGCCTCTCTTCCCTCAACGTATTAAGGAACGGCGCCCCCTCATCCACAATTTGACGAATATCGTCGTCGCCAACTTTACCGCTAACGGTCTGCTAGCCATTGGAGCCTCCCCTGTGATGGCTTCAGCCAAGGAAGAGGTAGCGGACATGGCCAAGGCAGCAGATGCGCTCGTATTGAACCTTGGCACGCTCGATACTGACATGATAGAAGCTATGCTAATCGCAGGACGGTCGGCGAATGTACATGGCATTCCCGTTATTCTCGATCCAGTAGGCGCAGGCGCAACGCCGTATCGGACGAAGGTATCTGTGAAGATGCTTAAGGAATTGCGCGTCTCGATCGTGCGCGGCAACGCCGCTGAAATTGCCCAGCTTATGGGGGAAGCAGGCGAGATCAAGGGCGTGGATTGCGTGGAGTCTGAAAGCTCCCTCCGCTCCCCTGAAGCGTTGTTCGATCTTGCTGCGCGGGCAGCCGATCGATTCGGCACCATCGTTGCCATTTCGGGCAAAGAGGATGTCATTACAGACGGCACAACCGGCTACGTTATTGCGGGCGGTCATCCGATATTAACGAGCATAACGGGAAGCGGGTGCCTGCTGACATCGGTCATCGGCGCATTTGCCGCAATAGAGTCTGATTTATTGCTGGCGGGAGCCGCAGCGATGTCTTATTATGGGTGCGCAGCCGCCCATGCCTATCGAACAGCGGGTCATCGTGGACCCGGCAGCTTCCAGACCGCATTTCTTGATGCCTTGGCTGAGATCGACCAATTCGATACAGCAGTATCTACGATCACCCCCCATCAAGCCACCGCTAGAAGGAAGGTATGGCTATGACGGTCGCACGAGCATTGACGATTGCTGGTTCTGATAGCGGTGGCGGCGCCGGCATTCAAGCCGACATCAAGACATTCCAAGAGCTTAACGTATTCGGCATGTCAGCGATCACGGCCGTGACCGTACAGAACACGTTGGGCGTTCATGGCGTTTACCCGCTTGCTCCAGAAGCCGTCTCCGAACAGATGAATGTCGTCGTAGAAGATATTGGGGTCGATGCTGTAAAAACAGGTATGCTGTTCAGCGCAGGCATTATTGAGACAGTAGCGAATCGCATTGAAGCATTCGGTTTGAACAACGTTGTCGTCGACCCGGTCATGATAGCCAAGGGAGGCGCAGAGCTGCTGCAGCAAGATGCCATAGAGGCCATGAAGAATCGCCTACTGCCGCTTGCGCTGATTGTCACGCCGAACATCCCAGAGGCAGAAGCGCTTGCGGGTATGAAGATTGTATCCCTGCAAGATCGGCGCGATGCCGCGATGAGAATTGCCGAATACGGCGCCAAAATGGTCGTCGTCAAGGGCGGCCACGCAATGACGACCGAGCTTGCTGTTGACCTGTTCTATGACGGAGCCCGCTTCACACTGCTGGAAGACCGCAGAATCACAACGAAGCATACTCACGGCACGGGCTGCACCTACTCGGCAGCAATTGCGGCAGAACTCGCGAAGGGTGCTGCTCCCCGCGACGCAGTTCGTACAGCGCGGCATTATATTCAAGCAGCTATTGAGGAGTCGCTCGGGCTCGGCGGCGGCAACGGCCCAACCAACCATTGGGCATATCGGCAGCGGCAGATGCAAGAGGTGGTCAGATGATAAGTATAGATAGTCGCATTGAAGAAGCCCGCATGCGTTCCTATTTGCAGCTGTACCTCGTGCTCGGCAGCGGCAATTGCGAGGGTGACCCTGCAGCGGTTGTCGAGGAGGCCATTCGCGGAGGAGTAACAATAGTACAGTTTCGAGAAAAGGGCGCAAACGCGCTGAAGACTGCAGCTAAGAAAGAACTTGCAATGCGCATTCAGTCGGTGTGCAGAAGACACGACATCCCCTTCCTCGTGAACGATGATGTAGAGCTGGCGCTTGCCTTGAATGCGGACGGGGTTCATGTTGGCCAGAACGACGAGCCTGCGGCGCAAGTCAGGGATCGCATTGGCAATAAAATACTCGGCGTGTCCGTTCACTCGGCAGCTGAGGCTCTGCTGGCTGAGGAACAAGGAGCCGATTATCTCGGCGTTGGGCCGATATATTCGACTGCTTCCAAAGAGGATGCTCTAGAGCCGCAAGGCACTGCAATCATTCAACGGCTAACAGAGATAACATCACTGCCGATCGTAGGCATTGGCGGCATTACGGCAGAGCGTGCGCCACATGTAATTCGAGCTGGTGCAGACGGGATCGCTGTTATCTCTGCCATTACCCATGCGGAGAATGTATGTCATGCCGCGAGAGGACTTGCTTCCGGAACTGTTCTCTCGGCAGCAGGATCGAGTCACCCAAGCGTTGCTTGCCCTTCTGTCATACCATAGATACCATCTTTGTCGTTCAATTGTCGAACATCATGGAGGAATCCGCCTGAAAAGGCGGATTCTTTTTGTGTGCCGCTAATAAGATATAAAAGTACGCCGTTTCAAGAAAATGAAAAGGAGGAATTAGCATGTGTACAAATATATCGATACCGCGAAAATCGAAGAAGGGCGGCATCGTTTCTGCAAGAACAATGGACTGGACATTGAAGCTCAATTCCATCGTCAATTTTGTGCCTCGTGGACAGTCTTTTCCTGAAGCCAATCTTCCGGGAGATGAAATGAAATGGAAAAACAAGTACGGGTTTGTTGGAGCAGGCGATCCAATTGAAGACTTTATCTTTTACTCCGACGGATTGAACGAGCATGGACTTTCCGTTGCCGGGCTGTGGTTGTCCTGCAGCAAATATCCCATGCCTCGACCAGGTGCCCCCATCCTTTACAACTCCAATTTTGTTCCGTATCTATTGGGGAATTATAAAAATACCCATGAGGTAAAGGCTGCTTTGGCTGATTTGACCGTCATTAATATTTCAGAACTATATCCGTCCGCCTATGCGCTTCTGCATTATATTATCAGTGACGCATCCGGCAATCATTTAATCGTGGAGTTTACTGAAGGGGAAATGAAAATTTACCCGAGCAAACTGGGCGTATTGACGAATGAGCCTACATATCCTTGGCATCTTGTCAATCAAGAGCTATATCAGCACTTAAGCCTGGAAAACAATGCGCAAACCAGCTGTGGAAGTGAACTCTACGGCAGCGGCCAGCTCGGAATTCCAGGCGATCCGACTCCCCAATCCCGCTTTGCTCGATCTGCATTCCTACAGAAAACGACTTTTCGTCCTGCCAACACGAAACAAAGCATCGGGTTAGCTAGACAAATCTTGCAAACACTCACGGTTCCTAGCGGCACGGTCTATAATATGGGCTCCAGCACCATATACGATTGGACGCAGTGGTGTGTATACCGCGATCATACCAATCGCAGCTACTACTTTAACACAGACTTTAACAGCAAGCTTTACGGGATACACCTCACCCAATTAAATCTCGATGCCTCTGAACAAAGCCGAATCCAAATAGAAAGGCCTGCTTGGTACGAAGACATTACCAAAGCGTTTAACGCCTGACACGTATACCGTATGACCAATGAGCTCTCTCAGGCTGAAGTATTAAGAATAATACTATATTCTCATTAACTTCCCTATTTACTACGCATGCTCCAGCCTGATCAATTCATCCGTGCGTACGCATTTTAGCCCTCTACGTTCGGCCTCGTGCAATATATCGCGCAGCACCGTCAACATTTGTCCAGGGGCTTCCTTGTCAGCGCCGAACGTATCCCCACTGTCATGGAGTACGATAACTGCACCTGGCTCAATACGCTCAGACAGCAGCTTACGCAAGTTGCGTTCCCCCGTATCCAGCTTCCAATCCCGCGCAATAATCGACCATAATACGAGCCGATACGATTTGCGCAGCAGGAACAGATCTCCTAAATTCAGTATCCCCCATGGAGGACGATAGAAGGTCGGCCGCTCTCCTGTAATGCGTTCAATAATGTCCGCAGAACGTTCCACATGCTCGCGCCTGATGTTCCGAGGCGTCATGACCCAATTCGGCATATGCGTATAATTGTGAATGCCAATCTGATGGCCTTCCTCATGCATCCGTTTCACAAGCTCAGGATACTTCTCCGCCTTGCTGCCCAGAACAAAAAAGGTAGCCTTCACGCCCCGCTCACGCAATAAATCAAGCAGCTCTGGCGTGTAATCCGGGTCTGGACCATCATCGAACGTAAATGCGACATGACGATGTGCCCGCTTCCGTCCCGCCTTGCGAAATACACCCCATCCGCAGATTCGTGTTAATAAAAAGGGAAGCCCCATATAAATAGCGATTAGTGCAATTAATATTCCTGCGATAAGGTTATCCATGTTCTTATCCCTTCTCCCCGTTTACATATCGATTCACAAGTGCTGAACGTGACATCAACAGCATCTTCGGCACGAGCTTCGATCGCTGCTGCTTCAAGCGCTTGGCTCCCTCCGGATTCAGCATGCGGAGCAGCAAACGCAGATATATGGTAGATACTCGCTGCATCCACTTTGTCTCCAGAGGATGCAGCTCAAAGCCTAATCCATAAGTGATGCCGCGATGAAGCAGTGTTATCCCAGTCAGTGCCTTCACCTTAGCCAATTCTGGATCCGTATTCACAGCAGGGCCGACCTGCCTCAAAGCTTCTCTCAGCCTGCGGGCCGTAACGATTGCAGCCCGATTCGCCCCAACGGAGCGGGACAGCTTCAATATCTCCCGGTTATCAAGGTGAATTTCACCTACATAATCGCCTGTATAAATACAAGTTCCATCTTCACAACGAATAGGGGCGCCCCTATGTGTCCGTACGACAACTTTACATATCCCAAACTGTGACTGATATACACTTCGCAAAGGCGTAAACATTTCAAATACAGCCTCCCACGTCATCCACAGTGATTGCAGCATTTTGTTGCCCAAGGTGGAAATCATGAACAATCAAATCCTTCCTGTATGAAAAATCGTGATCTGCTTAACTTACTTTCATCGTACAGCCTGGAGTTCTCTTTTTTCTTACTCCATTCTTACGAGTTTCTTAAGTAATTGAGGTAAGCAGAGTCCTTTATATCCAAACCTTTCCTTTAGACAACAAAAAAGCAGTACAGCACTTCAAACTTTGTGCTGCACTGCTTATGCTAATTAACGAATCTCTCCGCTCTAACTTATCTAATGCTTCATTACGCTTCGGTTCCAGCGGCTATTAGACCACAATATTGTCGGAGGCAGCTTGTTCCGCTCTATCCAACGCTAGCTCTAATACGTAATAGTCATTGATATTGCGCACGTGGAACCCACATGACGTGTATAACCCTAGTGCCCGCTCATTCTCAACTGCAACTTCTAATTCAATCTTGGCAGTTGGCTGCTGCTCCTTCATGCGCTCAATAATACTACGAAGAATCCAGCGTCCGTATCCTCTGCCTCTGTGCTCAGGTTGAACACTGAAGCCGAATAGAAATGCACTGCCTTCTTCCCGCATAACATGAATCTTCCCGATAGGCAGCCATTCTCCATTCTCCTGCTGGCAGTCTGCAATAAAAATATAATCCTGCTGCGAGAGCATCGCCGTCTCTACATACCCTCTTGCATCTTCCTCATTCATATCGAAGCCATCCATGTTCAATTGTGTGAGAAGAGCCACATCGCTGGTCTCTGCCTGACGTAATTCGATTTTCGCAGGGGGTTCACTAGCATCTTGCACATGCTCTCCAGTAAGTGTCATCCAATATTCGGAGAAGCTGCACTTCGAACCGATGCTCTCCAAATATTCCTTGCCGGATAAGGAAGGTCGAGCGCAAATGAAGATGAGTTTCTCCACCCGACGTCTCCCACACTCCTGCTGAGCTTCCTTAACAAGCTGATTGAATATGCCTTGACGCCGATAGTCGGGATGCACCATCCCGCTTATCTCTACCTCCGATGCACAGAACTGATAGATACCGAGAAATCCAACAATCTCACCATCTACAACATACACATAGTCGTTAGCGACATCACCCGTGCGTGCACGTAGTGAATCCCAGTTCAACTTCAAAATGATTTGATCGTGTTCATTGCAAATGTCTTCCAACCTACGCAGTGCTTCAAGCTGGTCAGCATCCAATTGTGTATAGGTTCGCAAGCCTGTATTATTCATAGCTACTCATCTCCTTCGCTTTCAAATGCGAAATCATGAGATTGTATTCTACACCTTGGCTGTTATTTCCTTTTCAATCAGTTCAGCAAGTTGTTGAATTGGCTGCGTTCCCAGATCGCCCTCGCCCCGCTTGCGGACGGACACGCTTCCGCTCGCCTGCTCCTGCTCTCCTACAATAAGCATGTAAGGAACTTTGCTCTGCTGCGCTTCGCGTATTTTGAAGCCTAGACGCTCATTGCGCGCATCCACTTGTACCCGAATGCCCGCCTGTTCCAGCGATTCCTTCACTTCATACGCGTAGTCGACGAAGAGATCCGATACAGGCAGTACCGCCACCTGAACGGGCGCAAGCCATGTCGGGAATGCTCCTGCATAGTGCTCTGTCAATATGCCAATGAACCGATCAATCGAACCGTACACCGCACGGTGAATAACAACAGGCCGATGCTTCAGGCTATCCTCTCCGATATAGGACAGGTCGAATTTCTCCGGCATCTGGAAGTCCAGCTGAATCGTGCCGCATTGCCAGCTCCGCTTGAGTGCATCCAAGATGTGAAAGTCGATCTTCGGCCCATAGAAGGCCCCGTCCCCTTCATTAACACGATATTCGACGCCGCGGTTATCCAACACGTTCTGCAATGCCTGCTCCGCCTCATTCCACAGTTCCTCTGAGCCCATCGAATCCTCCGGCCGAGTAGATAACTCGATCTTATACTCGAAGCCGAACACGTTATAAATGTGATCGATTAAGGCCATAACCTTGCCGATCTCCTCTTCGATCTGATCCGGACGGACGAACAGATGAGCATCATCCTGACAGAACGTACGAACCCGAAGCATACCGTTCAAGGCGCCAGACATTTCATGCCGATGTACTTGACCGAACTCGCCAAGTCGAATTGGAAGCTCTCGATAGGAGTGCTGCCCATTTTTGTAAATGAGCATATGCCCCGGGCAGTTCATCGGCTTCAGTGCAAACGTCGTATCATCTACTTTCGTGAAATACATATTGTCCTTGTAGTGATCCCAGTGACCCGACTGCTCCCACAATCGGTTGTTCATCATAAGCGGTGTGCGCACTTCGTCATAGCCGCGTCTTCGTTGAAGTCCGCGCGCGAAATCCTCAAGCTCTGTGCGAATCGTCATCCCGTTCGGCAAGTAGAAAGGCATACCAGGCGCTTCCTCGGAGAACATGAACAGTCCAAGCTCTGTTCCAAGCTTGCGATGATCGCGCTTCTTCGCTTCTTCAAGCATATGCAAATATTCTTCCAGCTGATCCTTCTTCACAAAGGCAGTTCCGTATACGCGCTGCAACATTTTGTTATTCGAATCCCCACGCCAATACGCGCCGGATACCTTCATCAGCTTGAAGGCCTTAATGCGGCCTGTGGACGGAACATGTGGGCCTCGGCATAAATCCACGAATTCACCCTGCTTGTAAATGCTGATAACTGCGTCCTTCGGCAGGTCATGAATCAACTCCAGCTTCAACGGCTCATCCCGCTCGGTAAATAAGCGAATAGCCTCTTCCCGGCTGACAACCTCGCGCGTAATCGGCAGATTTTCTTGGATGACACGCGACATCTCTTGTTCAATCGCTGTCAGATCCTCTGTCGACAATGGCTTCGCGATATCAATGTCGTAATAGAATCCATCTTCAATGACTGGGCCGATTCCTAGCTTGACTGCATCGGCTCCATATATGCGTTGAATGGCTTGCGCCATTACATGTGCTGTACTGTGGCGAATGATGGAGAGACCATCCTTGCTGTCTGCTGTGACAATCTCGACGAGGCTGTCATGCTCGATCGCAGTGTCGACATCCACGAGCGTACCGTCCATTTTCCCGGCAAGTGCTTGCTTCTTCAAGCTTGTGCTAATCGATGCTGCAACTTCTTCGATGGTCGTGCCTTGCAAATACCTCCTGTTCGATTCGTCTGGAAATGTTACCTTGATCTCCATGCTTCAGCCTCCCTTTCCTCATAGTCGCAAGTGAATGGTGAACGCCTGAGAGAACGCAAAAAAACGCATCTCTCCCGAAAGGGACGAGTGCGTTCTATCTCGTGGTTCCACCCTAATTCAATCCTGCATTGCGTGTTGGAACGGGATAAGCCGCCATTCGCTGCAATTGCAAGATCCTTCATTGGACATCCGGTAACGAGGATGGGTCGGTGATGCTTACTGCTGAGAAGCGGATTGCAATGGTACAAGTACCATTTACAAATGATCACCCTCAGGTTCAACATCACGGCTGCAAAGGGGTAATTCCACAACCGTAACTGAAGAAGCTTGCACCAATCGCTTCTCTCTCTGGACAGCTCGTGCTGGAAATCATGTCTTTGGTCATCGCCTGATTGATATGGGAATTATCTTACTCCTTCCAACGAAAAAGTCAAGCAATAAAATCCAAAAATAAAGATGCGAGCCCTTCTTGAGGATGTTAGATTTATGTATACTATGGCCATTTCCCCACTTGACAAAAGGAAGCACACACATTAATTTATTGATTAATAAATAACAAAAATTCTGACAAGGTGTTGAACCAACATGTCACCAAAAGACCCATCTTTATCTCGTAAGGATCAAATCATTGATGCTGCTGTCGCCTCCTTTGCGGAGCATGGCTTTTACAAGACGACAACCGCCAAAATAGCCAAATCGGCTGGTGTAACGCAGCCATATGTGTTTCATTTTTTTAAATCCAAAGAGGAATTGTTCATCGCAGTTCTCGACCGCGCCACAGAGAAGATTGAAGAGGCCTTCTCCAGCGTGGATGCTCCTCCCGAACAGTTTGTAGAGACAATGGGACGCGCCTTCGGGAAGCTCATTGAGACCCATCGCGATGAGATGCTCGTGACGATGCAGGCATTTACAACTTCAGAGCCAGCAATTCGCGATTCGGTGCGCGACCATTTCACTGCGATACACCAGACGGTCATACGGCGCTTTGAACAAGCCGGGATTCCGAATGCCAAATTCGCAGCCAGCATGTTCATCGGCTCAGGTCTAATTATTACGATGTCAGAAGTGCTTGAAGCGCCTAATTTATCTCCGTGGCCATCTAAATAAAACATAGTGAAACCATTATTCATCTGCTGCCTTTTTGAGGTCGCACTTTTTTTGGCATCGTATTTATTGATTAATAAATAAATATTAAAAATGAGGTGTGTTGATTCATGAACAAAATGTCTGTAAAATCCACTTTTCTTCACCTGTTACAGTCGCCGTCGGTCATTATTGGCCTTATTACCGCGCTTACTTTTCAAGTGCTATTCAGCCTAATCTGGCTGACCGGGTACGATCATTTGACAGACAATGTGAATCGGTTAGCCATTGCCATAGTGAATGAGGATCAAGTAGTTGGCAAGCAAGCGGTGCAATCGATTATGGGGAAGCTGCCATTTCACATGAAAGAGGAAGCGAGTCTTGATCAGGCGATGACACAGCTTGAAGAACGCAAGGTGCAACTGGTTGTGCATATTCCAGGCAATTTCTCTAAGCAGCTAACGGATCCGACACAGAAAGCTGTCATCACGTACGCTGTGAACGAATCCAATCCAAGCATGGTCAAAAGTGTAATGCAATCTGTCTCCAGCCAAATTACGACTTCACTCAATGAACATGCGGTTCGTACGGGCATGACTCAAGTACTGGAGCAGGTACATGTTCCACAGTCGCAAGCAAGCAGCCTATCCGAATCCATGTCTGCACGCGTTGTAGCCGAAATGAATAACGTCCATCCAATCTCGAACTTCTCGTGGACGATGGTTCCCATGATGCTGCTGCTGGCTTCCTTCGTTGGCTGCATGCAGTTCACCATGGAAATGAATAAGGCTGCCAAAGCTATTAAACAAAAATGTGGCCAATGGACACTCCTGACAACTCGCTCCCTGCTCAATATTGTGGCCTCCTTGATCATTACAACGGTCGGCACGGGAATGGTGGCGCTGATGGGTGTTCATTCCGATCAAGGCTTCGGCATAATGTGGCTATTCCAACTCGCTTACGTCATCACGTTTCTATTTGTCGCTCAGCTGTCCTTTTACATCTTCAGCGATGCTGGTGCATGGGTCAATATTGCACTGCTGTCGATCCAGTTGATCACCTCGGGAGCTCTGCTGCCGCGCGAGCTGCTGCCATCTTTCTATCAGAAAATCAGTGAATTCTCCCCTGGTACCTATGCCGTAACTGGCATTATGAACCTAGTGAACGGGGGTCCAGCCATATCGGATTCAATCCATGCGCTCTTGCTTATCTTGACTGCGGTCATCCTACTGACGACTATGATTGTTGGAGGGGTGCAGTTATTGCAGCGTAAGCTGAAAGAACCTGCTCAATTGGCTTCGTAAGCAAACTTATTCGTGCAGCGAGGATGCTACGAGATACTGCGATATACGTATTTCAAAACAAAAAAGCGCCATCCGCCGCATATTAGCGAACAGATGGCGCTTTATTCCTTCCTCACGATACAATTTGCTCCAGCTTCACGATTGCCTCATATACCTCGTCCGAGGTTACGCCTTCTGGCTTCATCAGCTGTATGGATTCCTGTGGGAGAGTCGCTTGCCGCGCAATGCTCTCCAACGTTGGACGGTCTTCCACAGATAATCCAAGGTCACCTAATCGATAAGGTAAGCCCAAATCTTCATAGAACGGCAGCAAATTCTTCACTTCCGCAACATTATCCTCCAGCACCAATTGAACGAGGATGCCGTACGCGACCTTGTCGCCGTGCAGCAAATGATGTGTCGCTGGCGCAGCAGTGAGACCATTATGAACCGAGTGTGCTCCAGCTATTCGACCAAGATGATCGCCGAAGCCGCCAACAAGGCCGCCTGTCATAATGATCGTCTCCGCTACCTCTACGAACGCATCGGATAGCTGCTTCTGCTCTGCGTCGTGAATGCTCTGCCGTCCATGCTCCAGAAGTGCAGTCTGGCATAGACGAGCTGTAAGATGCGCAACCTGCACAGCGGCTGAACGATGCTTCAAATCACGAATGAGTACATCCGCCTCATACCATTTCGCTAATGTATCGGCAATCCCTGCGCGCAGATAATCAACAGGTGCATGCAAGGCAATGCGTGGTTCAAGCAGCACCATAAGTGTGCTTTTCGGAAAAACGGCATAGTGAGTGAATTGCCCTTCTTCGTTATAGAATACGCTGAGCGGCGTCCATGCTGCACAATTCGAGGCGAGCGTCGGCACGAGAATCGTATCCAGCCCCGATGTATTGCCTGCTGCCTTGACCAAGTCCATTACCTTGCCGCCGCCGAGTCCAAGAATGGCATCCGCTCTTTCGGACTGTGCATAGCATGCAATCCGATGCGCTTCCTGCAAGGTGCATTCTCCTTGATAGCGAAGATATATCAGCGTTATGTTCGTCTCCTTCGGCCAATAGGGCTGCGCCGCCTCCAAGGAGCGATCACCATGCACGACAATCACTCGCTTGTATTGATACGGTGCCAATAATGTATCTAGCTTGTCCAAAATGCCCGCTTCACAATGATAGACTGCCGGCGTACCTCTAACGACGATAGCTTTCTCTTCCTTCGTCATCGATGTCACTTCCTTTTCAGCATCCACTCTGGTTTGCCGAAGCCTTTGAACTGTTCATCTATTGTTTTCTCGAATTCGGCGGATTCAACCGCTTCCTTCAAGTCCTTCGCGAATTGCTTGTCCAAATCAGCTGTATTCACAACGACACGATTGCGGTAATCATCTGGCATATTTTCGAGCTTCAGAGCATCGAGCAGGTTCATTTTCGCAGCAAGCGCGAAGTTCCCCGGAACAAGAGACAGGTCAGCGCTGTCTACTGCGCGCGGAAGCTGAGCAGCCTCGATTGGCTGTAGAACAAGATGCTTCGGATTGTCCTTCACGTCCTTCTCCGATACACGCAGTGGATCGATGTCCTTGTTCACGGTAATGAGTCCAGCATCTTGCAGCAAGCCCAATGTACGCGCCAGGTTCGTCGGATCGTTCGCAATCGCTATTGTACTTCCGTCAGCAACTTCATCCAAAGATTTGAACTTGGACGAGTAGATGCCCATTGGTGCCGTCGGTACCGAAATAAGCTCGGACAATTCAATTTTATTTTCTTTTGCAAAGTTCTCCATGTAGATTTTGTGCTGGAACAGGTTCGCATTCAAATCTCCATTCGACAATGCCAGGTTCGGCTGCACATAATCTCCGAATTCAACCAACTCAATGGAATAGCCTTTCTTCTCCAATATCGGCTTAATCGCCTTCGTTATCATATCACTGTAAGGGCCTGCTGTTGCGCCGATCTTGATTGCTTTGCTTTCTTTCTGCTTTGTGTCTCCTGAACCCGTTGATGCGTCTTTGCTGCCGCATCCAGCGAGCAAGCCAATTGCTAGAATAAGAGATAGGACGAGAGCTGTTTTTTTCATAAATGATGACCTCCGTATGGATAATATTTTTGTATCATTTCGGTGCATTAAGACTGGTTTTCAGCACCAAGTAGGTTGCAGGAACTCGAACCATGCTTTCGAAGTAAGTGCAAGATTCGATGCCGCGTTGCTTCCCAGGTATGACTTTTTGAACAAAAGCGAATGCATTATCGCTTGTCTACTTTCTTTGCAATAAAGTCTCCTCCGTACTGAATGATCTGCACCAAGCAGATTAGAATGATTACCGTGGTAAACATTACAGTGTTGTCGTAGCGATAGTAACCGAACCGAATCGCCAAATCGCCGATTCCACCTCCACCGACTGTACCAGCCATTGCCGAATAAGCGACAAGGCTGATTGCTGTAATGTTCACGCCTTGAATGATGCCTGGCTTCGCTTCAGGGAGAAGTACATCCCTGATGATCATCCACGGTGTTGCACCAATGGAGATTGCCGCTTCGATGACACCTTTGTCAATCTCGCGCAGCGCCGTCTCTACCAAGCGGGCGAAGAACGGAATTGCCGCAATCGAGAGCGATACAGAAGCAGCCGTCGGTCCTATCGTTGAGCCAACAATGAGCTTCGTCAGCGGCAGCAGTGTCACCAGCAAGATGATGAACGGAATTGAGCGAATCATGTTGACGATGAAGCCTAGCACATTTTTCGTAAACGCATTTTCGAGGAATAGCCCCTTATCGGTTACAAATAATAGAATTCCAATGGGAAGACCCAGAATTATAGCAGCAAACAGCGAAATTCCAACCATATAGAGCGTCTGGACAAATGCCTTGCCCAAGTCCGGCAGCAGTTGGATGATCGAATCACTCAACATGATGGATGACCTCCAATCGATAGGTTCGTTCTTTGATGTAGTCGAGTGCTTCCCGCAGCTCTGATACTTCTCCATTCAGTTCCAAGATCAGAATGCCTAGCGGGTTGTCATGGATGTATTCAATTTTGCCATGCAAAATATTTGCTCTAACCTTGAAGTTCGTCATTACATCAGTAATGATTGCTTCCTCCGCTTGCGGCGCCACGAAGTGAATCTTCACGATCGTTCCCTTGCAATGCTGAATCAATCGTTCTGGAAGATTGAATTGGAACAGACTGCTGATGAACGAGCGGGTCATCGGATGCTGTGGATCAGAGAAAATGTTATATACCGGCCCCTCTTCTACCACATTGCCGTTCTGCATCACCGCCATCCGGTCACAGACGTCCTTCACCACTTCCATTTCGTGCGTAATCAATACAATCGTCAGGTTAAGCTCGCGATTGATTTTCTTCAGCAGCTCCAAGATTGACTGAGTCGTCTCAGGATCCAGCGCAGACGTTGCTTCATCACACAGCAGCACATGCGGTTCATTGGCCAGCGCTCTGGCGATACCTACTCTCTGCTTCTGCCCGCCGCTGAGCTGAGCAGGATATACATCTCGCTTGTCCGCCAAGCCGACCATGTCAAGCAATTCAAGGACACGCGGTTCAATCTCTGCCTTCGACTTGTTGTTGGCCTTCAGAGCAAATGCAATATTCTCAAATACCGTCTTGGAGCGGATAAGATGAAAGTGCTGAAAGATCATGCCGATCTTCAGTCTTGCTTGTCGCAAGCTCTCTCCTTGCAGCTTCGTCAAATCAACGCCATCGACGAGGATACTCCCAGATGTAGGTTCCTCCAGCAAGTTGATGCAGCGCAGCAACGAGCTTTTCCCAGCACCACTTCGTCCAATAATCCCGTAAATTTCTCCCCTATTGATTCGAAGAGAGACGTTATTTACGCCGATGACGGTCGATGTCTTGCTTCGATACTCCTTAACCAAACTCCGAATTTCAATCATTTCACACACCCCGCCATTCTGTTGCTATCACCTAGATGAAAACTAAAAAGCCTCTTTCCCTAAGAGAGAAAGAGGCTGAATTGGCAGTATCGCCACACTTATCTCTCAGAATGGAATCATTCCGTAGGATTTAGCACCGTTTACTCACAGGTAAGGTTGCCGGACGTCATAGGGCCTAGTCCCTCAGTCACTCTTGATAAGGTAGTATGAAGTTGTCATTTGTTGTTGAAGATAATACATCTGAAAATATGAGTTGTCAACAATATTTTCATTTCATTTTCAAAAAAGGTAATGAATCATGATCCATCATATTGCCTTACCTCACATTACAGCCTTTACTTCGTATCATCGAATATTTCCTTATTTTTCGCATACGACCTTCTCAAACTAAAGTAGTTGCCCGCGGCGAGAATAATCAAGAACAATACAGAAGGGCCAATGACGTCCATCCAAGGCTTGTCCGGTCTAAATAACAACTTCTGTCCAATCGTTACAATGAAAAAGATGCCGAATGCACTGAGTGAGATCATCAACACTTCTCGCCGCTTTTTGCGATACCCTCTATCTGTTGTTACATCCCGGTACTCCAATCCAGTGAATATATAGCGGAGCATAAAATAGATTGCATAGAAAAAGACAATTCCTAAACTCATCAGCACATTCTCTGAATAATCCCCCATGAGGATGCCACGAATCCCATTCAGAAGCAGCAAGCCGATAATCAGATAGAGCGCTTCAATTTTGAACTTATTTTTCTTCTGAATCACATACTCATCATTGCTCTGGTTGCTGGATGTAAACCATTTGTTGATTTCCATGCTGTTACCCCTCCCAGAAAAGTTCATCTAAAGTCTTGCCTAACGCCTTCGCAATCGCAATGCACAGCTGGAGAGATGGATTGAATTCCCCCTTCTCAATCAGACCAATCGTCTGCCGGCTCGCGTTGACTGCGTTCGCTAATTCCTGCTGTGTCATGTCTTTCTCCACACGCGCCATCTTTAACTTCTGATTCATGCTCGACCCTCGTCCTTCATCAATCTCGCCAATACAATGTAATATATATATGTCATTATGTAATGTATATTTTACAATTTAATTAATTTCTGTGCAACCTATTCGCAGATACATAATTCCCACCTCATGGAACCATTCTAAATGAGACTGCACTTGCTACGAACAATGATATAGCGCTTACAATTTCCACTTTACAGATAGGCCAGAAGACAGTAAGATAAGATCACACTAAGTTGTATACAAGTATACTTGTTGTACTTTACAGCATGATCACAGGAGTGAATACAGCATGAAATTAGGCATGATTGGCCTTGGAAAAATGGGTTTCAACCTCGTAGATAACATATTGCAGCACAAGCATCAGGTAGTCGCTTTTGATGTAAATGCTGAACAACGTCAAAAAGCAGCTGACCTAGGAGCAATTCCTGCAGATACGATCAAAGATCTCGTATCCAAGCTGGATTCGCCTAAAATCATCTGGATGATGGTTCCGGCTGGAGAAATCGTGGATCAAGTGGTAGACACACTGCTTCCTCTTCTCTCTTCAGGAGACATTGTCATTGACGGAGGAAATTCACATTATAAACAATCCATCGCTAGAGGCGAGAAAGTGCATGCACTGGGTGCCCATTACTTCGATATCGGAACATCCGGCGGAGTATCTGGCGCAGCTGAAGGCGGCTGCTTCATGATTGGCGGCAACCAAGAAGTATTCGCTACACTTGAGCCACTGTTCAAGGACATTGCGGTAGATCAAGGATATTTGTATGCAGGCAAGAGCGGAAGTGGACATTTCCTGAAAATGGTTCACAACGGTATTGAATATGGAATGATGCAGGCTATCGCGGAAGGCTTCGAAGTATTGGACAAGAGCAACTTCGATTTCGATTACGAACAAGTTGCACGCGTATGGTCTAACGGATCGGTAATCCGCAGCTGGTTGATGGATCTGACGCAGAATGCTTTCTCCAAAGATCCGAAGCTGGACAGCATTCGCGGCGTTATGCAAAGCTCTGGCGAAGGCAAATGGACAGTGGAAACTGCACTGGAGCTGCAAGCAAGCGCACCCGTTATCGCGATGTCCCTCTTCATGAGATATCGTTCGCTTGAGTCCGATTCCTTCCACGGTAAGGTAGTTGCTGCACTGCGCAATGAGTTCGGCGGACATCAAGTGGTAACGAAGGAATAGTCATTTCCTATTTCGATAGCGAAGATAGAATCACCACAAGCCCGATGGTCGCGCCATGCAGCACTGTGGTACAATCAGAACCAAATCTGTAAAGTGAGATATGGGTTCAGGAAACCAATCATGAGGAGAGTTCACGCATGATACACTATCCGAAACAGTGGCTGCAGGGCGCATCCCTTGGGGAATCCATCGCCTGTGAGCTGCGATTGCAAATTATTAACGGCTCCATCAAGCCGGGCGAAATTATATCGGAGAATCGAGTGGCTGCCGACTTCGGCACCAGCCGCTCTCCCGTTCGCGAAGCATTGAAAACGCTCTCTAACGAAGGGCTTATCCGCTTGGAGCGCATGGGTGCTGTTGTCTTAGGGCTCAGTCTTATCGATGTCGAAGAGCTGTACGATGTTCGCTATCTCATTGAGAGCTTTGTCCAGCAGCGGCTCGCCATCGTGAACACTGATGGTCTGATTCTGACGCTACTGCAGATTATCGATAAGATGGAACTCGCGGTTAAGTACAATGATGCCGTTGAATTCGCATATCAGGATTTATCGTTCCATGAAGCGATCATTGCTGCAGCGGAGCATAAACGGATCATGCATCTATGGACGAGCATTCGACTGATCGTGAAGACCGTCATGCTGATGACAACGGAAGAAATATTCTCTGAGGGAGAAGCGAAGCTGTTCACTGTAATTGAGAAGCACCGTACGATCGTAAGAGGACTCCAGTCGAAGGATACTCATACGATCCAGCAGGTTGTCTCAGCCTACTTCGCCGACTCGAACCGTACCTTGCATGTTAGCTTGCCGCATTCGTAACGGCAAGCTGCAAGGATACAAAGTTTTTTAATCCAAGTTGTCGACAAGTATTCAAGTTTGTTTTGGAAACGCTATATTTGGAATCCTTCATAACAATCGGCATTTTTCAAAAGGAGGCTCGTACATCATGAGCACACTATTCGGAATGAGTCACAATGTGACATTACTATTTTGGACACTTCTTACCATCGTATTTCTCATTGTGTTCATTGCCAAGCTGAAATGGAATCCTTTCGTGACGTTGCTTATATCAGCATTAATGCTCGGTCTGTTAACAGGCATGAAACCGCAAGATGTTGTGCAATCGATTACACAAGGCCTTGGCGGCACACTTGGCACGATAGCCATCGTCATTGCGCTCGGTACCATGCTGGGCAAGATGATGGCTGAATCCGGCGGTGCAGAGCAAATCGCCACTACTCTTATTGATAAATTCGGAGAATCACGCGTTCACTGGGCAATGCTCCTTGTTGGTTTTATTGTAGGTATCCCAGTATTTTTTGAAGTTGGTGTAATACTATTAATTCCAATTGTGTTCACTGTAGCACGCAAAACAAACAAATCATTGCTGCAGATCGGCATTCCAATCTTGGCGGGGCTATCTACCGTACATGGACTCGTACCACCGCATCCGGCACCGATGATTGCCATCGACGCTTATCAAGCGGATCTCGGTCGTACGATTCTCTACTCTCTGCTCGTCGGAATACCAACAGCAATTATCGCAGGGCCGCTATTCGGCAAGTTCATTGGTAAACGCATTCAATTACAGCCGCCAGCGAAGCTCGCTGAGCAATTCGCGCAGAAGAGTGATCGGCCGCTCCCAAGCTTCGGCATTACGCTGTTCACCATTTTGCTGCCTGTCATTCTTATGCTGATTGGATCCGTCGCAGACATCGTCGATCCTGAAGGCATTAGCAGCTTAGCCGTACTGTGCAAATTCATCGGCCATGAAATTATCGCGCTTCTGATTGCAGTCGTCTTCTCCTTCTTCTCGCTCGGTTATGCGCGCGGCTTCAAGAAGGAACAGATATCCCGCTTCACCAGCGAATGTCTCGCCCCTACCGCAACGATCATTCTTATCATTGGCGGCGGCGGTGCGTTCAAGCAAGTGCTCATTAACAGTGGTGTTGGCGGTGCGATCGCAGAGCTTGCCACACAAGCGAACATTAACGTCATACTATTCGCCTGGTTCGTCGCAGCATTGATTCGTGTCGCAACTGGTTCTGCAACCGTTGCCATGACGACTGCTGCTGGTATTGTTGCTCCAGTACTGGCGATGACTCCAGGTGTTCCTGTAGAATTGGTTGTACTGGCAACTGGCGCAGGCTCGATCGTTCTGTCCCACGTCAATGATGCAGGGTTCTGGATGGTGAAGGAATTTTTCAACATGTCCGTCCCAGAGACACTTAAGTCATGGACAGTGATGGAGACGATTCTATCTGTCGTCGGATTAGCATTGATTCTGCTGTTGAGCACAGTAGTGTAACATATATGGCAATGAAAGAAAGAAGGTTATCCCTATGAATCATCCCAACTACATGATCGGAATCGATATGGGAACGACAAGCACGAAGGCAGTCGTATTCGAAGAGAATGGCAAAGTCGTATCTACCGGCAGCCAAGGCTATCCACTGCATACACCGAACGCAACGATAGCCGAGCAGGATCCAGAACGGATATTCCAAGCCGTTGTCTCTTCTGTCAAGCAAGCGATGAGCGCTGCGCAAGCCCAGCCTGAGGATGTACTGTTCCTGTCCTTCAGTTCGGCGATGCATAGCCTCATCGCCGTCGATGCAGAAGGCCATCCGCTCACCCCTTGCATCACGTGGGCAGACAATCGGAGCAGCAAGTATGCAGCCCAGCTCAAGAAGGATCCGAAGGGACATGCCTTATATTTGCGGACAGGCACTCCCATCCATCCGATGTCCCCGCTTACGAAGTTGATGTGGATGCGGCATGAAGCTCCGGAATTGTTAAATAAGGCGGCTAAATTCATTTCCATTAAGGAATACGTACTCTTCAAGCTGTTCCATACGTATGTTGTCGATTACTCGATTGCGTCTGCTACCGGGATGATGAATTTGCAGCAGCTCGCTTGGGATGAAGAAGCACTTGAACTTGCGGGCATATCGACTGACAAGCTATCCGAGCTCGTTCCTACTACGCATCAGCTGACAGGAATGGATGAAGTCTACGCGCGGGAGATGGGACTCTCCCCTGCTACCCCAACGGTTGTGGGAGCCAGTGATGGTGTGCTCTCCAATCTTGGTGTAAATGCGATCGAGCCTGGTGTTGTTGCAGCAACGATTGGAACGAGCGGCGCGATCCGTACCGTTGTGGATCAACCGCTTACCGATCCGAAGGGCAGAATCTTCTGCTATGCCCTGACAGACAAGCACTGGGTCATCGGCGGACCTGTGAACAATGGCGGCATGCTGTTCCGCTGGGTACGCGATGAACTGGCTGCTTCCGAGGTTGAAGCAGCGAAGCGGCTTGGCATTGATGCCTATGATCTGCTTACTCGCATTGCCGAGCAGGTTCAGCCGGGGGCAGACGGGCTGCTCTTCCATCCTTATCTAACTGGCGAACGTGCTCCACTATGGAATGCGGATGCGCGCGGCTCCTTCTTCGGCCTCACGATGCATCACAAGAAGGAACATATGATTCGTGCCGTACTGGAAGGCGTCATCTTCAATATATACACCGTGTTGCTTGCAATGGAAGAGCAGATGGGACGCCCTAGCAAGATTCACGCCACTGGCGGATTCGCTCGTTCACCGCTCTGGCGGCAGATGATGGCCGACATCTTCGATCAAGAAGTTGTCGTCCCTGAGAGCTATGAGAGCTCCTGCCTTGGTGCTGTCGTGCTTGGTCTATACTCAACTGGAAGAGCCGATTCACTCCGTATCGTATCTGATATGGTAGGCGCTACGCACAAGCATGAACCTAATCCGGAGCATGCAGCGATTTATCATGAGCTGCTTCCGATCTATATCTCGATATTCCGCAAGCTGGATGAAGAATACGAAGCGATTGCCCGCTTCCAACGTAAGCGTCTTGAATCCTAAGCCCTGCTGATAAACGCCAAGCCCCTGAATTTGCGGATTTGCCGCAAGTCAGGGGCTATTTTGTACCGAACCGATTATCCGGTTATGCGTCTCAATCACTCATACTTCTTCAACACGATCACGGCATTATGACCGCCAAAGCCGAAAGAATTAGATAGTCCCACCTTCACATTGGCCTTGCGTGCTTCATTCGGCACATAATCCAGATCACAGTGCGGGTCAGGGTTCTCAAGGTTAATCGTCGGCGGAATCATTCCCTCCTGTAAGCTCTTCACGAGCGAAATGGCCTCTACTCCCCCAGCAGCACCCAGCATGTGACCCGTAATGGACTTATTTGCTGTTATCGGAATCCGATAAGCATGCTCGCCGAACATTCTTTTAATCGCCGTTGTCTCTGCCAGATCGCCAACCTCCGTACTCGTTGCATGCGCGTTAATGACATCTACATCCTCGGCAGACACAGATGCATCCTGCAGAGCCGTTCTCATCGCAAGATAGGCACCTCGCCCTTCAGGATGGGTCGCAACAATATGGTAAGCATCCGAGCTTATCCCATATCCAATAACCTCCGCATAGATTCGTGCCTTTCTACGGATGGCGTGCGACAATGATTCCAGAATGAGTATGCCCGCGCCCTCAGACATGACAAATCCATCCCGCTCCGTATCGAAGGGCCGACTGGCCTTCGTCGGATCATCATTCCTTGTTGATAATGCCGTTGCATTACCGAAGCTGGCTAGCGATAAGTCGGTAATAGCAGCTTCCGTTCCCCCTGCAAATACAATGTCTGCTCCTCCCGAGCGAATGAGTCGGAACGCCTCGCCAATCGCAGTATTCCCGATCGCACAAGCAGAGACATGGGACATCGTAGGGCCCAGCGCTCCCCATTTGATGCTGATCTGTGCAGACGCTGCATTAGCCATCATGGCTGGCACCAAGGTCGGACTGACTCTCCCAGGACCTCTGCTTCGCAAAATATCAACATTTTCAATCAAGGATTCAATTCCGCCAATGCCTGACCCCACGTAGACACCTAAGCGCTCAGGGTCAATCTGATCCAGCACCAGCCCAGAATCCGCCCATGCCTGCTCTGCGGCAGCAAGTGCAAATTGAGTAAAGCGATCCAGCCGTCTTGCCTCTTTGCGTCCAAGAAGTCCATCTGCATCGAACTCGCGCACAAGACCGGCAATTTTCGTTTTATGACCGCTCACGTCAAATGTATCAATAGAGGATATTCCTGATTGTCCAGCAACTAAGTTCTTCCAAAATGTCTCTACATCATTTCCTATCGGGGAGATAACTCCCATTCCTGTAATCACTACGGGTTCCAACTCTAATTCCTCCTCACAGATCTGATCGCACAAGCCTCTATAACGACACTGTCTTCATTGTGAAATATGAATCTACCTAGCTAATTGGATCATCCATGAGTCGCCTCATGCTTATTCATTGGTTTACGATATTGTCACACAGGATTTATCCTATTACAAGTTGTTGATTATACTAGTATAATTACTACCTGACTCCAGCAGTAAACAATAAATATCAGCCATATCGAGGACTCCTCTGTTGCTCTCTTGCATCATTCGTTGACATAATTAGGAATCCTTATCTATAATAAAGGAAACAAATGTTCGTAATATACTAGCAAAAAGGAGCAGATTTCATGTCCAACTTCAAAGCTGCACTAGCCCAATCGTATGATCAGGATGCCCAGAGAAGATCCAGCAGGTCCTTGTCTTCTTGGAAAATAGACGAAAGAAAGAAATTTCGTGAGTTGTTAAGCAGTGAGGGGAAAACTACTATACTCGAAATCGGCGCGGGAACAGGGATCGACGGCTTTTATTTTCAACAGAGCGGAGTGCAGACAACCTGCATCGATCTATCCAGTGAATCGGTGAAGAAGTGCATCGAAAGAGGCTTGAATGCGAAAGTAATGGATTTTTATCAGTTGGACTTTGCCGATCATAGCTTTCAAGCTGTCTATGCGCTAAATTGCTTGCTGCACGCGCCGAAGAAGGATCTGGATCAGGTCTTGCAAGAAATGCATCGAGTGCTCGCTCCGAATGGACTGCTTTTTATTGGATTATATGGTGGATACGACTCAGAAGGAGTATGGGAGGCCGATTGGTGCAAACCACAGCGATTCTTCTCCTTTCATACGGACAATGCCATTCAGAAGACCTTATCCTGTTGGTTTCAGATCGTAGATTTCCACACTGTCCCATTGGATGATGACAACTTGCACTTCCAATCGATTACGCTGCGGAAATGATATACTAGATAAGTCAATGGATCCATGCTTCGGCATGCAAGTTGGGAATCACAAACAACAATGTAACCTTTCACGATTATTCCTGATCCGTTGTTAATCCACTGCTGATCTGGTTATTCACTCTACATAGTCGATATAAACAAAACTAAATGAACAACTGGCTTGCAGTTAGGAGGTATAGCCATGTCCAGCCAAACGAGATTAGAAGCCCTGTCCACCTTCCTAAAGTCCAAGCGCTCAAGCATTCAACCGCAGTCCGTAGGGCTGCCTGCTGGTACTAGACGTCGAACACCTGGCCTGCGTCGTGAAGAGGTAGCGCAATTGGCAGGAGTCAGTACGACTTGGTATACCTGGCTGGAGCAAGGGCGCGACATCACCGTGTCTCCATCTGTTCTGGACGCGGTAGCTGCCGCTCTGCAACTGAATCAGGATGAGCGGAAATATGTATACGATCTTGCACTTGAGAAGCATATTAGCCCACCACAGCAGGAAATGAGTATTGCGAAAATTCCTCCATCGCTCGGGAAAATATTGAATGAGCTAACGCATTGCCCAACCATCATTACGGATAGGCACTTCCACATTGTTGGCTGGAATGCCGCTGCGGCATATGTATTTCTCGATTTCGATCAGGTTCCCTTAGAGCAGCGGAACTTGATTCGGCTCGTTTTTGTCAGAAAAGAGCTGCGCTCATTAGCCGTCAATTGGGAACACTTCGTCAGAGGCTTCCTCGCGATGTTCCGCGCCTACTATGGTCAGTACGTGGGAGATGAATGGTATACAGATTTCGTAGTCGAAATGTCAGAGCTTCATCCCGAATTCCATGCACTATGGGAAGCAAGCCAAGTCAGCATTGCCCCCGACGTTACGATCGAATTCCGTCACGCGAAGGCAGGCAAGATGCTGTTCAACCTTACCTCGCTTCTCTTGCAGGGGAACATGGACTTGCGGTGCAGTGTATTCACCCCAATTGAACACTCCTCTACCGAGGAGAAGCTAGTCCGTTTTATGAGAAGAGATGAACTACTGAATGAAACTGAATGAATAGCCCTGCCGTAACTAAATTCCAGCAACGAAAGCAACAATAAACCGAATAAATATCGAACGAAAGACCCCAAGCAGATTTCTGCCGCTGCTCAGGGTCTTGCCTCATCCGAATATCGGAACTTTATTTTTCAGGTAGAGATCTGGCAGTAGTTATTATACATAACGTATAAGGGACAGCAATGAATGCTGTCTTTTTTTGCGTAGAACTAGTCATTTTACCACTAGAAACAGTAATGATACTCCCCTGTTTATTTGATTTATTTATAGCTACAATAAACTCAACTTCAATAGTTCACTTCAAACTTATTGACTCAAATAACATTGAATTAGGAGGAACAGTTAATGAAAAAGTCATTAATTCTTATGACTGCGGCTGCTACGCTCTTGATGGCTATCCCAGCATATGCACAACCATCTATTTCAAATGTGGCTCAAGCTAAAAGCTCTGTTAACGCAGTAAATTACACGTGGGGTTTTGAAGTCAGAGTACGTAAAACACAGTCTTCTGACTCATTCTATCCAACTGGTGACAGATTAACTTTAAAGGCGAAGCAATCCAGTGACGGAAACACAAAAATTGAATATACGCTTTATGAAGAAACAAATCGTAATACTGATACTGAAATAGCCAGTAAGACAGTGCGGGGAGACCATGATGAGAAACTTGTGTTTGATGATGTTCCAGTAAATAAAAATAAAAAACACTATGTAGTGGCTCACAACTTAGGTGATGAAACAACAAAAGGAGTAGCATACATCTCCCGCTAAAATTTAATTCTATTGAAGCCCGTTATCCCCTTTTGTGGGAAGTGGGCTTTTTATTTGTTCATTATGCAATAAGGGGTGTTCAATGTAATGACACAGCCAATTAAGAGTAGCGAGTGTAAAATAAAAGCATTTGTTCACGAACCGCGTGTAGTGCAGTAGTTGTACAGAGAAAATAAAGTACTATATTTTCTCTCTATAAAACTTTATTTTTCAGTCGAGTACTTTATTTTCTTTTAACATTAAGAGCCTTACAATCAATCGATAATCCTACAAAATCCTACACCATGCCGCTCCCCTGTATGATGGTTTCCGCCGGCAGCAGGGTCGCTTCATAAATAGATACATCGTTCCTCTTCAAGAAGGACTGTACAACATGATAGCCAACCGCATACCCGGCCCCCGCAGGCAATCCAACTGCCGGATAACCATCACGCGCAGCAGCTTCATCGCCGAACATATAGCTGCTCACCTCAGCGAATCCCTTCGTATCCAATGCTCCTCGGATTACCTCGAAGCAATGATCCAGCTCCTTGCCCTGTATATTCGCCACCCATGGACCAAGCAGCTCCTCTCCATACATCTCAGTTGCAAAAGAATCTGCCAAGCCCTCAATGATAATATAGTCGCCTAGCGTAACATTTCCATGGTTCCAATCGAAATAGGAGAAGCGAACGTTATGGTGGAACTCATGAGCGATCAGCGCCGGCAGTCGCGGAATATTGTAGCTGTTCGGATCCAGGATAATGAGGATATATCCTGGAATACCGCCAAATCCGGTGTAACCCTGATAACTGCTTAACTTGTCAGGATCAGCAAGATACGCGCCAAATATCAATTCCTCTGCCTTGACTGCCAGCCCTGCTGAGTCTATTCGGTGGATACATCCCAACAAAGTCTCCTTCGCGAGTTCCAGAATGCGAATATCCTGCAGACGCTTCCCCGCCTTCTCGATTCCTTCCTGATGCTGAAGCGGAAGGAAGCCCATCATTTGAGTGGCCATTACCACATCATAGCCGTTCGGCTGCTGCGCTGTTATAGGTACATGAATGGTCTCCCACATCGATCGAAACGGCTTCATCATTGTATGCCTGAAATAGCCATTTCTCTGCTCATTTGGCATAGTCAACAATGCTTCATACTGACGTAACGTGTCTTCCATGTGAATGTTCATTAGGTTCACCTGCATCTCTTCATGGTATGTTCCTCTCCGACAAGTCGGAATACCATTAGGCTACACGATCACGTTACGTGAGAGTCAATCATTCAGCGCAATGTAACTCACAAAAAATTCCGATTACTCAATCGTACCTGTTCGGACAATGTTCACCTCGACCTGAGATTGAATGCTTGCCTCAGGGAACATCTTCTTCCACTTGTCAGCTGTCAGTTTGGAGTGCCTTACCGAGCTGCGGTAGACCTCGCCGAAGCCAATCGGATCCGAGCCAAGGCGCTGAAGCTTTTTAATAAGTGCTTCGGTTTCCTTCGTCAATGCTTCTCCTATTTTTTGTTGAAGCAGTTTGCTTGCCTGGGGTTTGCTAAAATCATATTCATCTGTAATTTCATGCAGCTCCACATTGATGCGTAAATTGGCTTGAAATTTCAGGGGAGAAGCTGAGAGGAGACGAATATGTTTTTTACTGCCCAGGTTCGCGAAGACCACTCGTACATGCCCGTCCTCCTTCCGATTCTCATGCAAATAAGGACGCAGCTCATCACGATCAATTTTGATCTCTTTCAATGACGCTAACTTTCCAAGCAGCAGCTTGAGCAAATAGCCTTCTCCAGGCCCGATCGTTCCGACTACTCGATCATTCTGAAGCAGGGCCAGTCCAAAAACCTCAACTCCGTTGGGCAGCTTGCGCAGCATTGGGAGTACCGGATCTTGTCCAGCACTGTAGAAGGCGCTCCGATAATCGTGAACCGTGCAGGAAGGAACCCAATCATCTTGAATATGCTGCTGCAGCATTTCATACAAGTAGGTTCCAATATTCGGAATCTGCTCATAACTGCCGGCCAGCAATTCATGAGACGGCCCTTCACTGACTGCGAGAAAAATCATATCACCGAAAAACGGATCCCTCGTCAAATTCTCAACAATATACGTAATCCCTTGCTTGGCCAGCTTATCATCAAAGACAACGACACGAACCTGACCGTTCACAAGTGTGTGGGCCAATTGCTGGTTGTTGTTAATTCGAGCTCCCTTGGTACTGCTTGCAATACCTGAGACGATCTTCGTCTTCTTCTTCGCTCCTGGCTCCGGATTGGTCAGAACTGAAGTGACATTAAACTTCTCTTCCGACAGAACGTCAAACCCGATCGCTACACTTATTCCCAACTTCTCCAGCACACTAGACTGTACACAGCCTACAAGAAGTGCCAGCACGGATAACACACCAACTACCCTGAACATCGGTTTGAGCAACGATCTCAATGCGCATCACTCCCCTTTTGACGTTTGCGCCACTTGTATACATACGTCAGAGCGAACAAGAGGAGCGGATAACAATAAGAGACAATCACAGAGTATATCCCGATAAAATCATTGAGTTGATTCACTTGTCCCCGATTATGGAGGGTGCTGGATGCCACGATCACAATAACAGCCAGGCCATACAGTGTCAGCTTCTCATTCCATCCAAACAGCTGCACAGTGCCCCTCAGCACGTTCCAAGCCAGCTGCATGATACCAGGAAGCACAACTAGCATCCAGAAGGGAATTGCAATGAACTCGATCCGCTCCAAAAAGGGGTACTTAATAATTTTCAATAAATTAATGGAGCCCCAAATCGTACGAAGCATCTGATTTTCACTGAAATAGATGATCGACACGATCATAATGAACAAGTACAGGATATTGGTGAAGAGCACGCTCGCTTGTGCATAGCGCATCACCTTATTTTTGTCCTGTACATGGCGATAGAGCATAAATATTACTTCAAACCCCGTAATCGTAAACCCCATCTTTATTGCCCCTACCCAAATATGTTGTGCAGTCGTATCATAAATCGGCAGTAAACGGCTCCATTCCACATAGCGGATCGGATAATTGAAGAAAAGGGAGGTCGCGATAATCAGGAAAAAGCTGATAAAACTCGTTTGTAAAATGACTCGAATTCCGCCCAAGCTGCCATACACCATAAGCACAAGCAATATAAGTGAAAGGAGCCATGTCGGAAAATCGGGGAAAATCCAAGATTGGATCGCTTCAATATACGTTCTGACAATGGTCGTCATATTCGTCAAGAAATAGAGCATCATGCAGATGCTCAATACACCGCCAATCCATTTGCCGAACAGCACGTGTTGAATGCCGTACAAATCAAGCGACTTATGCATTTCCAAGGTCTTGACCATAATCCAGACGATCAAATGGGTAGCTATTCCTGCAAGCAGGACCGACATCCATGCATCATGCCCCGCCTCCTTATAGATGTACCGCTGAAATCCGAAAATTCCTACACCGACCTGCACGTTGCATACGAGGAACAGCAGCATGTAGGCTTTGAATTGATATTTGTGTGATGTTCCGCTATTCATCTTTTTCACCTACAAATGACTAATCATCAATCTTTCCGGTCCATAGCGAACGAAGAGAAATGGATCGGACGTATTTACGAACCTTGTGCCCTGTTGCAGTCAAGCCCTTCGGTTCTGGAAGCAGCACCTCATCATAAGCCAAGTCAGATTCCTTAATCGGGTGAACTGGTGAAAAATACGGCCTGCCTAAGCTCGTCTGACGAATGAGGTGCATCGTTACCAAGGAGGTTACAAACACAATACCGATGCTGCCCCACATGCCCGCAAAGATCACCATCGGATATCGGACGAGGCGCAAGCTGCTGCTCATTAAATAGTCTGGTGTTGCGAAAGAACCAAGCGCCGCAAGTGCCACTAGCATGATGAGAATATTGCTCGTAAATCCAGCTTGAACCGCTGCCTGCCCAATGACAATACCGCCTACAATGCCCATTGTCTGTCCAACCTTCGTCGGCAGCCTCGCCCCTGCTTCCCGAAGCAGTTCCATGGTCACTTCCAGAATTATCGTCTCAAATAAAGGCGGAAAAGGGACTTTGGAGCGTGACTCAATTAAGGATACGAGCAAAGAGGAAGGAATAATTTCATAATGGAAAGTAAGGGCGGCCACATAGGCAGGAGTCAAGAATACAGAAAGAATTAACGCAACCATTCGCAGTGCGCGAATAAATGTCCCGATCCCCCATCCTAAATAGCGATCTTCCATGGATAAGAAAAAGTCAATGAATTCGCTTGGTCCTACGATCACAAGCGGACTCCCATCCAATAGAATAATGATCTTGCCTTCTATCAGCGAATGGCTAGCCAAATCAATCCGTTCGGTTAGCATCAATTGCGGGAAGACACTCAAATCATTATCCTGAATCATGTGCATGAGCTCTGAGCTGCCTGTCACATCATTGAATCGAAGCTGCTTAATTCGTTGACGTACCAGCTCAACCCGATCTGGATTCGCCCTATCTGCCATAAACATGAGATGGATCGTCGTATTGCGTTTGTTCCCCATCTTATATTCTTCACTGCATAGCTCCGTATCTGGAATAGAGGTTCTAAGCAAGGTCGTGTTCATGCCAATTGACTCAGTAAAAGCAACCATTGGGCCTAATATGGTCGTCTCATTCTCTGGCGAGGTAAGAGACCGCTTAGGCAAGTCCGCCACATTTGCCGCAATGCCTGCCTGAGGGGTCGCAATATAGACCCATCCCTTCACAATCAACGGTGCGCATTCCGGGATAGCCGCAATATCCATTATTTCTCCGATAGGAAGCGAACTGCGAAGATCCTCGATCGTCGGTGTCTGCCCCAACTGCAGCAACGGAGATAGAATAGAGGTGTGAAGCTGCTTCGTATCGACATGCTGGGGCATATAGCATATGGCAACTGACGGCGAAATGCTTCTTACCACAAGATGGACGCGATGATGAAACAATGCCGATATTTGTTCTTGCAGGGAAGCTGCGAAATCAAAGTCCGCCATAAGACAATTCCCTCCTGTAATCACTTTGAAGATGACGAACATGCTGGATGATCAGACAAATTATTCCCTGCTGCACGCAAATTCATGCGTGATCGCCATGACATAAAAAAACCGATACCTAAGTCAGGTATCGGTTCAAGTACGGTATAATCTAGTTGTCAAAATAAATATTAAAATTTAAATTTCGTCAATGAATCCTGCAATCCCATTGCCATGCGCTTAAATTCCTCGGCTGAGCTTGCCAGCTCTTCCATAACCGCATTCTGCTCTTCAGTAGCAGCGGCAATCGATTGCACACTTGATGCGGATTCCTCCGAAATGGCCACAACTCCCTGAACACGCTCAAGCATGTCTTGAGAGCTAATATTGACCTCCTGGACGATCGCCTCGACCATGTTGGCTAGATTGGATATTTCCTGCATCATCGCCACAATGGCATGGAAGACGTCACCCGTATCATTAACACTTTGAATGCCGGATTGGACGAAATGATGGCTCTTCTCCATTGTCTCGACTGCATTTCCCGTCTCGGATTGAACTTCAGCAATAATCTGCTGAATTTCGAGAGCGGCCTGATTCGATTGATCAGCCAGCTTGCGAACTTCATTCGCCACAACCGCGAAGCCCCTGCCATGTTCCCCTGCCCGAGCAGCTTCAATTGCGGCATTCAGTGCAAGCAGGTTTGTTTGCCCCGCAATATCCGTGATAATCGCTAGAATTTCGCCGACTTTATCGGATTTTTGCTGCAGGCTGCTCATCATGCCAGCACTTGCTTCCACATTATCAGACAGCTGTCTCATATGGGTGATCGTTTTATTGACGATTTCATTGCCATGCACAACCTTATCATTGGCCTTCGTGAATTCGCCTGTAATCGTCTTCACCGTTTGATCCACTTCGCCAATTGCCATCGTCACATCCTCGATCATTTGACCGACCTCAGCAAGCTTCTTGGCCTGCTCGTCCACGCCCATTGATATATCCTGCAGCGAGATTGTAATCTGTTCCGATGATTTACTTGTTTCCTGCGAGCTGATTGCAAAGTCATTCGAAGTTGTATTAATGTTCTCGCTCGTATCGACAACTTGATCGACCAATTCCTTCAGATTGCTATGCATGCTCGAAAAGCTGCGGGCTACATTTCCCCAAATATCCTTGCGCTGCTCAGCTATTCCAACACGATGGGTAAAGTCCCCAGACCCTATATGCTCAACGGTACGTGAAACCTTGTGGATTGGTTTGACAAACAGACGATTCACAAGCATCCAAGTCACACTCGTGATAATGAGCAAGGATCCAATGGTCACCGCCCACATCAGCCAATTGTAAGAATCAAGACTGCTGTCAAAATCATCAAATCGCGAGATTACTACTGCAGAATAATCTCCAGACTTCGCTGCATATGCGTATCCACCTAGTCCAATGTCCAACTTCATTTCATTCTGCTCGCCAGTGTAAAGTGCATGCAGACTATCTTCGATCTCACTGGACAGCTCCTTACCAAATCGGGCTATCACCTTGCCATCCTTCACAAGCAATGAAGTGCTGTTATCCTTGTATGCAACCATATTCAATACAGCCTTTGGATCGTCCTTGCCGTGCTGCACTACGAATTTCCCAATTTGCCGAACTGCCGTCTGTGTGTCTTCGATCATCATGTCAGTAACGACACTTCGAATAAAGCTGGCATTCACCATGCTGGTCGTTATAATGACAAGCAGAGTAATAAGACTGATAGGCAATAATATCCGCGCTAACAGTGATTGAAAACAGTGATTCCATAACGCCCGTATCCGTTCGTTGATAGATTGAGATTTCATTCCTGTCACACCTTTTATGTAATAGGGTATCTTCCGATACCACGCGTTGTCCTTCATTGCACTTGCTCAAGCTTGCTCGTCACCAAAAAAAGACCTGCCCGTCCGGGAACGGGCAGGTCATATCATTCAGTATCCTTCAATAAGACGAAAAGATAAGAACTATAAGACTACAAGCTGTCCAAGTAGCGATCTGCTTCTTCGTAGCTTTGAGCTACGCCGTATGCACCGCCGAGATCTTTAACCAAGCGAGACAATTGCAGCTTCGTCAGAGCGGAGCTTACGATCATAGAAGATCCCTTTGTTTTTTTGTTTGCCATGTAGTCGCGCAATCCTGCCAAATAATCGTTCACATCAGCTGGTGCTGGTTGTGCTTTCGCCATATCGATGCAGAATGTGTAGCCTTCCTTCGCTTTATCAACTTCACGACGAACAGCTTGATCGTATTCTTTGGCCTCTTCAATTGTCATCATACCTTCAAGCTTAACATACACACGGTTTTTAGATGCTTCGTATTTCGTTTCGAACATGGAAAATCTCCTCCTAGATGTAATAAATTCATAAGTATGGTGTTACTGATTGTCTACTGCACATACTGAATATTACCCAATATGTCGTTTCATGCCAATGCTTTTTGGTCTTTTTGCTGATTGACGTATGCCTATCAAGTTATGATAGGGCGCTCTTCGAGCTGCATATAAACCGCAATCAACCTCTCTTCTGCCATTCTCGATGCCATCCCCCCTGCACATAATATCGCTCCGAATTGCTGGCCTACTTGTTCGTAAGAGTTAGGAAGCCAACTTCGAACCCGTGTCGCAGCATATTCGTGACTTGAGCTTCACCAGGTACAGTCCAGGAAAAGCCTAATGCAGCAAGCGTAGATACCGTCCGTTCTGCAGTTAGCTCGAACGCTGTTAGCGCAGCGCCTTCATCCATCCACCCGTTATGCAGCATCACATTCTCGACTGCCTCAAGCTTCGCCCCCTGTTCATACTGCTCGAACAGATAGGATAGGAACTTCTCCATTGGCAGCTTCGCAACCTGAACATCATTCCGCCCAGCCAGCATTTCGGACATGCTGATCAGATGAGGATTATAGATATGGTAGATCTCATCATGTAGGGCAGGCTTGTCATGCAGTGTAATAATCGCACGGCTCACCTGATCTACGAAGGATAAGTCTGTATCCTGACCGGAATCAGGAACGGCCCCCAATTGGATGAAGGACTTCATCGTCTTGTAGAACGCATTGTCCTGGATATTCTCCTGGAACTGACCGCTCTCTGAGTGACATACAATGTTACCAACTCGGTAAATGTTCGTATGCAGCCCCTGCAGCCGCGCCTGTTCTACCAATTGCTCCGCTTGGAATTTCGTTTTTACATAATAGTTGTCATGCACTTGTCCGATGTCCAAGTCATCCTCCGTGAAGAGAACGGCTTCCTTGCCTTCAATCGTTCCCATCCCGACCGACATTGTAGAGACGTGGTGGAATCCCTTCTTCGTGCCGGTTGCTGCCAATTCCAACAAGCGCTCCGTCGCCGTAACATTGTTCAGTACGAATTCAGAATAGTGGCCATAATGCTTCACATTGGCCGCAGCATGGATGATGCATTCCACTTCATCTGCCAGCTTAGCATATTCGTGTTCAGCGAGTCCGAGATGTTCGTCACTCAAGTTCGCGTTAACGACTTCGATTCGATGTCCGTGCGTGTCTGTCAGTGCTGCACCGAAATAATAGGCCAGCTTCTCGTACAATCTGTGTCGAGCCTGCTCCGGAGATATCCCGCGAACAATAGCAACCACCTTGCTGTCAGTGCAATGCAGAAGATCGCGAAGCAGGTAAGCACCCAAGTATCCTGTTGCACCTGTAAGGAGAACCTTAGCATAGTTCAACTGCTGCGATAGCTCTCGATTGTGATAAGCTTCGTTGCGGCTGCGATACTGCTTCCAAGCTTCCGTTACAGCCTTATCCTCCACGACCACTACTTCCTCTGCATACATGGCACGAATCCGCTCCAGCTTATCCTTCATATGGTTCGGACGATACTTCATCCGCAATGCCAATTCTCGGATCGTCGGATATGCGAATACGTCGCTGACGTCAACCTCGTATTCCTGCTTCAACTGCGCAACAAGCGTGATCGCCTTCAAGGAATGCCCGCCTAGCTCGAAGAAATTGTCGCAAACGCCGACCGTTGTCAGGCCAAGCAGCTCCTGCCATAGCTCGGCAAGCTTCATCTCCGTCTCACTGTCAGGCGCTACATAACCGGCTCCTGTCCACTCTTGCTTCGATGGCGCAGGGAGCTTCGCGCGATCAATCTTGCCGTTCGTGGTCAGCGGCATCTGATCGAGGAACGCATAGTAAGTCGGGATCATATAATCCGGCAAATGATCAAGCAGATGCTGACGAATATCTGCAGCTGTCACCGTACCTTCCGTTACAATGTACGCACAGAGCGCCTTTTGTCCTGGCGATTCCTCAATATCAGTAACGAGTGTTTCCTTCACGAGCTCATGAGTTCGGATTTGCGCTTCAATTTCACCAAGCTCCATGCGATATCCGCGAATTTTCACTTGATGGTCTTTGCGTCCTAAGAACTCGACTGTTCCGTCCGGCAGCCAGCGAACAAGGTCGCCTGTCTTATACAGCTTCTCTCCAGCCTTGAACGGACTGTCGATGAACTTCTCGTTCGTCAAGTCCTCGCGATTCAAGTAACCACGCGCCACGCCATCGCCACCGACCCACAGCTCGCCCGCTACGCCAATCGGTTGCAGCTTGCCATAGTTGTTCACGACATAGGCTGTCGAGTTCGCAATCGGCGCCCCGATTGGGATCGATCCGTCCTGCTCCGCTGCAATATGGTGGCAGCAGGAGAAGGTCGTATTCTCTGTCGGTCCATATCCGTTCACGATTTGAATTGGCGCACAGGCATGAAGCACCCGGTAGATATGCTTCGGAGACAATACATCTCCGCCAACGAGCAATGTTCGCACAGGTTCGAATAAGCGCTCATTTTTCTCAACTAGCTGTGTGAATAACGGTGAAGTCAGCCACATCATAGTGATGCCATGCCGCATAATCGCTTGTTCTAACTGCTCAGCATCCAAAATTGTCGGCTTGTCAACGAGTACAAGTCGAAGTCCGTTCAGAAGGGCTCCCCATATTTCAAATGTCGAAGCATCGAATACAAGAGAACCAGTCTGCAAAATGCGATCATCCTCTTGGAATGATACGAAATTCGTATTCTTCACAAGGCGAATCACGTTGCGATGGGTGACCATAACTCCCTTTGGCTTCCCTGTCGATCCCGATGTGTACATTAAGTACGCGATATGCTCAGGATTATTGAGGTCTTCTATGTTTTCCGTTGACTGTACAGCTAGTTTCGAATCCGTGAAACTGATGCTGCTCAGTCCTTCCGGCAATCGTTCAGCCAAATGGTCGCTTGCGAGTACGATATTAACACGGCTGTCCTCCAGCATATATTGGATCCGTTCCTGCGGGTAATCTGGATCGATCGGCACGTAAGCACCGCCAGCCTTCAAGATCGCGAGTACACCGATAATCATTTCTGGTGTGCGCTCTGTGAACAGACCAACTGGCTGTTCAGCCTTCGTCCCATGCTTCTGCAAATAATGCGCCAAACGATTGGCCTCCGCATTCAGCTCCGCATAGGTAATTTCACGTTCACCAGACACAAGCGCAACGCGATCAGGCGTTACACGCACCTGTTCCTCGAACAGACTGTGTACAGTCGCATGGCGAGGATATTCGGCATCCGTATTATTGAAGTGGTGCACGATTTCTTCCCGTTCTTGATCCGTAATCAGTTCAAATTCTCCAATACTGCATGACGGCTGCTGTGCTGCCTGCATAGCAAGCTGCTCGAAATGCCCTGCCATTCGTTCTACAGTTTCCCGTTTGAACAGCTTCGAACAGAATTCAAAGTTGCATTCGAGTTCCTCTTCACGCTCGATTGCCTCCAGCGTAAGGTCGAACTTCGATGTGCCGTTATGATAAGGCAGCTCTGTGAAGACGGCATCTCCTGCTTGAAGCGAAAGATCCCCCATGTTCTGCATGACGAATACGGTATCGAACAATGGATTGCGGCTTACGTCCCGCTTCAGCTGCAGGCGTTCAACCAGGCTGTCGAGCGGGTATTCCTGATGCTCATAGGCAAGTAGAAGCGTATCCTTCATCTCATTCAAATAATCAGCAAAGGCCTTGCCGCCCTCTGGGAAGCTGCGAATCGGCAAGGTGTTGACGAACATGCCCATCATTCGATCTACATCAGTATGTGTTCGAGCAGCAATCGCACAGCCAACAATCATATCCTCCTTGTCCACATATTTGGACAAGAGCACATTATATACCGACAACAGCACCATATAGAGTGTAGTTCCTTGACGGAGAGCCAGCTGCTTCAATCCTTCCACCGTCTTGGCAGACAATGCTATACGCACCATATCGCCTTCAAATGACTGCACATTCGGACGAATATAATCGTATGGAAGATCCAGGAGTGGGATGTCCCCTTCAAGCACACTCAGCCAATACTGTTCATGTGCTTGTTCATCTTGTGCACGCTTGGACTGCCACTCCGCATAGTCCTTATATTGCAGCTTGATTGAGGCCAGCTCCTCGCCCTTATAGATTGCAGCCAGTTCTTCTGCAAACACACTGAGCGAGGTTCCGTCGAAGACGATATGGTGAATATCCAGCATCAGTATGTAGCTGTCTGCTGCCACTTTCGCAATCGCAGCACGTAGAAGCGATTGCTCCTCCAACTGGAATGGACGGACGAATTCATTCGCCAGTTCAGCAGCAGTACGGCCCTCGGCCTCTATAATCGGCACATCCATATCAACTGTCTCATGCACCTTCTGTACGATCTGTTCCTCTTCCCAATGGAATGAAGTACGGAATGCTTCATGACGCTCTACGATTTGGTGTAGAGCCTTCTTCAGGCGGCCGGTATCCAAATGGCCTTTCACTTCGTACACGAGTGGAATGTTGTAGGCCATGCCAACTCCGCCCCGCTGTTGCAGCGCGAACATACGCGTCTGTGCTGGCGCGAGATGATAATGTGCCTTCTTCTCGGCTGGCGTTATCGATTCGTATTGTTCTTGTGCTCCTCCGTCGATAATTGCAGCAAGCTTGCCGACATATGGATTCGAGAACAATTCCTTGAAGGACAACGAGATATGGAAGTCAGCTGCGATGCGTGCTTGCAGCTGTGCCAGCTTCAACGAATGCCCTCCAATCTCGAAGAAGTGATCCGCTGTGCCGATTGGAGAGATGCCAAGCAGTTCCTCCCATATCGCCGCAAGCTTCTTCTCCGTATCCGTTACAGGAGCTTGATATTCGGTAGACATGCGCTCCTGCTTCTCAGGCTGAGGCAGCTTGGCACGATCAATCTTGCCGTTGATCGTAAGCGGCATGCGCTCCAAGAACATGAAGTATGCCGGCACCATGAATTCAGGCAAATGCGAAGACAAGTACTCTCGCATTACACTCGCTGTCATGCCTTCTTCCGCTACAATGTAAGCACAAAGAGCCTTCTGGCCAGGCGACTCTTCAAAAGCTACAACCAGTGCTTCCGTTACTTGCTCGTGCGTATGAATCTGCGCTTCAATCTCACCGAGCTCCATGCGATAGCCGCGAATCTTCACTTGATGATCTTTGCGTCCGACGAATTCCAAGTTGCCATCTGGCAGCATGCGCACAAGGTCACCCGTTTTATAGATTCGCTCACCAGCTACGAATGGACTATCCGCGAACTTCTCACGTGTCATCTCATCCTTATTCAAGTAGCCACGTGCTACGCCTTCACCGCCGACCCACAGCTCTCCTACAGCGCCAATCGGCTGCAGCATGCCGTAATCATTGACAACATAAGCAGTTGAGTTCGTAATTGGCGTACCGATAGGAATTGTCCCGTCTCCCTCTTCCTTCATCAGATAAGAAGTAGAGAAGGTTGTATTTTCAGTAGGACCATAAATATTCGAAATCTCAATCGGTGCACAGTCCTTAGCCGCTCGATAGAAGTGCTTTGGCGACATCAGCTCTCCACCGACAAGCAATTGGCGAAGCGGCGCAAATATGCGCGGATTGCGATCAACCAATTGAATGAACAGCGCCGTCGTCAAGAACATAATCGTTACCTGATGGCGGATGAGCGCTTGCTCCAGCTGCTCAGCGTCCAGTATCGTCGTCTTATCGATGAGCACGAGCCCTAAGCCATTCAACAAGGAGCCCCAGATTTCAAAGGTTGAGGCATCGAAGACAAGTGATCCCGTCTGCAAAATACGGTCGCCTTCGCCAAACTTCACATAATTCGTGCGCTTTACTAGGCGAATGACATTACGATGAGTAACCATGACGCCCTTAGGTCTTCCTGTCGAACCGGACGTGTAAATGATATATATAAGATCTTCTGGCTGATTCACAGATACCAGATTATCGCTAGATTCATCAGCAAGGCTCGGGTCATCCATATGAACCTGCTCGATGGTATTCGGCAAATCTATATCTGACGATCTGCTAGTCAGTACCAGCTTCGTACGACTGTCTTCTAGGACATATTGAATGCGATCCTGAGGGTGATCGGGATCAAGTGGAACATAAGCTCCTCCCGCCTTGAGAATCGCTAAGATACCGACAACCATCTCTGCACTGCGCTCTGCCATAATACCAACAGACTGTTCCCGATCGATGCCAAGCTTCCGCAGCCTGCGCGCCAATTGATTCGCACGAGCATTCAACTCGCAATAGGTCAACTCGCGATCATCTTCGATGACAGCTACTCGATCCGGATGCAGCTTAGCTTGTTCCTCGAACAGCGCCTGAACCGTGAATGTATGAGGATATTCAGCTCGAGTCTGATTCATCCCCTCAATTAACTGGCGTTTGTCCTGTTCTGTCAGCATTTCCAGCTCGCCAATACGCTTCTGAGGATGCTTCACAGCTTCATCCAGCAGCTGCAAGAAGTACTCCCCCAGCTTCTCTACCGTCGATAACTGGAACTGATTTTCCTTGTAATACATTGTGAACATTGGTAATGCGCCCGTTCCAGCAGCATGCTGAATGCAGCCGTGCAGGTCACATACCTGCTCTCCCTCTGGAAGCACGGGCCGAACATCTTCTCCGTACCAGCAATACGTTGCCACATCACTGTCAGAAGCTATTTCAGAGCAAGTCAGGTTACGTCCTTCTGCGCAAGCCGACAAGCTGTTATGAATGCTCATAATTCCTTGCAAGGTTACGTCATCCTGACTGACTACTGTATGGTTGCCATTGCCGTGTCCCGCTTGAACGGCATGAAGAGTTACTTGCTGCGAGTTGTAGAACCGGGACAACAGCGTTGCCCACGCACTGAACATGACGGATTCCAACTTGACCGAATGCTCGGCCGAATGCTTCTTCAGAAGACGCATTGTCTCCTCAGGCAGTTCGATAGAATGTACGTCATAGCCTGCCAATCGTTCTACTGTCAATTCCATGAAAGCCAATTCTCGTCCTCTCCTTTATACGATCCAACCCATTTCGTAAACCTATGAGTCAACTGCTCCCATGTGATGTACTCTATTTGCTTGGCAAATTCCATATGCTGTGCGCACACAGTCATACTATAGCCTGTTACAGGAACGACATATTGCTTTACATAATTATGATCAACATTCCATAATTGATTATCCTGTATAGGTACAGCTGTCTCCTGCACAATCTCGAATGTGCTAGGAGGCAGGCTGAGACCTGTTCCTAATGCCTTCAGAACACTTTCCTTAGCCGTCCATATGTAAAAAAACAATTCCTGCCGCGCACGACTGTCGTTCGTATTTGCAAGCAATTCCAACTCACGCGGCGAGCATATCAGCCTAGCCACGTCCATGTTCCATTCTCCTGCTTGCTCTATATCAATCCCGATTGGCGCTTCATCCAATGCCACTGCTATGAACGCACCGGCGTGAGAGATGTTGAAAAATACTGGATCACCCTCCACATATGGCTTGCCGAAGGGATGAGTGTGAATAACAAGTTCGTTATTCGAACATTTCAAGGTTCGACATAGCAGCATGCGGGCCAATATGTCAGCCGCAACCGTGCAATAAAGATCTTCACGGTTCCGAAGTCTATCTAACCTTTTGTATTTTTCAGGTGTAACGAACGGGATAAATCGATCCATCAATGAATCTATGTCTTCGTAGGAAGTACACTCGTCCCATTTTAGCAACACAATTTCCATCATTTACCCCAGCTTCTGTGCGCAAAAAAAAGGCCATTCTGCATAGCCTTGTCACCGAATAACCGTTGTGTAGTTACCGCAACATTAATGGCAACCCGGCCGCCGTAATCCGTGAAGATGTTAGGCCCGCGGCTTTGCGTCCTCATCTTTCGAAGAGTTTGCCTTTCAATCCTGATGTTGTTCTTCTTGATGTATCCATTGCGTGTTGCAGATCGATTATCAGGCAAGAATGTCATAGCAATGTTACGCACTAGTTCTTGTGACATGTATCGCGTGAATAGGTCTAAAGTACATATTACATATCAGCATGTTGGACGGTCGCATCCCCTATCCAACTCAAGACCCATATTTTATATCGGTTGCTCGAATGAAAAGATTAATACTTTTTCATAACACTTTTCAATTTTTCGACACGAAAAATCATTTTTTGTCATTTTATAGTCATTTTCAAGGTTGTTTCACCCTATTTCCGACAAAAACATCCCTATCCTCTCCATCCTTGCTCCCATAGATTCGTGCAATCCCCTCCAACTGCTCGACACATTTGTCGATTTTCCTATAGAGCCACTACTGCTTAGCCCCCCCTCTCCCCTACCAATTACCTAATAGACAGCACTGAAGTCATTTCTTACTCATTACACAACTCTCTTGTACTCTTGGTGATACATAAAAAGCCTCGGAAATCATTCCGAGGCTCTTATTGAATGCCATCTATCTATCTTCTCTATTTCACATCATGGGGATTAATATCCGTCACCAACTGTCATTTCATTGGATGCGGTGGACAGTGCATTCACTGTTGCATTGCGCCCATCCGCTACGGACATAACGAATACTTTATAGGCAACGCCGCTGCGAATTGGATTTCCATATGCATCATTATCTGACAGCGAGAACATTCTAGATTCTTCGCCAATTACGCTTACTCCTCTTAAACGATTCGCCTGATCCAGGTTGAAGGAGTTCGCTGAGCTAGAAGGAACGACCATCAATGCATAATAGGCAATCCCGCTGTCGTTGCTTGGCTTCGAGAAGGAGGCCTTGAAGTTATTCCCCCCTTCTCTTGTCAAAAACACATTCGTAGGTGCCTGCACGAATTGATCTACCAAGGCAAATTCACCAGAAGGCGAAGACAAGGCATTTGAGGAGCCGCTTCTATTGTCAGCTACCGTAAGCACAAATACCCGGTAAGCAACACCTTTTTGAATGTCGTTGCCTTGAACATCCCGCAAGCCGCTTGTTAGCGATTGTCTTACATAGCCACTCTGATTCCCAACCCGAATGTAGCTGGATGATCTCACCTGTCCCGCACTATATGCGTCGAATGCATAGGACTGATCTGCGCGGACAACCATAATACGGTATTCATTTACGTACGAATTACTGGATGGTGCATTAAAGCCTACTTCAATGTCGCTGGCATTACCGTTTTTGCCAATAATCTTCGCTTCTACATTCGTCACGACATCAACCGAGGCATTGCCTTTAAGCGTCACCTCTGGAGATGGAGCAGACAACGCATTGTTCGCTTGACTATTGGAGCTTACAGACAGAACAAATACCCGGTAGCTGTTGCCGTTGCGAATCGGTGCTCCATCTACATCTCTTGCATCCGCATCGAATACATACGACAAGCTGCTGCCACTCCGATACACGACAGATGAGTTCCAATTGTTAACTCGATTGGCCTCTGTTAGATTAAAACGGCTTGCATTGGAAGACTTCACAACCATGACGCGATAATGGTTCACGTTCGATTCATCTGCAGCACGGTTGAATGTTACACTCAGGTTCCGTCCATCATTGTAGTTTCCACCCAAACTGCTTGCCGATACGTTCGTTGCAGGGTACACCGTCGAATTGTTAGACAACGTAATCGTATCTGAGGAGCTGGACAGGGAATTCACATAACTACCGCGTCCAACAGAAAGCACATATACTTGGTAGCTGGTTCCGTTACGGATTAGGTCCCCATCTACGTCTCTCGCAGTAGAGCTCAGCTTGAGGCTAACGTCTCTGCCATTCGGGTTCATCGACGTATAATTGTAGCTGGATACGTTGTTCGCTTCGGATATATCAAAGCGGTACGATCTGCTCGTCTTCACAACCATTATTCGATACTGGCTAATATTCGATTCGTCCGATGCCCGGTTGAAGGTAACCATCATGTCTCGACCGTCATTATAATCGCCAACATCGCTTGCTCTTACATTTGAAGCACTGTAAACCGTTGAGTTATTCGAAATATTAATGCTGTCGGACGCGCTCGACAATGCATTGTAATCGGAATTGCTATTGGATACCGACATGACGAACAGGCGGTACGTCTCCCCTCTGCGGATTAGTGAGCCATTCACATCACGCATATTAGATGGCAATGTTGAAGTAATGCTATAGCCATTCTTCGAGACATCATAATAATTGCTAGATGAAACCCGGTTTGCTTCGTTCAAATCAAAGCGATAAGCATCCGAATATTTCACTGCAAAAATCCGGTAGTAGCTTACGCGCGATTCATCGGAAGAGCGATTAAAGATGATCTGAATATCGCGTCCATCTCCATAATTACCCACTTGGCTGACCTTCGTAATCACTGGAACACCAGCTGATTGTCCAAGCGTGATCGAAGATGAGCTGGAGGATAGCTTATTAGCATACGAGCTCGTATTGCTGACAGCTACGACAAATACGGTATAAGGTACGCCATTGCGAATTAAGTCACCCGCTGTATCTCTAGTTGTCGAACTCAAGGTTGTCGTCAACGTCGAGTTGCTGGACTTCGGTACGGTCGTATAATTATTGCTGGATACGCGGTCTGCTTCATAAGCATCGAAACGAGATGCATCCTTCGTTTTGACGACCATAATCCGATAATTTTGAATTGGGCTGTCGTTAGAAGGACGGGAGAAGCTGACCTGCATATCACGGCCGTCGTTATAATTCGCCACATTGCGCACTTGCACATTCGTTGCCGCTGCAACCGCGTTGTCGCCTAACGTAAAGGTTGAAGATGGGTTCGAGAGCACCTGTTGGTTGCTCGTTCTGCCCACTGACAATACATAAGCTTCATACTTCACATTCGTACGGATGTAGTCTCCATCTACGTCACGTGCTCGGGAATCCAATCTGACTACAGGATCGTCACCGCTCTTGTTCACTACGGTATAATTGTTGGAAGATACCGAACGAGCCTTGTTCAAATTAAAGGAGTTCGACGCTTTAACAATCATGACGCGATATTGATCAAGGTTATTTTCATACTGTTCCTTGGAGAAGCTGACACGAATATCGCTTGCATCTCCGGATTGGCCTGAGATCTGTGTTGTCACATAATTGACGCCTCTAAGATCGCCGGAGTAGTCGGGCTCATCTGGATATGTCGGACGATCCGGATATGTTGGTGTGTTGCCTGAAGTCACACGCACGACTTTTGCATTATTATCATAGTTAATTGTTGCGCCCAACGATTCACTAACGAAGCGTACCGGAACCATCGTTCTGCCCTGCATTGTATTGGCTGGAACATCCATATAGACAGTTTTGCCATTGACCGTTGCCGCTGAGGAGCCTAGTTTCAGAATTACTGAGGTGCTCCCTTTGTAAGCTGATACCTTCTTCGTTTTGTAATCGTAGCTAACACTGGCGCCAAGCGACTGGAAAATAACTGCCATCGGCAACAACACACGACCCTGCGTGTATACCGGTGGCTGATCGGTACTAATTTTGCTTCCGTTCACATATACGGTGTAAGTTGCAGGCGCTGCTTGCACAGCTGTGGGCGTTACCACCGTAAAGCCGAGTGCCGCAGCAACAAAACCTGATACTAGTTTCTTCACTTTTTCATCCTCCTAAGTTGCATTCATATCCAAGTATAAAATTACCACCTTCAACTTAGATGCATCAAATGAGGAAAATGTTTCATACTCCTTTATAAAATTTATTGGATTGTGACAAAATTGTGTCAGATCATCATTTACCGATTCCACATCAATGAAAAAAGCCGTTGGAACAACGGCTAATTATGGCCTTCTTTCCAACGGCTTCATTACTTTGCTCAATCATGTGTATTCCTTCGGATCATTTATCCATTCCTTGCTATAATCAGCCAATCGCTGCAGCTCGCCAACTAATAAGCCTGCATGATACCCGCCGCACACCGCATGATGCAGCTGCAAGGATACGGGCAGCAGGACTCGACCCGTTTGCCCGAAATACTGGCCAAATGTGATGATCGGCAAATACGTTCCCTCATTGAACACATTCAAATTGAATGTACATCAAGATATAGATCAGTCCAACTGCTGCGAGCTGCGCGTCATCGCCACACTAGAATCCCTAACAATGAGACGAGGCTCAAACTGCACTCGTTCATATACACCGCGCTTCTGTTCGATGATCCGATTAAGCAGCAGTTCGGTCGCTACTCTGGCAACCTCTGCTCCCATGATCGACACAGAGCTAAGCCGCGGCGTCGTAATTGTTCCCCACAAAATATTATCAATGCCAACAATCGCAATGTCTTCGGGCACGCGGATCCCCAATTCCTTGAATCGGTTCAGCAGTCCCATCGCAATCATGTCATTGCCCGCATAGATCGCATCCGGCATTTTCGTTAGACCTGCGAAATAATCGGCTGCCTTCAATCCCGTTTGCATCGAGAAATCATCTCCGAGATAGACCAGAGAGCTGTCTACTTGCGGGAGGGCATCCTCGTAGGCAAAGAAACGCTCCTCAATGATATGCTTCGGCGCACCTGCGTACGCAATCCGCGTGCGGCCTATGTTCATGAAATGCTCCATGACAAGTTTGCCCTCTTGCGTAGATAGACTGACGATATCCGCCTTCACATCGTCACCGAGCTTCTTCCCATAATTAATAACGGAGATCGGAATGCTCGATTTATTAATCAAGTCAGGCAGCGTTGCAGGGTAAGCTAGCGGCAGGACAATCAGACCGTCTACATGAAGCTTCTTCACTTCCCTAAGTATTTCTAGCTCTGCTCGTGCATTCCCTAATGTATTGATCTGCACGACACGGTAGTCGTAATTTTTGGCCGCCTGCTCGACGGAATAGGCAATCTCCGGAACGAAGGCATTCCGAATATCGGGAACGGCTAGCGCAATTTGCTTCGTCTGCCGTACCTTAAGGCTGCGCGCGAAGGAGTTCGGTACGAAGCCCAGCTCTTCAATCGCCTGCATCACCTTGGCCTTCGTCTTCGGACTAATGCCATCTGCGTCATTGATTGCACGCGATACGGTGGCCAATCCGACCCCTGCACGCTGTGCAACGTCCTCGATTGTGACTTTTCTCTGAACCAATGATACATCTTCCTCTCGTTACAAGTGGAATTGCTTCCACCATTCCAACCAAGCCTTATTTCTGTATCATACCATCTGCATTCATATTATTCACCTGATCTTCCTACAATAGAAGACTGTGATTGACATCACGCTAATAGTGTGACATATTTAATATCGGAAACGTTTCCGAAAATATTTTCCCGTTTCCATTTCATACAGTATTTCATTTCTATACTTCTGGGGAGATGAGCACATGAAAGCATTAAGATGGCATGGCGTCAAAGATTTGCGCGTGGAGAACATTGCAGAACCAGCAGTCGGTAAAGGCAAAGTAAAAATTAAAGTTGAATGCTGCGGTATCTGCGGCAGTGACTTGCATGAATATACGGCAGGACCGATCTTCATTTCAGACAGCACTCCCCATCCTTTAACTGGAGAGAAAGCTCCAATCGTTATGGGACATGAATTCTCAGGACAGATCGTCGAGGTCGGAGAAGGTGTAACCAAATTCCAGAAGGGTGATCGCGTTGTTGTAGAGCCGATCTTCGCATGCGGTGAATGTGAAGCCTGCAAACAAGGCTTGTATAACCTGTGCGACAAGATGGGATTCCTTGGTCTCGCTGGCGGCGGTGGAGGCTTCTCCGAATATGTAGCAGCAGACGAGCACATGGTGCATAAGATTCCAGATAGCGTTTCTTATGAGCAAGGCGCGCTTGTTGAACCTTCCGCAGTAGCTCTCTATGCAGTTCGACAAAGCAAGCTTCAAGTTGGGGACCGTGCAGCCGTATTCGGTACAGGCCCAATTGGACTGCTTGTTATCGAAGCATTGAAGGCGGCCGGCGCATCGGAGATCTATGCAATTGAACTGTCCGAGCAGCGTAAGCAAAAAGCAGCAGAACTCGGAGCAATTGTACTTGATCCTTCGCAAGTCGATGTCGTGAAGGAGCTTCGCGAACGGACAGGCGGCGGCGTAGATGTCGCTTATGAAGTAACGGGAGTTCCTGCTGTACTGAACAATGCAATTGACGCAGCCAAGCTCGGCGGTGAAGTGATGATCGTCAGCATTTTCGAGCGAGAAGCTACTATTAAACCGAATGCAATTGTAACGAAGGAACGCACAATGAAAGGCATTATCGGTTACCGCAACGTATTCCCTGCGGTTATCAAATTAATGGAGCAAGGCTACTTCCCAGCAGAGAAACTGGTAACGAAGCGCATCCAATTGGATGAAGTCGTTGATCATGGCTTCGAGGCGCTCTTGAAAGAGAAAAACCAAGTGAAAATTATGGTGAAGCCGCAATAATCCGTAAACAAAAACACGAAGGCTTAGGGCGCTTCAAAGTCATACTGAAATAAAACAAAAGATCGAGTCAGGGGTTAATCAGCTCCCCCTTGCTCGATCTTTTCTCCATCATAATGCCGTTCTCAACAGCAAGACGGTAAAACATACGATCATTGATACCACTGCAAGATGCCACCATTTGTACATCATAATGATACCGATATACTCGCGGATGAACGCACTTGGCATGTAATATCTTGCTGTCTTCGCGCCAACACCCTCACACTTCTTCAATCCCGCGAGCCGCGCATAAATGCTTGCCCGAAATACATGATAGTTGTTCGTGACAAAGATGCTTTTATGATCGGGTTTCATCTCGTCCATAATGGCCTTCGAGAACAGCATATTTTGCATCGTGTTGCGAGATTTGTCCTCCATAAGCACGTCCTGCTCTGGAACTCCCTTCGCCACGATATATTTCTTCATTGCCTCTGCTTCACTAAGCAATTCGTCCGGCCCTTGGCCGCCCGACACGATAATTTTAGGCACTTGATGATACTTCATATATTGTTCAATGCTTTTATCCAAACGTGACGCTAGAAGCGGCGGGACTCGTTCCCCTCCGATTAGACCAGAGCCAAGCGCGATAATGAAATCGGGCTTGTACCATATTTTCCAGTAATGATAGAAGATCGCATACGCCAGAAAGCTGACGAATACAAAGGAAAAGTACATGAAGATGAGCAGCGTCCCGAGATAAAAAACAGCAAATTTATCATTATACGAAATAAAGAAAATGTAGAAAAACATGCCGATCATCGCAAAGATCAGGAGACTCAATAATAATGACAGCATATTCGCGAGCTTCTTGCTTTCCTTCTTCAGCATGATTCTGCCGTTAAGCAGCAAATAGATCGTGACGAACAGCACGCTTAACGGTACTGATGCCAATATCCCTGCAGCCACAATCAGATTTACCCATGGAATCTGGTTGGAGAATGCTACGAGACTCAGCGCTAAATTCGCTAGCGCCGCTATGAATAGGAACGACAGACTGATCCGTCTTTTTTCCCTGATAAATAAAAAAACAAAAAGCCCAAATAGAATCAAACTAAAAAAACTCATCATACACTCCCTTTCCAACCTTACTATTGTAAGCAATTCATTCCTTTTTGCAACCCTTTTCCCCCGTTCATTATTGAAATGGATCACGATGAGACATTCATGGCTTCGCCAACGGTTAACAGGATGCAGATAATCCCAGCAATCCTCCGCCCAGAAATAAAACAAGCCGATTCCTTCACAATAGAAGAATCGGCTTGCATAAACTCATTTTGTATAGAATTCGTTTACTTTATCTAGTATTTCTTTGAAGTATGGAATATTAAATCGATTTATTAAGCCTTTAGATCCCATGTAAAAGCTGAATCGCCCTTTTTCGCCTAGAAGTTCCTTGAACTTATCAACTGTCTGGTCATACCTTTCTCTTTTCCCTGTATCGGTAAAATACCCTGAATCAATCTCCATTTGAATTCCGATTTTCGTTTTATCTAAATGGTTCTTAGCAATCAGTCTACCGCCGTCCCCATATACTCTTCCTTCTCTTACGCTATCGTAAATCGGCTGCAAATTTATTTTGTAGTCTTTGTCAAAATAATAGTGGGGTTGAATATATACGTAATCAAAGATCGTTGTCTCGTCCACGATGTATGCAATTGTTTCCACTATTTTTTCCCTATGAGGGCCAAATCCATAATATGGAGCCCATGCAAAAGAAGTAGCTCCATCTACGTCGTCACTGTTCTTTATATACTCCGAAAGTTTTTCCAACAACTGAATTTGCGATTGATTTTTAAGTTGCGAGTAGCTGTAATTTTGAGTCCCGTAGAAGTATATGGCTTCGTTTGGATAATAAAATCCCGTTACCGAGTCCCAATTTGGACCAAGCTTTCGTTTTAACTCCTTTATATAGCTTACATATTCATCGAATAACTGATCAACATTTAACTTGCTCGAGACATCGTGTGCTGGCAGAGAAACAAGCACTTTATATTCGCTGTTCGTGTCCACGATTGTCTGAACCGTTTCATTTATATCATCAATCATATTTCTCTCTTTATAATTGTCAATTTTGTTTGTCTTATTATCTATCGCAATAACAAATTGCCTCACCGTATCCAAACGTTCAAGCTCTGCCGATTCATATGGAATGTACCGTTGACCGTCTCCAAAATGACCGCTGTATAAAAACACCATATTTCTTGCTGACAGGTCACTTCGAACCATCGCAATGCTATCCATTTCATTCTCTTCAACATCTTTTGCCGCTCTAATCACTGGTGTCGAGAACAAATTGACGAATAAACTTAAGGCAAACGTAATCGTCAGCACCCCTGCAAACCAAGCCTTTCTTTTCTTTGCTGGCTTCGTGTTCATAACATCGACTCCTTCGTTTAGTAGTTTCACAACAATTCACTTAATCCCCTTTATGAACCATTTAATTGTTTCTACAGAAGCATACAAGGAGTTGCGAGACTCTGGAACTAGACAATGATGACAATATTCGGTTGAAAAATGACATTTAGCCTATTCACTAGAGTGATATTTATTTCTTTACACTGCTTGGCGTTACGCCCCAGTATTTACGGAATATTTTAGTAAAGTAGCTGACGTCTCGATATCCGATCATGGCGGCAGCATCATACACTCTCGCCCCATTCATCAACGCCGTCCTCGCCCGTTCCATCTTGCGTTCCAGAACATATGAGGTAAATGACATTCCTATTTCTTGCTTGAATAAGCGACTTAAATAGGAGGCGTTCACATAAAAACGATCAGCGATCGTATGCAAGGTAAATTCCTGATCCTGTTCCGCCTCAAGCAGCTCGATAATCGCTTGAACAGTGGTATGGGTAACCTTCCTGTCATGGCTCTCTGCATATGTGATTATGCTTCTTACAGCACGATGCAATACATCGTACATATGCTCTGGCGTCGTAAGTGATTGTACATTCGAGAGAAAATCGAAATCCGCTCCTGTCACATCTTGTACAGACCATCCGCGTTTGCGGATAAAGAGCGTCAACACGCCAACGATGTACATTAACTGCTCCATCATGATTTCATACGAAGCAGAGTTGTTCTTCGCCGCCTCGCACATGTTCGAAATCATTCGCATGGCAAGTTCTTGATCCATCGTCTCCAATGCCATCTCTAGCTGCTTGTCCTCGTGCTCGTAATCCGGACGATTATTGAACTCAGCTTGGAGCGACTCATCATATGGAATTGCGATTCCTGTTCCATAAACGACCCGATTTTGCAGCGCCTTTTTGGCTTGAATATATAATGGCAGCAGTTCGTCTATCTTTCCGCTTCCTCCACTAATTCCCGCGCTTACGACAATGCCAAGACATTGCTTGATGTTGCGAATGAGCTTCTCCATCGCCACGTGAATCCCGAGCATCTGCTGTGGAGTATGTTCCAGCGCTCCCGTATTCCCTATCACAATAATGGTTTTATCCTCTTCCGTGCATACATAAAAATCAGGAGTCGGCAGTATATCTCGAATAACATGCACGAGATTATCCAGGGTCATGCCATCTTCATTGCTGGAACAGACATATTCGTCCACGTCCAGAACGATTACCGCATAACGAGATTCCATGTCTATATGAAGCCCTAATGAAACACAGGAAGCTTCCAGCTCTTCTATCTGATACCGCCCATATGCTAGATTGCGAATCGTATGCTGATGCAGGACGGGGAGGTACTGCGTCCATTGCTCCTGCATCATTAGTTGACGCGTTCGCTCCATCAACTCTGCTTGAATGCATCGGGCTGCGTCCGTTACAGCCTGGAGAATGTCCATTTCAGCAGCAGGCTTGAGCAAATACTTGTATACGCCAAGCTCCACCGCCGTCTGCGCATAGGAAAAATTGTCATGACCGCTTAAAATGATGATTTTCGTGTTCGAATAAGCCCGAGCCACTTGACTCGCCAAGGAAAGACCGTCCATTTCGGGCATTTGAATATCCATTAAAATAATATCGGGCTGCTTCATTTGTATCTGAGCGAGAGCTTCAGCACCGTTATTCGCCGACCCTACTACTTCGATATCGTGTTCTTCCCAGGGCATGTGAAGCAGATTTTGCAAAAATCTAATTTCATCTTCTACAATAAGAAGATTCAAGCGATCCTCTCCTTATTTCATTATTCATCTGTCGTACTTGATAAAGGCAGCTCAAGAGTTACTGTTGTACCTACTCCTAACTGGCTTTCGAATCGGATGCACGCTTCAGGGCCGTAGAACATCCTCATTCTGGAACAAACGTTGCGCAAGCCATATAGCTCCGTTTCTGGTGATTCCAAAAAAGATAAAGGAGCCGACTTGCCGTCGATTTCCTGAATCACTTGATGAATGGATTGCAGGCGCTGCTCACTTATTCCGCTTCCGTTATCTTGCACCGTTATCATCAATTTCCCCTGCTTCAAGAAGCTCGAAATGATCAACAACCCATCGCCCTTCATCTGCTCCAGTCCATGAATAACTGCATTTTCAACCAAGGGCTGCAATAGCAGCTTTAATATAGGGATCATTTTCGTTTCTTGGTGTATCTCATAAACGACATGAAAGCCATGTAAAAAGCGAATTTGCTGGATGCGTAAGTAGTAGTTTAGATGGGTAATCGTTTCCTCTACCGTGAATGTATCTTGCCCTTTATGAAGGCTTAATCGGAAAAAGTGTGACAGGTTCAGCACCATCTCGCTTATTTCCTCTGCCTCGTAGTTCTGAGCCGTCCAGTATATAGAGTTCAGCGTATTATATAAGAAATGGGGATTAATTTGAGATTGCAAAAACGTGAGCTCCGTACGGGCAATGCGAAGCTGCTGCTCATAGTGATCCTGAATCAGATGCTTTTGATGCTCGGCCATTCGATTATACGAGTCCATCAAATAACCAAATTCATCCTTCCTCCTTGTAAGCAGCCGGATATCATAATCTCCTCCGATTAATCCCTTCATTGCATGCTTTAATCTACCTAAAGGGGAGGCGATGCGGTTGTAAACACCCCAAGATATAAGGATGGAAAGCACAAAACTGCACGCTATGATTAAATAGGTAAATTGCCTCATCGTTTTCGTTTCTTGATAAATTTCTTCGATTGGCCGAAAAACTTCCAACCGGATTGGGTAACTAGACGACTCCGCGCTCACTTGGAGCATATCCCTATCTCGGTTTCCTCCTGAATCGGTAGTAGGAATGGACAGAATCGTTTCTCCTTCTCTATTCTTGATCTGCAAGCTGGTTAGTTCGGAATTCAACAGCGGGCTTATGAGGGTCCGGAGCGTATTTTTATGTAAAGTCACAATTAGTAAACTTGCTTTGTCCTCATCAGGGAAGGCATTCATCCTTCTGACAAGAGATATGGAATTGGCCTCCACTAAATCTGTAATTACAGGCTCTACTCCCTCTGTCGGTTGGGGGATCAAGAACGTACCCGCTTGATCCGCAAGCTGATTTAAATAGGCGAAACTGTCCCGCTCGGTCGCAGATTCGATCCTTTTCCCTCCATATTTCGTAGATATCATCGTATGGGTCTCCATCTGATAAATCGTGATCTGGGAAGCCACCAGGCTCACCGCCGAAATATTCCACAGCTCTTGCAGCAGCTCCGAGTACTGGACAATTGTGCGAGGCGACATCCCCGTTCCTTGCACCTTCAGCTTTTCATTAATTTTATGGTTCGCCGCAATTAGATTGGTTAATGTCTCAAAATGATGCAACGATAATTCAAGGTTATTCATGACAGACTCCACCTTATCTTGAGTCTGTTCTGTCGTCTTTTGCATAATAATTTGGTTTGCTCTGTTATTTACGTATAAACTAATGATCACTAGCGGCAGAAGCACGATGAAGAAATAGATGCTGAGCCGTAATTGTGAGGTTTGCAGAAACTTATGATATGCATGTTGGAATAGTTTCATGGCTACATCCTTATTTTTTATGCGATTCATGCCAATCGTTTACTTCCTTCGTAACTTGTGCGCCTCCACTCTCATACCATCGTTTCACGTAGTCGTCGAATGATTTCGTGGATTCTAGGCCGAGAATGATTTTTACGAAAACTTCCTGCAATGAATAAAGTTCATTCCATTTTCTTACCAAGGTAGGTGGGGGCGGGCCGCCATATGCATCTTGTACGATATGCTTTTCCAATTTTTCGATGTTCTCGTTGAGACGAAATTTTTTGTCGTAGGAATCCATGCGTGCACGCAACAACCACCGTTCGTCCACATTCACCAGTGCAGAATATATGCCTCTGTACAGGTGCTTGTCATGTTCATTAAATTCACTGACAATTTTCCCATCTTTCCAATCCCACACTTGATTTTGAAATCCTAGAACTAATGTGGTTCTGCCTCTACCTGCAATGAAATTTAAAAATTGAATGACTTCGCGAGCATGACTGCTCCCTTTTGGAACCACTTGATGCCCGAAAACTGGATTCAATGCACCTACTCCCTGCTTCCCTTTCTTGCCGAGCGGATAATCAATGGCTACCCAATTGGCTTTCGGATCCTTTTTCAAGCTTTGAGCAATAACCCCTCGTGTGTCATACCAAGCTCCGGAAAACATTCCGATCTTTCCATCTATTATTTTCTCGTTCATGACATTACTGCGGTAAATCGGGAAGTCCGGATCAATCCATCCCTGTCGATATAGCTCGGCAAAGAATGATAGCGCTTCCTTCATTTCCGGCAAAACGTTGCCATAGACAAGCTTCCCTTCACGTTCCGTCCATTGATTCAATTGAACTCCGAACGCCCCAAAAAGTGGTGAAGAATGATACAGATCCTTCATCATCGTAAAGCCGTATGTATCTCTCTTTCCGTTTCCGTTGGGATCGCCTTCCGAAAATGCTTTTATTGCTGCCTTATAATCTTCAAGCGTTACTGGTATCGGTAGGTTCAGTTTATCCAGCCAGTCTTTCCGGATGTAGATGATTTCTTTCCCCTTCACCAACTGGCCACTGGGAATTGCATAAATCGAACCGTTATACCGAACTCGGTTCCATAATTCCTCCGGTATGACACGCTTTAAATCTGCTCCGTATGCGTCTATCCAATGATCGAGAGGTTGAAGCTTGTTTTGCGTTACGAATTTGGCAAATTGGATCGGGGAATTGATAGTGATCATATCAGGGAGATCCTGTTCCGTCGAAATGATGGTGTCGATCGTTTTTTCATAACTGGGTACGGGCGGCAGTTCGACACGGACATTCAATCCGACATGTTTTTTAATGTAATCCAAATAAGGATTTTGATTTTCATCCAAGCCTGCCGGAAACGGAAAACTCAAACTATTGATCACAATGGCTATGTTTTTTCCATCCCGCAATTCTTTATTCTCAGAACTGATTAAAATTGGGTTGAACTTGGGTATAAAAAATAGGCCTAACACAAGAAGGGTTAGCATGTAAATTATCAGCATGAATCTATTTACAAATTTACCGCTGCTCAACACTACAAAAATCATCCTTTCGATTTTTTTATTTCCCCATGTAATTGAGAAGCTTCTACGATCCCTCCTACAGAACCATTTCGATTGCGACACAAGTCCTAATTCAAATTATAGTATAAAATTTGAACTTCAAACAATATTTCTCAGCAACATTTATATTATGTATGATACAAATACAAAAAAACTCTTCCCGGCCTAATTGAAATAGATACCGAAAAGAGGTTTCGCGGTCGTACAATATGCTCTTCTCCTGAGTACAGCCACCATCGAGTCCTACAACTTCCAATCCAGATACTCTGCCCAGGTTGAACGTAAAAGAGTTTTTATTTTAGCAGTAGGGATATGAATAATAACTACATTAGAAATGCTATTCGTATACATATTGGTTAATAGGTATTTTCCATCAGGAGATGGTTTATATGGCAGCATTCCTTGCGTATCAACCTGTATCGTAGAATGATCATTACCTGTTATGGAATCAATATGGACAACGTTCGTTTCGTTGCTCTGCTGGTATGCAATATATTTTTTATTGTAGGATAGTGAGGGATTAGAAGCATTCGATTTATACTCATCTAGTTGATGATTCGTAAGATTGAACGACATAATGTGCGGAGACTTTTGTTCATCTTGTGCGGTAAAAAGAACCCGATTGGAATCAAGCCAATCATAGTATAGATATCCACTATCAAGCGAGGCTATGGAAGTTAATGCCCCCGTGTCTCTATCATATACCTTCAACTCGCCTTCTTCTATAAAGCTAATGGCATGACGGCCAGGAATTGACTTTGGAAATTGAATGTTCTTTCCCGCTATTATTTTCTCTCTTTTCGAGTAACTAGCATTATCATCTTCAATTTCATAAATATCTTGCTCATCCCCGTTTTGAATGACAGCAAGAAGCTTATTCCCATTATTAACACTATAATGCGGTTCGAAAAAATTATTATGAAACGGTAAACGAGCATCTGTCTGCAGATTAAACTTGTACATAGGTGTTTCAGTCGGCTTCATTCGCTGCATGATCATGATCTCCCCCTCCATTGATGAGAAATCATTTGATTCTGAATAATTCTGCCATATCAGAAAAGCAACGAAAAACACACATATTGTTGCTACAAGTAGGATCAGCCTTCTTTTCAATTCGACCACCTTCCTCCTTATTGTAGTATGGGGGTTACAAACCCAATGAATTCAGAGGAGTTACTTCCCCCTTCACTGGGTCTATTACTATGATCTTAATATTGAATGGTTTTAAAAAATGAACGTATCGATTCTGCAACCAGCCCCGGCTGCTCCAGCGCAACAAAATGCCCACCTGTATTCAGCTCATTCCATTGCAGGATGTTCGGGAACAAGCGCTCCACATATTCTCTCGGCGGACGCTCATGAGGCTGCGTCTTCGTTAACGAAACGCCATGCGGTACAGGGCATGTCTCACCTTCACTCGGCCACTTGATATGCCTGCCTTCATAATAATAGCGGTTTGCCGCGTTGATCGTCTGGGTAAACCAGTAGATCGATACATTCGCCAGTAAGTCATCCTTGCAGAACTGCTCTAACGGCTCACCCTTTTCGGATACCGTCCAGTAATACCACTTTTCCAGAATAAAGGCTGCCAGACCTACAGGAGAATCATGCAGTCCATACGCCGCAGTCTGAGGCTTCGTCCCCAATAGATGCGCATACCCGCCCTCTTCGCGATACCATTGATCTCCACATGTAAGAAAGGCCCGCTCAGCCTCGGACATCTCCATGCCCTTCCCTATAAAAGGACTCGGATTCCCCGGTGATGTCGTATGATACCCAATGACCTTCTCCGGATGATCCAAGCATAGCAAGCCAAGCACGCTCGCCCCCAAATCATACCCATGTGCCCCGAACTGCTCATAGCCCAGCCCCTCCATCAACTTGACCAGCACCTTCGCGACCTGTCTATCCTCACAACCCGACTCCAACGGTATACTCGAGAACCCATGCCCCGGGATCGAAGGAATAATGACATCGAAGGAGATGGAATCATTGCCTCCATCGTTATCCGGCTGTGTCAAAAACGGAATCAGATCCAGCATCTCATAAAATGTACTTGGCCAGCCATGGGGAATTAGAATCGGTAATGAGCGACTTCCCTTCCCTTTTTCGTAAACAAAGTGAATGTCATTCCCGTCAATTGTCGCTTTGTAATTAGAGAAGGAATTGATACGCTGTTCCACCATGCGCCAATCGAAATCATGCAGCCAATAATGAACAATATCCTTCATATACGATATTGGTATCCCGTAATCCCATTCTGCTCCTGGGATTTCATCCGGCCATCTCGCCATTCGCAGTCTTTGCTTCAATTGTTCAATCTCTTCGTCTGAAATACTCACAGTGAAAGGATTCATGTTCATCGTTATCTTCGCTCCTTAGCAGAATAAATACGAGAATAGATAGAAAAGACTTGAGGGGGCTAGGCCGCGAGATCATCAAATCTATAATTTAGAACGACCTAGTGATACACTGTAATTGGAGTCATAAAGCAAGTAATAAGACATCGCCCACAGACATGACCAGTAAAATAGTTTAAATAGTTAGCTAACTGGTAAATAAATCTTAATGGTTAGCATGCGATGTGTCAATAGGAGCGGTTGAGCAGATGACGAGTGGATATGATCAGCTTGAAATAATTGCTGATTTCTTCAATACACAGGATAGACGAGCGCGGTACGAGGGAGATCCCGGGATCGAGCTTTTAACAGAGCCTAGCCGTTTAGTCGAGTGGCTCTTGCAGCACCAGCTTATCACAGAATCAGATAATGCTGCTTCAGAGGAAGAATTGCAATTGGCGCGCGAGCTTCGCAATGAACTTCGCAAAACAATAGTGAACAACGAGTACGATGGAAATGTAGAACAGGTTAAGCTGGAGCAGCTTACGAAGAGTTTCCAGTTCGGACTCGTGTTCCAGGAGAATGGAGAGCAGCTTGTGCCTCTGCATGTAAATGCAGCTAAGGGATTAGCTCAATTACTCATTATTGTGTACGAACTGAGACGAACGAAGATGTGGCATCGCATACGTGTATGTACAGCAGAGGATTGCCAGTGGGTATTTGTGGATCGATCCAGACCCGGAACGGGGAGATGGTGTTCGATGAAGGCATGCGGAAATCGAGCGAAGAATAAGACCTTCCGCCATAAACATAAATACGAATCGTCGCTGTAATGGAGTAGAGTAAAGTAAAGGGCTGGCTTCCCAGCCCTTCGTATCAGACCGGACGTGAGGTTTCCGCTTACCGGCCTTCCTGCAATGAAGCAAATTTACATGCTATCTAACGAATGAAGTCCTTCATATAAAGGAAACTGAGACGTCATTTCACGTACACTTTCTAGTATTTGATTTTTAATCGTCGAACTCTTGGGATTTTTAAAGGCCAGTCCAATAAGCTGGGCAATTTCTTTCATCTCCTCGGGTCCTAATCCCCTTGAAGTCATCGCAGGGGTTCCGAAGCGAATGCCACTCGTTACTAACGGGCTGGCCGTATCATGAGGAATTGCGTTTTTATTCGCCGTAATCCCCACCTCATCGAGTATGGATTCTGCTTCTTTGCCCGTAAGTCCAATTGTGCGCAAATCAACCAAAACAATATGATTGTCTGTCCCCCCCGATACAACGGTTAACCCTTCATTCATGAGTGCTTCCGCCAATACGTTAGCATTTTCAAGCGTTTTTGCTATATACGTTTTGAAGTCCGGTTGCAATGCCTCGCCTAGCGCAACCGCTTTTGCCGCGATAACATGCATAAGCGGGCCGCCTTGCGATCCAGGGAATATCGCTTTATCAATGGCTTGCGCCCATGGTTTACGGCACATGATGACACCGCCTCTTGGCCCTCTTAACGTTTTATGCGTGGTCGTCGTAACAAAGTGTGCGTGTGGCAGCGGGTTTGGGTGCAATCCTGCTGCAACGATTCCTGCAATATGTGCCATATCTACAAAGAAAAGAGCCCCAACTTCGGCCGCGATTTGGGCGAACAACTCAAATTCGATCGTTCGTGGATAGGCGCTGGCACCAGCCACGATGATGCGTGGAAGGTGCTTATGGGCGAGTTTTCGCACCTGGTCATAGTCAATGCGCCCTGTTTGTTCATCGACACCATAAGAAACAAAATTATAGAATCTTCCAGAAAAATTCACCGGACTCCCGTGTGTAAGATGGCCGCCATGGGATAAACTCATGCCCAATATCGTGTCACCAGGCTTTACTGATGCAAAATATACCGCCATATTCGCCTGTGCACCGGAGTGAGGCTGCACATTGGCATGCTCGGCACCGAAAAGCTCTTTAACTCGGTGAATGGCAAGTTCCTCGATCCTATCGACATGCTCACATCCGCCATAATATCTTCTTCCCGGATACCCTTCAGCATATTTGTTGGTCAGTACTGTGCCCGTCGCTTCCATGACAGCTCGGCTTACAAAATTCTCCGATGCAATCAGTTCTATTTTATCCCGCTGCCGTGTAAGCTCTTGCCGAATTGCATTAGCCACCGCTTTATCTTGCTGCTCCAAGTAATTCATGATCATCTTCCTCTCTACCTGTCTATTTCACTATTGAAATCTGATATTTCCGCCATAAGAAGAGAATTCAGTTGTGTTGCACAATCAACAATTGTCGTGCTAGTATACCAATCAATGGAGTGTTGATTAATATCCATAGTTGAGTAATTATAGCAATCCATAATTATGCCAAAAACGCGGGAGTTGTCTGAATGTTACAAGTCAATCGAAATGATAAACGTCCCATCTGGCAGCAGCTTCTGGATCAAGCGATACATAATATTACATCCGGAAAATGGCCTCCAGGGGAATTACTGCTCCCAACCCGTGAACTCGCTCCATTGATTGGTGTTTCACGCTCAACCATCCAGATTGTTTACGAGGAATTATTCAGCCGCGGGTATACCGTAACCTCTCGTCGCGGCGGAACAAGAGTTAGCGATTGGACATATGCAACTCGTCCTTCTGAAGATGCTGCCACACAAGGGCCGATCCCTCCTGATTTGCCATCATTAAACACGGGAATCGGCCATTTACACGATTGGTTTGGAAACAAAGATCATCGTCAAGTAGAGATCGATTTCACTCCTCATGAGCCATACCTAGACGAGCATTTCCGAAAAAATTGGAGACACTCCTTTTTGCACGCCTCTACAGAAACAGACCTGGACAATTGGGCTTACGGAAATGCATATGGATTTCTACCGCTGCGAGAGCAGATTCAACGTTATTTGTCGCTTGAACGGGGAGTTCATGTGGATGTCGATCAAATCATCTTGACCTCAGGCGCACAGCATAGCATTGATTTGATTGCCCAAGCTCTGTTACAGCAAGGAGAAACGGTTTCGGTTGAGGATCCCGGCTTCCCTGCTGCCTGGATGGTGATGAAGTATCGGCGCATGCAAGTTGAATCCGTTCCGGTTGACGAACACGGACTATGCGTTGACCGCATTCATCCTGAGTCCAAACTTGTATATGTTACGCCATCGCACCAGTGTGCGGTTGGAGCAATTATGTCGGAGCCGCGCAGGCAGCAATTGTTACATATGGCTGCTGAGCAGAGGTTCTGGATTGTTGAGGATGATTACGATAGTGAATTTCGATATCGCGGTGACCCGCTCCCAACGCTGTTCAGTCAGCGACCTCAGAACACGCTATATATGATGAGTTACTCCAAAATGGTCGCTCCTGGCATTCGGTTATCGGCAATTGTCGGACCCAAAGAGGCCATTCGTCAAATTGCCCAAGTCCATGAATTAACCTATCGGCATCTGCCGATTATGGAGCAATTAACACTTACTCATTTTATTGAGCATGGTCATTTTATGCGTCATATGAGACGAGTTCGGAATGTATATCGTCGTAGACATGAAGCCATGACGAAGGCTATTATCGCAACAGGTCTGAGCGACCATTTCACACTAAGCGGCGTAGAAACGGGATTGCATATGCTTCTTGAGGCTGATAAATCGTTTGATGAGGAAGCCGTGACAAAGTTAGCGTTCGAAAATGGAATCCGCGTGTATCCGCTGAGCACGTATTGCTTGGAAAGTGATCGAAAAGGTTGGGTACTCGGTTTTGCTAAAGTAGATGAAGCAGCTATTGAAGAAGGAATTTATCGTCTTGCGGGGATGCTTTTATAAGCCAAGCATCCCCGTCACGACCTTTGCCTGCTCACATCAACCATGTAAGAAAATGTTGTGTTCGTAATCGCTCTCCTGTCTCTCTCCTAATCGTCCTGGCGCGCATTTTCGTTCCAGTAATAGCTGTCCGGCAAGTAACGTTGCCCGAATACGCTTGTCCCTACGCGGATGATAGTAGCCCCTTCCTCGATAGCCACCTTGAAATCACCGGACATGCCCATCGAGAGGATATCCATTTCTACACGCGGAAACTTTTTCTCCCTAATTTGGGTTTGAAGCGATTTTAATAATCGGAAGCAGTGCCGAGTCTCGTCGTTTGTCGCATTTAGTTTTCCAATCGTCATTAAGCCTTTAACGTTCAACGTTTCGAACTGGGACAATTGTTCCACCAACTCCAATGCCGTTTCCGGAGAAGCACCAAATTTACTTTCTTCGTAGGAAGTGTTGATTTGCACCAGAATATCCATAGTCTTGTTCTCTTTGACGAGTTGATGGTCCAGGGCCTGCCCCAATTTCAGACGGTCTACAGAATGAATGAGCGTAACATATTTAACAACGTCCTTCACTTTATTCGTTTGCAAATGTCCGATAAAATGCCATTCCACCTGATTAGATTGCTGCATAAGCGGAAATTTGTCCCGAAGTTCCTGCGCTTTGTTTTCCCCAAATAGATTCTCCCCCGCCTGTATGGCTATTTGCAATTTTTCAAGCGGTACGGTTTTGGTCGCCAACAACAATTTCACGTCCTTTGTCTTGCGCCCTGATGCTTGGCAAGCCAATTCCATCTGCTGCCTCACGGTATTGAGATTCTCTTCAACTAAATGTCCCATGTCTCTTCCCTCTTTACACCGTTTTTCCAGGCTCAAACATTTTCCCTTCTTCAATCGGATTTTCTTTGGCGGTAATATGATGTGGATCTATTCGATACACCTGAACCGGGCCACCGAATACAGTTGATCGGTATTTGTCCACGTGCTGCTTGGGTAATGGACGATTAAAGTAATCTGGCACATACTTATCAATCATTTCCTGCAGCATATGTGTAGCTTCATCCAGATCGACGATAGGCTGTACCTTGCCAAAAATCATTACGCTCATATACGCTGTGTCCGTCTTGGCTGGCACCGGATTTGTAATCGTCCCGTACTCTTCACAAACCGTAAAGCAGACCTCCGGGTTTTCACCTATAACCTGATTTCTTCTCCCTCCAGTGGCTCCATGGAAATAAAGCTTGCCATCTGTCCAAACGAAATTAAGAGGAACAACATACGGCAGATGACCATCGACCATTCCAAGATGTCCAATTCGAGCTTGCCGCAGAAAGGTCTCAATCCTGCTCTTATCCAACACTTCTCTTATTTTGTAACGTACTCCATTCATGGCTTCACCTCTATTGAATTGAATGATCATGATGTGAGTTTATCAGCCATTGGAATGAGGTTAAATGTCCATAAACATGTAATTAATGCAATCCATATTAGACAGTAAGCGATCCCTCTTCGTCAAACCTGATAAGGAGCGCATCCGTGTTTAGTTCTATTCCGCTTAGCATATGCTAGGCGCACTCCATAAAAAAACCGGAATGAAAGTCATTCATTCCGGTTCTCTCTGGCTCCACATGAACTGCCAGCTTATTCTATTCGATCCCGCCCCAAGCTGATTTGTGCGTTCTTCATCATTCCGAGTGCCAAGCCAAGCATTAGGCCAATACCTGTGACGATAAAGAACAACAAGCCTATCCCCTCCTTCAGGACGACCATTTGCAGAATAACGCCAACAAGAGCACCAAGTGCCAAGCCAATGAACATGAACGCGCCGTAGTAGAGGCCTATCGCCTCCGCAACAGCAGGCTCCCCATAATGCAGCCATTTCGCTTCACTGTGCAGCAGCGGATTATCTGGATTCTCCACAGAGAACGCGGCCTTCGCACGCTCGAATGCATCCGCTTCAGAGATTCCCTCTTCGGCGACAAGGTCTTGAATGTAATCGGACATATAACCCATCAGATCTTCTTGCGCTTCCCGATTTTTCTGTGATGTCCATTTGAATTTGGCTGCCTGCTTCTTCGCTTCTCCTAACGTTGCATTCGCTTTTTGAACCAGTTTCTCAAAGTATGTTAGTTCATCGCTGCCCGCCATGTTTAATTGTGTATTTTGCTTAATGAACTGCTTCATTTTATGTTCTGTATCTTTGCTCATCGTCATAATCATTCCACTCCTTCTAAAAACTGATCCATTAGTTGCTTCATGAAGAGCCATTCTGCCTTCTTATGACTCAAATAGGCGCTGCCTGATTCCGTGAGGTGATAGTACTTTCTCCGAGCTGCCGCACTTCCCTCTTGCCAATAGCTTGTCACGTATCCATTGTTCTCAAGACGCTTGAAGGAGAGATACAGCGTACCTTCCTTCAGCTCGAAGGAACCCTGGCTCTGCTTCTTCACTTCCTTACTTAAATCATATCCGTACAAATCCTGATGATACAGCAGACTCAGGATGATCGTATCAATGTAACCACGCAATATTTCCTTATCGACGTTCAACAAAGTCACTCCTCGCTGATACCTTTCTTTATTAGGTACAGGAACAGTATATACGATCTATACCTTATAAAGCAATGTACAATTTAAAGTAAGGCATTGTTCATCATTCTCCCAATCAAAAAACCTCCACGCATGCCGCACCTTATAAGGGTCAACATCCAGTGAAGGTTAATTGGGTTTATTGTGGATTATCCATATATTTATCGGGTTATTTTATAAAACAATAGCCGATGCTTCTGCTGAAAACCTGCCTTCTGATAGAGGGAAATTGCCTTCCCATTCTCTTCCTCCACACATAAGGAGATTTCGTCAATCTTTCTGTCTAGGAGTAGGAAGCGCAGTGCCTCTTGTATCAGTGAAGTACCGAGACCTTGTCCTTGCGCATGCGGTGATACAGCGATGAATTCGATATTTCCTTCCTGCGCGTCGCAGTCTGCTTCCACATATACGTAGCCAAGCAAGCTCTGCTGGTGATCGACAGCAATAAATATCCGATGATCGTCCTGAAGGCGGCTCATAATTTCTTGTCCGCTGTAATATGTGTTCGGGAACGAAGCATCATGCAGTGCAATGAAGGCATTAACATAGTCTGGTGTGATCTCCTGTAGGGTATGGGCCCGCGCATAGGCAAATGCAGAGCGGGTACATACCAATACCAAATGGGCATGCAAATATGTTGACGACGATATGCCATCCATAAATTGCAGAGCCTGCTTGTTCTCCTCATTATAAAAGCTGTGCAGTGTCGTTACCTTGTCACCGAGCTGGTTAATTCCCGCTCTCCACAGCTCATGTGCAAGGTCGTTCCATCTCGCTCCCTCATCGATGAACGGCCCCCATACCTCTGCCACACCGCGTTCCAGGTCGACATCAAAGCCGAGGGCTCCAATGACTCGTTCATGTTCATAGGCAACCACGAAGGATGTATCTAACTCAAGATCAGAGAACTCCTCGGAAAGCGTGCCCGCAATTTCGTCTTCCTGATCCCCACAAAATCCAACATGATGCTGCTTCTCTTGATTCAATCGAGCGATAAAGGCAGCTAATTCTTTGATACGTTCATATGAAATGGTATGAATTATGATCGACATGAAGTAATATTCTCCTTATCATCTATCGTAATGCTCCAGCACCGTGCCCATTCCCTACGCGACATAATATCGGTCGGTAAGGTCTGTATTCAAAAGCCCAGTAGTGAAATGGAACTGCGATTTCCTGAACCTCTTATATGTAATCCGATTCTAGTCTCGTTACCGTTCATTCGAAAATAGCAACCGGACGCGCCCAGCCTGCGCTCGCCTTTTCAACTTTTACCGGGAAGCAGCACACCTTAAAACCGAACGGCTTCGGCAGCTGCTCCAGATTCGCCAGCTTCTCAATCTGGCAATATTCATGCTCTTGGCCGACAAAGTGAGCCGCCCATAACACTCCATCCTTCGGTTCACGCTTATACGCCTCAGCTTGAAGGTTCAATGGAATATCCCAGCCCCAGCCATCTGTACCTACTACCTTAATGCCCTGCTCAATCAGCCAACGAGTCGCTTCTGCAGATACCCCAGCGTGCAGAAAGGCATAATGCTCCTCATAGAGGCGCTTGTCTGCATCGGTACGAATGAGCACAATGTCATAAGGTTTCAACGTGTAGCCGATCCGTGCCAGCTCAGCAACCAAATCATCCATCGTAATCTCATAGCCGGTCGGCTTCTTGCTGAAATCAAACAGCACGCCATCCGAGAAGAACCATTCTAGCGGGAGCTCGTCGATCGTTCTTGCCGGCTTGCCCTCCGAGGTTGGCCAGTAGTGCCACGGCGCGTCAACATGTGTACCGGCATGCGTGTTCAAGGTCACCGTTTCGGTAGCCCAGGCTTGGCTCTCTGGAAAATCATCTGGCTTAAGTCCAAGAATGGCGGCTGCCTGCTGAGCGCCTTCCTTGTGGCTGGAATATTCAATCTTAGCCGGGAGCAGCTCGCAAATGCGCGGACTAATCGATACGCTTAAGTCTATTATCTTCATCTTCATTCCATCTCCTTCAAATGATCGGATATATCGAATGTTAGATGCAGCACGACTCGCAACGAGACGGAGCTCTATAACCAACAACTCTTGTCCTTACATTCAACAGAAAGGGAATAGTATCCTCCATATATCAAAAAGGTTCATATTTCATCGGAGATGAATCGCTTCCTTGATTCAGGTTTTTATTGAGAATGTGCATCCAAATTGCTACACTGATTCCAAAAAGGTTAATCCAAATTCCTGTATAAGTTGAGGTGAAATCGAGAAGATGAACCAGCTTACAGTAGAACTGCAATTTTACAAGCCTGCATATTTGGAGGCACTCCAATCCTATCAACTCCCTGCGGAGCAAAAACAGTTTGCTGCAATGCCGAATCAACGATTGGATACCTCTGATGGTCAGCACCCTATCGTCATAACAGCTGGCAATCAGCCGGTAGGTTTTTTTGTATTAAATAAGAATGCAAGAGTTCAGGAATATTCCGAGAATCCACATGCGCTGCTGCTTACGTCCTTCTCTATCGATTATGCGAAGCAGGGGCAGGGATATGCTTCAACAGGGTTAGAGCTTTTGAAGAGCTTTATACCTGAACATTTTCCGGATTGCAACGAAATTGTACTGGCTGTGAATCATAAAAATATCCCTGCACAACGGTTGTACATCAAAACCGGATTCACCGACACTGGACAAAGATGCGAGGTCACCATTGACGAGCAATACATTTTCTGTTTATCAATATAATTTCCTCCTTCCCTAGCAAATAAAAAAGCACGCGTTCCGCGTTATGCAGTTCGAACGCGTGCAGTTACTTTCATGTGGCATCTTCTTCTAATCTCCGGATATAACGATAATTTTGCTAAGCAAAAAAGAGGTAACAGGATAATTCCCATCTGCCTCTCGGTTCATTACTAATAAAGAAAACTAATCTTGAATACTCGTTACTACACCGTCATCCAGATAAATATATTTAAAACCATTATAGACCCACTGTTCATGAATATAATAAAAAGAACCGAGGATGCTCAGGAAATACTCCTGATACCGCTCGGTTCTACATAGTTATGATGTTAAAGCTAATCGATAATATACTCCTCAAGTATGCTCTCTACAGAGGATGCGAAATCGTCCGCAGCACCCCAATCGAAATTGAAGATCAAACCCTCGGAGCTGCCTGTCGCAACTACACGTACATTGGTTACTCCGCGTAAATTATCGATCATGACAATGAGAGCTGCCCGGTAGCCCTTAATTGTAACGCCAGCTGCACAGGCAGTGTATTGGTATTTGGATTGGCATTACAGCTACATCCAATGTTACCAATGATTCAAAGAATATGTAAATACCTCACAGAGAGATCACGATTCATTCTCTGCATGCATCCAGCACCCGCGCTTTGCTCCGACTCTTGGTGATCACGAATAAGAAGCAGTCTGTTGTCTTATCGATATTGCCAGATGAGAAGGGAATCGTTAACATGAGATATAAATGAATCACAAGGAGGCGCAGCCGATACCGTGCAGCTCCATTGGTTGGAACATACCAAACCATTCATCGGGCGCAGCAAAGAAATGAGTCACGTCATCGACTGGCTCGACGATCCCCAAGCCCCTTCTCGTATTCTATACATATCTGGCATGGGCGGCATAGGTAAGAGCTCGCTCATGACGGAGATGATGCTTGCCGTTCAGCAACGACATTGGACGAGCATCTGGCTGGACGGACGCTCATGCTTGACAACGCCCGTAGGATTTTTCGAATACTTAGCGTCCGCCATTCAATTAGAACGATTTAATCGTCAGCCTGTCGATCCGCTCGAAGTACTTATTTCTGCTCACGCTTCCCATCGCATCGCTATCTTTATTGACAATTCCGAGCATATATCACTGCTGGAAGGCTGGATTATGAATGCATTTTGGCCGAAGATGTCGTCACAGGGTGTCCTCCTCGTATTCGCCTCACGCTCCCCTATCCCACTTGTATGGAAAACGAATCCGCACAGGGGGAGACACATTACCGAATTGCCGCTGGCCCATTTTTCGTTTGCGGAGACGATGGACTATATTTCACACACAGGTGCATTCTCGAAGGAGATAAGCGGGGAAATTGCTCGGAGCTCAGATGGCCATCCGCTCGGTCTGGCACTTGCAGTAGAAGCTGTTCAAAAGAAACAGGAGCTGTCGAACAAGGATACGAGTATTGTCTCCCAGACGATCAGCGCCCATTTACTGCGTGAACTCACAACCGATGAAGTTCAGCCATGCGTCGATGCATTGATCGTGCTGCAGCAAGCCAACCAAGAGATGCTCTCGAAGTTCCTGGGGCGCCCTGTCACGATTCAGCAATATCGGCTGCTGCAGAGCATGTCTTTTATTCGAACCGTTCCTGATGGCATTGCTCTGCATGATATTGCCCGTATGCATCTGCATCGGGATTTCCGAGCAAGAGAGCCCGAGCGATTGGAAGAGCTTCGAACGAAGGCAGCCAAGCTTCTCTATCAGCAATTTCGCCATGTAGATCTTCATCATCGGCGCGAAATAGCGGCTAAGCTGCTCTATTTGTGCAAGGATATACCCTCCAATCTGATCGCCTGTATGCAGACTGGACGGTAGACTCGCCAGACTCGCCGCTCGAAATTGTGACCGAAGCCGATCTACCTGTGCTGCATGAGCTGCTGGATCAGTGGTGCGACTACAGCATCGATCCATGGCAGCGTAGCATTTACCATCAATTTTTGGATGAACTCGTTGAACAATTTCCAGAGAGTATTGTGGTTCTGCGCGAAGCGGATGGCAAGCCTATCGGCATGTTCATGTTGCTGCTTATGCATCGGGATACAAGCCGACTGATGGAACAATACATACCTTCCGAACTTCACGAATGCTTCACGGATGAGGAACTAGCCTGCAGCGCGGATCAGGCGGATACGTACTACGCTGTCTTAGCAGCAGCAACAGACAAGCATCCCATGCTCACTCGAGAAGAGATCGTCGGCCTGCTTACCCGAGATCGGCTCTCCTTACTCGGTCAAGGCTCCCGCGCAGTGCTTGTTGCCACCAATCCGAATTTGAAGACATTCCTGCAGCAGGTTGGGTTCCAGCTTCGTCCCACACGCACAAGGAATTGTGATACTTCATACGCAAGAGCGGATATTTTGGAGCTTGATCTCAGACAGGAACGATTCGGGGAATGGATCATGTCCTTCTTCTCGAAGCAGACAAGCGAGTCCAGCGAGCAAGGAAGCACGATCACCATACAAGATGTTCGGAAAATGCTATCCTGCCTGCACGAGCCCGGCAAACTAAATCACTATACCCGCTTCTTTCCTGCAATTGCGAACGGAGTCGCTCTGCAAGCACGCTTGCTATCTATCCTTGAGCACAACACATACCGCCTTCAAGAGCAGGATCTGCTTCTCCTAAATACGGCCTACAACTTGCATCCTCATAATCACATCGCGGCTTCTCTTGCCTGCAATATGAGCCGCGCCACCTATTATCGCTATTTGAACAAGGCCGTTCAAAATATGACCGAGATGATAAAAAGCAAGGGACTTCATTAACAGCACAGCAGGGCCTTGGGCTGATGATTCAATACATCTCAGCCTCAAGGCCCTCCTTGTGTACCTTGACCTCTTCCCGCATTTCCTCCAGAACGGCCCCCTCATCTAACCCTAACTGCTCGATAATATCCTCGACACGAACGACCACTTGTTTTTTCGACATTGAGCTCATACCTACTCCTCCATCTCCCATATCAGTTCCATCTGTTCCTCTCATCATCAACTCGTACATTCGAGAGTACTTTCTTGTTGCCTTTACTATAATCCAGAAGCCCGGGTCCTTCGTCTCAACTTTTTCTCATCTTTCTTACATACATCGTCATTTAAGGTTGGCGTAAGGTAATATTCAGCCTGATGAAAGGTGCGGGACTTACAGTTGAAGCATGAAATCATAATTTGAATGATACGAAATGGAGTTGAAGATCCTCGATGAATACCCAACCCGTCGTTGCTACTTGCGGCCTTTCGAAATTTTATAACCATGTATGTCGGGTGAACAAAATTGACCTTGAGGTTCCTGAAGGCGAAATATACGGCTTCCTCGGCCCGAATGGGGCGGGAAAATCCACAACCTTGAAGATGCTGCTTGGTCTAGCCAAGCCCACCGATGGCCGCATCACCCTATTCGGTCAGGAGCTCGGCAAACATCGGCGCTCTATCCTTAATCAGATCGGTTCCTTGATTGAATCTCCTTCTTATTACGGTCATTTGACTGGACTTGAAAATATGAGGGTCATGCAGACATTACGCGGGGTTCCGAGAAAAAATATAGATGAGGCACTGAGAATTGTCCGACTTGAAAACCAGAAAAACAAAAAAGTAGAGCATTACTCACTCGGCATGAAGCAACGGCTGGGCATAGCTATGGCTCTTATCTCCTACCCCAAACTGCTCATATTGGATGAGCCTACGAACGGGTTAGACCCGGCAGGCATCGGGGAGATTCGCGAGCTGATCAAATCAATGCCGCGGCAGTACGGAATTACCGTGCTTCTCTCCAGCCACCTGCTCTCTGAAATTGAGCAGATCGCCACCTCCGTTGGCATTATTAATGACGGAAATCTACTCTACCAAGGGAAAATAGAGACGCTGCAGGAGCGAAATAGATCGTCCCTCGCAATTCGAACGGGCAATAATGCCGCAGCCGCAGCATGGATGCAAACTCAGGGCTATATGTCCAATCTGCAGGACGAATGCTTATTTATCGAGCATATGAGCGATCAACAAGTGGCGAGGCTGAATAAGGAACTCGTGCTGAACGGCATTGATGTCCTTCGTATCGAAGAACGCAAAAGAACACTGGAGGATATATTCTTGGAGCTTACCGGAAGGGAGAAAAGCTTATGATTAGAGCTTTGTCCCTAGAATATTTCAAGCTTCGCCGCAAGCGTATCTTCGCAATGGCAGCCTTATTTCTGGGTGCTCAAATGCTATGGGCGTTGGTATCAGCAACGATGTCGATCGCTCGTAATCCCAGCAGCGCGGACTGGAAAACGATAATTGCAACAACAGCCTCCATGAACGGCTTATTTCTCCCGATTATCTCGGCTATCGTCGTATCGCGCTTGTGCGACATGGAGCACAAAGGAAACACATGGAAGCTGCTACTGGCAACGAATATGAATCGGAACAGCATCTATGCGGCCAAATTCATATGCGCTGCATCGATTCTCTTCCTTTACCTCGTCCTGCAGGCTGGCATCATTTTCGCATTCGGCATGATGAACGGTTTCAATTCGATCCCGTTGCGGCTGCTCATTTTGCATATTGGAGGAGCACTTCTGACAAGCATGGCCATCATTGCCTTGCAGCAATGGATTTCCCTTGTCGTAAAGAATCAATCCTTTGCCCTGTGCCTGGGCATGATAGGCGGTTTTATTGGCATGACAGCAGACCTATTTCCTGCATTCGTGCGCCGGATATTTATATGGTCTTACTATTCCGGACTGTCTCCCGTCACCTATCTATATACAGACAAAACCGCAACATACGTGATGCAGCCGCCAAGTCCCGTTCTGATAGCTGCAGTGCTGCTCATCGCTGCCGCATGTTACGCGGCAGGCAATATACATGTTTCTCGCAGGGAAGTATAGGAGGTTAATCGATATGTTACGAAGCGTTTACGCCGAAGTCTTGAAGCTGCGGCATTCTCGAATTTGGATCATTCTTGTTGTTCTTCCCGTTATTAGTCTCGTAATTGGCTGTGCGAATTATTATTTCAATCGAGAGGTTCTACAGCAGGAATGGTACAGCTTATGGACGCAAGCTGCTCTCTTTTATGGCATGTTCTTCCTCCCTGTGCTAATCGCTATCTGTTGTGCCTATGCATGCAGATTAGAGCATATGAACCGAAACTGGAATGCTGTACTGACGGCCCCTGTATCCATTGCCAGCGTCATCATAGCCAAGCTGATTGTCGTTGGAGCGCTCCTGTTTATTGTTCAGTTGATATTTTTCACTCTCTATTTCGGTATGGGACATTTGCTTGGCATCTCCTCGGCCTTTCCTTCCGATGCGATAGGATGGATCTTTCGAGGATGGATATCCTCTCTCGCGATAGCTGCCATCCAGCTAGTGCTCTCACTGCGAATCCGCAGCTTTGCGGCACCGATCGGCATCTGCTTATGCGCTGTTTTCCTTGGATTGGGGCTGTATGTCGCGAAGTTCGGCATGCTGCTTCCGTATTCCATGCTGACGATTGGTATGGGTGTACTCAGTCAGGAGAGTCTTAATGGTGCGGAGCTATTCCAATTCTATGTGATCAGCGGCATTTATATTGTACTGTTCACTAGTCTCGCCATTCGCAGCCTGCAGAGGAATGATGTCATACAAGCCTAATTCGCTCCAGAAAGGGAATCTGAAATGAAAAAAATAATTCTTATCGCCGCGCTGTTGTTCGCAGCCGTCGTAGCATCTGGTATATTCTTCCTTGCTCCGGAAAGACTAGCGCCGGACAACCCGGAAGGGAAGACGATATATTATGTACAAATCAACAGTAACGAAGCGATGAAAAACAAGAACGGCAGATATGAATACAGCCTCCTTGCTTTTGATAGCCAAGGAAGCCAAAAACAACTGGACTTTACCACCAGCAAGCAATTACGCAAGGGAGCTTATCTGGAGCTGTATACGACAAGGCTACGAGGTGTTACCTATTGGCATGAAATCTCGTATGACAGTCTTCCCGAGAACATAAGGGCAATTTATAAGCCATAGTAGTTTTATGCAACCAAGGGCCGCTATCTGGATCATACGCTGATCAGAGAACGGCCCTTTTCGTGATTGCTTAACTGAGGAGTATTAGCATATTCATTGATCAAGAACGTTGAACGTCATGATGTATATTCCATAAATACCAGAACACCATTATGCAATTCTACTAACTGTCTATGTTCGTCTTTTTGTTAGCTTAGATTAGCTACTAGCTGCCTTAGCCGAACAGCTTGGCAGCTCAATTGTAGCGCACATGCCCTGCCCCGTGTCACTCTCCAGCAACAGCTGTCCGCGATGTGCCTCGGCAATTCTAGCCACCATAGGAAGTCCCAAGCCATGTCCATTTTGTCGCAAGTGTCTCCTCTCCGCAGAGTATGGCAGCTTCAACAGATCCTCCAGCGCTTCACGCTGAACTCCTACTCCGTTATCCATTACCGTAAGCTGACAAGCCGAACCATCAGCTGATTGATTGACAAGGAGCGAAATGTCGCAGCCATCGGGATTATGGTCGATGCTATTCTGCACCAGATTCGTGATGGCACGAAGCATCAGCTTGCGATCGACTTCAGCCTGAATATGCTCTTCCTTGATCTGCAAATCAATCGCATACTGCTTATCCAGCCCTTGATTCAGAAAGTCTGCAGCAACCTGTCTGGCTAGAGCCGCCAATCGCATAGGCGCCATGTTCAAGGGCTGCATCTCATACTCCAGCTTGGAGACAAGATTCAAGTCAATAACGAGGGAGCGAAGCTTCTCTCCCTGCTTGCGAATAATTGCCGCCTGCTGCCTCTGCTCCTCAGGCACCTCCGCATGTTCCTCCAGCGCGCTCGCATAGCCAAGAATCATGGACAGAGGCGTACGAATGTCGTGGGAAATTCCCGCAATCCAATTCGACCGCGCCTCATTGCGAGTACGAAGAGCCGCCTGCCTTTCTCGAAGCATTTCAGAGGTGTCATTGATGCTTCGCGCGAGATTGCCGAATATCCCCTTCTCTTCTGCACGAACGGCCTCTTCCTTGCCTAGCGCGTTAACAACGCCCGTGAGCGGCTTCAAGGATCGGGCAAGCCGAGTACCGATTATGATAGCCAGCATGCATCCGAGTACGATGTTGCCTAGCAGCAGGAATAAGGCTCTCTGGGGTAAAGAACGTATCCATGGCACGAGAAAGTCGAAATGATACTTCGCATAGCTATCCTTCGGATAACCAAGTATGACCAGTCCATCTGTATGTTCCCATACGTATACCGGATACTCCTGCAGATAATGACGGGTGAACTTGGCAACCTCGGTTAAGGAATACGCACGCGGGATGTCTTCAGGCAGCTTGTAATCCCATATGACTTGGCCGCCTTCATCAAGCAGCATCGCCCATGCCTCGGTATCCTCCAGCATCTGGCGGGAGGATATGTCTAATACATGTGACTGTCCATTCCGCTGCAAATGATTCGCAACATACTCCACGGCATGCTGTGGAGATTGTCCGGCGTTAATCTCTTTGAACACGAAGAACCCGAGCATAACCAAATTCAAAGCAATAATTCCGGCAAAAATGACAAACGTAACGCCCATAAACCGGCGAATAAGTCGGATAATGTTATCCATCGTCCTATGGCTCCTTCACCATAAGCTTATATCCGAGCCCTCTAACGGTTAGCAGGCTGCAAGGCTTGGAAGGATCCACTTCGATCTTCTCCCGAATTCGCCGTATATGCACCATTAACGTATTCTCGTAGCTAGTGGCATCGTCACCCCAACCGGCCTGAAACAATGCATCGGTCGTCACTATTCGACCTCTATTCTCATATAGCTTCATAAGAATGGCGTGCTCCTTGGCTGTAAGCGGCTGCTCATCATCATCCCCATCAGTCTTGCGATACACTACAGCGCTCTCTAAATCCACTGTACATCCTTCCAAGTGGAAGGTCGGCAACCTCTCCTCCTGATGCGTCTGGTACACTCGCTTCAAAATGCCGTTCAGACGAAGAATCAGCTCCCTTGGCAAAAAAGGCTTCACAATATAATCATCCGCTCCAAGTCCTAATCCGAGCAGCCGATCCTCATCCTCGCCCCTCGCAGACAAGAACAGTGCCGGCATGCTGGAGAATTGGCGGATGGCCGTCAGCAGCGCAAATCCATCCTGATCCGGAAGCATTACATCCAAGATGGCGATGTCAGGCTTGTCCCTGCGGCACACGTCTAATGCAGATTTGCTGTCGGATGCCGTATAAATTCGATAATAGCCCTCTTTGCGCAGCAGCATATCGATCATGGTGCGAATGTCAGGCTCATCGTCCACAATAAGTATTTTTTTGCTTTTTAGATTGTCCACACTGCTCCCCTGCCTTCCTTTACAATAGTAGTTCATCAAACATTTGGTTGGAATCGACCGAGGGAAAATAATATCTTCGACAAGAAGATGTATATAACCTGCATAACAGAGACTCCAGGGCTCTGAAAGGAAGCTTAAGAACACCAGAATTGTGGAATAACGGGCAGGATAGTTCAAAAGTTTCGCGAATACCCCACATATGGAGTTATTTACGGAATTCGTAAATAAGACGTTGTGCGTAATTACAGTAAAACAATATAGTGAGGATGATTATTCGAAAATGAAAAAAACAGGTGTTTTACTATTTCCTCTATTCAGTGAGTATGAGTTAACCGTTGCATTGTCCATTTTGAAACAAGGAAATAAACCTATTACAACAATTGGGATAACTGCAGAACCGATCTTTGGAGAATCCGATTTGAAGTGTCTGTCCGATTATACTATTTATGATGTAGACATAGAGACATTGGATAGTATTTTAATTCCTGGGTGTATGGATATTACAACGCTATTCGATAATGATGATTTAATAGAATTTATTAGAAGATGCGTTGAGTTTAATAGCGAAGTGATTATTGGTTCAATTTCAAGCTCACCCTATTTATTAGCTAAAGCAGGGATATTAGAAAATCGGAAGTATACAATCGGTATGCATGAAGCAGGCCGAAGTCAAACAGGAGTCTTTAATGAAGAGAATTATTGTGATGATTTAGTAGTACAAGATGGGGGCATATTAACAGCTAGAGGAAGGGCATTTATAGAGTTTGGAATTAGATTCGGACAACTATTAAATTTAGATTTTGATTCCAGTTGGTATAAAGGGAATTATAAATAACATATAGTATTTCGAAGAGGACTGTAACTACGCATAACACAGTGTTCACGCTGCGGGGGACAAACCTCTTTGATTTCCTGCAGCCCTAATTTAACTATTCTCTTCTGAACACAAGTTATAAAAAAGAGCCTTGCCCGGTATTTGTCATAACCGGAGCAAGACTCTATTCATACTCCCTATTTCATCGTAATCGAAATTTTATCTTCCTTTTGCACCCATTCTGCCTTCGCTCCCAGCTTCTCGCTAATGAAGCGAAGCGGCAAATAAGAGGTTCCTTTAATCGCAAAAGGCTTGTTGTCCAACTGAACTTCCTTGCCGTTCAGCGTCATTGTCCCCGACTTATAGTTGACAACGATAGCCAATTCCGCGCTGCCAGTACCCGCATTGGAGCGGCTGACCGTGACAACCTTGCTTAGTATATCAAACTTGATCGTGGCACCCAGCTTCTCGAATATCGAACGAATCGGCACGAAAGCTTGACCGTTGCGAATAACAACGCCGTTGTTCATCTTAACAGTCTCTCCGTTCAACACAAGCGATACCGCACGGTGTACCGGAACGGCCTGCTCATGCATGAACTCATAGTCCCCGTATCCCAAATCCGCATCCTGATTAACGCCCCAGCCCCATAGAGAGCCGTCTACCTTCTGCATGATGATATGTCTCCAGCCAGCCTTTACCGAGCTGATATTCGAAGCAATAAGTTCAAACTTGGCGCCGCTTGACATCGATTCGGTTTCAATAGACGCTTGATATACGTTTCCGCCATTCGTGAGCGCAATGATTGAACGTTCCACAACATACGCTTCTTTCACATCAGAGATATTCTTCAATTGAATCGGCTTCGGATTGTCATGAACCGTCGTTACGTCGGACACCCCCGTCCACGTACCACCCCAAAACCATAGGCGAGATGCAGCGTCGATTGCCAGATTCGCTTCTCTATTTGAATAGATGGATCGGATCGCAGCCAAACCATCAACTTGCGAAGGAGCTGGGGTGCTTCCCGCCGGAAATTGAAGCGGCCAGCTCCACACCGTGCCGTCCTTTTTAAGAACCAGCCCGATCGCCACATGGCATGGTTAAAGGTCAGTTACCATGTTATTCTCTGCTGGGATCACCTCTCGCGGATTGGCCAGCTGGAATAGCTCTCCCCACTCTTGCAATTGATCGATAATCGGCTTTAATTTCATCCCAAGCTCAGTTAATTCATACTCTACCTTAGGCGGAACTACAGGATAGGCATGACGGAGAATGATTCCCGCAGCCTCTAACTCCTTAAGCTGTTCTGCGAGCATTTTATGATTAATGCCTACAATCCCTTTCTTCAGTTCCCCATAACGATGCTTGCCTGCAAACAGTTTACAAATAATAGTCGGCTTCCAGCGCCCCGAAATGATAGAGACTGCCAACTCGATTGCACACTGGTACCGCTTCCCATTGATTTCATACATAGACGGACTTGTCATCTCATACTCTCCTTACGGTAAGTATTTCACCAAAAAGTGCGTACTTACATTAATTATGTTCATCAATTATGATTAGCATCGAAAAGATAAGCACCAATCAAAATGATCAGTCGACAGCCTCAATATATCATATGGTGGTGGATACAATGGATAAAATTGTGAAGAAGGATTCTGTAGAGGTGTTATATTCCGTTGAAGGCAGCGGATCAGGCTTATTGCTCATCCATGGGACAGGAGCAACCCATCAATTGTGGGAAGAATTAAGTCATACCCTGTCCTCCCACTTCACCGTCATGTCACCCAACTACGGTCAGTTGGGAACAAACTCACGCCTGGAGCTGGACGATGTGGTCGAGCAGCATCTTGCCGTCGTTTCCCAGGAAGGATTCGAGCAATTTCATGTCATTGGCTACTCGCTAGGAGCAGAGATTGCCGCAGCTCTGGCAGCCAAATACCCAAGGCGTGTACAGTCGCTTACGCTGGTTGCAGGATGGGTAGAGTCAGACGTGTCGGTACATTTCCAATTCGATTTATGGCACAAGCTGCTCAAGTCCGATCGTACCGCATTCGCCCAATTCCTAATGCATACCGGCTATAGCTCCGATTATTTGAATCGGTATTCTATTCATGAGCTGCTGGCGATGGCAGATGATCTCGCTCAAAATCTTGCGCCGGAGATGAACCATCACATTGAACTTGATACCCGCATCAATCTGCGTCCGCTCCTAGGCAGCATTACCGCTCCAACTCTCATTATTGGATTGACCCATGACCGCATGGTGCCTGTCGAGCAGACGAAGGAGCTTGCGGCCCTGATCTCTGGTTCACAGTACCGTGAAATTGCTTCTGGACATTTGATCGTTACCGAGAATGGCGTCGCCTTGCTAGAAGAACTTCTGCTCTTCCTCACTCAAGTAGATGAGCGGCTTAGATCAGTGCTTGACGGTATTGTGCATTAATACAACCCACTTCGAACAAAAACGATAATGGAATGAAAAAAGATGACTTCTGAGTAAATTCAGAAGTCATCTCTGTTTTGAGTATGATTAATATTCTTCTCCCGGATTAGAGTGGTTCTCATCTCCACTATTACTAGTAGAGCCACCATCCGCATCATATCCATTCACTTCGAAGGTAATGATTTTATCAAAGAATACATATTCCCTACGGTTCTTGAATGGCCCTTTATTATTATTATGCTTGTCAAACGCAAACATCACGGAGCCATTTCCAGAAGCTCGACCTTCATACCATGCAATAAATGCATTTACTTCCTTCATGGAAAGATCGAATTCTTTTGAAATCCCGTTATTTAATACAATATTTAATAGAGCGCGATTTCCATACTGATCTTCGTCAGTCCCTGGTGGTGTAACTTCATCTGAGTTCGGAGTAGCAGATGCTTCATTGGACTGCCCAATCTCACCACCTTGTGGACTTACAGCGGTTACTACATAATAGTATTTAGTGCCGTTGGTCACTAGTGAATCGATGTAGTCATAAGTGCTCCCTGTAACAGTTGCAATTGTCTTATATGAGCCCCCTGCAACATTGCTCCGCTTGATGTTATAACTGTCTGCACTCTTAGTGTTATTCCAATGTAATGATACTTTTTTATTACCTCCTGTTGCAGTTAATTGAATGGCAGCAGGATTTGGTTGTTCTGTTGATTCTCCAAATATATTCCATTCCTTAATTCGCGTACCAGACGAGTACTTCAACACTACTGTTTTAACATTTCTAAATTTTTCAGGAAGTGTTTCTACTTTATCATTTACTAAAGGTTTATACGAATACAACAAATCATTATCTACACCATAAAATTCCATGGTTCCTAGATCATTTGCATTTAAAATAACAGCCGAAACTTCTACCGGTGAAGCAAAGGAGTACCATGCTATCTGTCCATTAGAGATGTACTGTCCAGAAGAAGGGTTATTATCCGTAAACTCACGAAACGTCTTTTCTGGTTTAGTTACTTCATCGCCAACATTGATGCGGACTCTGTCCAACAATCCGCCCGTATACTTCGTTGCATTCGGCGTTACGCTACTTTTATCGTTGGTCATGGAATTTGCGCTTTCCCCTGCCTCGTTCACAGATGACACGGCATAATAATAGGTAGTTCCGTTGTTAACCAATTTATCTGTATAAAAAGTATCCGTAACATTAGAAGCAATTACCTCAAAGAGGCCACTTGAAGAAGTGGAACGTTTCACAGTGTATGTCTTTGCTCCTGTAGAAGCCCACTCTAAATATACAATTTTATCACCGCCCTGACTCCAAGTGATCGTTGTAGATGAAGGTGCGGCAGAAGGCTTAGTAAATACATTCAATTCCCTTATAAAGCTGCCTTTTTCCGGTTTCACTACGACAGTGGATACTTTATCATTGATTGGTGGAAGAGACTGAATTCCATTAGTGTTTACAGCGTGATATGTAAGTAATAATTTTTTGCGGGAATCGTAAAATTCCATAGTAATATTTTTGTCGCCGTGGACGATAACGGCCGAAATTTCTTGTGGCGTGGTAAAAGTATACCAAGCAATGCTCCTGCTCTCTGTTCTAAAATATTCAACTGTTGAGGTATTATCATCTGTCATATTTTTTGTGCTTCCTGAAGCTTCTCCAACAGTCTTACCGATTTGAATAGGTACATCGTCCAATAATCCGCCCTTATACGGGCTTGATGCAGCATTCGCCGGACTCATTGCAATCATGCCCAACATAAGCATAAGCATCATAAAAGATAGACCTAATTTTTTCACTTTTTAGTTCCCCCTAGAAAATATTCTTTACTTTTCGAGCTGCTCTAGAGGTTAAATTATCATCAAATTTCATTTATGTCTAAACATAAAATTGAAAATAATGTAAGTATACACATTTAATTTAATTTATTTTTATGTACCAAACTAAACTGGCAAATAGGCAAACCGTCCAGTTCCTCCAATGAGACTGAACGGCGATCACCTAATTAAATATGCGACTTACAGTCTTGGATCAAGCTCCTTCTCTCTGCCTACTTCGAATAATAGGTTTGCAACCAGTTCCTTATACTCCGCATGCTGAGGTGTTATCTCATCAAGCCTTACAGCCAGCATTCGCTGTCCCAGACGATACTCATTGAGCGATGTCTTCAGCTTCTGGCGCACGTTTTTCTGCTTGATCAGCTTATCGTACTTATGCGGAAATTGATAATCATAGCCATAAACAAGAGACAAATAATCTGCATTTCTGACCTTCATATAAGGTACGGCATTGTTTACCGTACACTCTGGTTTCATGACTACGCCCTCCATATGTTTCTCCGTTGTCAGCTTAGAGAAATAGCGCTCTGCTTGCTCAACATAATCAGGGTGTGTTAGATCCACGATTACGTATTCATCATCGGACAAGAAGCTAAAGAGCACAGATGTATTCTCCGTTGGAATACGTTCCTCTCCCGACTCATCAATCACTTTAAGCAGGCCAAACGGTTTATATTCCAACTCCCCGTCCTCCGCGTACAGTTCCAGTTGCTTCTGATAGGTCTTGTATGCTTCCTCATGCTCGCTCAGCAGGACATGCGTCTTGAGCGCATCGTGAACATACTTATAGCTCTGATAGATATGACTGCCGTACTTTTCACTAAGCACCGCCTTCGACATATGATACTGGTCTTTTTCAAATTCCGTACTCTGATACGTCTCCGCAAGCTTCCCCCATGCAGCTTCAAAACCTTGCTGCTGTAAAAATTCAAGCTCGCTCTCCAGCGCTGCCGCAATCGGCTTGAACTGCCGTTCGATCAGCCCTTCCCCCATCGCTCTCCAAGGCAGCAATTCACCGTCCAACAGAAGCATCGCGATCTGGTTCTCTTCCATAAAAGCCCGGAGTCTGTGAAGCAGTTGCTCGTATACGTCTGTTAGATCCACTTGCTTGACTCTATATCCATTTCGACTCACCGCATAGCACTGCTCAACGTCACGATACAGATAAATATTGCATCTCGATCCCATATATTTCGGCTGCAGCACTACCTTCTCTACTTGATGTTCTGCAAAGTAATCCAATCCCCGCTTCAACGATTCCAGCTCATCATCTACATCTTTATCCGAAGGCGACATCGTTCCAGATATGAAATTAATTTGATTCCGCGTACAGTAGTGCAGCCTCCGTACTTCTTCATCATTTAGCTCCTGCAGGGATACCTTCCGCTGAACTTCAAATAGTGTCGGAAGCTCTTCTTCCATAATCGCTTGCTTAGCAGGATGCGATTTGAAGAATGGCTTGTAAGAGATACTTACAGCGGTCAATCGATTGCCATGCACACTGCCCGTGTCTACGTGAATTTTGTTCTTGATACGGAAGGCCGTCTTGGCCGCCACATGGCCGAATATATGATAAGGCTGATTGCTAACCGCTTCTTCTTGAATAAAGCGCAGCTGTTCTTCAAGCGGCGCATCCCGATCAATGCGGAAATTACGCTGACGACGAACGGCCTTCCCATCCAGCTTCCCAATATACTTGTTCCTGCAAGGTGCGTGGGTCACATAGAACGATGGCGCATGAGGCGAACGAAATTGATAGAACGGCTGAGATAGATAAACCAAGTGATTAAATTTATCCAACAGTTCTCGATCCCCCATTAACACCTGAATCGAATCAAAATACGTGCGTACCAGCTCCTGGTCGACACCACTAACCTCTCCCTGCAAGTACTTGTATACGAAGTTCTCATGGTTGCCGAGCACGAACCGGAAGTGCTCCCGATTGTTATATAAAAAGTCGATGGTTTCTTTAGTCGCCTTGCCTTTATCAATCCAATCCCCTACCAAAATAATGTCCGTATCCTGCACCCGCTCCGTGGCGCTGAGCTTGCCGTCCTCGATTCGGTAGCCGCAGCTGCGCAGCAGCCCTTGCAGGTCATGAATACATTCATGCACATCGCCCACAATCGTATAATTGCGTTCATTCGGCAGGAATGTAGCCGCATATTCGCTTCGATTGTGAACAATGACGCGGTATTCCGGATTAGCATCCCCCTGTTCAAGCCAGTAAAAGTCCTTGCTGCGCACCCGATGGATATTGGCATACCCTTCCCGCGCAAGAGAGCTAAGCACATCCTTTTTCAACCGATTCATATGGTTCGTAATCAATCTCTTCGAACGCTCCGAGGCATAATAGTCCTCGCGCTTGCGATAGTCGAAGAGGATGACCTCTACGTGGTAGTGATTGCGGTCAGCAATCTCTCGAACCTTGGCCCTGAAATCCTCGGCTAGTCCGGTCGTATCCAGGATCACGAACTCCGCATTCACCGGAAAAGAAGTGACCATATCCAGCTTCGTATATAGCAGATGAAAAGCCTGAGCGCTGGCCTCCAGCATAACCTGATCATATTTATCATAGTCGTGACCGAGTATTTCTTGCCGCATGCTGTCCGAGGACAAATATTGCACATTCATTTGCATGGCCCCTGATGCATCTCCCCTTAACTGCGGCATCAGCACTTCCTTGGCAAACGTCGTCTTGCCGCACTCCGTCGGCCCAATCATCATATAGATCGTATGAACGTTAGTGACAAGCTCCACATTCTTCCCCTCCCTTCCTGATAACGACGCCTTGCGTTGTCGGTATGCCATTCACGCGATCCCCGATCGCTACGAACTCGTATGTGTATGCCGCTCCATAAGCGGTCATTGCTTCTGCAAACCAGACTGCGAATTCCTCGCTTCCCATTTCCCAGCGGTGGTCGAGGTGCCGGAACGCTGTCAGTTCGTAGAAAACGTTAAAGTTCGCATTCGGCGTCGTAATGACGAAATGTTCAAAATCAATATTCGTGCAAATCGACTGGATCAGATGTTTCGCTTCATCCTTACTCATATGCTCAATCACTTCTGTCAACATCACATCGACTTGCTCCCCGTTGTAATGCTCCATGAAGTGCTCAAGTGACGGATAGGTTATAATGTTATCTCGTTCTTTGGACTCGGCCTTTCGCTGCACGACCGCAAGCAGATCTTCATTAATATCTATTGCATAGTAGCTGCTGCTTTCTACTTTCGAAGCATAAGGGATTGCATAGAATCCCTCGCCGCAGCCAACATCGAGAATCGATTTGTTGAAAGGCAGTATGCCTGCAATGAAATTTCTGCGCTGCATCGCTGTTCCGCCGTATTCGAACTGGATCGCATATCGAACTGTACGTTCAAGTTCCACCTTATGTTTGCGGAAATCCTGCTTCGAGGACAAGAAAATACGTGCGAACAGGCTGCGAATATAGTACGGGGCATCGATAATGTTCATGCTCTTCACATATTTCACGATCATACTGTCTGAAATATCAAGACTCTCATTGCCGAACATAGACAAGAATAAGCACAGCACACTCACGACATGAAGCAGTTCATGCAGGCTTCGCTGTGTCGTTATCTTAATAGAGTAGCTCTTATCCGTCCGGTGATGGAGGTCGAAGGTATATGCCGTTACATGTTTTTGAAAAAAATGAATGTACTGCATGCGATCCACATGAATCATGTTGATGGTAAAGGAATGCTCATAACCCGCGACATCCTCTTCGCTCTGCGCCTTGAAGGGTGCCGAGAAAAATTCGCCAATCGCATGCAGCGGGAAAATCGGCGTATTATAGCGGGATACATTCAAATACTCAAAAACCTCATCCTTATGCTGCTTATAGGAAACCTCATTGTCCGCATCCTTGAAATATACGTTATACTTCGCTGCATCGCTGTACCAGCCGTATGCCATCCCCTTGCGAATCTGTCTCAAGATCATTCCGTTATGCGGGTTTTTCCGAATGAGAAATGAAAACTGTGGATGCGTTGACGATAATTGCACGATTGCCATTATGCTTCTTCTCTCCTTACATCTGCGGTTGTAATCGACCTGCGGAATAATTCATCAAGCCTTGCATCATATCCGCCTGCTGCAACAGGCTGCTGTGCGGCAATCCGTTCATAGTACCCGATGGATTGTTCGATAAAGGCATTGATGACTTCGATTCTCGGCTCCATATTCAACTCTTCTCCCGCAATCTTGCGCGCAAGCAATTGTTGAATAACGGCATGAAGTTCACTGTTCGCCGGCACAAGCCGATCTACCAGCACCAGGAATTCAATAGGTGGCATCTCGTGATAACGCTCAATCCACTGGCAGGCCAGCAGCGGGCGCAGCACGTAAAAGTACTTTTTGATCTTCACGGACTCCCTCTGCAAATACTCTCTGTAGTTTCCTGTGGCCATGTGCAAATAGTGATACATACAGGCTCTTGGCGAAAAGGTATCGGAGGATAGAGCACGTATCTGCTCCACCACTTCCGATTCTTCTGCATATACAATCGGAGATTGCAGCCATTCAAGCAAAGGCGGATTCGACTTGCGGAATAAGGACAATACTTTCTTCATATCCCACCCGTTGATGTCCAGCATATTGCTGATCGGCCGCTCAATCACGTCTCGTTTTTCGAATAAGGATAGATAGCTGTCCACAGGCCTTACATAGATGAATCGAACATCATAATCACTATCCCTCGATGGAAATCCCCAAGCCCTGCTGCCTGATTCGCAAGCATATACTATTCGTACCTGTTCTTCTGTCTCGATATTTCGTAACGCATCTATAATTTGCTGCCGTATATTTTCCATATAAGTTTGACTCCTTCCCTATCAAAGCTATCCTTTTGCAAGCTGCTCGTTTCGTTGTACTCACTGCTTCGATTGATGATTTCCATCCTTCAACGCATGGTACTCAGGCGTTCCAGCATTTTGGCCATTCCCTAACGTCGAACCGATGCGCATTGCTTTGTGCATTCATCATCTCTTATTTCCGGTTTTGCGAACATGGCGAAAGTATTACGACCTACCGAGATTATTTCGTGCTCCCGCAAATGTTTACCTGATACAATAAAAGAGAACAGCATGGGTTACTTGGGAGAAGGAAGGAGATTCGACATGGCTAAGGAGAGTTTCGATAAGGAGATTCAGTATTTGCGCACGCTCATGCTGATGAGAGGGGCGTTCAATAGACAGCAGCTTGCAGATCGGCTGGGCATTTCCGTACATACATTGGACAAAACGGCTCGACGCTTGAAAGAAGTTGCCGCTGCCTCAGAGGTACAATCTAAGCATGCCTCAGAAATGGAACTGGCAGAATCTGTTCATCAACGTAATGACGATTCATCCGATCCTGCCCTATTGTTCTTGTTTCGAGCCAAGTCGCTGAAGGAGTCTGAATCGGTTCGGATATCGATTATTTTAGAGGCGCTGCAGGAGCAATCTATGACTGCTATGGAGCTTATGGATGAATGCTGCGGAAGAACGCCGGAAGAGCTGTCGCTGCCCGATGAGAAGACAATTCGAAGCGACCTGAAATATCTAGAATCGGTTGGCGTCATACGCAAAGCGAATGTATCCCGTCCATATCGCTACCGCTTGAACGATGAGCTCATACAGCAACTATCGGATGAGGAGCTGCTTGATTTATACGATTTCGTGGATGTAATGGCGAACACGCAGGTGCCTTCTGTCCATGGCTATTTGCTGCGGGACAGCTTGAAGAAGCAATTGCTGCTCGATCATGAGGGGCAATATCTTACCGACACCTTTTTATATAAATATCACTATCATTTTCGCATATTGGATGAGGCCCATCTGTTTACCTTATTAGGCGCGATCAACAAGCGATGCAGAGTGCAATTCCAATACTTCACGCCCAAGGCAGAGAAGAGCTATGCCGCGCAGCAGACGAATCCGCGCTTCGAGAGGGATGGCGAAGGAACTTGGCATAAGGCTCTGCCCTTAAAGATCGTATATGACCATCAATATGGAAGATGGTATATGCTGAGCAGCGATAGAGAGGGTGTCCGCAAGTTCCGCATGGAGGGCATGACCCACATTGAAGAAGTGGAGGATGTATCCGAGGACGTATTTCAGATGAAGACAGCGGCGCTCATGGAGAAGCTTCAGTACAGCTGGCTTATCGATACCGGACGGCCCGTGAAGGTGCGTGCCCGCTTCTTTAGTCCTCGCCCAGGAGAACCGGACTTCATTAAGCAGCGGGTACTGCTGCAAGGGCAGTGGGGGGAAATTGTTGAGGAGGATGATCAATCCTTCCTATACGAAATTACGGTAAATGGAATTACGGAGATTAAGCCTTGGCTGCGCAGCTTCGGATCGAGCTGCGAAGTGCTTGAGCCCAGACATCTACGCCGCGAGCTGATAGAGGAATGGAAGGAGATTGCTGCTTACTATGAACCCATTTGAGAAAATCTTTGGCTATCAAATTCTATCCCGTCTCGAAGATGCGGGTACATTTGTGGTTACCTCCCATGAACGGGCATGGTTGAAGACGATGCTTGCGCATCCAGCAGCGAACGATGCCTTTTCCGAAGATACGATAACCAAATTAAATGGAATCCTGTCCTCAGAGATGCTCATGGATACCTCCCATAATCTTATTGAGAAGGCCAAGAGCAAGGAAAAGCATGTCTATCATCCGATGCTAAAGCCGCTCCGGAGGTACATCTCTTCCGGAACAGGAATACGCATCAGCTACGCAATCAAGGGCGGTCGTATCAACGAGGAGCATGAGGGCTTTCCATATAAATTAGAGTATTCCATTATTAAGCGAGAATGGTACCTGCTCTGGTACCATCGTCAGCACCGTGGTCTCATGAACACCAAGCTGCGCAATATTACATCATTGACGGCAGAATCGCTCCCGCCTGCGGAAGCGGAGTACATTCTAGCGAAGCTTGCCCGCTTGCGCGATCGTCGCAAATCTGAGGTTGTGATTGAGGTCATCCGTGAATATAACCGCGAGCTGTCGCGCATCTTGTATGCCTTCTCCTGCTTCGAGACGGAGGTGATGTACGATGAGGAACAGCGCAGCTACCAGATTCGAATCCGACTGCCGTGGAATGAGCATGAGTTCCTCTTGTCCAAGATACGCTTTCTCGGCAAGCGCGTCCGTGTGCAGGATAACGCATACCTGCAGAAGCGCATGCGCGAGACGGCCGCCATGGCACTGGAAAGATATGAGGAAAGCAGGGTATAGAACTCCGATGGTGTGGGCTTGGGCTTGCCAAGCCTATACCAGAGGTTTTTCGTTTTCACAAATAAGCTATCAGGGTAGTCACGTATAATCTCTCAACGAAAATAAATAGTAGATACACGCCAAAGTATAAACGTCCACTTCATCGTCTAAAAGCTCGATCGTAATCGTCCGAGGAGGTATAACCTTATTGTAAGTAATCAAAGCTATGTCTCTGTCAGATTCAGATGAGCATGTTAACTTAGTGGTTCGATCCATGAAGTCCTTTTTTAACAAGTAAACTGTATTATTTATAACGAACTCCATACAGGGATTTGTTTTAATCTTCGTTCGATCTTTCAGCGCAAATCTTCCGAAGTTTGTAGAATCCACGTTCCATTCCGACCTAGTCATTGTCTTGAGCGACCAAATTTCAATAGCCTTGCTCATTGACCTCCCTTCGTTATTAAAGACTTCAACATTGACTAAATAATCGCTAAAAACATTATCAACAACATAATGGAGCGTACTGTTATAGTGTCTTTGAATATCCCCCACTCGATTCCCGTTCGCATCTGTTAACGCGAATTTTTTTCTGCTTTTGCGATAGATAGGGGATACATATTGATAACGGGGCATTGGATCACCACTTTGAAGGTAATAATCAACATTCAACACCAAGAAAATAATTCCTTTTATTTACTATCCCCCAGTATGAATGACCTTGTCAATACGAAGCCAACCATTCTATCTCGTGTTTTTCCAACCATACCCTTTCAACCAACTTTATGCTTAAGACTGATCAAATAAAAACGGCGGTATGCTGGGTTCATAGAAGATCCCAGCATACCGCCGCGTAACATCACAATGATAGCTTATATTTTGAATTTCTTCACTAGAAATTCCAATTCGCTGCTGGACTGGCTTAAAGATTCCGCCGATTGTGCAACTGTATCGATTGCTTTCAACTGATCCTGCGTCGAAGCGCTGACTTCTTCCGCAGCGGCTGCGGATTCCTCCGAGATCGCGGACAGATTTACGATGGACTGAACCACGTTTTCTTTCAGCTCGGACGCCGTCTGTATTTTGTCCGACATTTCCTTAATCGCCTCGATCACTTGCTGCATCAAACTTTGAATGCTTGTAAATGCAATCTCTGTCGACTGCACGGCCTCATTTTGTTCCGAGGTGATTTCCTTGGTCCGGCTCATCGCCCGAGTGGCATTCGCAGCCTCTTCTATAATACCTTGAATGGTGCTGCTAATTTGCTCTGTTGAACTAGCAGATTGTTCTGCAAGTTTACGCACTTCGGTGGCGACGACCGAAAATCCCTTGCCAGCCTCTCCTGCTCTTGCCGCTTCGATCGACGCATTTAAAGCAAGCAGATTGGTTTGAGCTGAAATCGCTTTGATCATTTCGGCCACAGCCTGAATGTCGTTGATTTTGGTCACGAGCAAGTTCAATACTTGTTCAATCGATTGAATTTCACGGAACGACTCATCGGAACGAGCTTGCAGCACAGCCAACGTTTCTCTTCCATCGATGCTTGCCTGCTGCGTCTGGTTTGACTTCGCCTGCATGGAGGACATCGTATCTTCCACCGATCTAAACTGCGAGTCGAGCTTGCCTGTGACCTCCTGCATATGATCCAGATTTGTTGCGCTTTCGGCCGAGCCTTGCGCGACATCCGACATGGCGTGGGCAATTTCTTCGCTTGCCGCTTTTGTTTCTTCCGATACGGCGCTCAGATTTTCCGCCGACTCCGAGAGATGTTCGGAGGAGACGATCACTCGGGACAAGACCTCCCTCACACTTTGAACCATATGATTAAAGTGGCCTGTTAATTGGCCAATCTCATCCTTCGAACTTACCTTCCCTTCCACTGTCAAGTCTCCATCAGCCATGAGCTGCACCTGCTTCGTCAATTGAACGATCGGCTTCGTAAAGAAGCGGGCGACAAAGTAGACAATAACATTTGAAACGACGATGGCGCACAAGGTTATGATGATGTTCATGTATTTAATATGGTTCGTGAGCTTTAACAGTTCGTCTTCTTGATAGACAGCACCGATTTTCCACCCTGTAAGACCGGACGTCTTATAGTACAGAATTTCTGCTTCGCCTTTATCCGTGTAGTTAACCTTCCCTGCATTTTCATTTGTAGTGTAAATTTTGTCAACATAAGGTCTTTCCCGTTGATTTTTCCCGGCTGCATCTTCTGAATCCGGCAGCACTACCGAGTTTCCTTCTGCATCCAAAATAAATCCAAACCCATTATATCCTACATTCGTTTCACTGATTTGCTTTGTCAATTGTTCCAGGTTCACATCAAGTGAAATAACCCCGAGGACCTTGTTGTTTTCCACAATGGCCTTAGAAATCGCTATTTTCATTTTCTGACTGACACTATCCTTGTACGGAGGGGTGAATTTCACTTTATCCTTGTCGTCGTTAGCCAATTTATACCACGGACGAATATGAGGATCATAATCCTCTTTGTATACATTAGCCTCGGGATCAAACATCTGCTTCGATGAATTCCCCATATAAATAGCAGATATTTCAGGGTTGATTTTTGTATAAGATTTCATCACTTGAATCATGTTAGGAGTTAGCTTGTCTCTATTTTTTACAATGTCTTTGATTTCTGGATTTTCACTAAAATGCAAAATATCATTTGCATAATTATGTAGACGCAAATCCGTAACCTGCAATAAAGCCTCCGCTTCTTCGCTTCCTAACTCGTCCAGCTCTTCTTTAAAGCTGTTCGTCATCTGCAAGTTAGTTGTCAATTGCAGAATGACCAAGGAGGAAACCAGCAATACTGCAAAAATTAACATAAGCTTGTTCTGTAACTTTTTAAACATGATGTCGACCCCCTATGAATTGTAAACGTTACAAAACTCATACTGGGATCTGAATGAAAACCCCAGATTAGACGTTATAACGTCTTTAACGTGGAAATTTTAGCACATGTTTAATATGTATAAAGTGATATAATTCCGAATGATTATGCGGAATTATACAAAATTATTGAGAAATTACCGGCGTGTTTATTAGAAAGGGACAGCCTTCTTTCTCTAACGTTGGAGCATTCTCGGATGACGTTGATCTCCCGGCTCCAATACTATCGAGAAATCCGTTATTTTTCCTGTATATATTAATATTTCGGTTCTTTTCATTTGAATTATGAGTTTTCACTTGAATCTGTAATATTCGAAATAAAAGAACGATTCTAAATCTAACGGATTTCCCTATAACCTAACTCAATTCATAACTTCGCTGAATAAGCTCCTTCGCCCGCTCCAACTGATCGTCATTCATGATCGTAATCTCTAAATCGCCAGTACCGTAGTGACCAATTTGGCGTACGTCTCTAGTGAAGGAAGGCTCCAATTGTATTGAATCTGGATTTACCTTTACATAGACGGAAATACATTTCGTCTGCGGATGAATTTCTACACAAGCAAAATTTTTAATTCGCTTAAACGCAAAATAATTTTTTAACGTGTTCATCTGTACATCATCGCCAAGCGCCATCATGAAAGCTCGCATCGCTTCAAAGCGGTCTGTCATCTCCTCGCTTGCTTGATCGAGGTAATCGGATACCGTTTTATATGAAGTAGACGACTTCGTGCTTGATGATTTATCGTGATCATTCTCCGTAAGTGCAGTTGTTGCATTTACTAAATCCAGCAGCAGCAACTCGTCTCCATAACGCTTATATGTATATAATTCAATATTTCGATTAATCTGTTGTACGGCATGCTCATCGTACTTCGTAAATCCGCCAGCCACGCATAGAAGTCTTGGAGCACTCCAATCAATGGATTGGGCTACTTCATGACCCAAACGGTTCATGACCAGTACCATAAAGTCCGCCTGATGATCCATCAGCCAATCCAGATAATACAAACCTTGGTTAATTACATTTTCATTCGTAGACCGCTTGTACTCAATAATAACTGGCGAGTTATTCTCATCAATGCCAAGTGTGTCGATTCTTCCCCGGTGTTTCTTGCCGGTAGAATATTCCGAAGCCAGGAATCGAATGCCCAATAACGCCTCCAAGTTTCTTTCCATCAATGTTTGCAAGGATTTTTCTACTGTTACTGTATATCCGCTTAGTTCTTCTACTCCATTACTTACAAGTCGAAATAATTTTATATCTCCCATCGATCATCCGCTTCCTTTCCAGCCTAGTAACTTCACCTTATTGCGGTTCTCTTATAAAAGAAAGAGCGAACTTCTCTTAATGAAGTCCGCCTTGTTCCTACAATGATTATTTCTACTCTGAATCTATAGTTGATACAGCAGCTTTTCGCTCAAAATACCAGTGCAATCGGTACTCGCAAATTTCTCTTGTCCACGCATACAATCGTTCCCGATCTGTTTCCTTCGCGGATACACGTATCTCGAAAGCTCCATCTGACAAACGAATTAGCTTATTGCCCTTCGCCCAGTGGGTCATCGGCATGCGAGCAATAAGCTGGGCAGTGCGTTCCACCGGAGCATCCCATAGCTTTTGCGTTTCATTATCCGAGAAGTCAATCTGTTTGCGGTCTGCGTCACTCATATAATAGTTATAAAACAATGGAGCAGCTTCTTCAGCCGTAATCGGCTTCATCCAATCGTTCGCACCTCGCTCCAACATCGCAAGCAACAGTACCATCTTATAGCTCTTGCGAATAATGGTGCTTTCTACTTCTTTTAGCCAGTCTGTATATCTCTTTGCCGTGCCCGCTTCTTCCCTGGTAAGCTCGCCCGCTTGCAGCAAGAACGTATAGTAGGAATCGAATAGCTGCCGATACTCCTGACTATCTGCCTTTCCAAGCTGATGAAGCTCCATATAAGTCGGTCGACGTCCTAACCTCTTCTTGAGTTCACGGTAGGCGCCTACAGCTTGTTCCTTGCGCTTGCCTGAACCGATGAAGCGTTTCTCTTCTACAATCGCATCCTCCAATTGCTTTACAAAGCGATCTATGGTTTTCGGTCCGACACCACTAATCTTGTCCGTCAAATTCGAAAGGTCCTCCGGAAGCTCATGAATCGCCGTTACGTTGCAATCCTCTTTCAGGAATTGAATCAGGCTCGCACAACCGTTAATTGGCAGATCATCAAGTCCCATATCAATCATTGACGCTGGGAAAATCAGTTCCTTGTTGAGAAAAGACTTACGTATTTCCCCTCTCTCTTCGTCCGCGACCTCTCCGTCTTGAGCAGACTGAACTTGAGCTTCTACTATATGAGCAGTTTCCTCTTGAAACGCAGCTACGTTTTGTAACTTCAACTGTTCATCGGACTGTACTTTAGATGAAACCCGCACACTTCGCTTATTCCCAGACTGCAAATCTGATAAATCTTCTCGATTCCCCACAATTTGATCTGCAACTTGTGCTTGCGTTCCGACCTCTACCGCTGTCATAACCGAATGTTGTTCCCGACTATTAGCCCCTTCACATTCTGTGTACTCTACTGCAACAGCCCCCATCGAAGGAGTAACGGTATCAGCAACCGGCTCTTCCGTAACGGCTATTTCTTCCTTACTTCCCTCTTCATCCGGGATGTTGACCCAGCGTAATTGGCTCGGTTCCTTCCCCATCATGAACCAGGCAGGCTTGCGCTTCGTGGACTGACTTCCGTTCTTGGCATACTTGAATAAGATCCCCTGCGGCTTCAGAGAGAACAACGCTTCCTTCAACTCCCAGCCGCCGACTATCCACAGTGCTCCTCCATTAGGCCGTTTATCCACCACGTTCAGTCCTTGATCAGAGAGGTAGTCGCCTACTTCTACCTTTTCTCTTCCTTCTTTGTGTGTCGGTTGCTCTGACATCAGCTCCGAAGGGGTAGATGCTTCCACTCTCTCAACAACAACATTCATTTCCTGCAGCGACGTCTCTACGGAGGCTAACATGTTCGTAGCTTCTACCTTAGGTGACGATGCTTCTGTAGAAACAGGAGCATTCATCCCCGCCACTTGACTAATCGTCGCATGTAGATGCTTGAACTGCTCCGTTATCGTGGGCAAGATTTTCGCTTCCAACTGTGCACTCAATAACTGCTCCAGCTGCTCGCTCACTTCAAGCCTTGGTACTACCTGTGCATTTGCAGGACTCGAAGGCATGTTAGGCATAATATAAGTCGGAAGTTCAATCTCTAACGGCCCATAAGATTCCACATACCATAAAGCTAACGTGAATAAATGTCGATGGGCGGTTAAGGCCAGATCCGGAGGCACGGGCTTCACATCATGAGCAGCTATATTTCCATTCCTGCGCAACCAATCGAAGCTCTCTTTCATTTCATCCGAAATGATATCTTTGCGAGCTAACAATTGCACACGTTCGCTAGGTTTTATAAAATAAACAGGTTCAACTTTCTCCTGCTTGGACACCGTCGTCGCCATTTCCTCGCTAAATAATCTGCCCTGGGTAAGAGTCGCGCGCGGATTGCTCCACACATCCGCCTCTGCTTGTACAGCTACTGCATGGAGCTCCTCGCTCACCTCACCCAAAAATGCAAATAGTGATGACATAGGAAGTCATGTATCCTCCTCTCTTAACAATTTTATTAAATGATCATATTTTCATATTTAAAATATCCATTCTTAATAGTGGAATTCTTCTAGCTCAGACTTCCCCATTACTTCCGCTTGCTCGATGACGAGATCAATCGCCATTTGTTCCAGATCCGGCGGATAACCGTATTTCTTCAGTAATCGTTTTACGATCACTCTCATCTGAGCCCGAACATTCTCACGCAATGTCCAGTCCACCTTAATATTGCTCTTAATCGCTTGTGTCAGCTCATGCGCAATCTGCTTCAATACAAGATCACCCATCATCTGCTTCGCGGATTCGTTGGAAGCAAGTGCATCATAGAAGGCAAGCTCTTCCTTAATCAGACCAAGATCTTCACCACGCTTGACGGCTGCATTCATTTCTTTCGCCATCCGGATCAACTCTTCGATTACCTGCGTCGTCTCGATCGTACGATTGTTATATTTCCGAATCGCTTCATCCAGCATTTCAGAGAATTTACGGGACTGAACGATACTGGTACGGGAGACAGCTTTCACCTTACCTTGGAGCAAACGTCGTAAAAGCTCAACTGCCAGGTTCTTCTGTTTTAAACCTTTTACATGCTCCAAAAACTCATTGGATAATATCGCGATATTCGGCTTTTGTAGGCCTACCGCTTCCAATATATCTACGACTTCATCCGAAATCACTGACTTCGAGATTAACTGATTTAACTGGGCATCCAATTCGCTAGTAGTCTTCCTTTTGTTCTCAGGTGTAATCAACTTCACGATTCCAGACTTGACTGCCTTATAGAAGCTGATTTCTACATTTAATTGTTCTGCCGCTTCCGTCGTCGCACAGAGCGCATAAGATTGCGCCACCTCAACTGTCCAATTCAGGAAATTACGCTTGCCTTCTTTGCCTAGACCAAGAACGTAGTCTACGGTCTCCACAATAGCCTGCATCCGTTCCGAAGCTTTCTCCGATGCAAACTTCGTATAGTTGTGACCATATAATAGCTCACGGATTAACTGCATTCTCTCTACCATATAATCGACGGCCTGATCTGTATCAATGCCTGCTGTCTTGCGATCATTCTCGGTATATTGCTGCAATGCCAATTTCAAATTATCCGCGATACCGATATAATCGACGATAAGTCCACCCGGCTTATTGCGGAATACCCGGTTGACACGAGCAATGGCCTGCATCAGATTGTGCCCCTTCATCGGCTTGTCGATGTACATCGTGTTCATACTCGGAACATCGAAGCCAGTCAGCCACATATCGCGGACGATGACAATCTGGAGAGGGTCGTTCAAGTCCTTCATCCGTTTCGCGAGGTGCTCTCGGCGGCGCTTGTTCCCGATGTACGGCTGCCAATCCTCCGGATCACTGGAGCTGCCTGTCATGACGATCTTAATCTTGCCTTCATTATCATCATCACTATGCCATTCCGGACAAAGCGCAATAATGGCCTTATACAGATCAATCGCAATCCGCCGGGACATGACAGCGATCATCGCTTTACCTGCCATCGCTCCCTGCCGTTGCTCGTAGTGATTAACGATATCTTGTGCTACCTTGTTGACACGTTTCTCTGCGCCCGCTAATGCTTCCAGTCGCGCCCACTTTGACTTTAGCTTCTCCTGCTGGCTGAATTCTTGATATTCAGTAATATCCTCGTAGTCATCATCAATCCGCGGACGCTCGTCATCGGACAACTCCAAGCGAGCAATACGGCTTTCATAATAAATTTTAACCGTTGTCCCATCTTCGACTGCACGCGTCATGTCATAAACATCGATATAATCGCCAAATACGGCTGGCGTATTTTTATCCGCTAATTCAATCGGGGTTCCCGTATATCCAATATAAGATGCATTTGGCAGCGCATCGCGCATATATTTCGCATACCCATACTTAACAGCCGCTTCCTCGTCTTTGCCTACCATTTCGGCATGGAATCCATATTGGCTACGATGCGCTTCATCCGCGATAACGATGACATTCCGTCGATCGGTCAAGACAGGATAAGCCGCTTCGCCTTCCTCTGGAGTGAATTTATGTACGGTCGTAAAAATAATGCCCCCAGACTCTACCGATAACAATTCCCGCAGATGTGTCCGATCATTCGCCTGCTGCGGTGTCTGCCTAAGCAGATCCTTCGACTTGCTGAACGTAGTAAAGAGTTGATCATCTAGGTCGTTACGATCCGTCACGACAACGATTGTAGGATTATCCAAGGTAAGCACAAGCTTGCCCGCATAGAACACCATCGACAAGCTCTTGCCTGAGCCCTGTGTATGCCAGATGACCCCGATCTTGCGATCCCCTGCTTGCAGCGTCGCTCGCTCTGTGCTCGCGATTGCCTTATTAGTAGCATGATACTGGTGGTATCCCGCTACAATCTTGTAAATATGCTCCCCATCTGTCTGGAACAAGACGAAGTGCTTGATAATATCGAGCAGACGCTGCTTCTCGAACATCCCCTTAATCAATACTTCAAGCTGCGGGATGGAGGAGGCGGCAACATCCTCACCGTCGATCGTCCGCCACATCATGAACCGATCCTCATCTGCTGTCAGCGTCCCGACTCTCGCATTCACTCCATCGCTAATAATCATAAAAGAGTTATAGGTAAATAGCGACGGAATCGCATGCTTGTAAGTCTGTACTTGATTGTAGGCGTCGCTAATCCCGACTTCTTCATTGGAGGCGCTCTTCAGCTCGATAACAGCAAGCGGCAATCCGTTGACGAATACCACGATGTCTGGCCGTTTATCAGTCTGATGCTCAATGACCGTAAACTGATTGACAACAAGAAAGTCATTATTATGAACTCGATCTGGATGAGTATCGAAGATCCAGACTTTCACTGTTGGGTAATCCCCATCGGCATTGCGATATTGCACGTCAATGCCATCGGTGATCATTTTCTGAAATGCTTTATTGTTAATTAATAGACTTGGGCTGCGCGGAATCATAATGATCCGCACCGCTTCCTCTATGGCTTCTCGCGGTACATGCTTGTTAATGCGTATAAGTGCATCGCGAAGCCGATCTTCCAAGATAACATCCTGATAGTACTGTCGTTCCGGATATTCCCCTTCAGGGGAAATATCCGGACCATAGGCCTTGTCGTAGTTCAGTTCTTCAAACCATTCTAGTGCGGCTTGCTCGAGATCGCTCTCTGCATAGGAAACGGTATATAGCGCCATGTCTCAACCTCCTGAAGTAGTTAAGCCTGATCTAGCGGTACGCGAATCTCTCCCGACATGAGCTTGGGGAGAAGGGTGTCGCGAATGTTTATTAAACTTTCGATTTCTTCTACGTTTTTTAATATATTTGAATAAACTGCACTAATAATAGTATTAAATTTAGAAACAATGTCACTAGTAGGAACGGTGGTCTTCAAGTTTTGAAAGGTTGAAACAGTAATAGCATCAAAAACCGCCCCACTAGCATTCTTTTTTAAAGCTTTAATTAGGTCGTTTACTTTGAGATAAACAAACTCTTGCGTAAAATCTGGTTTCGCAATTAATGCATAACAAGACTGATTCATAGCCATTTTTTTACCCGCCATTGCTAGTTTCCCTACTGTGCCTCTTGCTGTAATAAAAACAGTTCCTACTTTATATAACTTACTGTTGCAATTTGACAACCCAAGATCAGTAACATTTTTCTCAGTTTTAATTACAAAAAATGAATTGCAAGCATCTTTAGGTGTAAAAAAAGGAATATTACCATTCCAATACTCTGTTACTTTGGTTCTAGGCGTCCCTCCACTTTGTACGTCAAAAATCTCTGTGGATTTACCTATTCTCCACCCCTTAGGGATCAACCCCAACTCACTTTCTTCAAACTCACCGCCACTGGACTTATAAGGTTCTCCGTTTTCATTAGGAAATTCAAAATCTACAAACCAGCGTTTAAATAGAGCTTGGGCCATTTCTTCAAAATTTTTGTTGATGGAATTGTTGAGTTCGATTTTGTCGTCCAAGGATGAAAGAATATCAACAATTTTCTTTTGTTCATTTAGTTCAGGAACAGGAATATCAAAGTCTTGAATCATTCCTTTGGTTAGGGCGTGACGTGTTCCTCCTGCCTGTGCTAAAGAGAGCATATAGCCCTGCATTGCATTTGTTGTCAAAATAGATTTAACAAAAAAGGGATGAATTTTAGTTCTATCTACCCTAATAATAGATACATGTTGATTAACCCTTGCAGGAAGTACTTCTTTAGGAACAATGCAACACCGACATACGGAGTCTCCTGTAATATTTAATAAAACATCATCCTCCTGTATCGTTACATTGTCTAATTTTTTTGCCTGATTCTCATCTATAAAAGCAAGACCTTCATATGCAAAAAAATGATTATAAATATTTTGACTTCGAATCAAACTAATTCCAGATTGTTTATAACTCTCTTTTCCACCAGTTGGAGTTGAACCACTACCGATTTTTAGACATAAATCATGTAACTTTTGTTTCTCCCACACTGAATCAAAACTCAAGCCCGATCCCCCCAAGCTGCTTGCGAATCTCATCTTCCAGCTGCCGCGACTTCGCGAACTGCTCCGCCAGCTCTGACGTCAGACGCGCCATTTTATCCTCGAATGGTTCGCTATCTTCTTCCACATCTTCAATCCCGACATAACGTCCCGGCGTCAAAATATATTCATGCTCCTGCACTTCCTCAAGCTTTGCTGCCTTGCAGAAGCCCTTCACATCTTCATATGCTCCCGCTTCCGCTTGTCCACGCCACGCATGGTACGTATCGGATACCTTCTTAATGTCTTCTGCGCTCAGTTCACGATGCGTCCGATCCACCATATGCCCCATTTTGCGAGCATCAATGAATAGAATCTCTCCTCTGCGGTCGCGCAATCCGCGTGGTGTCTTATTTTTCGCAAGGAACCAGAGACATACCGGAATTTGCGTCGAATAGAACAACTGCCCTGGCAATGTCACAATACAGTCAACGAGGTCGGCATTCACCAGCTTGCTGCGAATCTCCAGCTCCGCTGTCGTGCTCGTAGACATCGAACCATTTGCTAGTACAAATCCCGCAACGCCGTTAGGAGCAAGCTTGTTCACCATATGCTGAATCCATGCATAGTTTGCATTTCCTGTAGGTGGTAGGCCAAATGACCATCGTGCATCTTCCGTCAGCCTATCACCGCCCCAATCGCTAATGTTAAATGGCGGATTGGCAAGAATATAATCGGCCTTCAAGCTCTTGTGAAGATCGTTATGGAATGTATCCGCATGACTCTCCCCCAAGTTGCTGTCAATACCGCGAATCGCCAAGTTCATTTTACAAAGACGCCATGTCGTTGGATTCGATTCTTGACCATACACCGCGATATCCCCGAGCTTCCCTTGACGTTCTTCCACGAATTTCTCACTTTGCACGAACATACCGCCTGAACCGCAGCACGGGTCATATACGCGGCCTTTATACGGTTCAATCATGGCAACGAGCAACTGTACGACACTGGAAGGCGTATAGAATTCGCCGCCGTTCTTCCCTTCCGCGCTCGCGAACTTACTGAGGAAATATTCATATACTCGTCCAAGTACGTCCTGTGAACGGCTCTCTTCATCCCCAACTTTGAAAGAGAACAAGTCAATGACTTCGCCCAATCGAGATTTGTCCAATGCAGGTCTAGCGTAATCCTTAGGCAATACCCCTTTCAATGAAGGGTTCTCCCGTTCGATATCCATCATCGCTTGGTCGATAATCTGTCCGATTTCCGGCTGCTTGGCATTTTTCTTAATATTGCTCCATCTTGCATCCTTCGGTACCCAGAATATATTTGCAGCCAAATATTCATCCCGATCTTCCGGATCTGCATACGGTTCATTTTTCAATGCTTCATACTTCTCTTCAAATGCATCCGATACATACTTAAGAAATAGAAGTCCCAATGCAACATGCTTATACTCTGCGGCATCCATGCTTCCACGCAGTTTATCCGCCATGCTCCATAGCTTCTCTTCAAATCCAAGATTCGCAGTAGACATAATTCAGTAATCCCCCTTAGAATATCTCGCTGTATACGTTATTCCTCACTTGTTCCCATCTAGCCGTAGCCTGCTGGATGACAGCCAAGTATCGTTCTTTTTCCTCAATATAGCGCTGAATCAGTTCATCCTGCTCTGCTTCCGGACGAAGCGGCAGTTCAATCTCACCTACATCAACCGGATTCAAGTTCATGACTGTCGTTCCCCGCTGATAGCTCTGGATAAGCGCCATGCCTGTTGGACTTTCCAGGAAGATTTTGGCGTAATGGCTGCGTATCGTTGACTTAAACCGAATGACGATAATATTCGCAGAAGCGATTACCGTAGAATCACACTGCGGAAATACAGCCAGTTTCGTCACGGTGCCTCTGCAAGTCATGACTAGATCACCAGGAACAATCTCATAACGCTTCACTTTCCGTTCTTCCTCGTCAATCGTGTCAAGTTGTCCATGCGTCACTTCGCCATCATCAATATTGGATATATTAAGCACTTTAATCTTGCCCGGCTTCAAATCATTTTTCATAATTGACTTACCACGGAAGATTTCGGCTATCTCGCTTAATTTCACCTTCGGTACTTGCGCTTCACGAAATGCACGCAGCGCATCCTGATTGTTATCCAGCAGCAGATCAATCCGCCAATCGGCCAATGCAGCAAAATGATCGGGAGATAGCTCCGCTTCTTGTTCGATGACAAGCTCCGTTCCCCTAGCTTGCATTTGCAAAAGCTTCACTTCTTCCGGCATCCTTGTTCCTAGCATTACTTGATACATGCGAACAGAAGTGTAGGGGCGAAGAAGTCCATCCGGAAGTAATGCTATGGCATGTACAGGTGCGGCCTGATGCAGTTGCTTGCGCCAACTCGCATATTCACCAGTTTGAAACATCATCCGTGCGGGCAGCGTTACGCTTAGAATCCCGTTATCTTGCAGCAGAGGCAGCAAATGATGAACCGCTACACCTTCCGAATCCCTGATCATTATGCTCTCTTGCTCATCTATTTTCATACCGAAATGAGGTATCGCCAGTATAGCATCATACTTATCTACTAAAGGCAACGGTTGATAAGTCGTGCCTTGAATGACCGATACATTTGGATAAGGTGCAAAGTATGTTCGAAATACTTGTGCCAACAGATAACTCTCGGTCAATAACGTGATCTGATAAGAAGCCTTCTTGTAACATTGCGTCTCCCATATACCACGTATATATTTCTCTGCTTCTGCAACAAGGATATTTTTGTGCTGCTTCCGCTCGCACACCTCAATGAACATCGTCATTATATTCGTAGGCACGATGACAGTACCGGTTAACCGGTCTTGCTGTAGGGTTTGAAGCGCGTACTCTAGTAGATCTAACTGCTTACCTACATGATACAATTTAAAGAATAAGTCCCGATCGCCCGGAAAATGCCCTAACTGTTGTACTTCAACATGCTCCTTCATCCACTGGAACAACTTCTCCGGTTCGGATTCCAATTGACTAAGAACTTTCGCATCTTGTTCCAAACTCTTCCTTGTCTGAATTACACGCAATGCTTCGCGAAGAAGCTGATCTCTGGTGTAAATATCATGCAGCAAGCAAATATTCCAAAATTGTTCGATCAAATCATCACCTTCTTGCCGCTAGGTATTTATACCTTAAATATACCATTTCTAAATTTAGTATTTCAATACCAAATTTCAATTTCATTCAACAAACTAATCTCATAGAATGAAAATCTGGATTTTACTTACTTCTAATGAATCAGTTCACGAATTATTTCAAGCCTTTATTCCTAGTATGGCAATTAATTTAAAATCACGTAAAATATGCATAGTGACAACAACAAAAGCCACCTGCCCAATTTAATATAATGGGACAAATGGCTTTTCTTTATGAATTCATGTCTGTCAATGTTACAATGTCAATAAAAAATGGTAAAATATCCATAACAGAAACACTATCAACATTCGTTACATTTACCCTCACCGTTTTTCATCAATCCGACAATGGCTACAAAACAAGTGTAGGTGCAACTGCCAAAGCAGGGAAGCGCAATCCAACGTCACTCAAAGCATACTCTTCTCACTTTGTAGCTAGTGGACAAGCTTCTTGGTCTGACAACACTAGTGTTACGTACTAATACTTCATAACGAACTCAATGCTACATTAATTGTATAGGACTCTGTTCATAATAGATGAAGCGATTCTCTATGAACGGAGTCCTGAACCTGTTTAGGAGTGATACGATGAACAAGTCATTTGCCTTATTCTCTATGTTGTTTTTGCTCATAGTCTTTCAATCCGGTTGTTCTTCGTCAGAGCAGTCGCTGAGCGATGAATACAACGCCGAAACCGACTATCCCTATATGTTTCACGTACAAACAAGCGGAGCAATTATAACCACTACAGAGAATGGATATTATATATTAAACGGAAATTATATCTACTATGCCGATAAGCAAACGATGAAGCCTGTAATATTAGATAACCGTCCCGATCATTCCTGCTTAATCAGTAAAGAGAAAAGCGAAGAAAATTGTAATGCTTATGTTGCCAATGTCGGCCCTATACATCCTAAATTATTACAGTATTACAAAGGGAAATTGTATACGTCAGAAAGTCGTATAAGCAAAAAAGATGCATCCTCCATCTTTCAGCTTGTTCAGCTCGATCTCGACGGAACCAATCGCAAAGTAGTAAAGACATTTCCTCATGCTATGTTGAGTGGAATTGCGATTCATCGCGGCTTTATCTACTATGGAGCTACCGACTACGATGTCAATAGTCAGAGAAAATATCAAGTACTCCGCCTGCCGCTAGACAACTTGTCGCAAGAACCAGAAGTCTTATATGCTGGACAATTCAAAAAAGGAACCATCTTAGACATCACACCTTATGGTTCACAAGTGTATATGCTTGAGTTCACAGACAAGGGGTATCGCCCCTTGCGTTATGATCTCGCTACTTCTTCCTTATCATCACCATGGGAAAGGACGGACGATGGATTTGCTTCTATCGGTTCCATTCATAAAAATAAATTGTATTTCTCATACTATTACCCTACAGTGAAGGGAAGCAATGCGGATCTTACCGATCCACGAGCATTACGAATCTATAGCTCTGATCTGAAGGGAGAACACATCCAAGAAACCGATATAAAGCCCTCTTCCATAATTTCGATTTATTATATTGATGATCGATTCAGCTATGTTCGCCCTGCATGGTTCCAATTAAATCGAACAAAGAACATTCCTAACGAAATGACAATATACAAGAACAATGTAGCGATTCATAATGTGGATATGACGAAGTTTTCCTCAACTCAACAACCTTTTGTAGGTGATGATAGATATATGTTTATTAATGAAGACAGCGATGATAAAAAAACATATACGATGTATATACTGGACAAAAATGAAATTGAAACGGGAAAAGCAACCTTTCAACCGTTTATTGAATCACCTATGCACTTCTAAATATTCATCGATGTGAGGGACAAGCATGAGGTTACTCTACTATGAGCTGTATAAATTAGGGACAAAGAAATTACTCATAGGTTTCATACCTATTCTGCTCATCATGAATATTTCCCTGTATACCTATACCGAATGTCAGCAGAATGGATCACTCATACGTAACATGCATCATTACCAGCTTGTTGAATCAACCTATCAAAGCCAGCCCATCCAAGAAGGATATGAGACTACAAGCAGCAAATTGTTTTTTACTAGCCTACTCATCAAACAATTCATTCAGAAAATATTAGGAAAAATAGCGGCTTTCACAGAAATAAATATATTGCCTTTTTAATGATACAGTGCTAGATTGTAATTGGAAGAATATTACATATATTAAAAAACATAACATTGTTTCCTCTCATCAGGAATGACTCACATAATCAATATATTTGAGATTAGGAGGATTCTGTATGAAAGAGAAAATGAAAAAACGGATGGCGCTAGGCGCTTTAGTGTTGTCCGCAATGCTGGTGTTGCCAACAGGAGCCTTTGCTGCCAGAAGCGATAGCAAAAGTGGCACTGCTGGGGACGTGAGCACGTCTGCAAGCTTGTCTATTCACTCGGACTACGCAAATGGAAGCACCTCTGCTTCAGACCGTGCATACTGTAAAGTTGATGTCGTTTACAAATATTCTTGGGGTCTGAAGGGCTCTGTTTATAAAGCAGAAGCAAGTGACACTGCCGCTTACAGTACAAGTGCATCGGCGAGTGCAAGTTCAGCTTGGACCAACCCAGAATCTCTCAGTGCAACTGCTGCTCACCTTGTAGGTTACGGCTCAAATTCTTGGACTGCCTCTACTTCCGTAACGTATTAAATAACCTGAATACTACATGAATAATATAGGACTCTGTTCAAATGGATGAGTTGCTTATCTTCGAACAGAGTCCTGATCCTGTTTAGGAGTGATATGATGAACAAGTCATTTGCCTTATTCTCTATGTTGTTTCTACTTATAGTCCTTCAATCCGGCTGTTCCTCGTCGAAGCAGTCGCTGAGTGATGAATTCAATGCCGAAACCGACTACCCCTATATGTTTCATGCAGAAACGAGTTCAGCGCTCGTCACTGCTACAGAGAATGGATATTATATATTGAATGGAAATTATATCTATTATGCCGATAAACAAACGATGAAACCTGTGCTATTAGATAACCGCCCTGATCATTCCTGCTTAATTAGCAAAGAGAAGAGTGAAGAAAATTGCAATGCTTATGTTGCCAACGTCGGCCCTATACATCCTAAATTGTTGCAATATTATAAAGGAAAATTATATACAACAGAAAGTCATATAAGTAAAAAAGATGCCTCCTCCATCTTCCAACTCGTTCAGTTCGATCTCGACGGAACCAATCGCAAAGTAATAAAGACATTTCCTCATGCTATGTTGAGTGGAATTGCGATTCATCGCGGCTATATCTACTATGGAGTTACCGATTACGATGTCAATAGTCAAAGGAAATATCAAGTCCTTCGCCTACCGCTAGACGACTTGTCTCAAGAACCGAATATCTTATATGATGGACAATTCAAAAAAGGAAACATCTCCGACATTATCCCTTATGGTTCGCAAGTGTATATGCATGAGTTTACAGACAAAGGGTATCGCCCCTTGCGTTATGATCTCGCTACTTCTACCTTATCATCACCATGGGAAAGGACAGATGATGGATTTGCTTCTATCGGTTCCATCCATAAAAGTAAATTGTATTTTTCATACTACTACCCTACAGTGAAGGGAAGCAATGCGGATCTTACTGATCCTCGATCATTACGAATCTATAGCTCTGATCTGAAGGGGGAACACATCCAAGAAACCGACATAAAACCAAGTTCCATTATTTCACTTTATTTTGTAGATGTTCGTTACAGCTATGTTCGTCCTGCATGGTTCCAATTAAAGCGGGCAAAGGACATTCGCAACGAAATGAAAATATATAAGAACAATAAAGAGATCCACAAGGTAGATATGACTAAGTTATCCTCAACTCAACAGCATTTTGTAGGTGATGATAGATATATGTTTATTAATGATTACAACGATGATAAAAAAATATATACGATGTACATCCTAGACAAAAATGAAATTGAAACGGGAAAAGCAACCTTTCAACCGTTTATTGAATCACCTATGCACTTCTAAAATATTCATCGATGTGAGGGACAAGCATGAGGTTACTCTACTATGAGCTGTATAAAATAGGGACAAAGAAATTACTCATAGGTTTCATACCTATTCTGCTCATCATGAATATTTCCCTGTATACCTATACCGAATGGCAGCAGAATGGATCACTCATACGCAACATGCACCATTACCAGCTTGTTGAATCAACCTATCAAAGCCTGCCCATCCAAGAAGGATATAGGACTGCAAGCAGCAAGATGCAAGAACTTGAATTATTTAATCTGTTTGCATCCGAAGCTGTCATTGCAACCCACAATCCGGAATGGAAAAAAGAAATTGAAGCAAAGAAACAGCAGCAACCTGAAGCGGTCACAGCATATTTGTCCAGTCCATACGTGAATAACAATAATTTACTAAAACGTGACTTGTTACTATACAGTAAAATCGCACAACAATACAAAGCCATAATCGACTACCGTTCACGTATGCTAGAGATGCAGCAGCGAGCTGCCGACATGTTATCTGTAACTATTTTCCAGGATAATGCATCTTCTCGCAACATTCACAAAACATTGAAAGACTTTGCGCCGCTTCAACAATTACCGCTTCAGATTGGACTTGAAGAAGGCATTGTATCTTCCACATCCTTTACACCATTGGATGTAACTGTGGTAGTGTTGCTATTTCTGATCACGATATATATCTTTCATCGCGAACGCGAAGCCGGGCTTCTGCCTTTATTACATACTACTCGGCGCGGCAGACTGGACACTGCCGCTGTCAAGCTCGGCATACTCACGTTCGTGACACTCCTATTAAGCCTATTATTCTATGGCTCTATCCTGCTCGTTGCCAATTATTTATATGAATTCGGGGATTGGAATCGATATATTCAGTCGATGACATCATTCCAAGGAGCGGTACAGCCCTTAACTGTGTTGGAATACCTCCTTCAATATCTCATTTTGAAATCATTTGCTTGTTTACTGATCGCCATTATGATGGCCTTATTATTTATTGGGTCACAGCGTCCAACTCCGGTGTATGTAACTCTGTTGGCTATGCTTGGCATTAGCTTCATTTGTTATACGCAGATTCATCCTAATTCCTACGTGAACAGCTTGAAGTATCTTAATCCCGTTGCCTTTCTCGATACGTTTAACTTCATTAGCGATTACCGCAATATTTATTGGTTTGGGTATCCTGCTTCCAAAGCAACATTATCTTATATCACGGGCGGATCATTCATTGTTATAGGTACATTAGGTGCTCTCTGGCTGTACACGCTTCAACGCAGCATTGGCATCTATCTTCCATGGAGTAATGTATGGCAAAACATTCGCATCTGGACATTCCGGATTCGCCGTTCCAACAGCCTATTCCTTCATGAATGCTATAAATTGATGATCACAGGAAGAGCGTGGATCATATTAGGGATTGGACTCTTCCTGACTCTGCAAATGATCCAAACAGAGGCGCGCACATACAATCTGGAGGAAGCTATCTACAATCAGTATCTGATGAAGCTGCAGGGGCCGCTGACATCAGACAAAAAAGTGTTTATGGAGGCAGAAAGACAACGGTTCAATCAATTGGGCAATGAGCAAGCAGAGTGGGAACAGAGGTATATAAAAGGAGAAATTACACGGTCAACGTATCAGGATAAACAATTGGAATGGAAAATATTTCTGGATAAAGAGAAATCGTTCCGCCTTGTAGAAAAGCAATATCAATATTTGTTAGCTATACAAGCGCAAACCGGGCATACCGCCAGCTTTGTTAATAAGCTGACTAGCGATCAACTCTTTGACCGCCCTTCCAGAGATATTGTGCAGGGTATTTTATATCTATCCTTGCTATGTGCATTGGTAAGCCCTATATTCACGCAAGACTATCACAATAACAGTGTATTTTTGCTGCGAGCAACGCTGCACGGAAGGAGTAGATTATTCACATATAAGCTAGCTATCGCTCTTTGCTTGAGTCTTGTCCTGCTAGCGATGACTTATAGTCCTATGTATATCAATCTCACTCGTCATTATCCTGCAATCGATTGGACGGCATCGATCCAGAGCGTAGAGCAATTTGAGACATTGCCATGGAATCTGTCGATCATCAATTATGTATGTCTTGTGAACGTTCTGCAAGCGCTCGGTTGTATGCTGCTTATTCCTGTTATCCAGCTGCTTTCGATCTTTGTTCGCAAGCAGGCGCTTAGCTTAATGCTACTAACGGCGATACTCATCAGTCCGCTTGCGCTCGCATATATCGGATTCAAGCAACTTGCTTCTGTTACATTCAATGGACTGTTCCTATTGACTTCGTTCCTTCGTGATGAGAGCGCCACGATGATGGCAGCCACCTACTTCGGCAGTTTACTTGTCATAAGCGCTGGGGCCGCTGTATTTGGCTGGAGAAAGTATAACGGACAGTTCACGAGAAAGGAGTAAGCAATATGGAACTATCTATACAGCATGTGACCAAGCGTTACCAGCGTGGAAGGAAGACCGCCCTCTGCAATGTTAGCGCGACACTAACACCGGGCATTTATGGCATATTGGGACCGAATGGGGCGGGAAAGTCAACACTGATGAATCTGATCACCGATCAGATTCGTCCGGACGAAGGAGCAATCACCTATAATCAACAGCCTATTCGCAAGCTTGGACGAGCCTATCGAAATGTTCTTGGATATATGCCACAGCAGCAAGGAATATTCGGGGAATTTACAGCAAGACGCTTTCTATGGTACATCGCTGCACTCAAAGGTCTACCCGCCAAGCAAACCAAACAACGGGTGGAGCATTTACTTGACACCGTTAACTTAGCCAGCGAAGCAGACCGACGATTGAGCACGTACTCTGGAGGAATGAAACAGCGCATCCTCATTGCTCAAGCACTGTTGAATGACCCTGAAATCGTCATATTGGATGAGCCAACCGCCGGACTTGATCCAAAGGAACGTATTCGGCTGCGAAACTTTATTTCAACGATCGCCGTAAATAAAATTGTACTTATCGCTACACATGTCGTCTCTGATATTGAGTCTATAGCCAAAGAGATTCTTTTGATGAAGAATGGTCAGCTTATCGCTAAAGATACTCCACAACATATAGTTACAGCGATAGAAGGAAGCGTATATGAAGCATATATTTCTATCGATCAACTCGATCAGATACAGACAAATTATAAAGTAAGTAACATTATGACGACGCCAGAAGGCTTACAAGTACGCTTCATAAGCGAGAATGGCGTGTTGCCCATGAATATTGAAACGAGGCTTGTTCAGCCAAATCTGGAAGACTTGTATTTGAGTCAATTTGAATAGTTTGGGTGGAAGTTAAGCAAAAGGGAATATGTCGATTAAATACAATAGTTTCATAAGAAGCAGGGGAAGGGATCTAATTTTTATTTTGACCTATTGGCTCCCCTGCTTTTTTGGTAGCATAAAATCTGTATCCTTGTTCGACATGTATATCGCGTATTGCTATGAATCCAACGATAACGGACAACTATCAGAAAAGTATCAGAAGGAGACAGTAAGAGCCATCCCCCTTTATTGCCTAAACGTAATCGGGATGTTTAATTCATAAATCAGAGTTGACAAATTGGATTAATCGTATTTATGATTGAGGTAATCATTTATTACTTATTTTTGGATGTTAGTCAAAGTTACATCATTCCGCTGACCGTACCGACGGAGGCTCCTAATACCATTACTGCATGTGCAGAAAGGGGAGCTCACCGTGTCATTCAGTTATATCTCTCATTTGCATTGCCCGAAATGCAGAACAAGTTATTCCCCGCACAGGCAGGCACATCTATGTGCTTGCGATTCCCCATTACTTGTAGCCTATCGGTTGGATGAACTGAAGGAAACCGTCCAACGCTCCGAACTGGCTGCAAGAGAACCAAGCCTGTGGCGCTATCATGAACTGCTCCCTATCAAGCAGGAGCAGAATGTGATTTCTTTAGGAGAAGGTTTTACCCCTCTCCTCCCCCTGCCCAAGCTTGGACACCGAATTGGTATTCCCCAGTTGTATATGAAGGATGATGGGCTTCTGCCGACCGGCTCTTTCAAAGCCCGCGGCGCGGCTGTTGGTGTATCCAAGGCCAAGGAGCTCGGCGTTGAGGAATTAGCATTGCCGACAAATGGCAATGCAGGTGCAGCCTGGGCACTTTATGCGGCTCGCGCGGGCATACGTTCCACAGTCGTCATGCCTGTAGATGCCCCTGCTATAACACGCAGTGAATGTACAATTGCAGGAGCTCGACTCCATCTGGTCAATGGCTTAATTAGTGATGCTGGCAAAATTGTCTCCCAAGCGATCAGCGACGATGACAGCCTGTATGATGCCTCTACTCTTAAAGAGCCTTACCGGATCGAGGGCAAGAAGACGATCGGCTTCGAAATTGCCGAGCAACTAAGCTGGAAGCTGCCCGATATCATCCTGTATCCAACAGGAGGCGGTGTCGGCCTCATCGGCATTTATAAGGCATTGACAGAGTTGCTGGCACTAGGCTGGGTTCAAGGCAAGCTCCCTCGGTTCGTCGCTGTCCAATCTGCGGGATGTGCCCCCATCGTCGAGGCATGGAAGAACAAGCAATCCGAGTCGATACCTTGGCCGAATGCTTCTACCCTTGCGTTCGGCATCAATGTACCGAAGGCACTAGGAGACTTTCTAATATTGGATGCCATCTATCGAACCGAGGGCTGTGCAATTGCGGTGGATGATCGCGCACTGTTGGGCGAGCAGCGCCTTATTGCTGAGCTTGAAGGAGCCTTCATCTGCCCGGAAGGCGCATCTACATTCGTCGCCGCACGCCGATTGCGTGATAGCGGCTGGATCCAGGACAGCGACACCGTCGTTGCGATCAATACCGGGCTCGGCTTGAAATACCCGCATGTCGTCCAGACCAGCATCCCTGTCTTGGAGCCTGATGATTCCTTGAACCGAAGAGGCACTATCTCCAGCAGGCAGTCCACCTCACGGGAGGAAACCGGCTAACATGACACTCGATACCTCCTTCATGCTGGAGCATGTGCCCGACTTCTTGCACGCAGCCCTAGTCACGATCGGAATTGCTGGAGCCGCAATCGCTGCTTCTCTGCTCGTTGCCGTGTTCAACTCGATTCTCTTGTATTTCCGAGTACCGATATTGACTGCCATTGTACGTGCCTACATCGAGTTAGCTCGCAATACACCCTTGTTGATTCAATTGTTCTTCCTGTACTTTGCACTGCCGAGTATCGGAATTCGCATGTCAAGCTACACCACAGCCTTACTAGCGATGACGTTTCTCGGCGGCGGATATTTGACTGAAGTGTTCCGCGCTGGAATCGAGGCCGTCCCCAAGTCGCAGTTGGAGTCAGGATTGGCACTCGGGCTGTCTCGTTGGCAGTTGTTTCGCGACATCGTCCTACCTCAAGCGCTGCGAATTGCTACGCCATCCTTATTTGCTAACTTTATTTTTCTACTGAAAGAGACGACGGTTGTATCTGCAGTTGCCGTGCCGGAAATTTTGTACACGACTACGAACTACATTGCACTGTACTACAAAACCTATGAAATGCTGCTCATGATGACGGCCCTGTACTTGCTTTTGTTCCTGCCATTATCCTTTGTGCTGTCTTGGCTGGAAAGGAGGTTTCAGTATGGCCAGTTCGGGACTTGATTTGCTTGTCGTATCGCTTCCCCAACTTGCCAAGGGGTTGTATCAGACAGGGCTTATCGCCATCTGGAGCATCGCGCTAAGCACGATTGGCGGCCTTCTATTCGGAGCCCTGCGTACCTCTGCTAGTCCGTGGCTGAGGCTAATTACCCGTACTTATCTGGAATTGTTCCGCTCTATCCCGATTTTGGTATGGTTGTTCTTTTTCTTCTTCGGTCTTCCGATCTTCTTCGGTCTGGATGTTCCAAGCTCTGTATGTGCGGTGCTGGTGCTGTCACTATGGGGGATTACGGAGATCGGTGAGGTTGTACGGGGGGCTCTCATCTCACTACCGCAGGGACAACGGGAAGCAGGCAAAGCGATTGGACTCAGTACCCTGCAATTGTACGCATACATTCTGCTTCCACTAGCGCTGCGACGCATGATCCCGCCTACGATTAATGTGTACACGCGCATCATTAAGACGACATCACTGACTGTTCTTATCGGCGTAACCGAAGTGATCAAGACGGGGCAGCAAATTATAGAGCGCACAGGAGAGGCCGTCCTTATTTACGGCGCATTATTCCTGCTCTATTTCATACTGTGCTATCCGTTATCTGCCCTATCAAGAAGGCTGGAGAACAAGCTGCTATCCTAATACCCCACTGGTTGAATAGAAAGGAGGAAGCATTCATGCCCGGCGCATTGCTTGAACTATCCAATGTCGGCAAGTCGTTCGGTAAGCATTGGGTCCTGCGGGACATCAACCTGCAAATTGCTCAAGGAGAAGTGACTGTTATACTCGGGCCAAGCGGCTGCGGCAAGAGCACGCTGCTTCGGTGCCTGAATGGACTCGAGACAACGCAGAGCGGCAGCATTCGGTTCCACGGTCAAGAATTGACCAATCCAGCAACGCGCTGGCAGTACATTCGCCAACAGATTGGAATGGTGTTTCAAAGCTATCACCTATTCCCCCATCTGACGGTACTCGATAATATCCTCCTCGGACCAATCAAGGCCCAGCGGCGTCCCCGTGCAGAAGTGATCGTCCAAGCCGAGAAGCTGCTAGAGCGCGTCGGATTGCTAGACAAGAAGGACGCTTATCCTCGGCAGCTGTCGGGCGGCCAGCAGCAGCGAATTGCGATCGTGCGGGCACTATGTATGAATCCCGAGGTCATCCTCTTCGACGAGGTGACGGCTGCGCTTGATCCCGAGATGGTGCGCGAGGTGCTGGAAGTCATGCTTGTATTGGCGGAACAAGGCATGACGATGGTTATCGTAACCCATGAGATGGGGTTCGCCCGTGCTGTCGCCGATAGGATTGTGTTTATGGATGAAGGCCGAATATGCGAGACAGGAGCGCCGGATGCTTTCTTTGCAGATCCCAGAACCGAACGAGCCAGGCGCTTTTTGGATAAATTTTTGGACATTGAAACATGGAAAAGGAGAGAGATTGGATGAAGAACAAATTGGGATTTACATTATTGATGATACTGCTCACGGTCGGGATATTGTCCGCATGCGGCTCAAGCAGCAGCAGAAGCGATGCAGGCAGTGGCGCGAAGGAACAACCAACCACGGCAACGCAGCAAGAGAGCGGAAAATCATCAAGTGCAGATACCGGTGCACTGAGCAAAATTAAAGAACGCGGCAAAATTCTCGTAGGTGTGTTCTCCGACAAACCCCCATTCGGGTTCACGAATGAGAAGGGCGAGTTGGTTGGCTTCGATAATGACTTAGCGAGACGCTTCGCGAAAGATCTGCTTGGGGACGAGAACAAAATTGAGTTCGTCATCGTGGAGCCGGCAGGTCGTATCCCGTATTTGCAAAGCGACAAGGTAGATCTGATTGTGGCCAACATGACCGTGACCGATGAGCGCAAGGAAATTGTTGATTTTACAAATCCAAATTTAAAGGTGACCACACAGGTACTCGTAAACGATAAGAGCGGCATTAAGTCGTTGGCTGATTTGAAAGGAAAGAAAGTTATCGTAACGAAGGGAACGACAGCTGATATTTTCTTCACCAAAAACTACCCCGACGTTGAACTGGTCAAATTCGAGAAAAACACCGAATCCCTCCAAGCATTGAAGGATGGACGCGGCGACGGGTACGCACAGGATAATTTCATCCTACTCGCTTGGGCACGAAAAAACCCTGGCTTCGCCCTTATTCCAGAAAAGCTGGAGAAAGAGGCGCCGATCGCGCCAGCTGTCAAGAAAGGCAATACTGAGCTGCGCGATTGGGTGAATCAAGAGCTGGAGGCGCTGGGAAAAGAGAAATTCCTGCTGCAGTTGTACGATAAATACGTGAAAGAGGAACTCGGCCCGGATGTCTCTCCAGACGATATTATCGTGGAAGGCGGACACTGGAAGTAACACAAGCGCCGTACAATACAATAGCATCCGAACATAGAACGAGGCTGTCTTGCCGTCATGATTAACATGACCGCAAGACAGCCTCGTTTTTTATTATTCCACAGCGAATAAATATGCCTGGAGACTATCTGCAACACACTCCATAATCAATTGAATAAAAGTATTTTTAAGAACAAGATGATGAATTGATTTCACCACATACTCAGTTAGCTCCTGATCCTGGCGAAGGAGCTCTTGAATGTAGGCAATCGCTTCAGCGTGGTTAATAACTTCAAAATGCTCCCGAAGCTTTTTTCCACCGATCGTTAACCCCTGTTCGAGCACAAGCTTCGTTTCAAGCAGCGTCAGTGTATTTCCTTCAATCGCATTCGAGTTATACGTCCATTCAACACGATATACTTCCTCTAAATTCCGAACGGCTTCGGCAGGTAGTGGTCGCAGCGAATCCAATCTATTCTTTAACTCATCAATCAAAGTAAGATCCACACCTATCACCTACCTTTTCCCTCTTTATTACTAGTATTATAACAAGTCTATTGCGTTTCTAGACATTCATTTATTCCAATACCATCACTTCAATCCTAATATCTGATACAGCTCCTGAAGCGAACGAATTTCATAGGTTGGAATAATATCCGTTTCATTCGCTTTCCCCTCGGGATTGAACCAGCAGGTATCCAGACCTGCCAGCTGTCCGCCCTTCATATCCGAGCTTAACGAATCCCCGATAATCAATGCCTGCTGCGGGTCAAAGCTAGGAATGCGTGCGAACACAAAATCAAAGAATTCCTTCATCGGCTTCTGGTACCCTGTATCCTCCGATACGAAAATACTTGTAAACATTGGATGCAGACCGGAATCACGCAGTCTTCTATCCTGTGTCTTGGAGACGCCATTCGTCACAATGTGCAGATCATACGCGCCATGAAGTTCCGTAATCACTTCCATAGCCCCGTCAATGAGCTGATGTCCCTGTTCCAAATAGCCTCGATATTTTTGCTCCAGCAGAACGCCATCCACTTCGTGCCCATATTCCTTCAAAAGTAGAGAGAATCGAGTGTTCACCACCTCGTCGCGATTGATCTTTCCCTCTTCATACGCCCTCCACAATCCCTGATTCATCTGTTTATAATGGGCTTCCATTTCTTCTGTCAGCTCGATTTGCTGTCCTTCGAACAACAAACGCAGCGCCAGCTTCTCCGCCGCCTTGAAATCAAGCAATGTATCATCAACGTCAAATAATAATGTTCGATATATGCGCATCTTATCTCCACCTATCTATGTTATAGCCTGCTCTACAAGCTGTACTTTCTATTTTATTTTCATATCCATCAACTCTGCAAGCTGCTCTACATCTGCACGACTTGTGTGAATTTCCCTCTATTTTCACGTGCGTGCATCTGTTGTACTGGATATAGGCTGCACTCCTTAATGCTCTCATCCAGCCCTGCTGGCTGCACTTTTCCTAGTTGCTCGTCCTTCGTACTTCTTCCACTCACCATGACAATCCCTTCCTTGTAAGAAAAGTTCTTTTCCCGCTTCCGACTGCACCTTATACTTGTATCAAACGTAATACGTAATAGGAAATAGGCACCAATAACATATCACACGACTGGAAACGGAGGATCACCGTGAAGAATGCAATGCGATGGCTGTCCGCCATCATGATGATTGTCATGTTGCTTCATCCGGGAATTGTTCAGGCAGACGCTATTCCGAGCAAATCGGGCATAGTGCGCGATATAGCCAAGATGATTCCTAAAGAATCGATTCCCTATATCGAGCGAGCTGCCAAGGGGAAGCCCTATACGTTCTATCTCCTGACTATCAATCGTTTGGATGGCCAGGATGCAGCAGAATATGCAACCGAAGTATATCACAAATGGAAGTTGACAGCGGATGACATCCTCATCCTATTGTCTAAGGAAGATCGGCGCGTAGAGATGAACTTCAACAATCCGGCTTTGCAAGAGAAGATCGACGCACTGCCCCATGATGACTCGTCTCGCTCTAAGCTCAGCGCATTCGTTGACAAACATTTTATTCCGAAGGCGAAAGAGGGCAATTTCGCTAGGGCCACTATAACGCTTATGGAAGCGACCAAACAATTGAAGCCTGTGCCGATTGTACCAACGCCGGAGAAGCCTGCTAAGGATCTCCCATCCGGCAACAAACCATCGAAGCCCGCATCGGAGAACGAAAGTCAGCCCGTAACTGTGCCGAAGGAACCGGAAGGTCCAAGTGCGCTCGTCCTTTTCTGGAATAGCATTCCGTGGCCTAGGGTCGGTATCGCAGCAGGCTTAGCTGCATTGTGCATCTTGCTAGTTGCATGGATGTGGCAGCTTCAGCGGCTGCGCAAAATTCGTACCCAAATTCCTGCCGTTATGGCCACTGTCAGTCAAGCGCTCGAGCGTGTGCACCACTACACTGAGCTGTATCAAGGCGCGACGCAGCAGCAAGCTGCGGCTATCGAGCAGCAATTAACGGCATCCATCATTGCGCTGGAGTCCAGCTTGAAGGAAATGAAGCAGATCAGCTTCGCCCACACGCTGCTGCCGAAATTCAAAAGCCAGCTCGATGCGGCAGACAACGTGCGGCAAACGCGAGAAAAAGAAGCAGCAGAGCTAACGAAGCAAATTGAACAAATCGAGGTCACGGAGCGCCAGCTCGTAGACAGCATTCGTGAAGCGCGAGCGCGTCTTCAGCAGCTCGAATACGAATATCGCCAAGAAATCAGTACACGCGGTTGGACGCTTGAAGCAATCGACCAACGCTACCATACGCTCGTCAGCCGTGTGCAAACCGTGGATGATATGGATACCTTCGATCCGATGGGCGCCAATGCCATCATGGATACCTCCAAGGCAGAAATCGAGCAATTGGCGCAGGATATTGCGTCCATCGCTCATTACGCCAATCTGTACCAGCAATTTCCGAATGAGGTAGCCAGCAGTCGCGCCCGCTTCGAAAGCATCGTACAAGAACATAGACTCAAGCTAATCCGCATCGATCCTTACGGTTGTCTGGAGCAAGCTAGAGACACGAATGAACGGATGCTGGAACAACTGCGAAGCGGCAAGATTTCGGAAGCTGTGCAATTGGCAGAACGCAGAGGCCAGCACCTGAAGGATGCTGTACATATGACACAGCGGCTGGCAGATTTGAAGCTGAAAAATGCGGAGGACATCCAAGCCATCGCGAATAGATTTTCCAACCTGCCAGAAGAAGAGCGGCACATGAATGGGCTGCACCAGCGAATTAGCCATACCTACCGTTCCAACTACTGGAATCATGCTTGGGAACTGTATCATAACGGGCTTTCCGTCATTGCCAACATGCGTTCCAGACTGGACAATGTGCGTTCCCTCTCTTCGGAAGAAGTGCAGGAATACGAGATGGCTCGTCAGGAACTTGATGGCATGCTGCAAACTTGGCAGGATCAGGATCGCAATCAAAGGCAATATGAAGAACTTGTCATGAAATTGGATCAGGCGCTCGAACTAATCAACAGACAGATGAAGAGCGGTGAACAAGCTTACACCCGCGCCCAAGATGTTATTAAGCGCAATCGTCTCGTGCAAGCATGGCGATATGCGGAAGAATCTTTGATGAAGCTGGACTCCGGACTGAAGCAGTTGCTCGCCCAGCCTCCTTATGACCTTGACTTACAATCAGAGCTAAGCTCGCAATATGCACGCGAAGCGGAAGCCTACTTGCAAGATGTCGAGCGAACTGCCATTGTGAAGCGCGATGCAGAACGCACGATGAACGACATGGAAGCACGGTATCGTTCCACGTATCATCGTACAAACCGAAAAGTAAGATTATCTCACTTTGACTCCCAATATTCGCAGATCATGTCCTCTGCGAATGACTATATGTACCGCGGCGAATACGAACGCGCCAGTCAGGAAGCTGCTGCGGTGGCAGGCATTATTAGCGCTATGAATGCCGCCTATGATGCTGTGATAGCAGAGGAACGGCGCCGAGAAGAAGCCCGCCGGGCGGAGGAGCGAAGACGCCAAGAGGCTCGCCGAGCAGAGGAACGCAGACGCGAAGAGGAAAGACGCCGAGAGCAAACCAGTAGATCGACCAGCTATAATTCCAACTCGAATAGCAACAACTCGGGCGGATCCAGTTCGAACAACTCCAATAGCTCGGGCGGGTCTAGCTGGGGAGGCGACAATAAGAATTCTTCCGGCGGATCGAATTGGTAGTAGCGGAAGTGAAGGGGTATCCTACCTTCAAACTTCAACCTGCAATCTACAATAACCTTTCAAGCACAAAAGGGCCTCACCATCCACGGCAAAGTGGATGGTGAGGCCCTCCTTCCTTTCCAACAAAAATCCAGAACGAACTAGCACTAAGCCAACCCCTTCATCACCCCAGAGAAACCATCAACCCGCTACTTCAACACAACAAGCGGTTCAGTGACCGTTGCCATCACATTTCCGTCTATCTTCTTATAGAAATCATTCCACTGATATCCATCTTCTACATCCAGCATCGTATCCAGCGCGCATCTAAAAAAAACGAAGTAGATAGGGAATCTACAGCGGTTCTACTCTTTTCCCCGTCTTAAATACAATAACGCCGCCAATAATGATCAAAACCCCGATTGCTTGTTTTCCCGTAAAAGGAACCTGATCGAGGCCAAGCAACCCCAAAGAGTCGAACAACAGCGCAAAACTAATCTGGGACGCCATCACAATCGAGATGGCAAACGTCGGGCCAAGCCGCTTCACTCCCTGTACCACACTAAGCACGACACCGACCCCGATGATGCCGCTGAACCAGTACCATGTCTTCATATTAGGCAAATCAAATAGCTGCTTTCCTTCCACTAAGAGGCCAATGGTGAGTGACGCTAGGAATCCCATGCCCAGCACGATTGCTGTAGTCGTCCACGTTCCCACGCCTTCATTTACTTTACTGTTGAACACATTCTGCACACCAACAAGCGAGCCAGCGATGAGCGCAAATACTAAGCCTGCAATCATAAGCGTACCCTCTCACCTTTCATATATATTATGGCCTGCCAGAGCACGCAATCGCTCCCGATCCTTCACGGAAATAAACCCTCGACTGCGCTCGACCAAGCCTTCTTCACAGAACTTATGAATAACTCGATTCAGATGCCTGTAACTGGTGCCAATGAAGTTGGCTACATCCCGCAAACTCACCGCGTTAAGCTGTCCATTAAATCGCGGATCCGATTCATCATACGATATCGACAAGAGATAACTCGCCAAGCGCGCCTCCACCGGATACATCAAATTAAAGCTCAAGGAATCTGATTTCATGCAAAACTTCGTCGTAATCATGTTAAGCAGAAATTGAAGCAGAGGCGGATCATGCTTCCCATATTGATGAAGCCATCGATAGTGGACGCCGATCAAATGCACAGGCGATACAGCCTCAACTGAATTCATAAAGTCGATCCCCTGCACATATTCAATATCACCAATCGCCTCTAGCGCCGTTTTAAACGATACAATCAGCGCCTTGCCTTCTGCCGAGGTGTTATATACTTTGACCTTCCCTTTCACGAGAACGTAAAAGTACTCCGCAGGATCGCCCTGCGAACAGATAAGTTCGCCTTGCTCATAGATGTAAAGCGCCAAATGCGGCATTATGTCCTTATTAAATATCGATGTAATCTGATGAATCTCCAAATAATGAGCGAGTTGTTCACGATCCTTAATCTCTTTCATAGCGCACCTTCACCTCTGCCGCAAAATTACATCTTCAATATAATCACTCCGGCGATCATCATCCCAATGCCGATGAACTGCGCCAGCTTCATCTTCTGCTTCGCTACACCGAACCATCCTCTACTGTCGATGATGAAGGTTACACTTAGCTGGGCAATTAACACCATTGCAATCGTCAGAGTCACTCCAATCTGATGAATGGCTGTGATATTGCTCGATATGATAATTGCTGCCAAGGCACCTCCAGCCAGATATATCGGCTTCACTTGCTTGACTCTTCTCCATTGTCCATCACGGACGAGCAGCAGAAGGATGAAGGCCAGTACAAATCCCGTGAACTGGGTAATCGTTGCTGCTTGCCATGTGCCAATATGTTGACTGATATGGGAGTTCGCCACGCCTTGCAGCGTTATGAACGCTCCGCCTAACAATGCAAATAGGATTCCCGCCATCATTCCCGCTCCTCTAGACATGAATTCAATTTCACTATTATTTAAAATCAGACCCATGTCTTGGGGGAAGGACATATGTCCCAAGTGTATCAAAAAAGCAAAAAACAGCGTAGAGGCGGAATATTGAATCAGCATCCGCGTTCACACTGTTTAGGTAAACAAACCGCTATTGTATGTATGACTTTCTACTACCTACTGATGGACGGCGCGCGACCAAACTCTCTGCAACTAACAGATTTGGCACCCAGCATAGCCAAGCGATCACTGCAAATGTGTCATTGGGATCTGAAAGCCCGAAGAGTATCGCTGCCAGCGGCATATACAGGCGCAGAGTAATTGCCGCACATGTAAGCGCATAGTTGCGAATCATCCAGCGGCCATGTCCAGCTAAGTCGCGAGCGACAACAATGCGGACTATTCCTTGATACAGAGTATACATCCATAAAGTAGACAGTACTCCGAAGCCTGTTGCGGCGAGCCAACCGCCATCCGCGTACCAGGATAAATAGAGCCCTGTAATCCCCCCAATCGCAATCAGGCACGCATACACATAGCCGATTGCGCGGTGTAGATTAGGCTTTTGTACTCGTAATCGCTTGATGAATTGAAGCCATCCGATAGTAATAGCAAGTCCTGAAGATATGGCGTGCGCCCACAATACTGGATACCACAACGTCGGCAATTCCCCTTTGCCTTTTACAAGCGGAGCTTCTTGGATATGAGATGGTATAGCATACATCGCTAAAGCATAAATTCCGACCATGATTGCCAGAAATGCCATTATCCCAAAGGCCCATGAGCGAGCCGCACTCTGCACTTTCATCCATCATCCTCCATTCCTCTATACTGGAAGGAGTGTATCATGCACCCTTAGCTACTTCACTCCGTCTGCAGAAGTATTTTGCTTTAGAGCTAATCCTAGTTACACACCATGCGTCTCAATTTCTCAATTTCTCAATTTCTCTATTTCTGAATCATAGTATCTCACATCCAAAATGGAATGATTGCCCAATTGTGTAACTCGTGTTAATATAAACACACCAAACAGTAAATTATATTTTACCGGTAAATTGTAGTGAGGTGTTTCGATGACTGTGACTAGCGTATATAAAATTCAGACTCATGAACAGCTAAAGGCAATCGCTGATCCGCTTCGCACGAAAATACTCATGAATCTTGTCAAGCAAGAGTATACCGGGCAGCAGCTTGCCGAAATGCTGGGCATAACGCGGAACAATATTTATTTTCATCTGAAGGAACTTGAGAAGCATCAGGTGATTCAAATTGTTCGCAAAGAGGAGAAGAACGGTATCGTTCAAAAATATTACCGCGCAGTTGCGAGCCGCTTCATTCCCGAAGATCATCTGCTGCCGAGCATGGATCTGATCGAGACATCGCGACAAGTGTTCATGGAGACGGTCGAGGTCACCCGCACTAAGATTGAGAGCGCACCGGCTGCATCATTCGCTTTGAACAGCAGCAATATGGAGCTGCGTAAGAACATCGCATCCACCTATCAAGTGATGGCAACGGAAGAGAACTTCCACGCCTTCGTCGAAGAATTCAAGCAGCTGCTGGACAAGCATTTCACGAAGCATGAGAAGCAAGAAACAAATGAGACGAAAGAAGAAAATGAGGATCAAAAAAGCTATTATTTGTCCTTGATCGCATTCCAAGATGACAGCGAAGAGATCGCCATTCAATAATTACATTCTTCACTTCCTGGAGGGATACCGTATGCAATCTAATACAGCCAATCGTGAGCAGCACGCAACAAAATATCCTATCGTAATAGACGATACTTGGTTCACCGTCTCGAAGCTTGACGACTCCACGTATGCCATTAGCGAATACGGCCATTGGGAGAGAGTTCATTCTTATCTGCTCATCGGCAGTGAACGAGCCGCTCTCATCGACACCGGACTCGGTATCGATGATATTACGCGAATGACTAGTCAGCTAACCAGCCTGCCCATCACGGTGCTTACCACCCATGTTCACTGGGATCATATTGGCAGCCATGGCAAGTTCGAGCGGATTTACGTCCACGAACTGGAAGAAGATTGGCTCATTAATGGCATTAAGGGATTGCCGATTGAGCAGATTCGCAAAGATGTGTCGCGTGATATTACGAGACCCTTACCGCCTACCTTCGATCCTGCTGCCTATACTCCCTATCAAGGCAAACCAACTGATCTGCTTCAAGATGGAGATACCATCGATTTAGGGAATCGTAAACTCATCGTTTATCATACGCCCGGCCATTCCCCCGGACATATCGTCGTACACGATACAAGCAGAGGCTACTTATTTACTGGCGATCTGCTGTACGATGAAACACCAATCTATGCATTCTATCCTACGACGAGTCCAGAAGACCTTGTGGCCTCCTGGCAGAAAATTTCGGGGATTGAGGGTATTGTACAAATATTCGGCTCCCATAATCGGCTTGGGCTGGAGCCCGAATTATTAGTTGCTTTGAAAGAAGCGGCTGCAGAGCTGCTTGAGAAGGATCTTGTCCGCTTCGGAACTGGCGTTCACCAATTCCGTGGCTTTTCGGTTCAGTTCTAAGGCGCTGGTCGACCTTCTTATGCAAAAAACGCTTGGGCATCTGCCCAAGCGTTAGCGCTTTTATTTACCTCGCCTCTATTTCCTTCTGATTCCCAGCTTGCATGTGATAATTCCGGAATATCATTCCGTTCGCCTTCATCATGCCGAAATGCTCATAATAGGGAACCAGGTCATCGTCGCAGCATAAATCAATCATATAGATGTCATCCAACGCTTTCATCATTTGACTGACTAATTCTTTGCCGATCCCCTTGCCTTTATATGCTGGCAGCACTTCAAGCAGTGGAATATAGGCAGACAGTACACCGTCACTTATCGCCGTGATAAATCCTACGACCTGACCCGTTTGTTCATCCATCGCCAGAACCACTTTGCTGCTGTTCTTCAATAACCGCAGGTGAGTTTCCGGGCTTGGCGGATTCGGCCAATCTACAAAAAAGCCTTCCAGCATTTCATCTGTAATCCCGTCGACTGAGTGCTTGTATATCATATTCGATCATCTCCTCATGTAATTGTTCTGAGGTAGATCGACAATATCAATAGTAAAGTAACAAACCAATACCCTCCATATCATTAAAAGAAGCACTATACACCATAGTACGGAAGATTCATATATTCCACAACCATAATTTTCTTTCTCCAGCCTGCCTTCTGCTGGCTATGCTGTCCAATGGGCCGGTCGAGACAGCCTTCCCGGCAGTTGAGTATGCGAATCTCCCTTCGCTGCGTTAATCTGTACCTGAGTCAGAAAAATACTGTCTCTCAAATCCGCGCCGCGAATATCTGCATCGCGCAAGTCCGCTCCGATGAGGTCGGCTGCGCGCAAATTCGCATGCTGCAAGTCAGCCGCGATCAGATAGGCTCCTCTTAAATCTGCCCCTCTGAGATCAGCTGCTTTTAATTTCGCACCCATGAGATCGGCTCCGCGGTAATTCTTCCGTCTCTCCTTCGAATTTGCCTGCAGATTGCAGCGTACGTCCATCCATACCAACTCGCTCGTTTGCAATAACAGCCTATTTACATTTGCGCGATGTGCGTGAACATCCACCTTCAGAATTTCATCTGCACGGAGCTCTGTCAGACGTACTGTCTCCTCCACCATCATATTAAGCTCTTGACGAATGGAACGCGCTGCCTCTAGCACAAGTCCTTCATGTAAATACCACAGCATTTCGTGGAGCTGATGCATAATCGGAAAGACGTTATACATGGTTTTCGCTCTCTCCGAGCTTTCTCGCCAATCAATGCCCTCAAACGTAATCTGCGACACTTTCTGTCCTGCACCGAAGCACTCGAACACGGTGCACCCTTTACATCCTCGTGCCCGCAAATTCGCGTGAATTCCGCATCGATAGTCAGCTTGCAAGTTCGAGCAGGGTACTCCCGCATCCTTGCTCATCGCAAAATCAGCCGAAAAAGAAAATGGGAGCGCAACACAACAAAGCCCGAAGCAATTCTCGCAATCCGCCCGCAGGTCGGCCCAATGTATATTCTTACGTACATGAGAGTGATCTCGGTTTTCCTCTAGCAAGTAGAGCACCTCCGATGTGCTAATAATCTGAGACGATTATAACGGATGTGCTTGGTACTTTCTAGCAAAATGATAATGGTGTCATTTCTACATTACCGTCAAGTTCGTTCATTACTCCACTGCCCTCAATATTGCATGATGGCTACGCCCGCGGCTTGAGACAAACTGTCTTGTGTAATATCCAGCTCTTTATAGCTTCTAACCTGCTGATCGGATGCTGCGAGAAATTTATCTACCTTATCAAAAATCAGAAATCCTAGCGGACGGAGCGCCTTCGTACGGTAATGCATCGGAATGGTTATCGTTGCCCGCAATTGACGCATCAGTTGAGCCGCTTCATCTCCGTTAATGGTCATCCTTCCGCCTACCGGAGCCATAAGAACGTCTACCTTGCCGATTGCTTGGCTTTGCTCTTCAGACAATAGATGACCCAGATCCCCACAATGACAGATAGTCAGGCCATCGACTTGAATGCGGAATACAATATTATCACCCTTTTTCGCACCGTTCACTTTATCATGAAAGGTCTTAAAGCCGCTGATCAGCACCTCACCGTCACCATAGGTGTATTCCTTCGGCTCATTCACAAGCAAGTAATCGCCAACCGCTACCTGAATCTGATTATGATCGCGATGTTCATGCGTAACCAGAACAATATCCGCTTCTACCTCAGGCATTCGATAACGAAGCAGACGTCCGTATGGATCAATCAAAATCCTTGTTCCTGCCTGCGAAGTCAATAAAAAAGCCGATTGCCCGAACCATTTGATTCGCATAAACATACCACCTTTCATATATAAAAAATGCTGCCCGAACAAATGCCCATCTGTCGTATCCAACATACGATCACATTGGAGCTCTGCTTCATGCAAGGAAGTATAAATGCTGATCCATGTTGCATTGCTGATGAACACAATCTGCTTTATCTATAAGATATTTCTTTGCCCTGTCAAAATCAATTGATTTCCCGTATTCGATCCCCTCCATTGCCTGATCACGCTATATATATGCGTGTCTTCCCTTCGGCGAAAACCGAATGAACATCTCATCTTCCTTTTCCTGCTAGGTGTGATAAGCTAAGTACGAAGTAAAAAATGTTATCCTAGCGTGCAAATGATTAGCCCTCCAACTCTTCAAACGTGTCCAAGGCTGCAAGACGGGTTGCTAGTCTCTATGCAAGTACATGACCCAATATAGTTAGCAATAAAAAAGTAACTTCCTCATAGGCACTGTTCTACAAAAGAGAGCTATCAACTAGTAGATAAGGGATCAACGTACTGGGAGGATCAACATGACCAAGCAAACCAAAATTCGCACGGCATTACTTATTGCAATACTCGTTCTGATCTTAGCAGCTTTATTCATGTATGGGTCTACACAGCAGGAAGAACCAGCCGCCATTTCAAGTGCTGCTCAAGACGATATAAAAGAGGCAGCTTCTGTACCATCGACCAAGAAATTAGAAGATTGGGCGCAACAATATAAAGATATAAAACTAATAGACGCTCACAATCATAGCGCATCAAATCGGGCATACGATTGGAAGCTAGAGATGATGTGGGATAAATACGGCGTGGATCGTATCGTACTATTTGGAAATGTTTCCGAACCAGGTGCTATCGGAACAGATAAAATCGCATGGAAGGCCTATCAGCAGTATCCTGAACGGTTCATCCCTTTCGCCTCAGGCATTCATTTATTAGAGCCATCTGGCTTGAAGGCGGCAAAAGATTATTTAGAGCAGGGCTTTTTCGGATTAGGAGAGCTTGCGATCGCATCTACATACTCGGAAGCACTCGCACATTCCATATGGAAGACAGAGCATCCAATGGATGGTATTTTGCCTGACCTCTATGCATTATGTGCCGAGTACAAGGCCCCTATATTGATGCATATTGATCCTCCTCAAGGCATCCCGCTGCTGAAACTGGAGGAAGCGGCCAAGAAATACCCAGATACTATATTTATCTTTGGGCATGCAAATGCCTACAATTCTCCCGAAAATATACGCTCACTGCTAAGCGAACACCCGAATGTCTACGCGGATTTTTTCGCAGGCTTTACGGCATTTAACCCGTCCAGTGCCTATAAGCTGGAGGATTTCGTTCCTATCATCAAGGAGTTTCCGGATCGCTTTTTGCTAAGCACAGATTCAGGTTACGGCCTCACGAGCGAAGAAAACGCAATTCAAGCCATGTACATGCTGCTTAACGCATTAGATGATCCGGTGTTGGCAAAAAAGATCGCTTCAGGCAATATCGAACAGCTCATCAGTGAACAGCCGGCTACACATTCTCAGCTTGCCGCAATTCGGCAACTGGAAAATAAGACAGGCAAGAAATACGACATTACGAATCTATCCAAAGAAGATGCCAGCAAGCTATTGCTCGAAGCAGGTCAACCGTTACCAGGCACTGAAGATGAGTAGACGATTTTGAGCATTCCTTTGCTCCCGTACCCCCGTGACGGCAGGTAAGGGAGCATCCATTATTCTCAGATAAATCAAACTTTAGCCATGAATCATAGTCTGATATAGTACCACAATAAAAAACTGCATCCCCTTCGATGGATACCATCTAAAAAGGGGAGATGCAGTTTTTTTACAATAGTATTTAGAAATGAGTATTCATACTCTTTTCTATCTATGCCCCAATTTCCTTACGATTTGTCTGCTGCTCGGTCACCTGTCGTTGCTGCAGTAAGAACATGGCAAGTCCAATCAAAATGAGTGCAATACCAATGCCTTGCTGTACCGTAATAACCTCATCCAAAATGAAATAAGCAAGGATGCACGTCCCGACCGTCTCTCCGAGTATACTCATAGAAATGACTGACGTACTGAGCCATTTCAACAGCCAATTGAATAACGTCTGACCTAAAATCGTTGCGATGAAGGCGAGTCCAATAAAGGACCACCATGTGTTCGTGGAATAATCGAAGAAGGATGCTTGCTGACTTAAAGAAAAGAGACTTAACAAGAGCGCACTGCTAGCATAGCCGATAATGGAATAAGGAACGAGCGACAACTGTTTGCGAACATGCTGGCCAACAAAGAAGTAAGCCGTAATGACTCCTGCCGCAATAAAAGCAAGAATATCGCCGAACAGCGCCTGCCCGCTAATCTGGAAGTCCTGCCACCCGATGACGAAGCTGCCTGCAATCGCTACGATACAACCGAGTATGGCCCCCATACGGAAGCGTTCTTTAAACAAAAAGTAGCCTCCCGCCATGGAAAAGAGCGGCTGCAAGGTCACGATCACCGTTGAGCTTGCGACTGACGTGTAATTCAATGACTCAAACCAGAGCACATAGTGCGTGGCTAGAAATAAGCCTGACAGCAGTCCATACCCCCATTGCTTCTTCGACAATGAACGTATTTCTCGCATGCTCTCTTTGTCCGCGAGAAGAAACGGCAGCAGCATAACCGCTGCAAAAAGCATCCGATAAAACGCCGTAATGCCAGCCGGCGCATCTGCTAACTTCACGAAGATAGCTGAAGTCGATAATGCCAACACCCCGAGAAATAAAGTCGCATAAGACATAAGCGGTGATTTCAATACTGCTCCCCCTAAACAATGTGTTAATCAACTATACAGCGTTCGTTACCATATACACATGTAAGTATAATTAGAAAGGCACACAAAAAATAGTAGGGAATGCAAGCCTATTGAAGGCCGCTCATTCGGTAAAATGTTACGTTCCAAAGATTTTTATATTTTATAGATAAATATTTATATATAATACTTTACTCATGAAGTGATATCATTTACAATGACTACACCAACATTAACCAAAAAGGTGGTCATTACATGCTGCTGCGTCACAAAGCCTTCAGGCAATTATTTGCCGGAAGAGTCCTGAGCGTTTTTGCGGACTCCATACTCTTTTTCTCGCTACTCAAATGGATTGAAATCAAGTCGAGCGGAACAGAATCCTTTACGTTTTTCTATGTGGCATACTATCTCCCTATTGTGCTGCTAGCCCTGCCTGCTGGAGCCTGGATATCCGGAAAAACGCTGCAGCATGTGATGGTATGGTCAAATGTCGTCCGCATGAGCGGTATGATCCTGTTCTTTTTACTCTCAAACATGATCCCGATGCCGTGGGTATATGCGCTCCTAATTGCAGAAAGCATTGTCGGTTTATTTTTCATGCCAGCCAGTCAGTCTCTCCTCCCTCAAATCGTTAGCGAAAAAGAACGTCCATCAGCGAATAGCTGGCTTCAGATGGGCTATACGGTCGTCAAAATAACAGGTCAGATCTTTACCGCCTTTATGCTCAAAAACGGATCTTCGCCTGCTTCGTTGCTGCTGTTTTCAGCCTTTCTTCTCCTATGTTCGCTGATGTGCATTATGCGTATGAAGCCAAAGGTGAAACAGGAAATGCCGGAACGCCGTGGCCAATGGACTTTGATGAAAGAAGGTGTCCTTTATATTGCTCGTCACCGCCAGCTCGGCACGTTGTTTGTTTTTTTGACGATTGCCATGTTCATTGCTTCCTCAGTGGATTTGATTCTGCTCTCCTTTTTAAGGGATGTGCTTGGTTCAGGCGTTGAAAATCTAAGTTTTATCGGAACAGCTTCCCTTTCCGGCATGATCGTGGGTGCGGCTCTCGTTCCAAAATGGTATAAAAAGATAGAGAGAAAATGGCTGATAGTCCCTCCATTTTTCACCCTTTGTATCAGCATCGGCAGCTTATATGCAATCCAAAATTGGCTGGTGATATTGCCCCTCTTTTTCGTGCAGGGAATTGCACTAGGATGCTTTAACATTACATTTGTGACCTACGTTCAGGATATTGTGGAGAAGGATAACTACACTCGCGTTTTCAGCATGTACCATATGATTTCAACCAGTGCGGCTCTGCCAGGTATATTGCTGACCGGAGTGTTGCTTTCGATATGGGGAGTAACAACGACGGTTCTCGTGATCAGCGGAATGTTGCTTGTACTCGGAATTGCCGGAATTTTGGCTATACCATCTCTTGGTAAAGGAAACTCCGCAGAGCAAACGAATATTGAAACAGTGGCGGTTTAATATATGAAAATGACAGAAAGGAAGTAGAAACGATGTCGTTGAAGTTTGGAATTTTGGGCTTTCTTAGTAAATGGGAAGCGACTGGTTATGATCTCAAAAAGGAATTTGATGATTTTATGAGCATCTTTTGGCATTCACATTTATCACAAATCTATCCTGAACTTGGACGTTTGGAACGGGAGGATTACATTACAAGCCGCATGCAGCCGCAGACGGGCAAACCCGACAAAAAGATCTACGCCATCACGGAGAAAGGCAAGCAGGAGCTGATCTCCTGGCTGCTTTCGCCTCCGGAAACGCCGAAGCTTAAGGACTCCTTTCTGATGCAAGTCTTCTTTATGGACAACATTCCCGCAGAGGAGGTTATTTTCCAGCTAAAGGCCTATCAAAAGGAGCGGGAACAGCGGCTAGCCAAGATGAAACGCATTCTTCATGAGCGCTGGGAAAGCATCCGAGAGCGTAATGTCATGAATTCACGGATTTTAATGAGCTCATCGGTCATAAGAAGAGGTTTGGAACAAGAAATCCATTATATAAGCTGGTGTAAAGACACGATCGAACTAGTGGAGTCCTGTTCCGCACTTTGGTCGCAGGATATCGACAAATCAGATTTGCCTGATGAAGCCTATATTCGATTTTCGGACGTCGAACCTTTATTCAAGAAGTATTATGGCAATTTAATAAAAGATTAACACATAGATAATTATTTTCCGTTATCTGGTTAATCAACAGGCGTGACCTAAATGAAAAATCCCGATGAATAAATCATTCATCGGGAAAACGAGTCGACATTTTGATGTTGCGATCAGTTTCTTTTATAAACTTCTAAAATATAATCATAAAATCTGCTGGAATTGTTCTCTACTCGAATAAAATATTCCTGATCCTTTATCAACTTTTCAGAAAATTTCAATTCGTTGCGCGAGTCCACTTCTCCGCTCGTGATTTTCTTTCTATTGGCATCATACAGGGTCACTTCGGCTCCCTCAACAGGAAGCTCAATGTTAGCAGCGCCAAAGTCAAATGTATAGAATGTAGTCTCAGGAGCCTTAAACTTAAAATAGTCGTAATCGTCATCGCGGGATGCTTTACCATTGATCATGGTATGTGTTTTTAGAGGAAACTCATTAGCACGCTTAAACGTATCGTTATTTTCAATCTCATTAAAAAAATCAATTGCTGCAAACGCTGGCGTGGATAGGCCAGCTACCATAGTAAGCCCCAAAATACCTGCTATGATCTGTTTTTTCATCAATTAATGACCTCCTAAAATAGTTTGAAGCGCAAGGAATCTGAGGTGTCGTTCTATCTATCATTTTACGATTCAAATATGCTGCCTACTAGGGTAGCGATATGACATGATTCAATGAATAAATTTACTTTTTTATGAAATGAGTAGACTCAAACAAAACAAAGAATATGTAAGCCCGAAGCTCGTCATGAGACGAAATCGACCGGCAAATGCCGAGCTCCGGATCCACCTAGTTATATCAATGCAATAGCGAGTAATGTGAATAAGCTTAAGGTTATGATATCGTTATTAACGAAAGGAAAAAAGCCTGATGTTCTTACAGCTCCATAATTCGCTTCGGGACGCAAATAGACATTTTGATAATCTACCTTAACAACCGTCCCTCGGTATTCTTGGCGATCCATTGTCAGGATACGAACTTTTTTGTTCATACAGTACAAGCAATTCTGATAGGCTTCCAATTTTGTTCCCCTCCTCCCTATTCACCATATGACACAAATCCAGTTGGGACACGGCGAATATACATCGTAGCGAGGGGATTTTATCTACCTAGCTGCCTCTCCTTACCATTTTTAATCCATGAACAAAGTCATTGCCCCTTCATTTTCTTCTTAAAGCTCATCACCGCGATAGAAAAAATGAAGACCGCATAGCCTGCTACCCAAATAAAAGGGACAACTAGCTTGCTGTATTCGCCAGCCAACGCATATCGTGCAGCATCTACTGCATGAGCGAACGGCAATACATAGGCGATTGACTGGAATGCACCCCCGATCATATCCAGTGCAAACCATGTTCCGCTAAGCCATGCGGATAGATTAACGAAAATCGCAAATATCCCTCCAACTTGCTTGTCTGTGAAAGTTGTCCCCAGCAGCAGTCCAAACCCAATATACAGAAGCGCCATCATCAAGAGCAGAATAATAGCTACCAGCACATTCAAATGTATGGAAAGTCCTAAGAAAAAGGCTGTAAGCAAGCACACAGCAATTTGCAGAGCCGCAATTGGCAATAAGGGAAGCGCATATCCGATGATATAATCGGATGCCGACATGGGCGAAGCGAAGATCCGCATCAGAAATGAGCTGCTTCTATCCTTCCCGACCAGCATTCCTGAGAATAACGTAATGAATGAAAAGCCAAAAACGATCACACCTGGCGTTATATTCTCGATTTGAAATAGAGCAACGGGCATGTTCTTCTGCATGAGTGAAAAAAGACAGATCATGATAACCGGAAGCCCCATTCCAAATAGAAGGGTCAATGGATCTCGTAAAACTTCCTTACGATTGCGTGAAGCAAATGCGAAGTATTTCATAATCAGGCCTCCTATTCCGTTAATGCGAGGAATATTTCTTCTAGCGAAGATTTCCCGGTTTTTCTTTTTAACTCCTCGACTGTTCCGAGCGCATGCAAGGTACCGCTGTGCATAATACCAACTCGATCCGCAAGCGCCTCTACCTCTTCTAAATAGTGCGTCGTTACGATAATCGTGATCTTGCCTTTCAACTCCAGTAAAATCCCCCATAAATCACGTCTAGCTCGAATATCGAGCCCTAACGTCGGCTCATCCAAGAAGATGATTTTCGGATTGGAAATGAGTGCCATCGCAATGCTTAGTCGGCGCTGAAGCCCGCCTGATAGTGTCTTGGCTTTGCTTCTCGCCCGATCTGTAAGCCCGAACCTATCCATCAAATCCATCGATTTATGTTTGGCCTCTCGCTGGTTATATCCATAAATGCTCGCAATGAATTCTAGATTCTCCTTCACCGTAAGATTCGGGGCGACTGCCGTTTCCTGCGGCGAAAGGTTTATGTTCTGCTTTACAGCCGTCGGATTGGTGACAATACTATCGCCTGCCATCCATGCATCGCCGCTCGTAGGGGGAAGCAGGCAGCTTAGCATTTTAATCGTGGTCGTCTTTCCGGCACCATTTTGACCAAGCAATGCAAAGAATTCTCCCTGTTCAATCGTCAGCGATAGATTGTCGACAGCCTTGCGCCCTGTATAAGTTTGGGATAGGTTCTTGACTACAATGCTCATCTATTCCTCGCCTCCCTCTTCGAATCGCTTCAACTGAATCGCAGCATTAATCTGTTTGATGTCATTCTTCGATATGACGTATTGCGTTACCCAAGTAATGATATAGGTGCCTAGAAAGCTGAGCAGGAACATAAGCACATTACGGGACGTCTGCGGCATCCACAGCAGAATAACGACCGGAATCCATACAGCTGCCGTGATGCAAAAATGAATGAAATACTGCTTCAATAGTCCCCACTTCGCCACATCGAACACGAGTGAGCTAGTTGCGAAGGTAATCCCTATTATTCCGGTCAGCAGATTCTGCAGAATAACGGCGGTCGTTCCATTATGGAAGTATGATCGAAATTGTTCGACAACCGGCATATATTCCCCCTGACCTACGGAGAACGAAATAATGATCTGAACGATTTGTCCAATGATTACGCCGATAATGAAGCCACCGGCAACTCGATTAAGTAGATTTTTCACGATGATTCACCTCATATACCGAATAGTTTCTTGATTTTTGCAACATAGCGCCGAGAAGCATAGGTTTTCACATTTCCAGTGAGTGACACACCAATCGTTCCCGTCATGCTAATATCCATGTTTCGAATCATCTTGATGTTCACGATCTCCGAATTCGAAATGCGGACGAAGCACTGGCTGTCGAGCTTCTCTTCCAATTCATAGAGTCTGGAACGAACGGTGTAGATACCAGCGACCGTTTGAAGGAACACCTTCTGTTTCTCCGCGTAAATTCGGATAATATGCTTGCAATCGACGATTTCAACACCGCGATCTGAAAATACAGGCAAGGAATCCATATAAGTCTCTGACAGCCGCTTCATGATTTCTGATATTTCATCCGTCATTTTATCGGTTAGGATGATGATCTTCGGCTCTGTACAAGATGGATCAATCGATACTTCGAATTTCACGTCATCTCATCCCCTTCTCTCGGTTTTAACTATAGGAAGATTCTCCCCTGCTGTAAATGAATTCACGATAGATGGTCGAATTCGGATGATAACTGGTTGTAAATGAAACTTTGGACAAAAAAATACACGGAGTGCGATCCTCCGTGTGCTCTGATTTCGTATCGATTTGTCCATGCTTCTTCTAGTACTATTGTCTGGCGGTCGTGGCAGTCATATTGTTCAACTTCTCAATCGTTGCTATCTTGATACATAGGCATACGATCGTGATTGCCAGTTCAAGCTCTTGTATGGTTGGGGAATGAAGGCGCAATTCGAAACTCTGTCATTTTTTCATGTGAATATTCCCTAGTTTTGAAGCAGATCTAATGCTATAATTTAGGTGTTTTACGTCAAATGATTCGCTTTTAAATGGGAAGGAGTGAGTACCTGATGAAAAAGAGAGCTTTGAAAAACCTATCCTCCGGTATCGGGTATTCTACTGCTGTTTTCTTCTAGAATTCAATGTGACGGGATAAGTCTGTCCATTTTGAAGGAAATAACCGAAACCATTTAAAAGGAGATATTACTTATGACACAAATCAATCCTATCGTTTCCAGATATAATCCTGAATCAATTGCCAAGCCGGTTGGACACTACAGCCATGTAACCAAAATTAGCAGAGATGCGGAACTGTATGTTTTTTCTGGTCAAATTGGAATCGATCCAAACAATCACATTCCAACTGACTTCAACGAACAAGTAACGAACACGATGAGCAACATTGTTGCCCTCCTTGCTTCTCAGAAGCTGACGCCTGATCATGTCGTGAAAGTGAATATTTGGGCGACGGAAGAAATCGACTGGGATCATTTCGATGCGGAGTGGAATAATGTATTCGGCGCTCCCTCTCCTTCCATGACGATTGCCTATGTTGCTGGATTAGGTCTTCCTGAATTGAAAATTGAATTGGATGTATGGGCCGCAGGCTGATAAACTGTTCTCAGTTCCTATATGAAAATCCCCCCTCATTGAGGAGGGATTTTCTTTATTATAGTAAGATGGATCGTTCTCATACAGATTGCCTTTAATATAATTAACCTCGCGCTCATGAGGATTACAGAAGAGTACGAGCTGCATATGGATCACGAGCTGTATCTGCCGTTCTACTGGGTTTGATTTATTAGCATACCGGATTCGTAACCCTTTACGACAGCACCAATGCGCGTCTTAACTCCAAGCTTATCAATAATAGATGCAATGTGATATTCAACGGTTCGCTTGCTCATCGTTAGAATAACAGCGATCTCTTGATTGCTCTTTTCTTGAGCAATTAGTTTAAGCACTTCCCTCTCCATAGCGGACAATTGATCTTGCTTTAGACCGCTTAGAACTTTCTCCGGTATTAGGATATGGCCTAATACACTTTGTCTAATCGCATTAATGATTTCCTGGTAAGTGGCCTGTTTGGATAAATAAGCATGGACTCCAATATCATACGCTTTTTGGTAGAACTCCTCATAAGTGTAGCCGGACAACATAATAATTTTCATAGCTAGCCCGAATTTCTCTTTGCATAGCTTTGCCACTTCGAAGCCATCCATATGCGGCATTGAAATATCCATAACGAATACACTTGGCTTTAAATGGTCCAGCTCTTGAATACCTTCGCGCGGATCCGTGAAAGTTCCGACTACATGAAGATCATTCTCCTCGTTTATTCGGTTCTTTAATCCTTCCATGACTAAAGGATGGTCATCCAGCAGCATCACTTTAATTTTATCCAACATGGCAATGATCCTCCATTACTGGCACACAAATATGAACATCTACGCCTGTCCCTATTGAAGAATGAATATTCATTACACCGCCCAAATAAGTGACCTGATGATGAATGGATACAAGACCAAAGTGACGTTGATCAGAGCTATGTCGGCCCAGTTCCGCGACGTCAAATCCTGCTCCATTATCCTGCACCCTACATTGAAGTACACGCCCAGTATTCCAAATCGCTAGGACTACCCTTGAAGCATTGGCATGTTTGACTGCGTTCGTAAGCAATTCCCGGATGATTCTGAAAATATTGGTTTTCACTAACGGTTGCAGCACCAGATCGGGCGAAAGCTTGTATTGAAATTCGATTTCAAGCTCCGCTCTCTCCTTCGTTGAACGAATCAGCCATTGCACAGCGTCCTTTAAATCGGTTTTATCAACAATATGCGGATGAAGGCGGTCACATAACAGGCGAATCTCACTCTGTGAGTCATAGATACAATGAAGCCAGAGCTTCACTTTCTGTTTATTGATCACTTTGGAGTCATACAGCTCTTCTAAATCACGGGAAAGAAAAATGAGGTTTTGCAAGATTTGATCATGTAAAAAGTAAGAGGTCTGTATTCGCTCGGATTCTTGTGCCTCCAATATTACATAATTCATCTTGTTGTTAGGATTGGCTGCCTCTTTGGTATCATCACCATCTTGAACTTTTACCGATAGATAGTTTTTTTGCATGTTGGAGAGTAATTGGGCATTCCTTAACAGCCGAAACACTTCCATATGTATTTTTTCTAAAAACTGAAGTTCCTCTGCCGAGAAAAACGTATCATTGCTCTTATGCCCAAGGCATAAATAATCCTTCTCCCCTACACGTAACACTTCACTAAAACGATATTTTTGCCTTAAATCCAGCTCGCTACAATCCTCCATGATTAACTGTTCTTCCAGCTCTTCGAAAACACCTACGCAATAGGCATGTTGTTGAACGCCGTCTCTCCATATGACACAGATGCCTTCTACGTCGATTACTTCTTGGATCATCTCCACCAGCATCATCATTAAATCACGGTTATTCTTCTTCTCCGTAAGTTGAATCGAGAGTTTAAGTTTTTCTTTCTCTAGCCATAGCTTTCTACCGTTCACTTTGTCGTTAGCCCATTTCAAAGCCCACTGATAGCTTCCTGTATAGGCGAATAAGAAAAAAATAAAAATCATAGGTGACCACTTAAATGAAATCGAGCATAAATAAACAAAGAACAGTCCGGCAACAAACAACGTATGGATAGATAGCCGGGAAATATAAAGTTGCATATCAACCATTCTCTGTTTAATCAAAATGTACATAATCGTGGAGGAGAAAGGGATAAGCCCAATCATCGCATATTCTGGTGCTAACATGTACCGTAATCCCACTACATTCGGGATCGCATATAAAAATAAAAAGGGGAGAAAGCTGAGAGAAATTCCAGTGACAAGGATCAACAAATAGTTCTTTCTTATTCGATCAAAACGACTCCAATGAAGTCTCCCCAAAACTAATATAATCCCAATAACAATCATAAATTGAATAAGTGTAATATCCCTGATCCAATCGGGAATTCTGCCAATCGTGATGGTGAATGAGGCATAAAGGGTAAAAACAACGAGCACAGCTTTAGCGCAGGTAAATAAACTTTGCACCACAGGTCTTACCTTTGTAAAAATCAATTGAAGGAACATGTCGAGCATCATGTAAGGAATCCAGATCGAGCATGCGGCCAAGATTACATTCGCTATGATCAATTCAGTCGCATAAATCGTCAAAATGATGAACGCCAACACAATATTCATTTTGAAAAAATCGCGTATCAGATGTGATTCAGGCTTCCTGAAGTAAGTAAAGCTTCCGATTCCGACGAGTATCCATTCAACTCCAATCGCAAAGATCTGTTTAAAAAAATCCCGCTGATCCACCTTGCCTTGTATTTCTGTGCCGTGATGGAGGAACGTATACGTCTTCACTTGTTTCATATCGATATTCTTGCTGTGTTGCCAATCGGTTAATCTCTTTCCATCCAAGGCTATGAGCTCGTCGCCTGGTTCGATTCCTATTTCTTCTGCTTTCCCGCCAGGATCAATCCCTGTCACGAACCATTTTTCATTCTTATTCTCCAATTTAACGCCTATATATGGGTATTCAAAAGACTGCCAATGAATATAGAATGCAGCGAATAAAAAAAGAAACAAAGATAGATATACGAAATACTGATGTTTGCCCCTTACATTTTTCATTACATTCACCTTGGTTGACATTTAATATTAGTAATATTAGTCGTGTAGCATAGATTCTTTACTCATTTTACACTCCAACTAGTTTAAAAGTAATGATACCCCAAATCGTATTCACAAAAAGATGAAGCAAAATGGCACCATAAATATTTTTCCGGAGTTTGACTAATATCTCTTCGGGAATAAATATAGATAGAGGAATGAACGCCCAGTTCTGCGGTGCTTGCCACATATGATAAATTTGAAATAACACTGCAATAATTAACCAATCAAACTTAAGCGAGCCCACTTTTCTGAGCAAGTAACCACGAAAATAGATTTCTTCTCCCACAAAATTCCCGAACACCCCAATCACCAACAAGTACCACGGAAAATCATAATAACCTTGCTGCCAAATATGCCACTCTCCCATGTGGAAATACGGGAGGCTATTTAAATATTCATGTAAAGGCGGAAAAATGAACCTCATATAGGGAAGGGAGATCAATGTAAATAGAATCACAATTACTGGAAACACAATAATAAGACCTTTTAGATCCAGTCTTGTAAAGCCTAAATATCGAAGGGATTCTGTAAAGGAGAGCTTATCAGCATATCGTAACATTGCAAATGGAAAAAATACATGCCAGACCGATGCCATAATAGCCAAGATGAAAAACTGCGTGTTGTGGCTAGATAAACCCGTCAATTCCATAAACGGCTCACGGAAAAAATAGATAAGAATATAAGTCAGCACCCCTGGAATGAGAGCAAGCATTAAATAGAATGTAATTTGCTTCTTCCCTTTTGCTTCATATTTTCGCAGAAAATCAACATAGTCTGGATCCTGTAAATTAAAGAAGTTTTTCAGCCTCTGATAAAATACCGTCATCTGTATTCACTCCAATCTATTGAACTTCAATGCTTTTTAAAAATATCATGAAGCCATAGATTGGCGAATCTGTATGTAGCGCATGATTTGCATGCGACGACGCAAATATTTTTGCGTGATCTCGCAAATAATGAGGCTCCTGTCTTATATTCCATTCAACTTCATGTCAGGCAGCGAAATGGAAATAAAAAAGATACTGCCTCGCTTTTGCGTCAGGCAGCATCCATCTTGTAGACGATTTTTTAGGTAATTTGTAGATATGGAAGGTCGGCAATTATAGTATTACGGTCGCTTCACCATACCGCGCCCCGAATAGGCTGCCTTCATTTCCGGTTAATCACGGAAGGCAGCTTCTTCCGCTACACGCAGATGAGGAATGCAAGTATTCATCGCACACCTCCTCCTTGCACTACTTGCGTCTTCAGGGTACGATTCCACACGACCTGCGTTCCGTTCTTGATTACACCGAATGTATGATTAATGCCGAAATGATATGGCAAGTAAGCTAGGTTAGGCGCATCAAAAATGGTCAAGTCCGCCCGCTTGCCGACTTCGATAGAGCCGATGTCTGCTGCGCGTCTGATCGCAGCAGCTGCATTCAACGTGCATGCTGTCAAAATCTCTTCAGGCTGCATTTTCAGATTCAAGGATGCCAGCATGATGATGAGTTGGATCGATTCCGTCGGGCATGATCCCGGATTGTAGTCGGTCGAGAGAGCGACAGGCAGCTGGAACTTGTCGATCATATCGCGGGCGCGGGCATGCTGGGACAGACCAAGATTGAAGGTCGTTCCCGGAAGCAAGACCGGAATCACGTTACCTGCGGCCAGACTGGACAATCCTTGATCAGTCGTCATCACCAAATGCTCGGCTGAGATCGCTCCTACCTCTTGGGCCAACTCAGAGCCGCCTAAGGCTACAATTTCATCCGCATGAATTTTCGGAATGAGCCCATGGTGTCTGCCCTCCATCAAGATAACGCGGGATTGCTCCACGTCAAATACGCCTTCTTCGCAGAAGATGTCGCAAAATTCCGCTAATCCTTCTGCTGCTACGGCCGGGAGCATTTCCTCAATGATTACGGCCACGAATTCCTCTGTCCGTCCTTTATACTCTTCGGGTACAGCGTGTGCACCCATAAAGGTAGAGACGATGTCCACCGGATGCGTATCATGAAGTCGACGCGAGACACGCAACTGCTTCAGTTCTGTCTCCAGGTTCAGGCCATAGCCGCTCTTCGCCTCGATCGTCGTCACCCCTTGGAGCAGCATTTCATTTAGGCTTCGATAAGCCTTGTCGTATAGCTCTTGCTCGCTCCATTGCCGAGTCGATTTGACCGTGCTTAGAATTCCGCCACCCTTCGCCAGAATATCAAGATAGGGCACTCCTGAGCGCTTCATTGCTAACTCGTGCTCACGGGAGCCGCCATGAACGAGATGCGTATGCGGATCGACTAACCCAGGCGTCACGATGCGGCCTCCGGCGTCAATCATCTCGCGAATAGCTGCTCCTGCCAAGGCAGCCATCACTTCATCCTTCTGTCCAACCAATACGATCTTTCCTTTATTTATTGCGACAGCTGCATCCTTAATTTCCCGAATCTGTCCCATCTCATCCCCATATCTGGGCCCATTACCTTCGGGGGTGTATAAGCATCCGATACCTGTTAGAAGCAAATCAATCTGTTCCAATGAAAGAAACCTCCCTCGTTGCGTATTTAGGTAGGGCAATATTCCGTTGGTACTTCGCCGTAATATCGGCAATTTCCCGTGCTGTCAGGACTGCGGGCATTGCAATGTTGATTCCGTGCTCTGCTCTCAGGACTGCTGACGCATTGGAATACAGATTCCATGCTGCTCCGCGGTTGCAACCGCTTCGTCATATCCTGCGTCTACGTGGCGGATGACCCCCATCCCCGGATCGGTCGTCAAGACGCAGCGCAGGCGTTCCGCAGCTTCATCCGTGCCGTCGGCAACGACGACCATACCGGCATGCAAGGAATATCCCATGCCAACGCCGCCGCCATGATGAACAGATACCCATGAGGCTCCCGCCGATGTATTAATAAGTGCATTCAAGATTGCCCAGTCTCCTACAGCGTCGGAGCCGTCCTTCATCCCCTCCGTCTCGCGGTTCGGGGAAGCAACGGAGCCGCAGTCGAGATGATCGCGGCCAATAACGATCGGAGCGCTTAGCTCGCCTGACTTCACCATCTCATTAATCGCCAAGCCGAACTTGGCGCGATCTCCATATCCGAGCCAGCAAATACGGGCCGGAAGGCCTTGGAAGGACACCCTCTCTTGAGCCATCGCAATCCAGCGGCGCAAATGATCATTATCCGGGAACAGCTTCAATACGAGTTCATCTGTCTTGCGAATATCTTCCGGATCGCCCGATAAGGCGGCCCAGCGGAATGGCCCTTTGCCCTCGCAAAAGAGCGGACGAATATAAGCCGGAACAAAGCCTGGAAATGCGAACGCGTCTTGCACACCTTGATCGAATGCCACTTGGCGAATGTTGTTGCCGTAATCGAATACAACAGATCCGAGCTTCTGCAAGTCCAACATCGCCTGCACGTGAACCGCCATACTGGCCTTCGCCAGCTCGATATAATGCTTCGGATCGCGGACACGAAGAGCAGCCGCTTCCTCCAAGCTGTATCCAGCTGGGATGTAACCGTTGAGCGGATCATGAGCAGAAGTCTGGTCGGTTACGAAGTCGGGCTTGATGCCGCGGCGCACAAATTCAGGGAACAGCTCGGCCGCATTGCCGAGCAGTCCGATCGATAACGCCCTCTGCTCATTGATTGCTTGCTGTGCGAGTTCCAATGCTTCATCTAGGGTCTCGGCCAATACATCACAGTAACGCGTTTCAATTCGGCGTTCAATCCGAGAACGATCTGCCTCGACTGCAATCACAACGCCATCGTTCATCGTCACAGCAAGAGGCTGGGCACCACCCATGCCGCCAAGACCGGCCGTTAATGTAAGCGTGCCGCTAAGCGATCCTCCTGCATGCTGACGAGCAGCTTCCGCGAACGTTTCATATGTGCCTTGGAGAATGCCTTGCGTCCCAATATAAATCCAGCTTCCCGCAGTCATCTGGCCATACATCATCAGCCCTTTGCGTTCGAGCTCGCGGAAGTGATCCCAGTTCGCCCAATTCGGTACGAGCACAGAATTTGACAAGAGTACGCGGGGTGCCCGCTCATGCGTGCGGAATACACCGACCGGCTTGCCGGATTGAATAAGCAGCGTCTCATCGCTCTCCAGCCGCTGCAGTTCACGGACAATGGCCTCGTAGGAAGGCCAGTTGCGTGCCGCCTTGCCTATCCCGCCATAGACCACCAAGTCTTCCGGTCGTTCCGCCACTTCTGGATCCAAATTGTTCATCAGCATGCGCATGGCTGCTTCCTGTACCCATCCTTTACATGTCAGTTCGTTACCGCGCGGTGCACGAATGCTTCTCTTTACCTGATTCATCTTGTTACGCCTCCTTTTCATATGAAACCTGATGTTCTCTTCTTGAAGTCGACTTAATATAATCGGCCTGCTACTTCCTCTACGGCATGAAGGAACTCCCCTCTGCTAAGCGCAGATGCAACGGCTTCAATCTCCTTGCTTAAAGAGCGATCCGTTGTTACCGGCGGTACAAGCTTGCGCACCGAATCGAAGAGCGCACGCGTCGAAGGAGCCAGCTTCTCTACGCCTCGGAACTCGGCGGCTTCTGCCGCACAGATCAGTTCAATGGCCAGAACCTTGGACACATTGTCTACCACTTGTACCGCATGGCGGGCAGCCGTCGTGCCCATCGATACATGATCCTCCTGATTGGCGGAGGAAGGGATCGAATCGACACTCGCCGGATGAGCCAGTACTTTGTTCTCCGAGACGAGCGATGCGCTCACGTACTGCGGAATCATCATGCCAGACGCCATACCAGGCTGATGGCTAAGGAAAGCGGGCAGCCCGCCAGACAATGCCGGATTGACTAGCCGCTCCGTGCGCCGCTCCGCTATATTGGCTAGCTCGCTCATCCCTATTTTCAAGAAATCCATCGCAAACGCCATCGGCTGTCCATGGAAATTCCCGCCCGAGATGACTGTGCCCTGTTCCAAAAACAAGAGCGGATTATCGGTCGCTGCGTTCATCTCCACATTCAACTTATCCTCCACATAAGCAAGCACCTGTCGCGATGCGCCATGAACCTGAGGCAAGCAGCGCAGGGAATAGGCATCCTGCACACGAATGTCGCCTTGCTTCGTCGTCAACTGACTGCCGCTCAGCAGTGTTCTCAGATTGGCAGCGACGCCAATCTGCTCTGGATACGGGCGGACGCGCTGAAGCTCATCCGCGAACGCATCCGTAATCCCAAGCAAGCACTCCACCGTCAGAGCCGCGATCGCATCCGCCGTCTTGGCAAGCCGCAGTGCATGCACATAAGTCAGTGCACCGATTGCTGTCATAATCTGTGTGCCATTGATGAGCGACAGTCCTTCCTTGGCCTGCAGCTGCACGGGCTTCAGACCTGCCGATGCCAATGCAACATGACCGGACATGCGCGTTCCATGATAGACAGCTTCCCCTTCACCCATAAGAACCAGCGCCAAGTGCGACAATGGGGCCAAATCTCCGCTCGCGCCAAGTGATCCTTGCTCAGGGATCACCGGATGAACGCCCCGGTTGAGGCAATCGATGAGCAATTGAAGCGTTTCCAGACGAATGCCGGAGAATCCCTTCGCGAGGGCGTTCGCCCGCAGCAGCATGATCGTGCGCACCGCTGCCTCTGGCAAGGAAGAACCAACGGCACAGGCATGACTCCGAATTAAGTTGGCTTGCAATTCTGCCGAATCCTCCGGCGAAATCATGACATCGCTGAATTTGCCGAATCCAGTCGTAACCCCATATACCACTTTATTCGCATCCACAAATTCCTCGACCATTTCACGGCATCGCATGACGCGCTGTACGGCGTCGGAGGCGAGAACCACTGGAGCGTAACCATAGGCAATCGCAGTCAGTTGACCTAGTGTCAATTGTCCTCCGTCCAGCGTGATTGGCCCCGTATGCTCTTTCTGTTGCAAATGTTTAACTGCCACAACCATCCCTCTCCTTTCTTGCTTTACCAAAAGAAAGAGGCTGTGCGGAAGTCGTTAGCTTCCACACAGCCTCTTGTTCAAAAGGGCCGACCTATGAAATTGCTCATCCCAGTAACAATGATGAACGCGCATCACTATGCATCGCCCTTTCATTTGAATTAGATAGGCAAATATATCCATTTCATTTACTATTACATGTGTATTCATTTCTGTCAAGTATGGTGCATCAGCAGACTGACGGATTAAGCGCCTTGGCCATCGCATCCACATAGCCCTGGCTTGCGCGCCGGCTCACTTCCGCGTCGGGGACGAACACTTCGAAGCCATGATAGCTTCCAGGATACAGATGGAACTCAACATCTACACCCGCTTCCGCAAGTCGAGTCACATAATCGATCGTCTCATCTTGGAACAGATCGAGCTGGCCAATACACGTATAGGTCGGCGGCAGCCCCGCCAAACTTTCTGCGCTCGACGGCACCGCATATGGGGATACTTCGCGAGTGTCGCTAGCATCTCCCAAATACATGCTCCAGGCTGCTACGTTATTCGTACGGCTCCAGGTTGCATTGTCGGCCACAACTTCATAGCTTGATGCCGACTTATTTCGGTTGTCGAGCATCAGATACAGCGGCATTTGGAAGATAAGGGGTGGACCGCCTTTGTCGCGAGCCATTAAGGCAAGCGCTGCGGTTAGACCGCCGCCTCCACTCGCACCAGCTATCGCGACTCGATCTACATCAATGCCTAACGATTCGGCTTCATTCGTCATCCATATCAGGCCAGCATAACAATCATCGATTGCAGCTGGGTAGGGATGCTCGGGAGCAAGTCGATAATCGACCGATACAACGATGCAATTCGCTGCCTGCACGAAGCGTTCGCATAAGGTATCGTCCATATCCGGATGTCCCATTACATAGCCTCCCCCGTGAATCCACAGCATGGCCGGAAGCTTGGCGCCTGTTCGTGAGGCAGGCTCGTAAACTTTGGCCAACATCTCGCCTGCTGCCCCCGGAATCATCTGGCTTGTCGTATGTACATGCTCTGACTTCTCAATCGGAGGATTCGACAACAAGCTTCTGCTCCACGCTAATTTCTCCTCTAGTTGAAAACCTGGAAACTGTGCTAATGCCGCTCTTAATTCCGGCAATACCCGACTTTCAAAATTCATGTAAGCTCCTCCCATACTGAGATGTAGTTTCGAAGCACTTGTTCTATTATCTATAACAACTCTGCATTACGCTTGAATTCCCACTTCAGCTTCCCACTTGCTAATTTCCTCCCGAACTCGTGGCGCAACCTCTGTCCCTAACAGCTCAATCGCCCTCATCACTTGGTCATGCGGCATCGTGCTTAGGGGCACATACATCATAAAGCGTGTAATGCCTACCTGCTTGCGAAGGTGTATGATCTTGTTAGCAACCGTGTCCGGATCGCCAACATATAGCGCTCCTTCAAAGCTGCGGGCGGCGTCGAAGCTGGAACGGTCATAATACGCCCAGCCCCGCTCCTTGCCGAGTTTATTCATGCCTGCCTGGGTAGACGGGAAAAACATATCAGCTGCTGCTTCCGTATCCTCTGCAACAAATCCTATCGAATGTGAACCGACCTGGAGCCGCGATTCATCGTGGCCAGCATGCGCGGCTGCCTTCTTATACAGCTGCACAAGCGGTGCAAAGTTCATCGGACTCCCACCAATGATCGCCAGCATCAGCGGCAGCCCTAGCAGACCTGCACGGATAGCGGACTCCTGATTCCCCCCGCTCCCAATCCATACCGGCAATGGCTCTTGAACCGGACGCGGATACACGCCCAGATTGTGAATCGCTGGCCGATGACGCCCTGACCAGGTAACCCTCTCAGACTCTCTTATGTGGAGAAGCAATTCCAAATGTTCTTCAAATAACTCATCATAATCGTTCAAATCATAGCCAAACAGGGGAAAAGATTCGACAAAGGAACCCCGGCCCGCCATAATTTCAGCACGTCCATTTGAAATCCCATCAAGCGCAGCAAAATCCTGATATACGCGCACTGGATCTGCTGAAGAAAGTACCGTCACCGCACTCGTCAGCCGAATGCGCGACGTTCGTGATGCAGCCGCTGCCAACACGATTGCTGGTGAAGATGCCGCATAGTCCTCGCGATGATGCTCCCCTATGCCGAACACATCAAGTCCCACCTGATCAGCAAGTACAATTTCCTCTACGACTTCGCGCAGTCGCTGTGCGTGACTGATCACTTCACCAGTCTGAATATCCGGCTTTGTTTCTACAAACGAAGTAATACCAATCTCCACGGACAATCTCTCCTTATCGTATCGTTCACGGCATATCGAGTAGGCTTGATAACATTTATTTAATGTCGTATACATCTTCATTTCGCGTGATTATTCAGTTCTGTTGAGTAAGGTGATAAGCAATTCGATTCACGATGCTGAATCTGTAGATCATAGGACACCAGCTTACCTTCATGCAGCAGCCCCAACGCGTCTGGTTATTGCCCAAAAAAGGAGAGCTGCTGCACTGACAGAGGCTCCGAGCAAGCATACGCCTCCCCAGCCATAATGTGCATAGACATGGGTTGAAGCAATTGAGCCGCTTGCGCTGCCGATCGAATAGAACACCATGTATCCGGCAGTTAGTCGACTGCGCGCCTCCGCGCACAAAGGAAGAATCATCGTCTGATTCGTGACGTGTACGGCTTGCACCGCCAAGTCCAGCAGAACTATGCCAATCATTAATGCGAATAAGGACTGGTCCGTATAGCGGATGAACAACCATGAGAGCAGCAGTAGAACCAGGGAAAAGCCCGTCGTTCTCTGTCCATAGCCTCGATCAGCCAGCTTCCCCGCTCGTGCTGCCGCTAACGCTCCGGCAACACCCGCCAGTCCAAACGCCCCGATAGTACTGTGTGAAAGCGATAGCGGCGGCGCACTAAGCGGCAGTACGAGTGAAGTCCACAAAATGCTGAAATCAGCAAAAATCAGCAGCGCCAGGACAGAGCGGATACGCAGCATCCGTTCTTGTACAAACAACGTAATCACGGATCCGAGCAGCTGAGCATAGGACAGTGACCTGACCTCACGCTCATAATGGGGCAGCACTCTAGCAAACATACAAACGATAAGCAGCAGCATCACGGCGGAGACCAGATATACGGCACGCCAACCTGCAAGATCCGTTACAATACCGGCAATGGACCTTGCAAGCAGAATGCCGATGACAATTCCGCTTGTGACCATGCCAACGACGCGTCCTCGTTCAGCGGGGGCAGCCATCGTTGCCGCAAACGCCACAAGCGTCTGCGTCACTACGGCAAGCAGCCCAACCAATGCCATGCCAACAAATAAAATGGTGCTGGTAGGAGCCGTTCCCACGATAACGAGAGCGATCATGGACAATAACATCTGTCCGATAATTAACCGGCGCTGGTTCAACAAATCCCCAAGCGGTACCAGCAGAAGCAATCCCAGCCCATAAAAGATCTGAGTGATCGTAATAACGATGCCAATGAGCGAATGCTCAATACCAAACTCAACCGACAGCTGATCGAGCAGTGGCTGGGCGAAGTAGATATTGGCGACAGACATGCCGCAAGCAGCCGCAAACAACAGGATCACATAACGAGACATCGTCGTGCGCTGATCAGGATCAGACGTAAGCTGTGATTCCTGTGCGGAATTTCCCTTGGCATGAGCAGGGATCGCTGCCTTTTCAAGAATCTCCTCCATGTTGGACACACTTTACCTCCATTCGCTTAACTTAGTGATTATCATACTGTACCGATCGGTATGTTATAATTCCCAGTAAATATATCTGACGCCAACTCCTATTGTCAACAAGTATATTTGAATTCATTAGCGTTTGTTGAAATGTCCATCCTCTCTCAATTAGGATAGTCCGACCTATATTTGACAAAAAGAACAGCAAATCATAAAATAATAACATACTGTTCAGTACGTAAAAAGAGAGGTATGTATTGTGGCAAGAACTCGCGAATTTGACGAAGGTAAAGTATTAGATGCGGCCATGCAGCTATTTTGGGAGAAGGGATATGAGGCTACCTCGTTAAGCGATTTAACCTCCAGAATGGGTATTCAGCGCCCTAGCATATACGCTGCCTTTGGAGACAAAAAAGAATTGTTCGAAACTGCGCTGCGCAAATACATGATGTCCCGGGCTTCTGAGACACGTGACAAGCTTCAAAGCCACTCTTCTGTCAAAGAAGCATTTGCTGCGTTTTTTGCAGATGTGGTTGCTGAGGAATATGCAGGTGATTGCAGTCGGGGTTGTTTTTGCATAAATACCATGGTCGAACTTGCGCCTCATGATGAGAAATTCGAAATTCTAACAAGAGAACATCAAATGTACTTGTCTGTCATTTTTCAAGAAACGATAGAGCGCGGGATTCAATCAGGCGAGCTCGATGCTCATATAGAAGCGAAGGCTTTGTCACAAGCGCTCATCATCTCGCTAATTGGACTGACTGTTATGTTGAAGTCTCGTCCACAGCAATCATTTATTGATAATGCGATCAGAGCGACGCTTGCGTTGCTGAAGTAATGTAATGTAGGTCGTCTAGGAAATGAAAAAGCAGCAGTCTAGCACCCGAATAAAGTCCTAGACTGCTGCTTTCTATTTTCAGCTGCTGATAACTCTCTCTGTTCTAATCCTCGCCTGTCTGTATCCAGACCTGATAGACGGATTACGATTTATAAATTCGGCTCCTGCTGTGAGAACTGTTGAAGCATTCCTCTTATCTGTTCTACCAATAGGGCCGGCGCTTTATGGGGCGAACCTGCATCAAACGGAGGCTGAGGATCATATTCCAAAATCAACTGCACTCCTTTGCTCATCTCTTCACCCATTTCCCAGGCTACCAATTGGAGTGCCATGTCGATACCGGAAGAGATGCCGGCCGCTGTGACGATTTTGCCATGGCGAACCACTCTCTCATCTGTTGGAATGGCTCCAAGCGAACGAAGCAGTTCGAAGGATCCCCAATGACTTGTTGCCTTGGCACCATTCAACAAGCCAGCAGCACTCAAAATCAAGGAACCGTTGCACACCGATGTCGTCCAAGTCGTGGTCTCATGCAATTGGCGTATCCAATTCAACATCGCTTCATCATACATCGGAGCTTTATAGTTTGGTGGGCTGCAGCCAGGCACGACAAGAATATCAGCTGAAGTAATCTCCGAAAAGCTGTAATCGGCATGCATATAGCCCATTTTCGAATCTAATTTAATCAACCCTTTTTCTTTGGCGACAAACTTCACTTTGCATTTCATTGTAGCCGCAAATACTTCGTAGGGCCCAATTGCGTCTAAGGCTGTGATTCCATCGTATAGCATGATTGCGATTTCCATCCAAGACCTCTCCCTCGCGCAGATGTTTGATTCGTATCCACACAGAATATACCATACCCCCCTATAGTATATAGGTGTCAATACTGTGAAACCACTGCCGGGTATAATGGAAAATAACGTGTACATTCACTACGCACCACCTGCGGCTCGATCAGCAATGTTATCCCCAATAATGCGCTCGCCCCTGACAGCTCTTACCTAAATCTGCAGCATTCGATCCAGCGCCTTAACAGCATCGACCTTGATCGATTCTGGCACCGTAATGATGCCTACCGGCTTGCCTTGGTCAATCTGCTCCAATGACCAGAGCAAATGAGGCAAGTCGATCCGATTCATCGTTAAGCACGGGCACATATTCGGATTGAGCGATTCAATCTGCTTATCCGGGTGAGTATGGATGATGCGGTTCACGAGATTCATTTCCGTTCCGATGGCCCACTTCGTTCCAGGTTCCGCGGCATTGATCGTATCAATGATATACTTCGTGGATCCTGCATAATCCGATAACGCAACGACTTCACGCGAGCATTCAGGATGAACGATAATCTGAATCTCCGGATCCCGCTCCCGAACACTGCGAATATTATCTACTGTAAATTTCTCATGCACAGAGCAATGTCCCTTCCATAAGATAACCTGAATGGCTTGCACATCCTCATGATCTGTTACCAGCTCCCTCAGCTCCGGATCCCACAACGCCATGTCGCGCAGCGGAATGCCCAGATCATAAGCCGTATTCCGCCCTAGATGCTGATCCGGCAGGAAGAGGATTCGTTCCTTCTGCTTGAACGCCCATGCCAATACTTCCTTCGCGTTAGATGAAGTTACTGTCGCGCCTCCATGTCGGCCAACGAAGGCTTTAATCTCAGCCGATGAATTGACATAGGTTAACGGAATAATGGTATCTCCATACACTGCCTGCAGACGTTCCCACGCCACCTCGGTCTGCTGCATATTGGCCATATCCGCCATCGAACAGCCAGCACGCATATCTGGGAGCACAACGACTTGACTCGAAGATGACAGCATGTCAGCCGTCTCTGCCATGAAGTGAACACCACAAAAGACAATAAACTCTGCATCTGTAATTCGCTGAGCAAGCTGCAGCGAGTCCCCTGTAATGTCGGCAAACTGAATGACCTCATCCTTCTGATAATGGTGGCCGGGAATCAACAATCTCGAGCCGAACCGCTGCTTGATATCACGCACCCGCTGCTCCATCTCTTCCACACTTAGCCGCTTATAGTGCTCAGGCATCATGCCATGTTCGCCTCTCATCACTTCCAATATGGACATCGTCTCTCTCCCCCTCTGTTCCTTAACGAAGTTCTACATCCATGCTAATGTCTAGACTGTGTACTGAATGAGTCAAAAATCCGAGCGATATATAATCCACACCTGTTCCCCGATACTGGTGAAGCGTGTTAAACGTAATCCCGCCTGATGCCTCAGTTATGATGCTTTCTGGTGTTAATGATGCGAAGTGCTTCACTTCTTCCGGTGAGCGGTTATCGAACATAATGACATCTGCCTGCGCGGCAATGGCCTCTACCAGCTGTGCCTCCGATTCAATCTCTACCTCAATCCGAATCATGTGGCCGGCATAAGATCGCGCTCGTTTAACCGCCTCTGTGATCGAGCCGCAAGCCGCAATATGATTGTCCTTGATCATAATGCCGTCATATAGACCGAAGCGATGATTATAGCCGCCGCCTACACGCACCGCATACTTGTCGAGCATGCGCAGACCCGGCATCGTCTTGCGCGTATCACAAATTCGGGTATGCTCGTCATCGAGCAGCCGAATCGCTTGTCGCGTCTGAGTCGCAATCGCAGACATGCGCTGCAGCAAGTTCAGGACAACGCGCTCTCCAGTCAGCATTGCTCCCGCAGGTCCCTGTAAGACTGCTATTGGTTCTCCCTTAGATAGAGAGTCCCCATCTCGCTTCTGCAAGGAAATCTGAATCCCCTCTGACATCAGCCGAAATCCCTCTGTAATGACATCCGTCCCTGCAAGCAATCCAGCAGCCTTACTTTTAATAACCGCTTCGCACTGTTCGCCGTCAAATAGAAATGACGATGTCTGATCCCCGCTTCCGATATCCTCCGCATAGAAGGATTCCAGCAGCCGTCTTAACTGAAAACGTTCCATGATGGCACAATCCTTTCGTTACGCACAATTTGAATTCCTGTCAGGGAATGGACAATTTGTCTACTTCCCCAATTATGATAATCACGATTCGGACAATCGCTCCGGTAATGAGCCCCGCGGCTCTCCTCCCGCAGCAAAGCAGACTCGGTAACAAGTTGTGCCAGCTGCCACAAGTTCGCAAGCTCCAACTGTTCCCTTGTGATTTTTTGCACTTTTAAGGCCTGTGTCGGCATCTCCATTAACCACTGCTTCATGCCCTGCAATTGTTCCCGATTCCGTTCAATTGCTGCTGCCGCCGTCATTCTACGCTGAAGCTCAGCAAGCGACGTCTGCGGAACCTGTATCGAAATGGAGTGCTGCACATTGCCATCAACTATTTCAGCCTCGACTTCTTTAGCCATGCCTACTTCGCCAGTAATTGCTGCTTCACCCGTGATTGCTTCAGTCGCTCTGGTTCCTCTGACAACGTTTGCCTCAACCTCGTCGGCCCGTGATCCCAGTTTCCCGAGTTCACTCGTACGAATTCGCATTGCCGCCCTGCGCCCTGTAACTAGTGCTTCCAGCAATGAATTGCTCGCTAGACGATTAGCTCCATGGAGTCCGTTGCAGCCAGCTTCCCCAATTGCAAATAATCCGTGAATACTGCTCTCTCCCCATTCATTAACTTGAATGCCCCCCATGAGGAAGTGCATGCCCGGTGCTACTGGAATCCGTCCCTGCTCCAGATCTACACCAGCTTCTTCACAAAGTCGTGTAATACTCGGGAAGCGACTTCGAAACTCTCCGCATGCTTGAATATCTATATACACCGCATGCCCTTGCTGCATCTCTTCATGAATTACACGAGCTACGACATCACGTGGGGCCAAATCCTTAAGTTCATGTCTGCCTTCCATAATCAGGCGGCCATGCTCGTCAATTAACACACCGCCTTCCCCGCGCACCGCTTCGGACACTAGTCCATAGCTGCGGTCATCCTTCACAAGCAACGTCGGATGAAACTGCATGAATTCAAGATCCGTTAGATGCGCTCCTGCACGATAGGCCAGCATCAGCCCATCGCCGGTTGCAATCTGATGATTGCTGTGATGGCGATACAGGCTGCCACTTCCTCCTGTGGCTAACACGACATGATCAGCATGAAGCGTCTCGATCTGCCCTTCCTTGCTTCGGAGAACAACACCATTACAGCGTCCGTTCTCCACAAGAAGATCTATTACAGTAACAAATTCACGGATTTGAACATGTCTTGGGATCTGCTGCAGCAAATACTCCACCAGCATCCTGCCAGAGGCGTCACCGCCAGCATGAAAAATCCGATTCGCACGGTGAGCTCCCTCACGTCCCAGCATTAGCCTGCCATCGTGATCACGGTCAAAAGGAAACTGAGCCTCTACAAGCTCAAGCATAATCTCCTTGCCCTCCCGAATGACCGTCTGCACCATGTTCAGGTCGTTATGCCCCGCTCCGGCTTCAAGTGTATCTGCGATATGACTAAGCATCGTATCATCTGGCAAGTAGGAGGTAGCAATCCCCCCTTGTGCCAGAATCGAGTTGCTGTCTGACACCGTTCCCTTGGTTAATACAGTTGCGTGTATATGTGGAGGCAGCGAGGATAGTAACGACAGTGCCGCGACTCCAGAACCCACAACAATAACGGAGTGTTCTCCCTTTTCCATATCTCTTCACTTCTTTATTTCGAAAATAAGTGCATGAACTTTACAAACAGATAATCATATAATATACATGTGTCTTTACACCTGTATTGACAGTAAATCTGATACAACATTACAATAAGCTCAGTCACTTTGCAAGCAAGGATTTTGATAAAGGCAACTCATTCCTGGATAGACATAGGAAAAGTGACTGCATGATGAGTAACAAATAACAAGAATATAAAGGGGACTTTCACCGTTGATATATTTGGATTACGCCGCTGCTGCACCTATGGATGAACGGGCGCTGCACCTACTAACCGAATTGAGCCGCGAAGCATACGGCAATAGTCACAGCCTTCATGACACAGGCGGCCGTGCAGCAAATGTGCTGGAATACTGCCGAGAGAAGCTGGCAAGTATGATAGGTGGAGTTAAGGAAGGCATGTATTTTACGAGCGGAGGATCAGAGTCGAATCTATTGACGATTCAATCCATTCTGAACGGGTTGCCAGAGGGGAGAAAGCATCTTGTCACAACGGTAATGGAGCACGCCTCCATCCGAAATGCCATTCCCTATCTGGAACGGCTAGGATACCGGGTGACGCTCATTGAGCCAAATACGAGAGGTATCATCACGAAGGAAATTCTTAAACAAGCACTTGAACCGGACATAGGTTTAGTATCCATTCAGCATGCCAATTCCGAGACAGGAATTGTGCAGCCGTTGGCAGAGCTGTCGCCTCTACTCAGAGAACGAGGCATTTTCCTGCATAGTGATATGGTTCAGACATTTGGCAAGCTCCCGATTGATATCCGCCAGCTGGGAGTGGATGCCTGCTCGCTGTCCAGCCACAAAGTGTATGGCCCCAAAGGGGTGGGAGCCGCCTTCCTTCACCCACGCGTCCCTTGGCAGCCTGTCCTTCCAGGAACCAATCATGAGCGCGGCTTTCGTGCGGGGACAGTCAATGTTCCCGGTATTGGCGCCTTCGTGACCGCTGCCGAACATTGCATGGAGAATCAAGCTGAGCTGTTCTTACACTTCCGGCAGCTTCATACTTATTTGTTCACCCAAGCTGAACGGCTTGGAATCCCACTCACCCCTGCTGTGAGCGAACAATACGCCGAAGTTGCTCCACATATTGCCGGGTGCCTCTTTGACGGGATGGAGGGCCAATATGTTATGCTAGAATGTAATCGCAACGGAATCTGCATTTCGACCGGAACGGCCTGTGCAGCAGGTCATCAGGAGCATTCCCCCTCTCTTGCCGCTATTGGACTTTGCAAGGAGGAAGCGCTTCGGTTTATCCGCATTTCCTTCGGCAGATCCACAACAACTGAGCATCTGGACAGCCTATTAACATTGCTGGCGTCCTTGAAAGGAGCAAATCCAATTGGCGACTAACATCAAGCTGACAGGCGAAGAGCGCCGAACGAAGCTGCTGGATTGGCTGAAGTCCTCCTCCCCACTCACGGGAACCGAGTTGGCCCAACGAGCCAATGTATCACGCCAAGTAATCGTGCAAGATATGACCTTGCTAAAGGCGCGCAATGAACCCATTCTCGCGACTAGCCAAGGATACGTATACATGGATCAAAGCACAAAAGAAAACGCCTCGTTGTTCGAGCGAGTAATTGCCGTTCAGCACGCACCCGAGCAAAGTGAGGAAGAACTGCTGCTTATCGTCGATTATGGCGTAGGCGTCAAGGATGTTATCGTGGAACACCCCATATACGGGCAAATCTCGGCACAAATCCGCGTTAATACCCGCAAAGAGGTATATGATTTCATGAACAATATCCGCAGCAGCGGAGCAGCCTTCATCTCAGAGCTTACGAATGGAATTCATCTCCATACCTTGACCTCCCCAAGCGAAGAGCGATTGGATGAAGTATGCGAAGCGCTCAAAAAGGTCGGGTTCCTTATTACGGACTAAGCACGGGCACATTCTTACGGATAGAGGTCTAATTGACGTCTACATAGTTGCCGTGAGACAAAGAGATTCTCCATAATGGTAAATGAAAAGCGGCAGTATCAGGAATGACGAATCCTGAGCTGCCGCTTTCCGATATATACATCTTCATGACGCTGACATCACGAGCAACACGAACATCATGCTTTACTTCTACAGGTCATCAACCTGTGCAGGCCTTGTATAGAACTAGAACTCAAGATCATCCTACTCTACTGTGATACGCAGAGATACTTGTTTGCCGCCATATGAAAAGGTAAGGACAGCCTTCCCTTTACTTACTGCAGTAATCATCCCTTGATTGGCAGTCGCCTTGCCGTTCGACTTCGACTTGGCAAGTGACGTGACATCAGACGTGTTACCGCTGCTGTATACTGCCTGTACTCGATAGCTCGTCGACTGATGAGGCGCAAGCTTCGCCGTTGATGCCACAACGGTCAGCTTTTTCAACTTTGGTGTGACTTGAACCGGGATTTCAAACGTACGATCACCGTACACGCCCACAATTCTCGTCGTTCCCTCCGTAAGTCCTTTTACGCCGGAAACGGTTACTTTGGCAATTTGATCATTGCCGGACTTCCATGCTATCTTGCCAGCAAGAGACACCTTTTTGCCGCTCGATAAAGTGCCGATTACTTTAATGGGCTTCGCAGCTCCCGCTTCCACCACGAGAGATGTAGGCTGAACATCAATATTCACCAAGTTTTCCTGTAGTACAACGGGAAGAGTTACACCTTTCCCTCCATAATACAGTTTTACGCTGACGCTCCCCTTTGGCTGCCCCACCGCCGTAACCACACCGCTGCCAACATCGATGCCCTGACCTGACGCTTTCGCCGTCACCTGTGAAGTTACATCTCTTGTGCTCCCGCCCGCATAGACCGCTTGAACGGAAAAAGCCGCAGACTTCCCGGGAGACAGTACCACCTTCGTAGGAGTTACAATTAGTTTTTTAATCGTAGCAGTAACGTGTACGGAAATATCAAACCTTTGTGATCCATATACGCCTGTAACGATCGTACTTCCTTCCGCCACTCCTTTAATTGTTGCGCCGCTCATTTTCACAACTTGCTCATTGTCTGACTGCCATTGCACCTTCGATCCAAGCGATACTTTTTTCCCATTGGATTCATATCCGTATACTTTAATCGACTTGGAGGAACCCGCACCTAATGTGACAGAATTAGATGGACTCACGTCATATTTCACAAACTCCTTAACGGAACCTGGCTGATTGCCGTATGTCACTGACACCGCATCGCTCTGGGCATGTAAACTTGTTGGGCATGATAAGGCCATGATAAGCATCGAACAAACGATGAGCCACCCAATGCCAATGCGGCCTTTTCTAACTTCAATTACTGACTTCATAATTTCTCCTCTCTCAACGACTAGGTTCTCTATGTATAGCTAACGATTAGACTATGGTGGAATCAAAAAAGTTCACCTGTCCAATTATTTACTATATTATTTATTAACGGCTTATCGTGAGAAAAAGTGAACATCTCGCACGCGTATACGATTTCCTTCTCAATCCTTCGGCTAGGTTGTGCAAGAATCTACTGCAAAGAAATCTTATGAAAATTACTTATTGGCACAAAAAAGAACCCATTTTGAATAATGACAAATCAAAATGGATTCTTTGTATTGAATGTTCCGTTTACATAGTACTTAATTATTTATGAAACTTTACACGCTCTTCTAACGGTTTGAATTGCTTTTCACCTGGTGCAGCTGTTGGATTACCAAATGGCATTTGCGCAATAAGTTTCCAATTAGCAGGGATATTCCATTCTTTTTTCACTTCATCATCAATCAGTGGATTGTAATGCTGCAAAGATGCTCCCAATCCTTCTGCTTCCAATCCTGTCCATACCACTAATTGGTGCATACCTGATGCTTGGTTTGACCAAATTGGGAAGTTGTCAGCATATGCAGTAAATTGTTCTTGAAGTGATTTCACTACAGCCTCATCTTCAAAGAATAATACAGTACCATAACCTGCTTTGAAGGAATCCATTTTTTGTTGTGTTCCTGAGAAGTCTCCATCACCAACTACTTTTCTCAATGTTTCCGTTGTAATGTCCCATAATTTATTATGTGCCTCACCAGACAATACAACCAAACGCGAAGATTGTGAATTGAACGCTGACGGAGTGTGTTTCACAGCAAATTCGACGATTTCTTTGATTCTTTCATCTGATACTTTGACCTCTTTATTGATTCCGTAGTAAGTACGTCTTTCTTTAAGTGCAGTGTAGAAATCTTTTGTCATCGTTTTCTTCCTCCTAAATTCGATTATCCTTTAAATCGATGTATGTTGTGGAAACATGTGTAAATAAATTAATTGCATCATTTTCGATACTTTTTCATCCATCCTCACTTAATGTATCCTGCTTGTTTCGCATTTATACAAATATGAACAACAGCTGTCTGGGATGGACTCATTTTATCTTTGGTTAGAGTATCTTTAATTCGAGATAATTATATAAAATAAAATGAGTATAGTCAACAAGAAAGAGAAATGACTTTTGAATTTGAATTATCTATACTAAATGAAATAACAAGTAAATAACCTACCGCACTTCCAAATATAGAAGGAGAGATTTTGATATGAAAGGGATTGGCATTGAAACATACGGAGATGAAACGACGCTTACGTTGGTTCACGTTCCGACAGAACCAGTAGGCCCAAACGACCTGCTCATTACGATAAAAGCTAGTGGGGTGAACCCTGTAGACTGGAAAGTACGGGAAGGATACTTGAAAGAAAGCTTTCCGTATCAGCTTCCTCTGATCTTGGGGTGGGATGCGGCAGGTAAAGTGGCGGCTGTCGGAACGGATGTAACCGAATTTCAAGTAGGAGACAATGTGTTCTTCCGTCCAGAAATGGAGAAGCAAGGCACGTACGCCGATGAGATTGTTGTTCCTGCAAATCTTGTTGCTCCAATGCCTCGTTATATGACGTATGTTGAGGCAGCATCCCTTCCACTCGTGGGCCTTACCGTATGGCAGGCTCTCGTAGAAGTGGGAAATGTTCAGGCAGGGGATCGCGTGCTTATTTTAGCCGGAAGTGGTGGAATTGGATCCTTTGCCGTTCAATTGGCGAAAGCGCTGGGAGCTCATGTGACCACGACAACAAGCGCTAAAAACATCGATTTTGTAAAAGAGTTAGGCGCAGATCAAGTGATTGCATACGATCAGGAAAGCATCCGAGATTCAGGGCTAGAGTTTGATTTCATGCTCGATACGCTCGGTGGTTCTTCATTCGAAGAGGCATTATATTGCATGAAGTTGAACGCAACGGTGGCTACCATATTCGGTGGGCCAGATGAAGTTCGCCCTGATTCCATAAATAAAATAGAAGCAGAGCGTCAATTAAACATTAAGTACGTGTTCACGCGTCCCGATGGCGAAAACATGAATCATATTCGCAAACTGGTTGAATCACAAAAAATTAGACCAATCGTAGGGGAAGTCTACCCGATGACGGTTGATGGAGTAAGAAGAGCACATCTGTCTAATCAAACAGGACGAACGCGAGGTAAGATCGTTCTAAGCAGAGAGGATTGAACATCTTTTTTACTAGATGTAAGTTGTATCCGTATTTGTTCTATAAATGATGTAATAAATGAATAAATGGCCCATAAAAAAGTAAAAAAGTGCTGTCTCCAAGGTCGATAATGATCTTAGAGACAGCACTTTGAACTTTTATCTTTGGACAAGCCTTCCTATTCCTTTTTCAATGAAATCTCAAATATAGAGCCGACCTCTCCAGCAAATACAACCCTTCCGTTATCCGGCAGCACAACTTGATTGTTACCGCTGACCACGGTGTGATTGATACATATCCCCGCCTAAGTTCCAGCGAATCTCGGCCAGCCATCGCTGGGATTTGCAGTCTGTTCGCTGCTTTGTTTGCATCAATGATTTTGAGGTTCGGAGTCGTGATCGTGGATACAGCCAACTCCCCCACTGGATTCATTTCTATCTTCATAATCGCACCTGCAGCGCCGCCATAAAGTCCTGCATGCAGGGACAATTCCTGCGGCATATTTGCCTTTATAGGCACGCCATGTGACTTTTCTGGCTTCCGTTCTTTAATAATTCCTTTCTCTTGCAGCGCGCTAAGCAGCAGTTCAATAGCCAACAATTGATCGGTTGCACTCGAACCACCTGACAAGACAACAGCCGCAGACATGTTGTATTCCGGGAGTACGACTAGCGACTAATGATAGGACGCGGTATCTCCGCCTTTCGTAATCGCCTTGATGCCATATTGGTTGAACGGGAACAAATTCACACTATCCCATCCTAACCCGTACGATAATGACGAATTAGCCTCTTCCGGTGGCCATATACCTCTTTTATACTCTGCTTGTTCCATTGCTTTTACCGACCTGGGAGATAGAATACCATCGACTTCTCCTGTGAAGATCCGCGAGAATGTAACCAGATCTTCAGCAGTGGAGTAAACGCCTCCGGATGCAATGACGTTATAATTTTCTGTTGGAAGTTGTCCCTCATAATTTGGATGATAGACCCCCGCCAATGTCACTGGATTTACAACATCCTGCGGTGTTCATGCCGCTAACTCGCTCTACCAATATTTCAGCTAACGAAAAACCAACGTTATTATATACCGAGTATGCACCCGGATCTGCTTGTAAGTCCGGAGCCGCCAATTTTTACATCTATAAATGACGATATTATGACTCTCTTAATTTGCCAGCTACAAATGTCGATATTTAAAGGATGAGTTCAAATTATGTCAAACATACATTATAGAACTTAAACATAATTACGAGAGGCGATGTAGTAAATGAAACCCAAATTACGCATGCGAAAAACAATCGCTGTACTGATGGCATTCCTGCTCATCTTTACAGCAGTCCTTCCTCTGTCGTCTGGCATTACCAAGGCCATGGCTGCAACTGGTTGGCAACCAATTGGAAACAGCACAATTGGTTTAAATGTGGACGCCACCAAAGAAACGTCACACCCTAACACGGTCAATTATAATAACGAGCTGTACATGGCATGGTCTGAGAGAGCAGGCCAGAATAATAATCTCACGATCCAAATCAAGAAATATAATGGTAGTAGCTGGGAGTATGTTGACGGCGGGACTAGTTTCAGCGCAGATCCATTGGCTACTGCAACTAATCCTGTCATGGCCGTATTCCAGAATGAGCTATATGTGACATGGTATGAATTATCGAATCATGGTAATCAGATAAGGGTCAAGAAATATGACGGCTCAAGCTGGTCTTTCGTAGACGGTGGAGGCAGCAAGGGACTGAATATGAACTCCCCCGCTATTGCATTCAGCCCTCATTTAATAGTCTATAATAATAATCTCTTTATCGTATGGGTAGAGAATACCAATGGCAATTATCAAATCCGAGTCAAAAAACACAATGGTTCAAGTTGGGAATGGGTAGATGGCGGCAGCAACGATGGATTAAATGCAAGCCCTTCTTCAGTCGCGAGTAACCCTGAGTCTGCTATTTACAACGGAAATTTATACATATCCTGGGATGAAAAAAACGGAGGAAAGTCACAGCTTCGAGTTAAAAAGTTCGATGGCACTACTTGGTCTTTTATCGACGGGCCTAATGGCTTGGGAAGTGATTCATCCGTTATTTCAAACGGTAGTTTAACTGCTTTTAACAACGAGTTAGTTGCTGTATTTTCCGAAAAAAATGGAATTCACGCCCAGCTACGTGTCAAAAAGTATGATGGAGTAAGTTGGACTTCCGTTGATGGTGTTAACAATGCCGGATTAAACGTAAATGTTTCAAAAAACGCGAAGCATTCAAGCTCTGCAGTTTACGACAATGCATTATACGTAATCTGGACCGAAGCAGCCGGCAGTGATTGGGGTGGTACAATACATATTAAAAAATACGATGGAACAAACTGGAGTGGAACTAGTGAAACCATTCTAAATGTAGATCCATCATCGCCTACAGCAATGAATCCTACTTTGTCCTCATATAACGGCAAGCTGTACGCTGCGTGGATTGAATCTAACAATTATCAGAATCAAATTAGGGTCAAACAATATGATGGTGTCGCTTGGACGTCTGCTCATAATGAAATTAACGTCGGGTTAAATGGAAATTTGATTTACTCGTATCATCCTGATTTGAAGGAATTTAACAATGCGCTTTATGCAATCTGGGTCGAGAATGGAAGAATTGTAGTTAAAAGCTATTCCAATGGAGTCTTATCCACCCTTTCTGACCCGGAAGGCTTAAACGTTGATCCTACAAAAGAGGCTGAAACTCCGAAATTAGCTGTTTTCAACAACGAATTATACGCACTATGGGTAGAACGCGACAATGCCAACGTCCGAACATTAAGAGTCAAAAAATGGGATGGAATGTTTTGGGTTGAAGACAAAAACGGACTAAATGCTAATTCCCAGAATCAAGCTTTGTTTCCTAATCTGTTATCAACGAATGATGCAATTTATGTAGCTTGGTCTGAGTCTTCGAGTGTTGGGTATGACATCCAGGTTAAGAAATTTAATGGAAGTTGGGAATCGCTTGGGCGCGCTGCATCACACACTGTTGGCAAACCAAGCTTGGCTATGTTCCAAAATGAATTGTATGGAACTTGGCTAGAGTGGAATAGCGCAAACCATTACCAACCAAGAATTAAGAAATATAACGGCCAAGATTGGGTGTACGTGGATAATGGAGGCGTTAATGAATCTGTAGATATCGACAGCTCCAACAGCTCTATAATTGAATTCAACAATGAGTTGTATGTTGTATGGGTCGAGAATGGCACTAATGGTGTTCTGTTGAGAGTAAAACGTTTTGATGGAGCAAGTTGGGAGGCGGTAGAAAATATTGCAACTGATATCGCGCTCGACAGCCCTCCTGCTTTGAAAGTGTTCAGAAATACACTATTTGCAACATGGACGGAAACCAACGGAAAAGCCCCGCAAGTACGTGTCAAACAGTTTAATGGCACAAGTTGGTCTACTGCGGACGGTGACGGTGTTGACGGGCTGAATGTCGACGCAACGAAACGGGCGTTTGCTTCTGTACTAGAAGAGTATAATGGCGAGCTTTTCGCTGCATGGACTGAACATAACGGGGTGTCAAATCAAATTCGAATGGCCCGCTACACAGGGAACATTAATCCACCTGTAACTCCAACGGATCCAAATACACCAGGGTCTACAATTACGTTAGCTGCACCGACTGGATTTATCGCTACACCAGAAGATGGGCAAGTGAACTTACGTTGGAATAGTGTAACAGGGGCCACTTATTATCAGGTTTACCAAGGCATATCCTCTGGTAGCTATGGAACCGCACCTGTAGCAAGGGTAAGTGGAGCAGCGAATTCAGCTCTTATTACGGGACTTTCAAACGACTTACCTTATTATTTTGCAGTTCAGGCAGGCAATGAGAATGGTGTGGGTGCACTCTCTCCAGAGGTAAGCGTCGTACCACAAGTGAATCGCAAGACGGATTTGCAAGCTTTAGCCTTGTCTCAAGGGGCGCTTAATCCAGCCTTCGATTCTAGAATTCTGGATTACACAGCGATTGTTCCGAACAGCGTCTCATCGTTAACAGTGACTGCCTCGGTATATGATCATCAGTCTCCGTTAACAGTGACCGGTTCGGTATATGATCAACCGTCTTCGTTAACAGTGAACGGAGCACTTGTTACTAGTGGTCAAGAAAGTAGTCCAATTCAACTTTCTGTAGGACAAAACATCATTTCAGTGGAAGTGACAGCAGCGAATGGATTGAAAAAAATCTATTCCATCAACGTAACTAGGGAATCGGCATCCCCGTCATCAGGAACGCGCCCTTCCGATTCTAGCAATTGGATAAGCGATCCAAACAGCGGTAAGTCGACACGCAATCAATTGGCTTCAAGTATCGTAACGCAAGAAAACGGGCAAACCGTTGTGAACGTATCCCTTGATTCAGCCATTATGGCCTCACAGCTGACAAACGGTGGAGATAAGCAAACATTGTCTATTCCTGTGAGTCAAGAAGCAGATAAAGTGTCAGTAAACCTAAATGGAGAAGTATTAAAAACATTGGATCGATTCAAGCAAACCGTGCTTGCAATTTCAACGCCTATCGGTAATATCAAGCTGCCAGCAGCACAGATTAACCTCAATGATTTGTCTGCCAAATTTGGTGGGCCAGCGAAGGCAAGCGACCTATCTGTTCAGGTCGTTATCAACAAGAGTGATTCATCTAAGGAAAAATCAGTTAGGGATGCAGCGAATAAAAGTCATTTTACTGTAATGGCTGCACCTGTTGATTTTTCGGTTATGGTCTCTTACAAGGATAAAGCGGAAAAAGTAGGTCGGTTTAGCAACTTTGTTGAGCGTGAAATTCCGATTCCTAGCGGCATCGACCCTAACACAGTCAAGACAGCAGTCGCTCTAAACGACGATGGATCAATTCGTCATGTGCCGACGCAAATTATAGCTCGTAACGGAAGCAGTTACGCCGTTATTAAGAGCTTGACGAACAGCACTTATTTGCTGATCTCACATCAGAAATCTTTCGATGATTTGCAGGGACATTGGGCACAGGGTATCATTTCCGACATGCTGTCGAGAATGGTGATTAACGGAGTCGACGATACCCATTATGCGCCTGACGCAGCAATTACTCGGGCTGAGTTCGCTGCAATTATTGTTCAAGCGCTTGGCATGGACAATAAAGGGAAAACCGTTACCTTCAAAGATGTTGCTGCATCGGATTGGTTTAATGCTGCAGTTGTGACAGCACAGGATTACGGTATTATTAAGGGTTATGAAGATGGAACATTCCGCCCTGGAAAGACAGTTACCCGTGAGGAAGCCATGGTTATGATAGCCAAAGCCATGCAGCTGACTGATTTGAAAGCTTATGTTAACAATGCCGATGCGGACTCCGTATTATCCGCATTTATCGATGGTGCATCTGTTGGAGCATGGGCTAAACAAGGCGTCAGCGCAGTAGTGAGCAGTAAGCTTATCAACGGAGCCGGCAATGGATTGCTGCCAAAGAAAGACATTACGAGAGCCGAAGCTGCCGTGCTCGTACATCGTATGCTAGAAAAGGCAGATCTGATTGACGTAGTTCAGACTAAATAATCTCCCGTATCTCAACGAACCTAATTCGCAAACAAAAAAAACCTGGAATGGCTGACTCCCCTTATGTAGACAGCCGCTCCAGGTTTTTCGTTATGAATCGTTCAGCGGTCGTGTGAGTGAACGCGAGCCGAAAGCAAAATAATCCCCCGTCCCGTCACCTTTGGCAAGATTGAAACGGAGTACCCGGCAAAGCTTGGTCTTTATCCAAACAATACACTTACTTTACTTCTTTCATATTATGCTCTAACATTCTCAGCGATTTCTTTGAATTTGGTGTGGTGCAAATAATGCGATCCCACCATAGTGATTATTTTTCCATGTACCGAGTCTTTGACCTGCTCTTCATGCAGAGGTACCCAGTCTTTTCTCCCTTCATTATTCGCTTGTACAAAGTATCAAATTCATTTGCTCTACGGTTTTTTCATCGAATGCCAGACCCTTGTAGGGGTCTGCACTAAATATAAGAGCAAATCGTAAGAGACCTGATTTTTTGAGGAATTCTAATCTTTTTAATGGAAATTCAACATCCATACCTGGTTGTGTTGGAACACTGCTATCGATTCCGACAAATGCAGTCACCTCGTTTGGATATTTGTCCACATAATCCAATGCGTAAATGCCTGCAATCGAATGACCCATGAGCATGTATCGGTTAATATTAAGCTGCTGCAGCGCTTCATGAACTTCACCTACGATATTCTCTGTGGTTCGCTCCTTTTCCGTTTCATCACTTAATCCATAACCGAAGGGCTCAACCGTGACAACTTGGTAAAATGAAGATAACTCATCGATGAGCAGCTTAAAATCAAGTGCTGGTGTAGCTGTTCCGAAACCAGGCAGGAGCACGATCGTTTCTTCGCCTTTTCCTTGAATGAGCACGTTCATATTTTTTCCGTCTACAGATACATGCTGACCATAGGGCTCTATTTGTTTTTTCTCCGAATTCGTACTTATCACATTCATATATAAACATTCCCTAGAAAAAGAACAATAACGATTGCTGCTATGATTTTAAGTAAAATGCTTCGCACTTTCTTAAATTTCGTTCCATTCCCCGTTCTCTTTTCCTCTGTTAGTGTCACTCTCATCTACTCCTGTCCTGATCTGTTTATTCAGTTACCTTAACAGTGCGACTTATGAAAGTTTAACCAACAAAAATGTACTCCTCATGACGTCAATATGAACTGAATATGAACAAGTAAAAATGCTGCGGCCTACATACAAGGAAGCTTGCATGTGGGCCACAGCATGGAGAACTCGGTCTTAGTCAATCCGATGGATACTCTATGAATCTAACTAATCTGTTGGCGTATTGATTGGCAAGGTGACAAAGAAGGTCGTTCCTTGATCAGGTTCACTTTCTACTCGAATTTCGCCTTGATGAAGCGATACAATCTGTTTAACGATGGCAAGTCCCATACCGCTGCCGCCATACTTGCGACTATGGGAAGGATCGGCCTTAAAGAAACGTTCGAATATACGCTTCTGATCCTCAGGAGAAATGCCAATCCCCTTGTCGGATATTCGGACGGTCAAGGACGATGCTGCCGAACTGAATCGATTGCGTGGAGCCAATCCGGTATCGTTTCAGCAATGCCCGAATACGAACCGTCAACTCTAGTGGATCGAATGGTTTCGTCAAATAATCGTCCGTCCCAAGATCGAAACCTTTCACTTTCTCCCATGTTTCGCCTCTCGCAGTCAGCATAAGCAAGGGGAGATCGGGATTCGCTCTTCTGAGCTCCTTGCATAACGTCCAGCCGTCCATCACCGGCATCATAATATCAAGAACAACAAGATCGACATGCGTTGAGGCATAGACGGCCAGTGCTTCCTTACCATCTGCAGCTTCAACTGTTGTGAACCCATCTTTGCGTAAAAATAGACATACAAGTTCGCGAATGTTCACATCATCATCAGCAACTAGTATAGTAGGCATTTGTTCCCTCTTTTCCTAGTTTTTCATCTATGCTGTTAATAGTTCATTATACTATAAATGGTTTTAAAGCACAGAATAATGCATCTAATCACACATTAATTCAATATTGTGAAAATCTGAACAAAATAGTTGTTGACTTGTGAAATAAATCACAGTACACTATGGTTGTGAAATAAGTCACATTAATCACATTAAAATTCAACCTTTTTGGTTTACCTATATTTTATTTTCGAGGAGGAAATACAATGAAAATTGCAGTGATTGGTTGTACGCATGCGGGAACAGCAGCAGTGGTGAATGCCGCCAAGCTATACCCCGAAGCCCAGATTACCGTTTACGAACGCAACGACAATATATCGTTCCTATCTTGCGGGATCGCATTGTATGTGGGCGGTGTCGTGAAGGAGCCGGAAGGACTCTTCTACTCCTCGCCGCAGCACTTGGCGGATTTGGGTGTCATTACTCACATGCGCCACGAGGTTCTCTCCGTTGATACAGATGCGAAAACGATGCAGGTGCGCAACCTGCTGACTGGAGAAGAATTCAATGATTGCTTCGACAAGCTGATTGTTACGACAGGATCATGGCCAGTCATTCCTCAGCTTCCAGGCATGGATCTGGACAACATTCTGCTATGTAAGAACTACGAACATGCGAACAACATCATCGAAAAAGCAAAACAGGCAAACCATATCACGGTAGTCGGTGCAGGATATATCGGTGTAGAGCTTGTGGAGGCGTTCCAAGAGAGCGGCAAGCAGGTGACCTTGATTGATAGCGGAGATCGGATTCTGAACCGTTATCTGGATGCTGAATTCAGTAGTCAAATTGAGGAAGCGTTCCGCGGCAAAGGCATCGAGCTTGCGCTTGAGCAAACCGTGAAGGGATTTGAAGGCAAGGAGGGCATCGTAAACAAGGTCATCACTGACAAGGGTGAAGTAGAAACAGATATGGTCATTCTTTGTATCGGTTTCCGCCCGAATACCCAACTGCTTAAGGGTCAAGTGGATATGCTGCCAAATGGCGCGATCATCGTCGATTCCTATATGCAAACCAGCAAGCAGGACGTGTTCGCCGCCGGCGATAGCTGTGCTGTGCATTACAATCCGACTGGCAAAGCTGCCTACATTCCGCTGGCTACCAATGCGGTACGGATGGGGATGCTGGTAGCCCGCAATCTGATGGGGCCAACGACAAAATATGTAGGCACCCAAGGGACATCGGGCCTCAAAATATACGATATCAATCTAGCTTCGACGGGTCTTACCGAGGTTGCATGCGCAGATGAGAATATCGATGCCGAAGCAGTTACGGTAATCGACGCCTACCGGCCTGAATTTATGCCATCGGCAGAGACCGTAACCTTGAAGGTTGTGTATGAGAAAGAAAGCCGCCGCCTGTTGGGAGCGCAAATCATGTCCAAAGTTGACTTGACCCAAGCGATGAACACCTTGTCGGTATGCATTCAAAATGGGATGACAATCGACGAGCTGGCCTTCATCGACTTCTTCTTCCAGCCTCACTTTAACAAGCCTTGGAACTTTTTGAATACGGCAGGCATTGCCGCACTTCCCCAGTTCGTAGACGAAGAACTGCAGCACGCTTAAAAGCACTGCCATGAAGGGAGTGTCCCAATCATCATTGAATATGACGAGGGACACTCCCCTTCATGGGATTTACCTTCATGACCACCTTCGTTTCTGACATTTGTATGAAATGAAACAAGGAGGCTATTGATTCTCTATCAATAGTTTCTCCTATATGCATCACTCCTCTTATTAAACAAACACTTCGGCTAGTATCCTTTTGAGAATAGCGATAGTTTGGCTACTCTCCCCTTTTTGCCAGCTCTTCTTGAGCCCAACCTTTTTTCGCTCAACAAACTACAATTTTATTATGTTACAACAGCAACACATCTGGATAGGAACGTAATGGCATTTTAATCGTAAGGTTTTTTTACATTTTTTTGCTAGACAGATTATCACGCCAATGTAAAAGTACTTCGATATATAATAGAAGAATCAACCGAACGAGTAAATTGATGGAACCACCAAGAGAATGTGCATTACAATAGAGGGGGCTTTTGGGTAATAAGCAAGAGCTTCACGTCATGATCGAAATCAACAAGAGGAACGAGGCCATGGGATTATGGAGAGAAAAGTGAAAATTATCGGTACGGGGGTATATTTACCGAAGCAACGCGTTACTTCGGAAGAGATGGATCGGAAGCTTGGCGTACCCGCCGGGTGGTCCTTGAAAAAGTCGGAGGTTCGCGTACGATATTTTGTTGAAAACGAAACAGCCGCCGAGATGGGGGCGTTCGCTGCGCAAGCCGCACTGCATGATGCGGGACTTACCTTCGCTGATATCGACTGCATCGTATGCGCGAGCGGTACAATGCAACAGCCGATTCCATGCACAGCCGCTTTGATACAACAAGCAATGGGGAAAGGAAACTCCGGGGTGCCGTCTTTTGACATTAATTCGACCTGCCTTAGCTTCCTAGCCGCGCTCGACGTCATGTCGTATCTGATTGCCGCTGGACGCTATCAGCGTATCCTCATCGTCTCGACAGAGGTAGCCTCAGTCGGCCTGAACTGGGAGCACAAAGAAAGCGCAGTTCTATTCGGCGATGGCGCTGCTGCCGTTATCGTAGACCAGGCGACAGCATACGAGCAATCTCGTATCGCAGCCTCATTAATAGAAACCTATAGTACCGGAGCCTCATACTCCGAGATACGCGGTGGAGGTACGGGGCTGCACGCTAAATATTACGATGATGCTCGAATGAGCGACTATATGTTCCATATGGATGGTCAGCCGATTTATAAAATGGCGTCCAAGCTGCTGCCTGACTTCCTTGAACGGCTGCTCGGATCGGGAAATACGGCAATGTCGCAATTCCCGCTTATCATACCGCATCAAGGCAGCGCTATGGCGATGCGCCTGATTAGCCGCAAGCTGGGCATTGCTCCAGAGCAGCTCATGAACATTACATCGGATCACGGCAATACGATTGCCGCCTCGATTCCGATGGGATTGCATGAGGCCATTCACCAAGGGCGGGTGCAGCGGGGAGACCGTATTCTGATGCTTGGAACTTCTGCCGGGCTGTCATTGGGAGGGCTGGTGCTTGAATACTAGCAGTTTTAGCAGTCCGTCCAACGATATTCCGCGGGATGGGAGGCGAACTATCCTAATTACCGGCAGCCGCTCCCCCGTCTCCTTGGAACTGGCGCGGCTATTGGGTGGTGCTGGGCACCGGATCATCATGGCTGATAGCTTGCTCGTCACAATAGGCTCGGCCTCCCGCTTTGTCACCCGCCATTACTGTTATCCGCCTCCCCGCCATGAACAAGAGCGGTTCCTAGCTATGATAGAGCGTATCGTGATAGACGAGCAGGTGGATTGCGTAATTCCGACCTGCGAGGAAGTGTTCTATCTAGCACAGAGACAGCGGGCATGGCCCAATGGATGCGAGCTATTTGCTCCTCCGTGGGAGATGCTTAAGCAGCTTCATCATAAGGGACAATTCATCGAAATGATCCGGCAAGCTGGCTTACACGCACCTTCGACACAGCTGCTGACATCACAAGCGGAAGCATGCGGCTACATACAGGCGCTTGGGGAAGATGCTGCCGTGCTGAAGCCGGCCTACTCACGCTTCGCGAGCCGTGTATTATTCGTACGGGCTGGCTATGCCCTTCCGGACGATATCCTAATCACCCCGGACTATCCTTGGGTCGGGCAGCAATATATTCGCGGCACATTGTACTGCACGTACAGCATTGTCCGCGATGGCTCTGTACGTGCTCATGCCTGCTATCCCTCCGAATTCACTGTTGGTGCAGGAGCAAGCATCGCCTTCAAGCATGAGCCGCAGGCCGATCTGCTGGCATGGGTGCAGCGATTTGTCGCCCCGCTTCGATATACGGGGCAGATTGCGTTTGACTTTATCGTCACGCCGGAACAGAACATCTACCCAATCGAGTGCAATCCCCGTGCAACAAGCGGCGTCCACTGCTTTACCGCATCTGATCAGTTGGACAAAGCGTTCTTCGAGATGAATGGTGGGAGAAATGGCGACACAGAGGTCGGCATGGACGGCTGCACAAATAACACTGCTAATCAAAATACATATCTTGATGCAAATTTTGATGCAAATCTTGGCGAGCATCATGCGAGAGCCTACCCCATCGAGCCAACATCCACCCGCCCTGCCATGTTGACGCTCGCCATGCTGGTGTACGGCTGGAGGAGTCCTCGGCGGGGCTATTGGTTGAGGGAGCTATGGAAAGGACGAGATGTCATCTTCCGCTGGCAGGATCCGAAGCCGTTTGTCGCGCAGGCCGTTATGCTATACCGCTTCTGGCAAGAGAGCAAAAAGCGCTCCATCTCACTAATAGAGGCCACTACATCAGATATAGAATGGAATGGTGAATCATCATGAGCCGACGAGCATTAGTGACAGGAGGAACCGGATTTCTAGGGCAGCGGTTGGCATTAAGATTGGTCGAAGAAGGCTATACCGTCAGCGCCATTGGCCGCAATACGCATGTAGGCCATGTGCTGGAACGAATGGGTGTCCGATTTATTCCGCTTGAGTTAGGCGATGCCGAGCGGATTAAGGAGATATGCCACGGTCAAGATACCGTCTTCCACTGCGCGGCACTGTCTGCTCCATGGGGCGCATATGCCGACTTCTACGCCAGCAACGTCATAGGTACGCGCAATGTCGTGGAAGGATGCATAAGCGGCGGGGCCCGTCTTGTGCATGTATCAACGCCGAGCATTTACTGGAGTTGGCGTGACCGATTGAATATTAAGGAGACGGATCCACTGCCTTCTAAACAGGCTACGGCCTATTCTGCCACGAAGCTGCTAGCCGAGCGGGAGGTGGATCAGGCCGTAGAAGAGGCTGGGCTGCACGCCATTACGCTGCGGCCGCGAGCGATCTACGGTCCAGGTGACCGCGCCATCCTCCCACGGCTCATAGAGGCGAACCGAGGCGGCTATATGCCGCTCATTCGCGGCGGCCGGTCGATGCTCGACGTTACGTATGTCGACAACGTGGTCGATGCGCTGCTGCTAGCCGCCGCAGCCTCCCCGGCTGCGCTTGGCGGCAAGTACAATATTACGAACGGCGAGCCCAGCCTGCTGAATGATTTGCTGGCTAAGCTCTTCGCCCTGCTCGAAATGCCGTTCCGCCCCATCCCGCTCGCTTACCCGATCGCTTCGGCGGCAGCCGGAATGCTGGAGCTTAACGCCCGCTGGTTTGCCAGAGGCAAGGAGCCGAAGCTGACCCGGTATACAGTTGGATTAATCGGACGGAGTCAGACGCTCGACATTACGGCTGCCCGCGAGATGTTGGGTTATAAGCCTAGAATCGGTATCGAGGAAGGCATGAAGCGATTTGCTGAAGCATGGGTACAAGAAGGAGGTTCGTCAGCTGCATGGACGTGAACAAAGGAGCCATAACAGAAGTTTCCGTGAACTTGATGACCGCAGGGTACTGCACGCATCGGGAATGGCTTACGATTCAAGGCGGGAGCGGCGCTTCCGTGCGCTTTCCGGCCATGTTCGCCTATATCGATCACCCGCGGCTCGGATCAGTCCTGTTCGACACCGGCTATTCCACGCGTTTCTATCAGGCTACATCAGCCTTTCCCGCGAGGCTGTATCGGTGGACGACGCCGGTCTATATCGGCGAAGAAGAGAGTGCAGCCAATCAACTGCGCAATCTTGGCGTAATGCCGGAGGACGTGCGGACGATTATTTTGTCGCACTTTCACGCAGATCATATCGGCGGTGTGCGCGACTTCACGAATGCCGAGTTTTATTATTTGCGCGAGGCTTATCGTCCTCTGCAGGACATGTCTCCTTTCCAAGCTACGAAAGCCGGCTTTCTGCCTGGGCTATTGCCGGATCGATTCGGTGATCGGTCCCGTCTTATTGAGGAGACATGCAGCAAAATAAACTTGGACGAGGGATATGCGCCCTTCACAGAGGGATACGATCTGTTCGGGGACGGTAGCATCATCGGCATCAACCTATCGGGGCATGCGCTGGGTCAGCTTGGCCTGCTTCTGCGCTCTGCAGGGCATGAATACTTCCTCTGCGCCGACGCTGCTTGGTCAATGGCAGCCTATGCATCGCATCGGCGTCCGAAGTCCATCGTCAAACTGATCAAAGCGGATTGGCAGCAATATAAAGACAACCTTCACCGATTACATATCCTGCATCGTAGGCGACCGGATCTTCACATCATCCCAACGCACTGCCGGGAGGCCGAACAGAGGTACGTAACAAGCCCTAAGGTTCAAGGAGGTGCTCAGCGTGGATAAAGGTATGATGATCGCTGCCCGGGAATATATCCGCACGAAGTACGGACGAAGCTGGAGTAGCAGGGAAGCACTGGAGCGGTGGCAGCATCGTCAAGTGATGAAGCATCTGGGGCGAATCAGGCAGTGCTCCCCCTTCTTCCGCGAGCGCATGGACGAGCTCCCCGACGATCAGTGGCGCGGCATGCCAGTCATGGACAAGTTGCTGATGATGGAGCATTTCGACGCCCTCAATACCGTCGGCATCCGCAAGGAGGAAGCGTTCGCCATGGCACTAGCAGCTGAGGAGAGCCGCGACTTCACTCCTGAATGGAATGGCATTACCGTTGGTATGTCCTCGGGGACGTCAGGCAATCGCGGCCTCTTCCTCGTCAGCCCACAGGAGAGTATGGCATGGGCCGGAGCGATGCTCGCCAAGGCCCTGCCTGGTTCTGTATTGGCTCGGGAGCGCATCGCGCTCTTCCTGCGTGCCAACAGCAACTTGTACGGGAGCGTAAGCAAGCGGCGGCTGCAGTTCGCCTACTTCGACCTGCTCGACCCGTTGGAGGAGCAGGTTATGCGACTGAACACTTACGCCCCTACCCTGCTCGTCGCGCCGCCGTCTATGCTCCGCATGCTTGCAGAGCAGCTGGAGCAGGGCCTGCTCGCGATACGTCCACGCAAGCTTTTTGCCGTAGCTGAAGTCCTTGATCCGCTCGATGAAGCGATAATTAGCGCGGCGTTCCAGCAGCCCGTGCACCAAATCTATCAATGCACGGAAGGCTTTCTCGGCATTACGTGTGGACATGGGACGCTTCACTTGAACGAAGACCTCGTCTTCATAGAGAAAGAGTGGCTAGACAAGCGGGAAAGAAAATTCACACCGATTATTACTGACTTCCGGCGTATGACTCAGCCGATCGTTCGTTATCGGCTGGACGATGTCTTGACAGAGAGAAACGAGCCTTGTCCGTGCGGATCTCCCTTCACTGCACTGGAGCGCATCGAAGGGCGGCACGATGATATGTTCTATATGCCTTCACTAAGAGAAGGCACTCTTACGACTGTATTTCCCGATTTTATTCGCCGTGCAATTCTGTCCGCCTCATCGAAGATTGAACAATATGCGGCGGTGCAGCATTCGCCAACGCACATCACGGTGGCGCTGCGAGTGTCTACGCAATATCGAGCAGCATGTGAACAGGACATAGTGCTCGAACTACATAAGCTGTGTGCAATCGTTCAGTGTGCAGCGCCTGACATTCAATTTACCGAGTGGAAGCCGCAGCCTGCCGGGCACAAGCTGCGCCGGATCGAGAGGAAGTTTACAGTATGAGTATCGCAGTTCTATATGATGCAGCGAATATCGATCGGCTGCCTTGGCCGAACGATGAGGAGGGGCATGCGGCTAAGGCATGGATAGAGCCCTGGATACGACATGGGCCGGAACGCGACGTGGATAATATTCAGACCCGGATGATGGTGATCGTCATCGACGACCAATATGTGCTGCCGATTACCGTTAATGAACGAGAGTACGACAACGCATATGTATGCTCGCCGTATACGCACTATGTTACTTATGCGAAGCAAGAGCTCGGCATGCTGAAGCAGCCGCTGCTGGAACGGCCGCTTGCGTGGCTGTTAAGTGGAATCGGATTAGGAATGAAGTTTGCGCAGTGCAATCGCGTCGTGCATGTGAACAATTGGCTGCTGTCTACGAATTTGTATCCACGTATGACGGCAGAGCACGTATTAGCCATCATCCCCCTGCTGCAAGCTCGGTTCCCCGATCACTCGATCGTGTTCCGTTCGTTGAATCGCCACTACTACCCGGAGCTGTGTCGCAGTTTGGAGGAAACCGGATGTGCGCTTGTGCCTAGCCGCCAAATCTATTGCTTGGATACCCGCGATTCCAGAACTCAGAATGCCAAGGCGAGATGGTTAATCAAGCGTGATGAAGGACTGCTTGCGAAGCATGAATACGAGATCGTTCGGCATGAAGAGCTTGTACCGGCCGATATTCCCCGCATGGTTCAACTGTACAACTTGCTCTATATCGATAAATATTCACCGTGTAATCCGCAGTTTAATGAACGCTTCTTCGAACATGCACTGGCGACGAAGACACTGCGCTTCGTCGCTCTGCGTACATCGAGGGGACGAATAGACGGAATTATGGGTTACTTCTGCCGCGACGGTATACTGACGACGCCAATCTTCGGTTACGATACAGCCCTTCCGCTGGAAACAGGCCTGTACCGCATGCTCTCCGCTGTCCTGTTCCGTGAGGCGCAGCGGCTTGGCATGCAATGGAACGAGAGCTCGGGCGCAGCGCAGTTCAAACGCAACCGGGGAGCTGCTGGGCATTGGGAATATTCCGCCATCATGGATCGGCATCTGCCTGTGTACCGCCGTAGCTGCTGGTCGTTCATTTCCTTGGCCGCCAATCGAATCGGCGTTCCACTAATGGAACGACATAAATTATGAGGTTACAGACGAGAAAGGAGGATTCCTTTTGGCAAGACCACAGACGAAGTTGCAGCATTCTGCAGCTTCCCCTTCGCGCCCAATCGCCGTCGTGACCGGTACGTCCAGCGGCTTCGGGCTCTATACGAGTGTCGCGCTGGCGAGCGCAGGATATGATGTCGTAGCGACGATGCGTAATACGGCCAAGCAAGGAAAGCTGCTTGCTGAAGCACAGACATGCGGCGTCTCCGCATACATCCATGTGTTGCCTCTTGATGTCACGAATCAGGAGAGTATTGAAGCTGCATTCGTGCATATTCACAAGCAGTATGGAAGGATCGATTTGCTCGTGAACAATGCGGGCTATGCCGCAGGTGGATATGTCGAGGAAGTAGCCATGGACGCTTGGCGCGCCCAACTGGAGACCAATTTTTTCGGCACGGTCGCTGTTACGCGCGCAGTGCTGCCTATCATGCGGGAACAAGGCAGCGGAACCATTGTGAATGTAAGCAGCATTAGCGGCCGATATGCTTTTCCAGGCTACGCCCCATATGCCGCCTCCAAGTTCGCCGTCGAAGGCTTTACAGAGGCGCTGCGGCTTGAGATGCTGCCATTTGGCGTATATGCCATACTGGTTGAACCAGGCTCCTACAAAACGGATATATGGGAAAAGGGATTCTCCTCTATCCAAAAACGCGAGAATTCGCCGTACAGCAAGCTGCTCCAAGCGGTTCTGCAATTCTCGAAGCGCAGCTCTGAAATGGCCCCTCCTCCGCAAGAGGTGGCGCGTCACATCGTCAAGATTGCGCGTACACCAAGACCGAAGCTGCGCTATTTCATGGGTCGAGGGGCGATGCCCCTACGCCTTATCCGTCTATTGCCATGGAAGTGCTATGAGAAGCTCGTTCTGTGGGCTTTACGACGATAGACAAAGAGGCTGTGCCCAGTGTACATGTTGGGCCAGCCTCCTTTTCTAACAGGTAATTGATGAACCGTCAATTCTTACTCTTTGTATTTATTTCTTAATAACCGGAATCCATACTTCGCTGCGATAGTCCTCTGCCCACGGATTGCCTGGAGGATACAGCTCGAAATCAGGGATTTCGGCTTGCTCATAATCTGTAGCGGGGAACCACTCCTGATAGATGCGGCCCCATACGTCTTGAATGGAATCAGGCATTGGGCCTGTTGAGGTGAATACAGCCCACGTCGCAGCTGGAATTTGAATAAAATCATACTCACCTTCTGATTCTGTTCGATCCGTCTCTACCGCAATCGCGTAGTTAAAGACTTCACCGCCCTGCTGCGCGCCATAGCAAATGCCTAGGGTATCTTGATTTTTGCCCAGTGCAGCAATTTTAGCGACGGTTCCATCCGCGTGACTGTCTTTCCAAAACTTTGGAATTTCTCTTGTGTTCTCCCCATCTCTTGTTGTAGTCTGAAACGACTTTCCTATAACGGTAAACGCCTCTCTCTGTACAATTCTATAATCCATTTCTTTGTCTCCCTTCAATGATAGGTGGAAGGAAATGCGAGGAAAGGCCTTCAGCTGAACACCCGAATTTCGAGCCTCAGAGGGCGAGATGCCGTGCAGTTTGCGGAACGCCTTAGAGAACGATTCTGGCGAATCGTAGCAATACTTCATCGCGACATCGATCACTTTAGCACCACTCATCGCTAACTCTTGAGCCGCCAAGGTTAAGCGCCGTTTCCGTATATACTCAGCCACTGTCATACCAGTCACCATATAGAACATCCGCTGAAAGTGGTGGGGAGAAGAATACGCTGCCTTCGCAAGCTCCGCCATATCCAAAGGCTCCTGCATCTTCGCTTCAATTAAATCAAGCGCCGACATCATTCGGTTCAGCCATTCCATTCGCAATCACTCCTCTCTGAGTACATCTTATCAAGGCTGCCTCTTGCCATCCTGTCATTCTGTGCGATCGTGTGACAGACCTATCATCTGTTCGTATCATCGTCCCCGCTTATTCTCATCTATTCAACCCATACAATGCCTGAGTCATTCATTGGATTAGCGGCAGTCATGAACAAGGGTTCGACTTTAGTGCTGGAATCCATCATTTTGCGAACGTGTCCGCCATCCATTGCGAGAACTTTTCTTTTTCTTCAAATTGTGGATAATGAGCGGATTGATCATATGTGATAAATTCCTTTTTAGCTGCATCGATTTGGTCAAAATACGTTTTGGCAGCTTTCGCAGATGTCATGTAATCGTACTGCCCCATAATGAAATAGACCGGTACATCCAGCTTGGTAACAAATGTAGGCAATGGCTTCTTCAATGCCTGCCCTATCAATACTTCTTGTGCATTCGAGACACTGCGATAAAAACGGATGCGATCCAGCAAGTTATACTCCGGTCCGAACAAGCCTCTATCCATGTCTGCATTCACATCAATCAATCTTGCCGTACCGCCATATTTGCGCACATAATTGCGTGGAGTTAATTGTTCTCCGCTTTGCACCTTTTCCGTTAATCCTTGCAAGAACTCCACATCGGTTGTGTCGCCGCTCATTTTTGCTTGATCAAGTGTGAACTGCAATGCATCCTTTTCACTTTCTGTAACATTAGACATCTGTCCGATGCCAATATAGGCTTTATATTTCTCAGGTGCTTGCTGCGCAGCTTGTATGCCTATATAAGTTCCAAAGGAATGGCCCGCTAATATAACCTTCTCCTGATGGAAACGGGCCGATATGTAATCTGTCAGAGCCAGTACATCTTTCACTAATAAATCTGTAGACAGGCTGGAATAATCCTCTCCAAAGTGATACGACTTCCCTCCGGCTCTCTGGTCGTAACGAACAACCGTGAAATGCTTCTCCAATATGTCTTGATATTTAGTTACATAGGGGATTTCCGATACAGCCGGTCCACCGTGTAAGAAAATGACAACCGGATTGTTCTTATCCTGTCCCCGTATCATCAATTCATGGCCCGTCCCATTAATTTCGACTTCCTCAAGTACGCTTATGCTGTTTGCGCCGTCTATACTAGGAGTCCATGTGGGAAAAACCAATGCTATCCCAACCAATAAAAGAATGGTGACTCCGATGTAAATGAACGCTTTTCTAACTTTTTTCACAGTTTCAGCTCCCTAGTCTTGATAGACGCTCTCATTCTATCATCCGATGATCCATACGAATGATGCTCTTCCACCATTGTAGTCGAGGAAAAATTTGAGAGAGTCGTACAAACGTCGGGAATTATACTGGACTAGGGTCGGGGAAAAAGGGATATCAACTGCGCCTGCTTCCCCATTCCAAATATATTCCACTTCAATAGTGCCCATAGGTTAGTCCAGTATTTCGTTGAAAAGGAGCCCTTCTCCTTTTATTTTTATGATTTTCAGACGCTTCGTGTTTTTAATAAATGTTCCCCCCTTCATTCTAACAATAAGCGCTTCCCATAATCTAGATTCAGTCTTAGATAATCCTATAGCCATGTTCACCATTCATGAGTCGCTATCTGTAATCGAATCATAGATGGATGGGAATGCGGATGGGCGGGCAAGATTGAAATGAGCGACTGGCCGAGGATAACAAGCACCACAAACGGGACAGCTTTTTGTTGTTCTTTTAAACTAACTATAGTTATGTTACTATACATTATAAAGCAATATCTAAATAAAGGAGGCGAACACGATGACCGATAAACCGGTTGTTGATCTGGAAATTGGAATTAGTACGTTTTTGGAGGCATCGACGGATCCGGTGACAGGTGAGCGCATTAGCCATACCGAGCGAATTCGTCGGTCGGTAGAAGAGATTGTTCTTGCCGATCAGGTCGGACTTGACGTCTACGGCATCGGCGAGCACCACCGGTATGAGTATGCTTCTTCGGCCCCAGCGGTCATCCTGGCGGCAGCGGCGGCACAAACGAAACATATTCGGCTGACCAGCGCCGTGACCGTCCTGTCCTCCGATGATCCGGTACGCGTCTATCAACAGTTTGCGACGCTGGATGCCATCTCGAACGGACGCGCCGAGATTATGGCGGGCCGCGGCTCGTTCATTGAATCCTTCCCACTGTTCGGCTACAACTTGAATGATTACGATCAATTGTATGAAGAGAATCTGGAGCTTCTGCTCGCTATCCGGGAGTCAGAGAAGGTAAGCTGGCGAGGCAGCCGTCATCGTGCGGCTATTGACAATCTTGGCGTGTACCCACGGGCCGTTCAGGAACCGCTTCCCGTCTGGATTGCCACCGGGGGTAACGCAGAATCTTCCGTCCGGGCCGGCAGACTCGGCTTGCCGGTTGCTTATGCGATCATTGGCGGCATGCCAGAGCGCTTTGCGCCGCTTGTCGAGCTCTATAAGAGATCCGCAGCTAAGGCTGGACACGATGTGAACAAGCTGCAAATTGCAACCCACTCACATGGCATTGTAGCCGATACCGCCGAGAAGGCGGCAGATCTTCTGTTCCCAGGGACACAAGCGATGATGAACAAGCTCGGACGTGAGCGTGGCTGGGGAGCTCAGTACACACGCGCAACCTTCGATGAGGACAGCAAGTTGCGAGGCTGCCTCTATGTCGGCGATCCAGAGCATGTCGCTGAGAAAATCGTATTGCTCCACCGCAACTTGGGCGTGACGCGCTTCTTCCTGCACTGTGACATTGGTTCAATTCCGCACCGTGATATCATGCGCTCGATTGAACTGCTCGGCACCAAGGTCTCCCCGCTCGTACGGAAGGAGCTTGCACGTACCGAGGGCAAAGCGTAAAAATTAATGGAGTAAGGAATGATTCCCGCAGAAGGTAGCGCGTCAAATCGTCAAGATTCCGCGAGACCAAGCCCGAAGCTTCGCTATTTCACGAGTCGGGGGCCGACGCCATTTCACCTTCCCCCAGGATTTCTCGACAATTTAAAGGCGTGCCCAGCAGGGCACGCCTTTAGACGAATTCTCATTTTTCATTGTTCTGAAACCACGTTTCAAAATCAACCTCGTCGCTTTCATTCTTGCGTATACCTCTAGCGGAAGCGGCTTGATCACTACGGTTAGGATTTCCTGCATGAGAGGATGAGTTCAAATGCAAGTTCCACCCTAATGTAATTAGGGTAACAGCAAAAATCATATATTGTGCACAGCTTGTCATAAAGAAGTTTACAATTTCGTATCTATTTTCGCTGGCCACCATCTGATTCATCGCTATCATTTCGGAAATATAACCATAACTCTGGGACGCTGACCAGGCCGTATATAGTATCAGCAACCCAGCGAGAGCATATAGAACCATGCTCAAAATGGGAATTTTCTTTTTTCTCATGTAGTTTCTCCAACTACAAACAGTCTTCCCGCATGTATCCCCAAAACCTCATCCGCAATCGATGTAACCTTCTTAGAGTGGGTAACGATAATGACACATTTACCTTCATCATGGGCAAGCGAAGTGAAAATCTTTAAAATCTCAGCTTCCGTATCTTTGTCCAAATTTCCGGTTGGCTCATCGGCTATGATAATGTCTGGATGATGCGACAGTGCTCGTGCGATTCCAATGCGCTGCTGTTCGCCACCCGACAACTTCAGTACCGTACGATCGGCTGTTTCACGGTCAATTCCAACTTTATCAAGAATTCCATAGGCAAACGCTTTCTTATCCTTTTCAGGGCTCTTGCTGATATTCATCGAAAGCACAATATTTTGAACCGCTGTAGTGTTTGTCAGCAGGTTATATGCCTGAAAGATTACTCCGATGCTCTTAGCCCTGTATTCATCGCGGTCAATTGTTTTTAGATCATCGTCTCGATATAAAATCGCGCCTTCCTTACAAGTGTCAAGCCCTGCCATCAGCGACAACAGCGTGGACTTACCAGAACCCGACTTGCCAATAATCGTATACACCTTGCCTGGTTCGAACGCTGTGCTTACCTCTTTCAGAACGTGCTTTTTGGCGCCATCATATTTGTAGGAGACGTTTTGTAATGTCAATACACTCATATTTATCACTTAATTCCTTTCCATAAGAATTTTGATCGGTTCGTATTTGGTAATTCGACTGATAGATATGAGACTGGCTGCGGATACAAGCAATAACGCGATTCCTATAATTTGAAGAGCCGAGTCCACATTTAAGGAAAGATCGATGCTGCTGAGCGGCTCCACGTCTGTACTTGGAAAGGAACTCTTCGGACCCATCATCATCATATTGCCCCCGCTTGGCTGCTGATTGGCTGCCTCTTCTGCCAATTCAATCTGGTTGGCAAGTAGGGCGTTGGTGACAGGCTGCGCCGTCAGACTGCCCACGCCAAGTCCGACCGCCAAACATATACAGGTAATCATCATGATTTCAGACCACAATCCAAAAGCGACCTTCCTTTTTTTCATCCCCATCGCCCGCAAGACGCCGATTTCATACTTTCGCTCTCGGATAGACATCGAGGAAAGAAGGGTGATAATGATGCCTCCGAGAATTAACACGACCGCCATGAACGTCACGGCAATGCCTCTCAGTCCTTCCACGGGACCGATGATTTTATTATAGGAAGCCTCATCGGTAGTAACGTTAAAGGTTTTCTCCAACCCTTTATCATATACTTCCTCAGCGAACGCATCCAACATGTCGGGCTGCTTCAAATAATAGGTCGCTTCAACCTTGATACCGGACATATCTGACTGAATTTCCTGAACGACTGTTTCATAAGTCGTAAGTATTTCATTGCGACGGTTGGCAAAAGCGTTTTTCATTGAGCCCTCCGAGTATTCATCCGTCGCATCATTGTAGGTTCCCACCACGGTCAATTCATAGGATATATCGGTGCTCTTCCCCTCCATCATATTGTTCAATTGACTAAATAACGATAGCTTATCCCCAATTTGAATCCCGTTTTTCTCCGCCAAATCCGTACTAATGATAGCTTCGTTACGTTCTTCCGGCATCCTTCCTTCCGCAAGCTCCCGCTTTCCATCCTCAAATTCAGTAAATGTATTCCCCAAAAGATTCAGCATGAACTTCATGGCTTCATCCTGGGGCATATCTGGACCGCCCCTCTTCATCACACCGCCTCCAGGGCCAAGCTCTGCGTCAATCGCGGTGATTTGGTCGCTATTTACTCCTGTTTTGGCCGTATATACGCTATTTTGCAAATATTCCGATTTACCGAAGTCAATATATTGGTCAGCAGGGACCGAAGGAATGCTTACCCTAATTCGCCCATCCGTACTGCTTGCCATAGCCTCCTCTCGTATTTTCTGCATGTCAGGTTCAAGACGCACTTCCGATCCAAAACGGCCTTTATAGTCGTCTATAATGCCATTTGCGGTGTTGCGGATCATGATCGCAATGACGGTAGTCACGACAATACCTAGAACGATTGCGCCGATCAGAATGTTTCTGCCCCTATTTTGCCTAACATTATGAAGGGCATTTTTTAAAATATACATGTTCTCTCCTCCTGAAAATCCTTTTGCGACGAGCCCCGATTTCTCATCTGAACACAGCATACTGTCCCAATCTAACTTGAATCTAACTTTTGATTACAACATAAAAAATAACCGGCAGGTTCATCTGACGGTTAATCGGTTAAACATCATTCTATTCGTGAGGTATATCCATATGAAATAACACGCCATTATCCACATTTTCAAGCGCAAAGGGGATTCCCATTAAATCGAGCGCTTTTTTCACAATGGTTAGGCCCAGGCCGCTGCGGCCCTGACTCCGGCTTCTCGCTTTATCCTCACGGTAAAAGGGCTCAAAGAGCTTAGCTAGCATTTCCTCCTGAATCCTCACGCCGTTGTTAAAGACACAAAGACGAACGCATTTTTCCATGTCCCGCGTAAAGATATGGATTCGTCCACCTCCCGGCGTATTTTGGATCGCGTTCATGACAATGTTGGACAACGCTTTACGGAACAGCTTCGGGTCCAATGTGCAGCATAGGTTCTCCGAAATGTTCACATCGATGCTCTGCTCTCTTACATCTGCTAACATGCGGTAGGAAGAAAGAATCTCGGTTACTAACTTATTTAGATGGATGCTCTCACGTTCCTGTCCCGCCATATCATTGCTCAGCATCACAATATCTAAAATTTCCGAGACCAGTTTATTTTGTTCATTCATCATTTTCAAGCATTCTCGTACATATTTTGGATGTTCCGTCGGCGGTATAACATTTTCCAACATCCCCTCCAGCAATGCACTGGTGGCGGCGATCGGCGTTTTTAACTCATGCGAAGCGGCAGAGAAAAAATATCGCTGATTCTCTTCCATCTCTTTTTCCCGTTCAATTTCAATTTCCAATTGCTGAATCGTTGCTAGTAGTGTTTTATACATTTTGTAGACATCTCCAGCAAGCTGACCAATCTCGTCTTTGCGGGAACTAGGAGCAGTAACTGTCTCCAAATCAGACATTTTCTTGGTGTCCTGCGCGATTTTTTCGATTGGCTTTGCGATTTGTCTGGCAAATAGAGCTGCGGCAAGGAGACTTACCATGAGTATCATCAAAAAAGCAAAAATCATTTTTTCGATAAATTCGTGATATACAGAAGTTCCAGATATCGTACCGGTAACATATAAGGCTATGCCCCCGGAAGCCTTCACTAGGAATTGAAAACGACCGCTGGCATCGGCGGTTATAAAATGAAATTTACGCTCCGTGAATGGATTCCCTTTCACGATTACGTTGCCTGATGGCAGTAATCCGATATCATTTCTCGTCAGGGTAAAATTTTCTGTCTGATATAGAATTTGTCCATCGGAAGCCTCCAAGCGAAATTCAAAGGAGGTGTTTTTTTCGTGAAAATCTTGAGCCATAATCATAATCTCATCATCAGATTTTCCATACAGATGATTGAGAAGGGGCTGAAATACATTTGATATTTGCTGTCGCTGTGTTGACTCAACGACAGATTTGATTTGGTCGGAGAAAAAGATGAACATAAAAAAGATAATAAAGAGCAATATCAACGCAGTATAGAAAAACACTTTTCCATAAATCCCGAAAAATCTACGCTTGATGATCCTCGACCTCCAAACAATAGCCAATCCCCTTGACGGTTTTAATGAGATTTTTAGGCAATTTATCTCTTAGCTTTTTGATGCTTGCATGAATAATGCCCTCATTTCCATCAAAATCATATCCCCAAATCTTAATTAACAACGTTCCATGTGGCACAATTTTATGTCTGTTTTGTGTAAGCAGCATTAAAATCTCGAATTCCTTGGGCGATAACTGAATTTTTTCACCGCTATATTCCACGCCGTAAGTTTCGGGGAATAATGTCAGCTTACCCGCTGTAATTTCTTTTTTAATAGCCCCGCTGCGTCGTAGAAGCGCTTCAACACGTTTGACAAGAATCGGCATAGAGAACGGCTTGGTTACGTAATCGTCCACTTCATTGGTAAAAGCGGTCAGTTGATTCTGATCATCGCTCAATGCAGTCATCATCAATACCGGGGTGTCGTTTATTTTACGAAACTCTTTCAGAAGCTCCTGCCCGTCCATGCCGGGCAGCATAATGTCCAGTACGATGAGGTGATACTGTGTGTTATAAAATTGCTCTAGCGCGTCATCGCCATCCGAACACGTATCGATACGATACCCCGCATTTTGCAAAAATTTTTGAGCCATCGTTCTGATATGCTCATCATCCTCGACCACCAAAATTCTAATCTCCATAATCTCACCCGACACCACTTTAGCATGATCATCTAACTTTAATCTAACCAGGATACAACATCATTATCTTAAGTCATTTTCCATAATTGCAACCGCAAACCGTTCATTTCGATTTCAAATCAGTATCATAAAAAAATTCAAAGCTCTCTCCCAACCATGTACCGTCAATAAATATTTGGGATTTTGTAGTATTTTAAAAACCAGTCTTGACACTCCTTATTTGTTGTAACTATAATAGTTACATCTCGAGAACACACTAATGCACTTAAGCAGTAGAATTTCCATTGCGGTTCAAAATGATTTTATAAAAAGTGAGCCCATTTTTTTTGGAACAGTTGTAACTGTAACAGTTACAACTTTAGATCTCGAAATACGTTCGAAAGGAGAATGTTGATTACAATCTGCTGGATATGCTGATTGCCAAATACGCAAACAATCAAGATAAAGCCGAATGCTTATGAGCTGTGACGGGCATACTTTACCTACTTTTAGGAAACCACGAATTGGTTGTTGGATCGTGGTAAATCACTCAAATGATATAAGAGTGAATAGCCTGAGCTACGTATCATTACACGTTTCTGTTTTCAAATTGTTATCAATACAAGAAAGAGGGAGATTTTAAGATGTTTCGTAAAAAATCATCTGTAGGAGTTATGTTATTGCTTTGTTTCACACTAGTGCTGAGTGCATGCGCCGGTAAAGCGAACACGACAAACAACGAGAGCAAAGAAGAACCTAAGAAGCAGGCGGCTGAACTGAAGATCACGCCATTCAATCCTGGAGAAAACGGCCTCTTCTCTGTCAGTTCTAGCCTAATCGAAGGGCCGAAAGAGGTCGTGCTTGTCGATGCACAGTTCGAAAAGAGCAACGCCGAAAAGCTGGTCAAAATGATCCAAGACACTGGAAAGAAGCTGACTACGGTCTATGTCAGCCATAAGGATCCAGATTTCTACTTCGGCCTGTCGGCAATCCGCAAGGCATTTCCCGACGTAAAAATCGTTGCTACTCCGGCAACCGTGGAAGGAATTAAGGCAACCATCAAGATTAAGAATGACTTCTGGAGCCCAATCCTGAAAGAAAACGCTCCGACAGAGCTGATCGTGCCTGAAGTTCTTGACGGGGATAAGCTAACTGTCGATGGTGAAACTGTGCAGGTGGTCGGTCTTAACGGTTCTGATCCGTCTCACACCGTCCTTTGGGTTCCCTCGAAAAAAACAATCTTGGGCGGCGTACCTATCTACGAGAACCTGCATGTCTGGATGGCAGACAACCAGACCCCAGAGAGCCGTGACCACTGGCGGGAGATTTTAAAGCAGATTCTTGATCTGAAGCCGGAACGGGTTATCCCTGGCCATTACCTAGGCAAGAGCTCCGAGAATACGTCCAGTGTCACCTTCACTCGTGACTATATTGCAAAATTTGAAGAAGCGGCTAAACAGTCCAAAAATTCAGCTGAGCTGATTGCAGCGATGAAAAAAGACTATCCAAACTTCAAGAATACAAGTGATCTGGAAATGGGCGCACAAGTAATGAAAGGCGAGCGTTCATGGCCTTGATTATTTAACGTTTGTTTCATAGAATAAAGGCCGTCATGCCGTCTTCGTTCGGAGCATTCCACCATCAGGTTAGCTCCATTGCAGCGGTATGGCGGCCCTTTTTTATGTAGTCCATTCACGAATCTGTCAGTTCAAAATACCACTCGAGGAAGGAATTAAAGCTTTTCCATTGCGAATTCAATTTACCAGCAAAAAAATCCTCCATCTGCCGGCCCAATCCTAAGCCCAACACTTCGTCTGTATTCTTATTATAAAAAAAGCCGAACTCCCCTTCAAAGCTGTCCAACGGAATATATTCTTCAGGCAGATTTAAAACGTCATGAGTTCTCTCCATACCTAACATATAATCCGAAGAATTAATCATAAACCAACAAATCTGATAGATAACCACCAGTTTTTGCTTCTGCAATAATTGACCACTTTTTCCGACAGCATCTCGATTGCTCCTCCGATATAATTATAAACTATCTAAATTATTCCCCAGAGTATATCATAACTCCTCTCCTTATCGTTGTTCGCGGCTTACCTAATTGTGCTTCAAAAGCAAGGCAGGTATGGTCGATAATATGTTAACTGTTAAAAAATTTATCGGAATGGGATATTTTCGAGCTCCCGATCGTGTTGTATATAGGAGGCGAAAAAATGGAAAGCAATTCTTTATTGCGTACGGATAAAGAATTAGCCGAACTCTATCAACGGCATGTAGATGTAGTTTACAGGCTGAGCTATATCTATTTGAAAAATCCCGCTGATGCAGAAGACGCTGTTCAATCTGTATTTATAAAACTTATTCAATCTCAGGTGGTATTCAATGACCATGAACACGAAAAGGCTTGGTTTTTGGTAACCACCCGAAATTACTGTAAAGACGTATTAAAGCATTGGTGGAAATCCCGGCGCGTCGATGCAAAGTCCCTACCGGAGATTTCCTCTTGGAATGGTCAGGAGGCATCTGGAAAAATGCTCGCAAGGCTGCTGTCACTTCCCGAAAAATACAAAACTGTGCTGTACCTTTATTACTACGAGACGTATTCGATAAAGGAAATATCAGAGTTGATAGGATACAAGGAAAGCACGATTCAAACACAGCTAGCCAGAGGCCGGAAGCTCCTTAAAGCGGACTTGGGAGGGAATTATCTTGAGCGACAAACAGATTAATCGGCTATTTGAGGCTCTTACGCCTACATCGGAGCAAAAAGAAAAAATGTTTCATAACATTGTCGTACATAGCCAGAACGAAGCGAAAAGACAGAGCAGGTTTACTCCCGCGAGACGTTTAAGACCCGCGCTGCTGTTTGCCATCCTGTTAGGCTGCTTGACGACAACAGCTTTGGCAGCGGCCTATATCGGGTTAGATGAAGCATTTATAAAATTTCTGAAGCCCGCAAACCAGGAGCAGGCACAATTTTTATCAAATGGCGCCTATATCATCGATAAGCAAATAAAAAATGAAAATGGTACACTTACGATGAAGCAAGTCGTCGGCGATAGTAATCGAACCTATATCCTCATGAACTTTACTGCTCCAAATGGGACTGTGTTAGATGCAGATGAATACCGTTTTGAAAGTACCTATCTTCGCTATGATAGGGCGGGGAAAGATAGGTTCGGATATAGTTATGGGTTCGATGTGCTAGATGATGGACATCCGAATGCCAATAGTATCAGCTTGATCATGAAGATTACGACTAAACATTCATTAGCCGGACGTACATTTGATTTTGAATTCGAGAACTTGCAAATCAGAAATCCCGTTACAAAAGATTTTGAAACGATCATACCAGGAACTTGGAAAACCACTGTTCAGCTAGATTTCAAAGAATACTCTAGCGTGTATCAGATCAACCAAGACATCGACATGTATGGTTATAAGGCCGTGTTAAAAACGATCTCCATCTCGCCAATTTCAATTACGTTAAAGCTTGAGAGCAATTCGCTACGTGAGATTTCCAATACCGCTGACAGAGGGAAAATTGACGGTAAGTCATTGGATAACTTCCCTATCACAATAAACTATAAAGATGGATCCTCAGAGACGACAAACTTTTTTAGTGGATCAGATAATATGGATCTTATAACTGGGCAAATGTTTACGAACAAAACTTTTAAAAATGTTATAAATGATAAGGAAATCAAATCTATTGTATTCTTTAATAAAGAATTTCCAATCAACGACTAAAATTCCCTATTGGTTCAGTTCATAAAATTGACCCCCTTGACATTCAAGGGGGTCATTTTTTAATGATATGAATTTCGCAATATTGCAATCAATCCGACTTTGCATGTGTATTTGGCTAAGACCTAATTAGGAAGTGACGCTTGATACTGTGACCAAAGCGTCTGCACGTCTGTTCCGGTAATCAATTTAATTTGACGTTCCTTCCACAATCTTTTTTCATTTTCTCCTCCAATGTTGTAAGGGATCTGGGTCGCATTTAATTCACGAATGAAGCCTCGTTTTTTCGTATCCTCTATCCAGCGAAGGAAATTCGCTGTCCCCTGCTTCTCCCAGCTTCCTCCCTTTCTCGCGCTATAACGGTCATGGTAGCCCGCTCTATAGCGCAAGCTATCGGCTATTGCCTCTACATCAAAATTACTATATTGATAAACATGACCGATTTCATGATAAAGGATTCCAATTATTTCGTCGCGCAGCGATTTGGCAGGGCTCTCTACAAACTTTTGCAGATACTGCGCACTGAAGCCTACTGTCTTCAGCGTGGCATCTCCCGATGTCCAAGCCACCCCAGGAGCGTCTACTATCGTAACTAATATTTTTTTGACATCTACAGGCGCATCGGCCGGACTCATGTATAACATCTCATGTACTTTACGTGCGACCGCCAATATTTCTTTCTCTGCATTGGGAAGAGCTTTCTTAAATAATTTACCTTTACTCGTTGAATCAAGGTTCTGTACTTCGATTTTTGGGTTGATGGCATGCCCGACATCATTCGTACGCGAGAATTCGACTTCACCCAATTGCATGGAGTTTCCGCTGTGATTTTTCATATTGCTGAGTCTATAGTATTGATACGCTGCGGTATTGTTATCTAAAAGATAATACATGCGCTGATGTCGGACCTTGAAAACCTCATTGCTTTTCTTGTCTATACTAGTCCAGTTCTTATTATCGTTCGATCCTTGAAGAACCCAACTTTTAGGGTCGCGTTCAGGTCTATCATCAGCTGCCGTAAGCGAGTAACCATCAATCGTTACCGGTTCGCCGAAGTCGAATGTGAGCCATGCCGTATTATCTTTTGTAAACCATTTCGTAACGCTAGTCCCGTCCACCAGATTCTCTTTGGTTTGGTTAGGCTTTTTTTCTCCACTGGCCGCAACCTCGGGCTTGGTCGTACTCCATTTCTTTGAGCTGCCATCATATAGCTTGATTTCGGAGACCTGCAGCATTCCGCTTCCATTTTGATTATGAAAGTTATCGAATTTCACAAATTTATACGCTGTGTTATTGGAAAATGAATAGGTTTTCGTTTGATGCCGAGAGGTGAAGCTTTGATTCTGCTGTACGTCCAGTTGAGTCCAGCTAGAGCCGTCATTAGAACCTTTTAACACCCAGCTTTTCGGGTCTCGATATGGCTCGTCCTCCGCAGAAGTAATCGAGTATGAGGTTACGACTTTCGCGTCAGGAAACTCGTATTGCAGCCATGCCGGGCTGTTAAACGTCAACCATTTTGAAAAAATATCTTGATCGAATGCCTTATCCTTCCCTTGATCCGGCGCGAACTCCCCGCTTGCCGTTGCCTTCCCACCTGTAGCTAAATTCGTTGGGATTTTGATTGAAGTTTGTTCCGCTGCCGCTGCCTGAATATGTACGCTGTTGCTGAAGCCTGCTCCTAAGGTAGCAGCTAAAATAAGAATGCCAAATCTCTTCATGCTTCGCCATCTCCTCTTTACTTTGCATTGGGATTGGACCGAATTGAGATGGTTATAATTGCTAATTATACATCAAAAACACATACTGGTAAAATATACAATTCAGCCATTTACATAACCACACCTATTACATTTCACATGACGCAACTATCATGAACAAAATAAAAGAGAGCATAAAATAACCCCCTTAGCATTTAAGGGGGCTCCATCATACATGATATTATTTTCGCCAAAAGGTTGAGCAGTTTGCCTTATCCAAAATATTGAACGCAATCATTTCCTCAAGTAATGAGAAATGAACCGGACTACTCCACGGAATACGAAACAGCTGCTTCGTCTGTTCATAGCCAGCCTGCTCAATTTCATCAGAAAAATGAATAATCCCAGCTCTTTCGGGGCCAACAGCCAAATGATTTTTGGATACACTAAAGCCAATAATAAATGTGCCATGATCGGTAAACATAGGCTGATTCCACGCGATTTTAGGCATTAAGTTCGGAAATTTCTGAATGATCCAAGCCAAAACCTCTTCTGTTCGATCCCGATGCTGTGGGTGCTCAATTTTTTCTAAATATTCTGAAAAAACTTCCATGTCGCTCTCTCCTAAAATGAAAACTTATTTTTACATAACATTATTGTCAGTACACCAATTCCTATCCTTCAGTGCTTTGGTGACGTCCATTTATCAACTGTAGGGATTATTGTTCTATTACACTAGAAACGCTCTGCTGGATAATCATATCCAACAAGTTTTGTTGTTGCAAATGTATGTCAAAATGCTTTCAGGGGATCTTTTCCATTCGACTGGTTGTATAGTATTCTAGCCATAGAAGGAGTGTGGAAAAATCAATGGTAAAACAATTAATCGTCGGAGATGCCTTGCAAGAACTGGCCACAACGCGCCGCATACTGGAGCGCTTACCCGAAGAGCATTTGACGTGGAAGCCGCATGTGAAATCGATGTCGTTAGGCGGGCTAGCCACGCACCTGATTAACCTGCTGAATTGGCAAATCGCAATTTTTCGTTACCCGGAATTCGATCTTTCAACCATGCCGAATCGTCGAGAAGCTTTGGAAAAACGTGTAGACGTGCTGAAGGAATTCGATGCAAATGTCGTGGAGCTTGAAAGGTTGTTAGCTGAATGTGACGAGAACGCCCTTAGCGAGGAATGGACTTTGCGAAACGGTGACCATATCATCCTGCGCCAGCCGCGGGCGATCGCGCTTCGCACATTCGGAATAAGCCACATGATCCATCATCGAGCACAGCTCGGGGTTTATTTGCGGTTACTCGATATTCCGCTGCCAGGCCTCTATGGTCCCTCGGCCGATGAGGAAGGAAAATAAACGAAAATGTACCGAAAAGTCGCAGAGCATCGGCAAACCGCCGGGTAGCTCTGCGACTTTTTTTGAGAATAGAGTTTTTGCCGGGCAGGTGTAAATAAAAAATATTTTTTCAGCCCAAAGCCGCATCCCTATTAGGATTGACCTTTAATCCTGGAAAATTTTCTTAAAAAAGGGGCTTTTCATTTTTAAAAGCTCTGTTATAATACAGATCAACGAATGACAAATCTGTATTATAACAGATAACCTAAATGACTCAGGAGGCGTTTGGAATGGACTGCTACTACTGTCATGGCAATGGAGAAATGGAATGTTTGGAATGCGAAGGACACGGAAAACAGGAGAGCGGCCACCAATGTGGCTCATGCCAAGGGCATGGCATCACGCCTTGCCTGCGCTGCAACGGAAGCGGCAGCCTGGATTACGAATTCAATGAACAAGACTCGATCACGAATATTTTGCAAGCCGCCTATTTGAGTCCGGCTTTCAGCAGAGGGAGGTAATTAGTCATGTCCAAAATGCCCGCTAACAATTGCAAGGAAATTGTTGTACTCGGTCACATGCCTGAACCGTACGCCGAGATTTTGACGCCTGGGGCACTCGAGTTCCTCGGAAAGCTCCATGAACGGTTCAATGCCCGCAGATTAGAGCTTCTCTCTGACCGTGCCGAGCGCCAACGCCGACTGGATGCCGGCGAACTCCCCGACTTCCTGCCGGAAACGAGGCACATTCGGGACGGTGAGTGGAGCGTCGCTCCTGTGCCTTCCGATCTCCAAGACCGACGGGTGGAAATAACTGGCCCCTCCGGGGATGCAAAAATGGTCATCAATGCGCTTAATTCCGGCGCCAAAGGCTTCATGGCCGACTTCGAAGATGCCAATTCCCCGACATGGGACAATTCGATCCGCGGCCAAATCAATATGCGCGATGCCATTCGTCGTACAATCACCTTTACGAGCCCAGAGGGCAAAGCCTACCGCCTGAACGAACAAACCGCTTACCTGTTAATTCGTCCTCGCGGCTGGCATTTGGAGGAGAAACACATTCGCATAGGCGAAGAAAACGCCTCAGGCAGCCTTGTCGACTTCGGACTCTATTTCTACCACAATGCTCGTACCCTCATCGAGAATCAATCCGGACCTTATTTCTATCTTCCCAAGCTGGAGTCCCATCAAGAAGCAAAACTATGGAACGATGTATTCGTGTTTGCCCAACAAGAGCTGGGCATCCCTCAAGGAACGATTAAAGCAACCGTGCTCATCGAGACGATTCTGGCCACATTTGAGGCAGATGAAATTTTATACGAGCTGCGGGAGCATAGCGCCGGCTTGAACTGCGGTCGTTGGGACTATATCTTCAGCTTCATTAAGCGGCTGAACCGTCATAGACATGCGCTGCTCCCCGATCGTTCACAGGTCACGATGACCGTGCCGTTCATGCGGGCGTACACGCAGTACGTCATCCGTACCTGTCACAAACGCGATGCGCATGCCATGGGCGGCATGGCAGCCCAAATTCCAATCCGGCATGACGCCGAGGCTAACGCGAAGGCAATGGAGCAAGTACGCGCCGATAAGCAACGCGAAGCAAATGACGGCCATGATGGAACTTGGGTCGCCCATCCTGGACTCGTTCCGATCGCAATGGAAATATTCAATGAACAGATGAAGGGGCCAAACCAGCTTCAGAAAAAACGCGAAGATGTCCGTGTCACGGCAAACGACCTGCTCGCTATACCAGAAGGCACAATCACCGAACAGGGACTGCGGACGAATATCAGCGTCGGCCTGCAATATATCGAGGCATGGCTGCGGGGATTCGGCGCCGTACCGATCTTCAATCTTATGGAGGATGCGGCGACGGCCGAGATATCGCGCACTCAGGTGTGGCAATGGATTCGTCACCCGGAAGGCCGGCTTACGAATGGAAACGACATCACGCTTGAGCTTGTGTTGAAGCTGACGGAAGAGGAAATGTCCAAGATTGAAGAGCTAATCGGCCAAGATGACTTCGCGGGCCGCAGATTCACTGAGGCGAAGCAATTGTTCGTAAATTTGATTAGCGAAGAAACTTGCAGCGAGTTTCTGACGGTGATGGGCTATGAATTGCTGGGATGAAATCATTGAATATGAGGAGATGGCTGCCGTGACGGATAAGCATACGATTCAACAATTGGAGACGAAATGGAAGGAAGAACGGTGGGAAGGCGTAACGCGCACCTATTCTGCAGATGAAGTGATCCGGCTTCGCGGTTCTGTTCAGGTGGAGCATACGTTAGCCCAGATGGGAGCCGAACGGCTCTGGCATCTGCTGCATACCGAAGAATTCGTGCCCGCGCTTGGGGCATTGACAGGGAATCAAGCCGTGCAGCAGGTAAAAGCCGGCTTGCAGGCCATATACTTAAGCGGATGGCAGGTTGCCGCAGACGCCAACCTGTCGGGACATATGTATCCCGATCAGAGCTTATATCCGGTCAATAGTGTGCCGCAGGTCGTGAAGCGGATTAATCAAGCCCTGCAGCGGGCCGACCAAATCCAACATGCGGAAGGTAAAAATGAAACCTACTTTTTTGCCCCGATCGTAGCAGATGCCGAAGCAGGATTCGGAGGGTCGCTCAATGTATTCGAGCTAATGAAGGCGATGATTGAAGCAGGAGCTGCAGGCGTACACTTCGAAGATCAACTATCTTCGGAGAAAAAGTGCGGGCATCTCGGCGGCAAGGTGCTCCTGCCTACGCAGCAAGCCGTTCGCCATTTGATCGCCGCCCGCTTGGCTGCCGACGTTATGGGCACGGACACCTTGATTATCGCACGTACTGACGCCAATGCGGCCCAACTGCTGACGAGCGATGTCGATCCGTACGATCGGCCATTCCTGACAGGACAGCGTTCTCCGGAGGGCTTCTATTATACGCGTGCTGGGATTGAACAGGCGATTGCGCGCGGCCTCGCCTATGCGCCTTATGCAGATCTCGTCTGGTGCGAGACGTCCGAGCCGAACATCGATGAGGCACGGCAATTCGCCGAAGCGATCCATGCCCAATATCCAGGCAAGCTGCTTGCCTATAATTGCTCTCCTTCCTTCAACTGGAAGAAGAAGCTGGACGATAAGGCAATCGCGGGCTTCCAGCGCGAGCTTGGACGCATGGGATACAAGTTCCAGTTCGTGACACTAGCCGGTTTCCACGCGCTCAATTACAGCATGTTCGAGCTGGCGCAAGGCTACAAGGAGCGCGGCATGGCCGCCTACTCTGACCTGCAGCAGGCTGAATTCGCCTTGGAACAGCTCGGCTATGAAGCGGTTAAGCATCAGCGCGAGGTCGGCACAGGCTACTTCGACGAGGTGGCACAAGCGATTTCGGGCGGTATTTCATCTACGACCGCCTACACAGACTCGACGGAAGCAGAGCAGTTCACGTAAGGGGATCCGATTCAAACCCATTTTTGAACATAGAGTCAAATTAGCTAAACGCCCCGTTTTGAAATCACTCCCACTTGCTGCCCGCTGCTCTGCAACCTCGCCTTCGCTGCTATAAGCAGCTTTCGTAACACGAAGCTCGCTACGGAAGCACAAAACCTCAGTTCCACCGCAACCTCCCCGGGGCATACAAGGATGGAGCCGTCTCACAGGTCATTGAACAATGGCATAGAGACGGCTCCATTTTTTCATTCAGCAGCCCCTTTCCCTAGCGCATTTGTACCGTTTCCCTATCGTTGCTAGTGGATTCAGCCCATTCTTTACTCCCTTTTATATCTGCTTCTTTCGCACACCTCGCTAATCAACTCTCCAAAACTATCACTGGATGACAAATGCTTCAAAAAGCTATTTACTAGCAAATATTTAATTTACATAGTTGTAAATATTAGGTTTATATGGTAAATGTATATGTATAACATCATGCTAACTGTCCCCCTCAACACGCCATTCCGTCAACACACCACAAAAATCTCCTTTTGAATCTTCATGAATCCAGCAATGCTAGAACAGAAAGAATAGCGGAATTTTGAGAGCAACTGTATTTGAAAGCGATTACAAAACTAGATAGGAGGCATTTTATGAGCCGTAAACTGTCAAGCTGCGTTTTGCTACTCTTTATTCTTTGTTACTCTATTCTTCCTAACAACTTGCCGTCTGTTCACGCGCAGGCCGACGATGCCATTGTCAACAATATCATTGCTAACAATGACTTCCCTATCGTGCTGGTTCATGGATTTGGAGGCTGGGGAAGAGACGAAATGTTTTCGTTTAAATACTGGGGCGGATTGGGCGATATTCAAGGACAATTAAGGAAACACGGTCATTCCGTATATACAGCTGCGATAGGGACGGTATCGAGCAATTGGGATCGTGCCTGTGAGTTGTATGCGCAAATTAAAGGGGGAACCGTAGATTACGGTCAAGCCCACTCGGAACTGTATGGTCACGAGCGATTTGGCAGATCGTATGAAGGGATGTATCCATCATGGGGAGAGATCGACCCGAATACGGGGCGTCCGAAGCAAATTCATGTAATTGGACACAGCATGGGAGGACAAACTGCACGCATGCTGATTCATCTATTGGAAAAAGGTGATGCTGCTGAACGTGCTGTCACCGATGCATCTGATCTATCCCCGTTGTTCAGTGATCAACCCCTTCCGTATGTCAGCAGCCTAGTTTCCCTCGCCGCGCCGCATGATGGCACCAGCTTTACGCATTTTGTAGAGGGAGTAGTTCCCTTCATCCATCAGCTGATTGGCTTGATTGCCGCAGCTTCTGGCAATGCCGAGCACCCCCTATATGATTTCAAATTGGATCAATGGGGATTGAAGCGAATGCCCGATGATTCCTTTTTCGATTATTTCCAACGGGTAATTAACAGTAAATTTTGGAGAATATCAAAAGACAGCTCCCTGTGGGATTTAAGTCCTGACGGGGCCAAACAGTTCAACGAGCAAATACAGGCAAATCCGAGCGTCTACTATTTCTCGATCGCCACCAACAAATCATATCGTATCCCGCTATCCGGATGGCATGCGCCAAAGCTGCTCATGAATCCGTTATTGCTGCCGCCGAGCTATTTTGTCGGTTCCTTTTCGTTCGATTCCCCAGGGCATGTAGTCATCGATGAGGAATGGTGGCCAAATGATGGGCTGGTAAATACGATTTCCATGGACGGCCCGAAAAACGGATCAAACGATCAAATCATTACTTACCAAGGAAAGCCGCAGATTGGAAAATGGAACTACTTAGGACTCATGGATTCCTGGGATCATCTCGATATCGTTGGATTGGGCCTAAAAAATACGGGAGATTTTTTTCTTGACTTAGCGGATATGCTGACCGACCTGCCTCCGGCAGGCTGATGAAACAAATAAAGTGTTACCTTGACTTCAACATAAAACCAGCGGCAGTCTCCAACTGAAAAATACAGTCTTAGGCTGCCGCTATTGCTTTTTAACACTTAAAAATTTTCACAATGTAAAATCAGTAAGTCCTTTTTCTGAAATTACTTGTATTCCGTTTCTCTGAAGTAAAGCAGTTGCCACTCCATTCCCAACAACTTTCTTACCTTTAAATTCACCATTATAAATCATCGAACTTCCGCAAGAGGGGCTGAACTCCTTTAGAATAACTACGGTTGCACCGACCTCATGAGCTTTTTTTAGCGTATCATAAGCTCCTTTTATATACTGTGCTGTAACGTCTCTGCCCGACTTCTCGACCACATAAGCCTTACCGTCAAGCACATCTTCCCCTCAACCGCCAACGATCTCAGCTGGCTCCCTTGGAGTCGTAAAGCCCCCAAGCAATTCTGGACATACTGTTATCGCTTGGTCTGCTTCTAACAATTGGAGTATCTTTGAATCTAAACAATGTGTACCATTATATCTCACCTCTAAGCCTGCTAAGCAAGAGCTCACTAATATCATTTATATCACCTCTATATATCGCGGAAAATAAGATTTCTGCATCCACGATTACTCCAACGATGTGTGGTTCGAAATTGCTTGAATAATCGTATCCCAATCGTCGAAGTGTATTTCGTGCCCCGTTCCATCAAGCGTTAATAAGGATGCATTCGGTATTTCCTCAGCAAGTGCAACACCATGTTCTAATGGAAGAATCGTGTCATCCGTACCGTGAATAACCAAAGCAGGCACATTGATTTCTTTTAACTTCCCTTCGTAGGCGTCATCACCTGTAAGCAGTGCGTGATTAAACATACTGAGCAGATTATTAGCTCGTTCGATTTCGCGCATTACTTGCTTATACACTCTATTCTCATCGAAGTCATGCTTGGAACCACAAAGCAGGCTAGAGCCTTTGACCAGGTATTTTGCAACCGCCTCTTCATCCGACCAATCCAGTGCTGCTCCATCCGCATGATAAGCAAGTATCTTTTCATCCATCGGAGGCAAGCCCCTGTCGATGTCATCAGATCCAAAAATAGATGAGGCAATCAAAGTCATGCTGAGAACTCGTTGAGGATATTTGACAGTGATTATCTGTGCAATCATGCCACCTAGTGACAATCCGACGAGATGCGCTCGGTCAATTCCGTATGAATCAAGCACCCCAACTGCATCATCAGCCATGTCTGCCACGGAATATTGGGACTTCCCCGGTGGATAGGTCGTTGTACGTCCCACATCTCGGTTATCAAATCGTATCACATAACGGCCCGAGTCAGCCAAACATTGGCAGAATTCATCATCCCAATAAACCATAGAACACATGGCTCCCATAATCAACAGGACGGGTGGATGAGTTGGACTGCCAAAACTCTCTGTGCATATCTCAATTCCATTGATTTTTCTTATCTTTTCACTCATGAGTACTCCTCATTTCATTCGAATTATTTATTTAAAAAAGCACACTCAAATAAACCCATACATCTTTCAAAAAAAAATAATGAGAGTAGTTGAACTATGCTTCAAATTAACGTAAACGAATGAATTTGATAATCATGAGAAGCTCTCTCCTTTAAAAGAAAATTGGTTTTTGATACCAATTCCAATTTTACCATATCCGCTGCAATATTTTCAGTAATTTATCAAATAAGAACATGGACAATACCGATTATCATTTATAAAGAAGAACCTTCTGCCCTAGGATACGCCTTATATGGAGGATTGGTGAGTGTCGGCTTTGCATTAGTGAGGTCAACCCGAACAAGAGTTACGAACTATGGAACAATCTCAAACACAGTTCCTTGGTGCCGATCAGCCACTTTTACAGAACCATAAACCCCTAAATACAGTCTGGATTGACTCAGATTCGATCCCAAACTAACATAATAAGCGGATTGAGACCCAAAATCATAATCCGTTTCAATCACACTAAAATCACTTTGTTTACAATCTGTTCTTACCCTGGTATAAGCTAAAACTCCTCTAACTGGAGGGGGAGATCCTTCATTTCTGGCGAGATCGGTAAACACAACACTTCCCGTTAAACCGGGGATTGCATTTCCCATATAGGTCTGGACCCCAGTAAGGGCAGTTCCTCCAAACTTATCGGTTCGGGGATCTTTATGAAAATAACTAATGAGGGGCGGAAGACGCCGCACTGAAGTTGTGATCGCTTCATCGTAATAAGAAATTGTCTTCTCATCCAAAGCCGGATCTGCAGAACAGCCTGTAATGAACGAAGTAGGAAAAGCGCCTTCCCACCCTCGCCAGCCAAAGTTAATAAATCCTTCTTGGTCAAGTACAGAATTCGTCAAAGTCGAAGAAGCTTGAACAAGCTGAGTAACCGGTATGGGTTTATAATGAATGAATGCAAAAATTGACTCTACGAGATCCTGTCCGACACTTCCTACGTATTTGATGTACTGATTATAAGATACCCTTTGAAATGCAATTCCTGGCAGATTGCGGCCCCCTTTGGCCATTACCGTAAGTGTTTCCTGAATAGACACAGGCAGCTCATTAAAACGTGTAACTACGGGCGGATTATCGATAAATGTAGGTTTGGAAATATCAATTTCAATGATTTTACCCGCGATTTCCATATCCGTTTGGCTTAAATTAAATGGATCATAGCCTGATCCGCCATCTCCGGTTGTCAAAATAAGTTTTCCTGTTTCAGGTGAGAAGTTTAAGCTATTGACGCCATTATGATTTAAAAATGGTCTTCTTATATTTAGTAATGTCCGCCGTTTTTGAGGTTGTCCATTCGCATGTAGAATCCATTCCTCAACGGTATCAATATGATCATAATGCGTTTCTCTATTTAACCACTTCAAGTTTAGGGTTTTAGGATCACACGGGTTCGGCTTAAAAGATTCAAATTCACCTGGAAGAGAACCAGGGCCTTGGGTTCCCGCTACTGAATAATGGAGATAAAACAGACCATTAAAATAAAAATCAGGGTGAAAGGCTAGCCCTATCAATCCCCGTTCATCATACCCACCATTAGAGACACCTAGTGTTATGATTCGTGAGCGAATATCTAAAAAAGTTTTTATATCCCCGTCCCCTATGTAAAAGATCTCACCTACTTGAGTTGCAATAAATAATCTTTCAATTGATTCACCCGGAAGGATCGCTGTTTTCAAAACAGTGGGCATATTTAACTTGCTTACAATGGGCCGTAAGCCAACCTTAACTTTCATCAAATAACGGAGCACCCCTTCATATTTTTTTATATGAGTATGATTCGAGCCGTTCTATTAGTACCGACTTAGAGCCAGCCTGAAGGCCGGTATATAAAAAGGGCTCTGCCTCCATTGCGGAAAGCAAAGCCCTTCTCATTTATTGGTTCTTACACATATGTCCTCTATCTACATAACCAAACTCCGAATATCCCCTTACTTAAGCTGTTCATTCAACACACTATCTTCTAAAACAGCAAACTTATCTCCATATACTCTCGTTAAATGCTTTTCACCCCATGCACATAGTGCACTTAGAATCCCTTCTAAGCTCTGTCCATATTCACTAAGCTCGTATTCCACTCTTGGTGGAACTTGATTGTACACGATACGATTGATGACCCCATCCTCTTCAAGCTCGCGCAGCTGTTGGGTAAGCATTTTTTGGGTGATATTTGGCATGAGGCGCTTTAATTCGCTTGTCCGTTTTTTCCCGTGAGTCAGATGGCATAGAATCACACATTTCCACTTGCCACCTAAGACTTCTAATGTCGCTTCAACAGAGATATTGTATTTCTTTTTTTGCATCTTGGTTCTCCTCCTTCTTATAGGCACTAAAAAGTACCTATGTTACTTTTAGGTTTCTATATAACTTAAAAGTGCGTACTTTTCTTTATGGACGATATATCTCATAATAACATTTGCCGGCCGATGAATACCATACTTTCTTAAAAATCAATATAACATTTTGAGACGGATGCACTTCAAAATTTATTATTCGCTGGAAAGAAAGTTCCCATTTATATAACAGAAAAAAGGAGGAGATAATATGGAACTAAGTAAAAAGCAAAGCATGTTAGCATTGCTTGCCTTGGCTGTAAGTGCTTTTGCAATCGGGACAACTGAATTCATCAGTGTCGGGTTGCTGCCGCTTATTGCAAATGATTTACGTATTCCCGTAACAACGGCCGGATTAACGGTGTCCTTATATGCGTTAGGAGCAACGTTTGGAGCTCCGATTTTGACAGCTTTGACATCAAGTATGTCACGTAAGAAGTTATTACTTTGGATCATGATTGTCTTTATTATCGGCAATACTGTTGCTGCACTCTCCACGACAATCGGGATATTGCTAGTAGCACGTGTGATCTCCGCATTTTCACATGGGGTCTTCATGTCAATAGGATCGACAATTGCTGCCGATTTAGTTCCAGAAGACCGCAGAGCTAGTGCGATTTCCATTATGTTTACAGGTCTTACTGTCGCTACGGTAACTGGTGTTCCATTTGGGACATTTATTGGACAGCAGCTAGGTTGGAGAACAGCCTTTATTACTATTGTTATCATTGGTGTTATTGCCATAATTGCAAATAGCATTCTTGTTCCATCTAATTTGCGTCAAGGAGTAAAAACTTCTTTTCGTGATCAGCTTAAACTAGTGACAAATGGTCGGTTATTGCTTTTGTTCATCATTACAGCATTAGGATATGGCGGAACATTTGTCGTCTTTACCTACTTATCACCTTTGCTTCAAGACATCACTGGGTTTAAAGAAGGAACGGTAGCTATCATTTTGTTAGCTTACGGTATCGCGATTGCGATTGGGAATATGATTGGAGGTAAGTTATCGAATCAAAACCCAATTGGTGCATTGTTCTATATGTTTATCGTACAAGCAGTCGTCTTATTTATTTTGATGTTTACAGCACCATTTAAAGTGGCTGGATTGATAACGATTCTGTTGATGGGGCTGTTAGCATTTATGAATGTGCCAGGCTTGCAAGTCTATGTTGTAATACTGGCTGAGCGCTTTGTTCCTAGTGCAGTTGATGTGGCATCGGCAATCAATATTGCTGCATTTAATGCCGGGATTGCGATAGGTTCCTTTGTAGGCGGTGTTGTTACAGACTCGATAGGACTTATCCATACAACTTGGATTGGAGCACTTATGGTATTAGCGGCTACAGTCTTAACTGGATTTAGCAGAGCTATGGAACGAAAAGATCAAACAAGCAAAATCTAATAAAAATTTTTGGAGGTTTTCATTATGGTGGCAAAAAATTTGCAAGATACAACAACTTTGAATAACGGCGTGAAAATGCCTTGGTTTGGACTTGGAGTTTTCAAAGTCGAAGAAGGCCCTGAATTGGTGAACGCAGTAAAAACAGCGATTAAACATGGATACCGCAGTGTAGATACAGCAGCGATTTATGGCAATGAAGAAGGCGTTGGCCAAGGGATCCAAGATGGCTTAAAAGAAGCAGGCATTTCAAGAGAAGAGCTATTTGTCACTTCTAAGGTTTGGAACGCAGATTTGGGATACGAATCTACGATTGCTGCTTATGAAACAAGCTTGAAGAAACTCGGTTTAGAGTATTTGGATTTGTATTTGATTCATTGGCCAGTTGAAGGAAAATATAAAGATGCGTGGAGAGCGTTGGAGACTCTTTATAAAGAAGGCCGCGTAAAAGCAATTGGTGTAAGTAATTTCCAAATTCATCATTTGGAAGACTTGATGAAGGATGCTGAAATTAAGCCGATGATCAACCAAGTAGAATACCATCCGCGCTTAACGCAAAAAGAGCTGCAAGCATTTTGCCAAACCAACGATATTCAGTTTGAAGCATGGTCACCATTGATGCAAGGTCAGTTGCTGGACAACGAAGTTATTCAGGGAATTGCGAACAAGCATAATAAATCTATTGCTCAAGTTATTTTGCGTTGGGATTTGCAAAACGGGGTTGTTACGATTCCAAAATCAACAAAAGAGCACCGAATTGTTGAAAATGCAAATGTGTTTGACTTTGAACTGACGAAAGAGGAAATGGAGATCATTGATGGATTAAATCAGAACCATCGTGTAGGTCCAGACCCAGATAATTTTGATTTTTAATGAATAAGAACTCGGAGTCTGAGTTTTCCCCGTGTAGAGAAAGAGGTATTCTTTCTCTACACTTTTTTTATGTTGATCAATGAAACAGCGACAGTCTAATACTTTATTTTCTGCTGACAGTAGCGCTCCCGCTTAAGGCGTAAGAGAAAAGGAATAAAATTTCCCTTCCTTATTGATCTTGCCCACGATTGTAGGCTGTTTGTCTTTCTTGAATGTATATTCATTAAATTTAACGGTAACTTTATATCCGGCCAAATTGACATTGAATATAGATTTAACTTTACCGCTTGCTGCAGAAATCGCTTGTTTTGGAGTATATTTGGGTTTGGCAAAGGATTTGGCAAAATCTTTGTCGCTCGTCCAATCCCTATAAATCGTATCGACTTCCAACACTTGATTTGTTATTGCGTCAATCTTGACTCTATGATGATCGTAGTAATCTTCAAAATGCCAAAAATAGCTGCCGGCGACTTCATCCTTTACCCGCTCCGCGTGAACAAGATTTACTTTTTCTCTACTTAATTGGTTAATTGCGTTAGCAGCTTTATTCAACAATTTTTTGTCTACTTGGGCTGAGGAATAGCTTTGTCTAGCGATGATTTTGTTCCCTTTGTCGAGATCGATATCCAGCGATGCTGTCCCCCAGAATACCCAGTAATTTCGCGGCTCATTATCTCGATATGGCGATTTTACTCTCCATAATGCGCTGAATGTTAATGGATATTTCTTATCCTCGAACTTCGCGATGAAGGCATTGACCTTCTTAAGAACGGCTGGATCCAACGCAAGATCCTTATCTTTGATTTGATAATAGATGGTTGCATTATACACTCGTTGTTTTTCCTTGTCGTAACCAACATTGAACCTTGCAGCAGGCTGGGACAACTCTCCTTCTAGATGAATATTGTCACTAGCATTCGCCATTACTTTGAGATCCGATTTCATCTCATTGCCTTTTGCAATATCCCCTAGAGCTGCTTTGATCTTCTATCTCCTTATTCAACAAAAAACAGGCGTCTTTGCACCGCTTATCTGTGCGAAAGACACCTGTTTGATTTTCTAACACTTTTCAGTGACCTTTCCTATCAATAGGAGGTTCCACTGCGATTATCCCACATTGTAACGCGGTTTTAGCACTTCTTGATTTACTACTGGTTTCACTTCTTGGTTCTTCTTCGACTGATTACGTTGGCTAGGTACGGAGATAAAGATCGCAATCAGGAACGAGAGCATACACAAGACCGCAATGACTGTAAAGGTAATTTGAAAACCACCGAACAAAGCACTAAGGAACGAACCAGCCAAGGCACCTAACCCGAATCCTTGATAAATGATTCCGTAGTTTTTGCTTTGATTCTTCAAGCCGAAATAGTCTGCCACAATCGCGGGGAAGACTGTGATATTACCGCCAAAACAGAATGCAATTACCGCGACACAGGTGAAGAAGATGCCCAGGTTCAAAGGTACGAAGTTTAAAGCCATGACTGACAATGCCGTCGCAAAAAGCGCTCCCGCTACAACTTTCATACGTCCTACTTTATCAGACAATGCGCCGAGAATGATCCGGCCGGCCGTATTGAAAATCGCCACCATAGCTACCGCATTCGCTGCTGTGCTGATATCAAGACCAGCAAGTTGCACCCCGATGTCTTTGACGATACCAATCAGGTACAATCCACTCATACAAGCTGTGAATAAAATAAGGAAGAGCATATACGCTTCTTTCGTACGCAGCATTTCTTTGACTGTGTAATTCCGCCCACTCTGCGACCCCGTATTTGCGTTCGCAGGGGTTTCCGTAATTACGGCTTCTTTGATTAAGAACGAACCGGCAATTACCATCACCATCACGATCAATCCCCAGACCAGAAATGCATAGGAGACACCCATCGTATTGATGAAATTCGCATTGATATATTTAAAAACCAAGCTGCCTGTCCCAAAAGCTCCTACCGAGATTCCCGATATTAATCCTTTGCGTTCAGGAAACCATTTAATTAAATTCGATAGTGATGTGATATATGCTGTGCCATCCGCAAAACCAACAACCACACCAGCAAGTAAGTATAACATCCACAACGATGAAACCTGAGAGCTAGCGATTAGCCCTGCACCGAGAACAGCACCTGCAATCATTGTCATACGCCGAATTCCGATACGATCCTGAATTTTACCGGCAAACAATGTCGAGAAAGCCAGTGCAAAACTAGTGATGGAAAACGTTATTGATACGGAGCTAAGCTCCCATCCAAATTTGTCAGCTAACGGCTGATTAAATAAACTCCACGTATATATGGTTCCTAATCCCATTTGTACAATGATTGTTCCAAGGACGATCATCCATCGATTTACTTGCGACCCAGTTGCTTGATGCGTTCTCATGATAGATCCCTCTTTCCATTCTGCTATGATCAAGAGTTGTGTTTTATCTGCAGGGAAGTGAAAGCTCTTACGCTTTGCTTTTTACACCCTTATCTTACAAGATAAAACGCTTTCTCGAGCTATAAGCGACATGAAATGACGGGATTGCGGAATGAACTGCATTTATATATGCATCAACTGCCTAAATTCTTTAACTTTACTTCTGCTGACGGGCACTTTGGCATCCATATCACGTAGACGCAGCAGGTAGGTATTGTTGAACCATGGAACGATTTCATGAATTTGAGACAAATTGACGGTATAGGAACGATGACAACGATAGAATCGATCTTGAGGCAGCATGGCATGAAAGTCTGAAATACTCATCGGCATCGTGTAGGTACCGCTCTTCGTGAATACGTTCGTCACTTTCTCTTGTGCTTCCGCGTAGTAAATGTCATCGCTATCCGTTACGATATACTTATCATTTTTCAACAGATTAATGCGTTTCTCCTCAGATCTCTGCCTGCTGTCCGGAGGGTTTGAACTTCCACCTTGCTGCACATCCCGTTCGAAGGCGGTCTCCAGCTTACGCAGCATCGCGGCAATCCGGTTCTCGTCGTAGGGTTTCAAGATATAATCAAAAGCTTCCAGTTCAAAAGCTTGGGCTGCATGTTCCTTATACGCTGTTGTAAAAATAACATACGGTTTATGCGCGAACTTACTGATATTCGTCGCGAGCAGCATCCCATCCAGGGATGGAATGTTAATATCGAGAAAAATCGCATCGACTTCCTTCTCCTGCAGAAATTTAAGCACATCAAGGCCATCTTCGAATCGCTCCACGATTTCAATGCGGCTATGTTTGGTAATCAAATACTCCAGCTCTTCACTGGCCAAAACTTCATCTTCCACAATTATTGCTCTCATCGTGTCTCCTTCTGTATGTCAAAAAAGATATTCGTTCCTTGATCTAGCCGCTCCATTGTAACACCATGCCCGAAAATGAGCTTCACACGCTTATACACATTGAACAGACCAATATGATTCGGTGGAACGCGCTCCTCTATCACCTGATTGATGATATCTTCACGGATACCCACGCCAGTATTCCGCACGCCAATCCGAATGTACTCTTCTGTATCTTTGACATAGATAGTGACCGTTCCAGGTCCTCTCTCCTTCAATATGCCGTGGACAATCGCATTCTCCACTAACGGTTGAATGATGAGACTCGGAATCTTCACGGCGACTTCATCCACATCATAAACGACATGCAGCCGATTTCCGAAGCGTGCTTTTTCAATCTCTACGTAATTCCGAACCTGCTCTAGCTCCTTATGGATATCGATCAATTCATCCGTTAGCTCCAAATTATAACGCAAATATCCGGATAAATTGACGATCAGTTCCCTCGCTTGATCCGGTCTAGTTCGGATCGAGGATCCAATCGCATTTAGCGCATTGAACAAAAAGTGAGGCTGAATCGTTGTCTGCAGCGCCTTGAGCTCCGCTTTATTCGCCATCTCCTTAATCTCTTCCACACGAGAAACTTCCATTAATGTCGAGATGATCTGGGACAAACCGACGGCCATAGTCTGCAGCGGATAGGTAATTTTATGCGCTTTCCGATAATAAATCTTCAAGGTCCCCGTCACTTCTTCCCGCTCTTTCAGCGGAATAATAAGTAAGGATTGAATGCCGGGCATCGCATCGTCCAACGCATGGTTGCTTATCATGAACTCCCCGCTCCGTATCGTCTGTTTGGTCATATCACTGATGATTTCATGCCGGAATTGATAGCGGTCTTCCCCAAAACCGACATAAGCGAGCACGCTCGAGGCATCCGTAATCGCCACTGCATCAGCTTGAATGTCTTCTTTAATAATGGAGCAGATCTTGTGCAAGGATTCGGTATTGATGGAGCGGAAATAGGGCAATGTCTTATTCGCAATGTCCAACGCCAACTTCGCTTGCAGCGCGGCGATTCCTTCCCGCTCACTTTCTACATTCTGAATCAACAAAATGATCAATCCCACATTCAATTGCCCTAGAATCATCGGTGTTGCTATTCTGGTTACAATCTCATAGCCTAAGGTTGTAGGGTGCGCCATGAATATGATCAACAGCATCGTTAAGGCTTCGCAAGCCATCCCAGCAAGTATCCCGATAAACCAACGTTTTGCTTTAGGTGTTCGAAGATGAATATACCCAGACACCAGCCCCGCAATAATACTCGTGATGAGACATGGAATCGAGGTCACCCCACCGATATCGATCAAATAACGATGGATTCCGGACACCACGCCCACGACTAGACCGACCCAAGGCCCAAACAAAATTCCCCCTGCCGTAATTACGATGATCCGTACGTTGACGAGCGAGCCTTCCACATCGATGCCTGAGTAGGTACCGAATAGTGCAAAGGTACAGAACAGAAGCGTCACGACGGCGAACTCCTTCGTTGTCAGTGATTCCTTTTGCAGAATCTGCTTAAAGCTCGGAATACGAGTTAAGAAAAACAAAATAATGAGCAATAATGCTGCCCGCTCAAAGAGCTGAAGCAGCATTGTGAAATCTCCGTTTATTGGAAACTACCTCCCGTTATCTCAAGCTGTTGTTTGTTTATTTTATCAAAGTTTGCTCTGTTTTCACGTTCCAAATCCATACATAAAAAAAGAGCGTGTTTTGAAAAAGATTGATCAAAACACGCTCTTAACATATTCTATTGAATTATTCTTTTATATAAGGTTAAAGGATTGCTACACAATAAAAAATCACTTATTGTTCATTGTTTTCCATCCATTGAAAGTGGAAACTCCCCTTTTGATCAAGCCGCTCAAACGTATGCGCCCCAAAATAATCCCTCTGTGCCTGCAGCAAATTAGCCGGCAGTCTCTCTGTCCGATAGCTGTCATAATAAGCTAAGGCGGAAGCGAAAGCAGGAACCGGAATTCCTCTAGTTACGGCAATCGATACGACTTTTCTCCAAGCTTCCTGATAGTTAGCAATAATCTCACTGAAGTATTCGTCCAACAACAGGTTTTTCAAATCCGGGTTCCGGTCGTATGCATCCTTAATATTTTGTAAAAACCTTGCGCGGATAATACATCCACCGCGGAAGATCATGGCGATGCCTCCATAGTTCAGATCCCAATTGTATGCGTCGGAAGCAGCTCTCATTTGCGCAAAGCCTTGCGCATACGAAGCGATTTTGCTGGCATACAAAGCTTTGCGAACAGCCTCGATAAATTCCTTGGGATCGCCGTCGTAGCTTGACGCCGCAGGGCCTTTCAGCTGCATGCTTGCGGCCACGCGTTCTTCTTTCATTGCGGAGATAAACCGTGCGAACACGGATTCAGTAATAATGGACAATGGAACTCCCAGATCCAATGCGCTTTGGCTCGTCCATTTCCCCGTTCCTTTCTGTCCTGCCGAATCGAGGATGACATCCACCATTGGCTTGCCGGTCTCCGGATCAGTCTTCGAGAAAATATCGGCTGTTATTTCAATCAAATAACTATCCAGTTCGCCTTTGTTCCATTCGGAGAAAATGTCATGCAGCTGCTCGGTATTTACGTTCAATACATCTTTGAGCAGATGATACGCTTCGCCGATGAGCTGCATATCGCCGTATTCAATGCCGTTGTGCACCATTTTGACATAATGGCCGGCACCGTCTTCTCCGATATAAGTCGAGCAGGGATCGCCGTTCACTTTGGCCGAAATGGCGGTCAGGATTGGCTCTACCAGTTCATACGCCTCTTTTTGCCCGCCCGGCATAATCGCGGGGCCGTTTAGCGCTCCCTCTTCGCCGCCCGAGACACCTGCGCCAATAAAACGGAATCCCTTGGCTTGCAGCTCTTTATTTCTTCTTTGCGTATCTGGGAAATAGGCGTTCCCGCCGTCGATAAGAATATCCCCTTGACTCAGGTAAGGAACAAGCTGATTGATGGTATCGTCTGTCGGTTGTCCCGCTTTGACCATAATTAGAATTTTCCGCGGCGTCTCGAGCGATTGGACGAATTCTTCGACGCTGTACGTGCCGACGAAATTCTTGCCTTGCGCCTCCTCCAGAAGCTCATTCGTTTTCTCTGGCGAACGATTGTATACTGCAACTGAGAACCCTTTGCTTTCTATATTTAAGGCTAGGTTTTTCCCCATGACGGCCAAGCCTACTACGCCGATTTGCTGTTTTTTCATTGCAATTCCCTCCCTGTCATTTCTCTCTCTTTGTAGATAAACGTTTGATGAGCCCGGCTTTTTGCGCTTCGAAACCAGACTTGCCCAGCATCACAAACATATTGATCTTGTATATTTTAATCGCAGCTTAAATTCCTGCTGTTTTTTTCCAATCGGCAGCGAATTTGTCAATGCCTTGATCCGTTAAGGGATGCTTGGAAATTTGTTCGATCACCGCAAATGGAATCGTGGCTATATGCGCGCCTGCCATTGCTACGCGTGTCACGTGATCCGGATGGCGGACAGATGCCGCGATAATTTGCGTATCCAAGTTATGCACTCGGAACAATTCAGCGACTTTCGTTACGAGCTGGACGCCGTCTTCCGATATATCATCCAAGCGGCCAAGGAATGGCGAGACATAGGTCGCACCTGCACGAGCGGCCAGCAAAGCTTGATTCACAGTGAAAATCAGCGTCACGTTCGTTTTCACGCCTTTGTCGCTCAAGTAGCGGCAAGCTTCAAGTCCAGCGAGCGTCATCGGAAGCTTGATCGTGATGTTTTTGTCATTATTATTGATTTTGATTAGTTCGTCCGCTTGCGCAATCATTTCTTCAGCTGTCACCGCATCAGGCGTTACTTCAGCGGAGACCGATTCAACTCCGGGTACTTCCCGCAGAATCTCGGCGATTCGATCTTCAAATTTCACACCTTCCTTGGCGACCAACGACGGATTCGTCGTAACACCGGATAAGATGCCGATTTTATATGCTTTTTTGATGTCTTCCACATTTGCAGTATCGATAAAGAATTTCATAGGTAAGTACCTCCTCCATTATTTTGTTGCTAATTTATTATTAATTCATTAATTCCTTCGCAAGGCGAACCACTTGATTGACGGAGAAACCAAAGTATTCCATAACATCCGTACCAGATCCGGATGCGCCAAATGTATCGATCGACAGTACTTTTCCGCCTTGCCCCGTGTAACGATCCCAGCCTAACGAAATGCCCGCTTCAATGGCCACCCGCTTCGTAACGGAATTAGGAAGAACACTCTGCTTGTACTCATCGGGTTGACGATCGAACAGCTCTCTGCTCGGCATGGCAACGACGCGTACGGAAATGTTGTCCCGTTCCAGCTCCGCCTTTGCGTTCATGGCCAGAGAAACCTCGGATCCGGTTCCGATCAGAATGACATCCGGCTGACCGCCCGTTTCGCTCAAGACATAAGCGCCTTTGGCTACCCCTTCAACATTGGCCTTGGTCGCTTCATATACAGGCAGATTTTGTCTGCTCAGCACTAAGGCTACCGGACCTTCATTTTGCTGTAGAGCGTACGCCCATGCGCTTGCCGCTTCATTGGCATCGGTCGGACGAATGACCGTAAGTCCCGGAATGGTGCGCAGCGCAGCCAAGTGCTCGACGGGTTCATGCGTAGGTCCATCTTCCCCAACAGCAATGGAATCATGGGTAAACACATAAATCACAGGTAGTTTTTGCAGCGCAGCCAGACGAATAGACGGACGCAAATAATCACTGAATACGAAGAAGGTGCTTACGAATGGCTTTACACCTCCATGCAGGGCCATGCCATTGCCGGCTGCACCCATAGCATGCTCACGAACGCCAAAGTATATATTGCGTCCCGAGTAAGACTCCACGGCAAACTTTTGCTCTCCTTTGATGTCCGTCATCGTCGAATGCGATAAATCCGCACTTCCTCCAAAAATCGAAGAAACGGTTTTTACGTAATGATTTATCGCTTCGCCGCTTGCTACGCGGGTAGAAATCGATTTGGAAGTGTCGAACGTAAGGATATCCGCGGCCTCAATCGACACGGAGCCGTCGATGACTTGCTCAAGCTCCTTACCCTCCGCAGGATATTGCGCTTTATAGGCAGCGACCAATTTGTTCCACGCTTCTTCCTTGGCCTCGCCCTTACGTTTCAGCTGCTCGAAATGCGCTTTGACTTCTTCCGGAACGGTGAACTCTTCCTCATACTTCCAGCCGTAAGCTTCCTTGGTCGCCTTCGCCTCTTCTTTGCCCAGTGGATTGCCGTGTACTTTGTTCGTTCCCGCTACCTTGCTGCCGTAACCGATAATCGTCCGAATTTCGATAAGCGTCGGCTGGGCATCATTTTGCTTAGCTGCCGCGATCGCTTCGGTAATCTGGGAAATATCATTGCCGTCCTCGACCCGGATATATTCCCAATTGGCCGATTCCGCTCTTTTTTGCATATTTTCGCCGAAGGAGAGATTAAGCTCTCCGTCCAACGAGATGTCGTTGGAATCATACAATACGACTAACTTTCCAAGCTTCATATGTCCTGCCATGGACATCGCCTCGTAAGAGATTCCCTCCATCAAGCAGCCGTCTCCGACAAGCGCATACGTATAATGATCGACTACCGGGAAACCATCTTGATTGAATTTCGAGGCTAAATGAGATTCAGCCATCGCCATCCCCACTGCCATCGCCAACCCTTGTCCCAGAGGTCCAGTTGTCGCTTCTACGCCATCTGTATGCCCATATTCGGGATGCCCTGGCGTTTTGCTGTTCAGCTTGCGAAACTGTTTTAAATCGTCAAGCGACACCTGATATCCCGACAAATGCAGCAGGCTGTAGAGTAAGGCAGATCCGTGACCCGCAGAAAGAACGAAGCGGTCGCGGTTAAACCATTTGGCATGGCTGGGATTGTGATTTAACAGTCTGGACCAAAGGGCGTATGCCATCGGCGCCGCTCCCATCGGCAGCCCCGGATGACCGGAATTGGCACGGTTGATAGCATCGATAGACAACGTTCGGATCGTATCGATGGATAATTGATCAATGGTTTCCTTGGTAAGCATATTGTTCTCCTTCTTCCGCTTTAATATTTCCTTCTGATTTGTCATCGAACCACCAATGATAGCCGTCCTGCGCCAACAACGCATCGGATTCGGCAGGTCCATAAGTACCCGCTTCATACCGATGAAGTGGAACCAGATTCTCCTCGAATGCTTCCAGGATCGGTTGAACCCATTGCCACGACAATTCGACTTCATCCCAATGTGCGAAGAACGTAGGATCTCCTTGCAATGCATCGTAAATCAAATTTTCGTAAGCTTCGGGAACATCGCCCTTGCTCTCATGAAAGTTCATCTGAAGGGGCTTGAACTCCCCTTTATGCAAAGGATCTCTTGTATTTAATTGCAGCGTAATGCCCTCGTTAGGACTAATTTCAAATACCAGAAGGTTAGGCGATTTTCCTTCTGTATTTGCCTGTGAGGACTTCGTTAACAGATCCTTGAACTCAATTACAATTCGCGTTGATTTCTCTTTCATTCGTTTGCCTGTACGGATATAAAAAGGAACGCCGCGCCAAAAGAAATCATTGATCTCCAATTTAGCGGCAATAAACGTATCGTTCATGGAAGTAGAAGCGATCCCTGGTTCGGAAATATAGCCGATTACCGGCTTACCTTGAACGGTTCCTGCTTTGTACTGCCCGCGGATAATGCTCGCGCTCACTTCCTCTTTTTGCAGCGGCTCGAGAGCTTCCATCACCTTTTTCTTCTTAAAGCGCACCATTTCCGAGTCGCTATTGATTGGAAGATGACTCGTCAGCATCATCAGTAATTGCAGCATGTGGTTTTGAAACATGTCTCTTACGGCACCTACATGATCGTAATAACCCGCTCTTTCCTCTACACCGACGGTCTCGTTTGCCGTAATTTGCACGTTGGCAATATAACGATTCGTCCATAAGGCATTAAGAACCGGATTTTGCTGCAAAATCTCAAGCTTCTGGATTAGCGGCTTGCCGAGATAATGATCGATTCGGTAAATTTCATGGTCCGCAAATGATTTGCTCAGCGTCTGGTTTAAATCCCGAGCAGATTTCAAATCATGGCCGAATGGCTTCTCGATCACGAGACGCTTCCAGCCATTCGCGGAACCGAGCCCGCTTTCCTTAATGCTCGCTGTGATCGTTTCAAAAAATTCAGGTCCGACAGATAAATAAAACAGGCGATTCGGCGGAATGTGCAGCTCTTCTTCTCTCTGTTCAATCAGTTGCAGCAGCTGCCTATAATCTTCTTTGCGATCTATATGAAGAACGCTGTAACGGAATGCGCTCAAAAAATCTTTGATTAACGCAGAATTGTTCGCTTCGCGTCTGGAAAAAGTACGGATAGACTGCTCGACATTTGCCTGAAACGATTCATCAGACAGTTCTCTTCTCCCAAGACCAAATAAAGAGAATGATTGCGGCAGCTTCCGATCGATATACAAGTTGTAAAGGGCAGGGTATATTTTTCTTTTGGCTAAATCCCCTGTCGCTCCAAACAAAACAAAAGTGGTCGGCTCCATGTTTCTCTCTCCTTCAAGCAGTGCTCTCTTAATCAAGCTCTGGTTTCTATTTCGTAGTTCCACTATAATACGAATATCATCTATACAAGTAATAAATATATTTCACAGGAGCTATAGACCACATCTATGAGTATAAATTACGAATTGTACAAGGTTTTTTATTGGGCTGCGAAAACAGGCAGCTTGACTCAGGCTGCCAAGGCCTTATTTCTAACCCAACCTAGCGTCAGCCACGCCATCAAACAGCTTGAAAACAGCTTTGGCGTCACTTTGTTTTACCGGAATTCCAAGGGCGTTGGGCTGACGAGAGAAGGCACCATCCTGTATTCCTATATTGAGCAGTCACAGATCTTAATATCGTTGGCCGAAGAAAAAATGAAAGCACTTAAAAATCTGGACAGCGGCGAGCTGCGGATCGGCGGAAGCGATTCGCTGTTCAAGCACTATTTGCTCCCTTACTTAGAGGACTTTCATGAGAAGCATCCCGGGATCAGACTTCACCTGAATCATGGAACTACGCCGGAAATCATCTCCTTCTTAAAAGAAGGGAAAATTGATTTAGGCGTCATCCGTATGCCTATCGTCGATACCCAACTTGAAGTGAGGGAGACTTTCCAGTTGCAGGAATGCTTCGTAGCGGGGACACGTTATGCCGAGCTCAAGGATGCGGTTTTAACGCTGGATATGCTGCTCCAGTACCCAATTATCCTGTTCTCGCGCAATAGCAGGGCACGAATGACCATTACGGAATTATTTCAAAGCTACGGCTATAAGCTCGCACCTAAAATTGAGGTCGGAAGCGTGGATCTTCTCATCGAGTTTGCTCGAAAAGGACTCGGAATTTCATACGTGACGAGAGAATTTGTGTCGAAAGAGCTGGAGGAGGGTACCCTCTTCGAGATTCAATTGGACGTGCGGCTGCCGCCATCTCACGTGGGGATTATGATTATGCGCAACATGCCGCTTTCCATGGCAGCATGCGGGTTTATTGAGATGATTCAAACGTGTCCGCTATCAAAATAGGCACATTCAGATGCTGCTTTGCTTTGCAAGGTCTTCATCATCTGGCCCATGGCATGAACCAACGGTCTCTACCACTTTTAAAGAAAGAATAGAGAGTAAGGGAGAAGGAAAAATGAAAATATGTATATTGGGATCAACTGGGAGAGTTGGATCAGAGCTGCTGAAACTAGCATTACACGATTCGCATGATATTACGGTCTTAGTGCGTGATCAGAATAAGCTTGCAGTTTCGCATAGGAATCTACAGATCATCGAGGGAAATGTATTAGATGAACATGATGTGAAGAAGGCGTTAAAGGAAGTTGATATCGTTATAAGTGCTCTTGGAACAGATGGGAATGGCACGTTGTCGAAAAGTATGCAAACCATTATTAAAAATATGAAAAAAGAGGGGATAAGCCGAATCGTTACAATTGGAACAGCGGGTATTTTACAAGCTCGCACAAATCCGAAGATCTATCGGTTCCAATCGGAAGAATCAAAAAGAAGAAGTACCACAGCTGCCGAGGATCATTTAGCTGCTTATCTAGCCTTAAAAAATAGTGGGCTATGCTGGACGATTATTTGTCCTACCCATTTAATCAATGGCGAAAAAACGGGCATGTACCGAACAGAGGTAGATGTGCTACCATTGAACGGATCGAAAATTACAGTGGGGGATACTGCTCATTTTGCCTGGTCTTTGATAAATAAAGAAGGATATGAGAATAGCCGTGTCGGCATCGCTTATTAAATCCGTCCCAAAGACGTTGGCGTGACTAGTTTTTTTATGGTAGTAATAGGTTTCCACAAGAAAAAAATTGTGCCGACCTGTAATTTTATTTGGTCGGCACAATTACATGGTTCCACTCTTTTTTACCAATGTTAATTTTGTCTCCGTATTCACTTTAGTTCCAGATCCATAAACACATCCGCTCTTACATAGGGCATGGGTCCGATCTGCTCGACAGGAACACGCTTGAATCCAACCGATTCGTATAGATGAATGGCGTTCGGTAGCTTGGTGCTGCTGCCCAAAAAGATCGATGTCGCGCCAAGTCCGCGTGCGCGGTTAATGGCGGCATGGATGATTTCCCGTCCGTATCCGCGCCCTCTCAACTCGGGTGTAACGCTCATCTTTGATAGCTCGAACACCCCGGCACCAGTCGGCACAAGTGCAACACATCCAACGATCGAATCACTATCGCGTGCGATGAGCACGTCTCCTCCTCTGTTCACGATATTCTCCACCGGGTTATCGAGGAGTATCCGATCCGCCTCTTCGACTGTGAAGATTCGGGCGATCCATTCTTCGTTAAGTGTTTTGAAGGCCCGAGCTTCTTCGGGCGTCTGCATCGAAGTAATCGTGAGCACTGTTTCAAGCATGCTAAGTTCCCTCCCCTTGTAAAGGTTCGTCGCCTACTGCACCCGTCCTGCCACCAGATAAACAGCGAGTCATTGGAGCCATCTCTTCTCATTTCATGGGCATGTCTTGTGGCCTACCTGCCTTGTGCCTTATCGCCCCTTAACGTCATACAAGTGCTTGAGGCATGAGCGATAAGTTTACCGTTCTCGTCAGTAATATCGCAGTGGATAAACCCGATGGTCTGTCCTCGCTTATACAGCGTAGCATGGGCCTTTATTTTGGATTTCCATACAGGTTTAAAAAAGTTTACTTTCATCTCGATCGTGGTGAAGGTTTCGTCTTCTTGCAAGGTAGAGCCGTAGGCAATACCCATGGCCATGTCCGCAAGAATGCCGATGATGCCGCCATTGCATGTGCCTTGCGGATTCGCGTGTTGTTCCGAAGCCTGCATTTCATACGTGGCCTCGCCCTCTTCTACGCTAATTAACTTCAGTCCCATAAGGCTCTCGACGGGAGACTGCTCCAATTCTCCGTTCAGCACTCTCCGATAATGCTCAAGAATGGTCATTTTGCATATTCACCCGCTTCTTTCCTCTGTCTCTGGAACAAATTATTCATCACTAGAGCGATGATCACGATGAAAATCCCTGCCAACTGCAATCTTCCGACTTCAACTCCCTGGAGGGCACTAATCGTGACTGTCGTAACAGGGACGATATTCATAAATAACATGCCGTTCTCCGGCTTCAACATTTTATTGCCGACGTTCCATGTGAGCACGGCAAGTACGCCTGCGATCAGGATCATATACAGCAGTTCCGCCCCTGTGCTTCCGATCATCTTCGCGCTTGGCATCGTCAAGGCTCCGAAAACCGTTGCCGACAGCACGATTAAAATATTCATCAAGGCTCCGAAGCATGTTGTCATAGCAGTGTAACGAAGCGGCGACCAGCCTACAAATTTACTGCCACCCAACGTATAAATGACCCAGCATAGAGCACCGAGCATAATCAGCAGACTGGCGCCAATGTGCTCTTTGGTCTGTACGATTAGGGAGGGATCTCCATTCGTTATAACCAGCAGTGCGCCTGAAAGCGCAATGAAAATGGAAACAAAAGTAGATAGCTTGGGTTTGCTTTTATGCACAGCCCAATTTACGCATGTCGTCATTAGTGGCATTAACGTCATGATAACGGAGGCAATGATTGCGCCTGACGATCCGCTGAGCTGTTGTCCGACAAAGGTAAGAAAGCCGAATCCCGAAAACCCTACAGCGCCAAAAAATAATAATTTCCACGATTGTCCCTCCAATCGGAGCACGTCCTTCCCTTCGAAAACGATCAGCATTCCCAAAAGAATGAGGCCAGCCCAAATGTAGCGAATCGTCGTGAAATAGAACGGATCGAGAACCTTCAAGGCAACTTGCATGACGGGAAACATGCCTCCCCACGCCAGCACAGGAATCAAACAATAGGTGATACCCGTTAATATAGTGTTTCTGTTCATCCCGAGAACCTTCTTTCATGAGCGTCGTGGTTTTTCCAGCAGAATTGATTAGCCTCCCCTTTTTTCATCATAAACGAAGGTGAACAGAACAGATCGATAAGACCAGAACAGAAGGAAGGAATTCCCTGTATAATAGAGACACACGCGCAAGTGCGAATTTCGGGTTAATGAGCCTGGGGGCAAAACATATGGGAAAAAAAGTTCTTTCAAGCGGATATGCAGGCAAACTGTTTGAACAAATCTATGACTATATTCTGGATCGGATCCGTCGCGGAGAATGGAAGCCGCATGAGAAACTTCCCTCTATCCGCTCGCTGGCGATGGAATTCAATGTACATCGACTGACGGTCTATAAAGCGTATCAGCTACTAAAAGAAAATCGGATCGTTGAAGCGAAGGATAAATCCGGCTATTATGTGAGACTGAACGGCAGTCTTCCTGTGGATTCGCTGCATAATCCGATCATATCCGCTTACGTGCATGAGAGCCATCTTTCTGAAATTCATCAGGTGCAAGCCGAATATGTACTGTCAAAATCGCTGCTCGATCCGAACCTGCTCCCTAATCTTTATTTTTCGGAATATGTGAAGCAAGTGTTCGATTTGTATCCCAAAATGCTCGGTACCTATTTTACCGTGCAAGGAGACCAGGAGCTGCGGGATGCGTTGTGCCGTTACTTTACCGATTGCCACCGGTTTCACTTATCAGCAGACGAATTGTTGATTACTTGTGGATCGCAGGAGGCCATGGATTTGGTTGCCCGAGCACTGGTCAAGCCGAGAGATGCCGTTATGTTAGAGCGACCTACCTACAGCACGGCAATTGATATTTTCAGAAGACAAGGCGCAGCTATCGTTCCGGTTGAGATCCACCCGTACGGTTACGATCTGGAGCAGGTAGAGAAGCTAATGCAAGCCTACAAGCCGCGGCTATTTTATCTAAATCCTACCTTTCAAAGTCCAACAGGCTATATCGTACCCGCCGAACAAAGGAAAAGGCTCGTTGAGCTTGCCGAGCGGTATCAATGTTTGCTATTAGAGGACGATCCTTATCGCGACATTTATTTTGGCGAAGAGCCGCCACTTCCTCTTTTTGCTTACGATACGGCAGGATGGGTCATTTATCTTCGCAGCTTCAGCAAATATATCGCTCCCGGCCTCGGCATCGCCATCGTTGCGTGCCGCCCTTCCATCATGAATTACCTGATAAAAGCTAAACTGTTGTCGGACAGCGGGACGCCTTTGGTGAATCAGAAAATTTTTCTGCATTATTTTTTCTCCGAGCGGTTGCAGCAGCATTTGAAGAAGCTTCGCATTGCGCTTGCGGTTCGCAAAGATATCGTAGAACAGGAATTGTCCGCTACCGACTGGCAGTGGAACTCCCCTGCAGGTGGATTCAACTTATGGGTGAAGCTTCCGGAAACGGTGGAGATTGAACGTTTGCTTAGTACATGCATCAAGCAATCAATCACCTTTGTACCTGGAGCGATTTGCGATCCGCTCAAGGAATACAAATCATGGATACGCCTCAGCTATTCCTATCTGAATGAACAGCTATTGAGAGAAGGCATACAGAGGATTGTCGAATTAGCACACGGGAATAGCGGTTCATCTTTGAACCAATAACAACAGTGGTCAATCGCCTTGAAATTCTAGACTCAAACAAACCGACTGGATAAGGAAGCAGGAACAACGTAGAGTGTCCTAGCGGTCAGACTAAACCTGCAGCATTGAATTAAATTTTGATCCCTTACATTTTAATGTCCTTAATAAGGAACAACAAAAAAAGAGCGTGTTTTGAAAAAAGATAGTTCAAAACACGCTCTTAACATATTCTATTGGATCATTCTATTGAAAACTCACTTAGAAATCTGTAATGGTAAGAGGTGCAGTATCGCAATTCTTATCACTCGGTATGCAGATTTTAGGAAATCGGGTCGGTTTCCACGATCACCTTGACATTTTGGATGTACCGATCCTCCGGTCCTTTCACCGGAAGCCCCACATCCACATGATCGACAATGTAATCGATGTTGTCCTGGGAGATCACTTCGCCCGGCAGCAGGATTGGAATACCCGGCGGATAGACATATATGAACTCGGCAATGATTCGACCGGCTGATTCCTTGAACGGAATGACTTCGGTATCTCCATAAAATGCATCCCTTGGAATCAAGGAGAGATGAGGAATTTCCGGAATCTTCACGATTAGCTCATTTGCAGTGTTCACGCTGTAATACGTTCCAGCTAGCTCGCGGAGAGCTGTAAGCAGTACCGATACCGTTTCCTCATTGTCGCCCGGGGTAACCAGGCAGAGGATATTGTACATATCGCTGAGCTCGACCTCAATGTTATAATGCTCACGCAGCCAGTTTTCCGCTTCAAAGCCTGTAATGCCCAGATGGCGGACATGGATGGTGAGTTTGGTCGGATCATAATCAAAGGTGGCCTCGTCCCCAAGGATTTCTTCCCCGAAGCAGTACAGACCTTCCATTTCATTAATGCTGCGGCGGGCTTTTTGGGCAAGATCAATCGTTCTTTGCGCCATGTCATGGCCGTTAATCGCTAGATTGCGTCTGGATGTATCCAATGATGCAAGCAGCACGTATGAAGTAGAAGTTGTTGTCAGCATACTGATGATTGTCTGCACGCGCTGAGGATTCACATAGCCGTTTTTTGTATTCAGGTTGAGAACCGAGCTTTGTGTCATAGAACCCCCAAGCTTATGCACACTAGTTGCGGCCATATCCGCACCGGCTTCCATAGCGGACATCGGCAGATCCTCATGGAAATGGATAAGCACCCCATGCGCTTCGTCTACGAGCACTGGAACATGGCGGCTGTGGGCAAGATCGACGATTTCCTTCAGATTAGCGCATACGCCAAAGTATGTCGGGTTAATAACCAGAACCGCTTTGGCATCCGGATGGCGGTCCAGTGCACGCTGTACGGATTTGGTTGTAATGCCGTGATCGATTCCAAGATTCTCGTCGCGAACCGGAGATATGAATACTGGCTTCGCGCCGGAGAAAATGATGGCGGACATGATCGATTTGTGCACATTGCGTGGTACGATAATTTTGTCCCCAGGCGAGCATGTAGACAAAATCATGGTCATTATGGCACCACTCGTCCCCTGTACGCTGAAATAAGTATAATCTGAGCCAAATGCGTCGGCTGCAAGCTTTTGCGCCTCTTCAATAACACCGGTAGGCTGATGGAGATCATCCAGCGGCGCAATGTTAATCAAATCTATGGATAGGGCATTATCGCCTATAAACTCTCTGAACTCACTGTCAGTTCCTACGCCCTTTTTATGACCGGGAATATGAAATTGTACGGGATTGCTCGCCGCATGTTCTTTCAGAGCTGTAAATAGCGGCGTGTTACGGTGGTCCATTTTATGCTGTCACAACCTTTCTAAGCAGTTCCGGCTTGAAATCTTTCCATTTTACGCCGAATAGCAGATACATGTCCTTTTGGCCGACTTCAGCCAAGTTATATTTACTCTTAATTTCCAACGGAGTTAAGGCTTTGGTTATTCATTAAGCTAGTCTCATCTTAAAATCCTGATAACCGAACTCGCGCACGACGCGGCAATTCCCATCCTTATCCTGCACAGCGATGGCCGGCAGCGGCATGCCGTTGAAGGTATTGGTTTTGACCATGGAGTAGATCGCCATATCTTCAAATACTAATCTGTCGCCGCTCTTGAGAGGCTGATCGAAGGAATAGTCTCCGATGACATCGCCCGTAAGGCAGGTCGGACCACCGAGTCGGTAAGCGTATGGCTTCTCCCCGAATTCGCCCGAACCGACCAGAGGTGGACGATAAGGCATTTCCAGTACATCCGGCATATGACAAGTAGCCGACGTGTCCACGATTGCAATATCGATGCCGTTGCGATGGATATCCAACACGGAAGTGACCATATAGCCCGCGTTAAGCGCGATGGCTTCTCCGGGTTCAAGGTATACTTCCAAGCCGTATTTATTTTGCATTCGCGTTATGCAAGCTTCGAGCTTCGGGATATCGTAGTCTTCTCTCGTGATATGGTGACCGCCGCCGAAATTGATCCATTCCATTTGCGGCAGCCAAGATCCGAACTTGTCTTCAACCGCATTCAACGTGGTCTCCAAATCGTCCGAGTTCTGTTGGCAAAGGGTATGAAAGTGCAGTCCCGAAATGCCCTCCAGCAGTTCCGGCTGGAAATCCTCCCGTTTGACGCCAAATCTTGAGCCCGGCGAACAAGGATCATAGATCTCATGCCCCACTTGCGTTGAACATTCCGGATTGATACGAAGGCCAATTTTTCTGCCAGCAGCAAGAGCCTTCGCTTTATACTTTTCCAACTGGGAGAAGGAATTGAAGATGATATGGTCACAAATGGAAATAATCTCATCGATCTCATCTTCACGGTAAGCAGGAGCAAAGACATGATTTTCTTTGCCCATTTCTTCGTGACCCAGTCGTGCTTCGAATAATCCGCTCGCGGTCGTACCGCTTAAGTATTTTCCGATGAGCGGATACATCGCAGTCATGGAAAAAGCCTTTTGCGCCAGTACAATTTTGGCTCCCGTACGCTGCATGACGCCGTTCAATATTTTCAAGTTTTTCTCGATGAGTGATTCATCGACTACAAAACAGGGTGTCGGTAATTCCTCGAACCGCATCTTAACGAACGAGCTCCGGCTCTTTAGTTTCCTCAGGCAAGGCGTCAACTAGCACAGGGTTGAAGTCTTCTACCCATGGAAGTCCCCATTTGTTCAGCTCTTCCATGAATGGATCCGGATTGAACTCTTCAACATTGTATACGCCCGGTTTGTTCCATTTGCCGGTGAGGATCATCGCCGCGCCGATCATGGCAGGAACACCGGTTGTATAGGAGATAGCTTGGGAACCCACTTCTTTATAGCACTCTTGGTGGTCGCACACATTGTAGACATAGTACGTCTTGTCTTGGCCATCTTTTTTCCCTTTGAAGATACAGCCGATGTTCGTTTTGCCCACTGTACGAGGTCCAAGGGAGGACGGATCCGGAAGTACAGCCTTCAGGAATTGAAGCGGAATGATTTGTTTCCCTTCGTATTCGATTGGTTCGATGGAGGTCATTCCAACGTTTTCAAGCGCCTTCAAATGCATGAGATAACTTTGGCCGAAAGTCATGAAGAAACGGATGCGTTTCAGACCAGGGATGTTTTGCGCAAGAGACTCGAGCTCTTCATGGTACAGCAGATACATGTCCTTTTGACCGACTTCTGCAAAGTTATATTCACGCTTAATTTCCATCGGTTTTGTTTCGATCCATTCCCCGTTTTCCCAGTAGCGGCCATTGGCAGACACTTCGCGGATATTGATTTCCGGGTTGAAGTTGGTTGCGAAAGGATAACCGTGATCCCCGCCATTGCAATCCAGAATGTCTATATATTCGATTTCGTCAAAGTAGTGTTTCAGCGCATAAGCCGAAAATACGCCGGTTACGCCAGGGTCGAATCCGCTGCCGAGCAGTGCTGTAATTCCTGCTTTTTCGAAGCGTTCCCGATATTCCCACTGCCATTTGTATTCGAATTTCGCCGTATCTTCTGGCTCATAGTTTGCCGTATCCATATAATGCGTTTTGGTAGCCAGGCAGGCATCCATGATCGTCAGATCCTGGTAAGGCAGAGCCAAGTTCATCACGATATCCGGTTTAACTTCGTTAATCAGAGCGATCAGCTCTTCAACGTTATTGGCATCAACCTGTGCGGTTGTAATTTTCGTTTTGCCGCCGTCCAGTTTGGCTTTCAGATCATCGCATTTGGACTTCGTACGGCTGGCGATGCAGATTTCTTCGAAGACCTCGCTGTTTTGAACGCATTTATGAACTGCTACAGATGCTACGCCACCGGCGCCAATGATTAGTGCTTTTCCCATTTTTCAATCTCCTCACCGAATTCAATTTTTTTCACTGTAAAAACGGCAACAAAAAAAGCAAGTGAAACACGCACCATGCGCATCACACTTGCTTGATATATTCAAATAATAAGACATTTCCAAATAATCAGATATTTCCAATAAGCATGATAGAACAAACTCCTAGCGTGCTTATCAGTCAACCATAGGACTCATCGTTTCATGGAAGGGCTCTTAATATTCAAATATATTTTGTTAGGATCAGAGTCTATATAGCAAATAATGCCTTTACCACTCTTATTGACCGTTTCACAAGTTGTGTGCGTATTGCACTGGTTGTAAAGTAACCAACTTATAAAATTTGAGCTTTTAACTCAATCAATAAGGCAACGAAAAGTTGCCAGTCGGCATTTGACCCGGCTGTCCGTATGGCCTTAACTTCCAGAGAGGAAGTGGTCAAAGTTTATCTGCTTGGAAAGATCCTAAATATATATTGAATATTCGCTTTCCAAAATTAGTGCTTCTTCATAATAGCAGGATCGGAATTAATGAGCAAGGAGAAATTTCAAAAAAACTAAAACCGTCTTTCTGCATACGTCGACAATTGATCAAGAACATATGCCCAGGGGTTAGACTAAATCTATGTTTTGGATATCTTGCAGCCCGGTGCCAAGTGAAAAGGCAGTGGTACTTGGCACCCAGCTTCACCAATCCACACTGCACTTTATGACAGTTACGCTGGTACAAATTTCTCATGTAAAAATCCCCCCATTAACCTATATTTTTCGTAAATAAAAAGAATCCATTTTAATAAAACATTGATCAAAACGGATTCATGCTTCGACCACGCTCATTGAAGAATAAGCGGTTATTAGGCAGCTTTCAGGTGAAAATGTTTACCCTAATAAGGATGAATCCGGATTCCGTGGGATTCAGGCTTACTAAGGAAGAAGCTAGAAAGATTGCTACCCAGTTATTAATAGCAGCTGAGGTCTCCGATGAAATCTTTTACAAGAATCACGCAAGACCAATCGAGTTTGGTTGTTCGATATACTCGATATAATGGAGGTAAAAAGAATAATGAAGATGTTCAAGCATAGGATCACCGGGCAGTATGAAGATATATAACATTTATTTCCTTAATAAATATACAAATTAAGTAGAATATAATTATCAGGAGGTGATAAAACATGAACAATGAAAAGCAAAGAGATCCCCAGCACCACACTGACCCGGCAGAGGGAAAATATTGTACAAATGAGGGAGAAAGAGTTTGTACTACTGGTGACTATTATTTAGTATGTGAAAATAATCATTGGAAAGCTGTACATGAATATTGTGAAAGCGATAAGGCCTGATTAATCAGGTCTTTTTTACGGGCTATTGTTCTATAATTCTATTAGCTAATTCTACTGTTTTTGGATCACACTTAGACTTTGCCCTTATAAACTCCCCAATCCGTATATTCATATTTTTACAATAAAAAAACTAAACTAAGAAGTCGGAACCGTACGCTCTAGCTGGATATTCATCGTTGTATACTGGTAGGGATACTATTTCCGTAGCAAGTGTTAATGTCGAATCGGTCACATATTGAAACACTTGATTAATATAAATCCATCCGTATTTCTCCTCCTCTAAATTACCTTCATCAATACACTTAATATCAATTGTTTGCCCTAAATCAATCGGATTTTTCATATCAATGACTACGATTTTTCTAGCAAGTAAGTGATAAAATAGTGTAACGCCACTTCCAAAAGGTAAGTGTGTATCTGTATCAAACTCATTAGTAATTTCACGGATACTTCGTGAATTATTCAATAGGCGATTCATAAGAGACATGGATAAATCCTCAATATTCTGGTCACCCATTTCTTGATATACATCATAGCTGCGAGTATCAAAAAAATCATAGATATAATTTAATATTTCTAGCCATTGTCTTATGAATTTCCTCCTCTATTACAGTTGCCCAATTAATGCTTCTTCGCTTCCAATATTCCCGTTCAATTTCAAACTTCTCTAACACACGTTCTTCTAACAGCTTATCTTTCATTTATATAGTATGAGCGACTTCAAATACACCTTGCCCCTTATCAACTGTTAATAAAAAGTCCGTTGTCATTCTTTTCGACACAAAAACACCCCTTTAGATAATCATATCCAAAAGGGCAAAGCTTCGCAGTTTTTTTATAAACGTCACGACTTCATTTTAAACATCGCATCTTTTTTACAAACATCGTGACTTTATTTTAAATCCTCAAAATAATGTAGCTTTTGAACAAAGTTCGATTAAAAGTAAGTTGCAAATGCACCATTTTCGTTATGCAATAAATATCTTTTATCATTAACAACATTATGGTAATCAATTTCTAAAAAATAAGTTGCTTTACTTAGAACGTCATAAAAGAAAGGAACAAACTCCAAATCTTTAAAAACATAAATTTCTATTTGTTCATCATTATTTCTATATGCTTCAAATATACGATGGTTTCCATTGATACAATAAGGTTTGTTGTTGGTTAAATATCGACTCTGAAGTACCATTACAGGATTTTTATGATTGGGTTTTATTCGGTTTGGGTCTTTATTTATGTTACCTTGGTCAACAGCTTCAATTATATTCGATGGAGAAGTCTTTATGGGTTTAATGTTTTTTTCTTTTATAAATGTAGTAGCTCCGTCTATGTCTAAGGTATACTCAAATACCCCAGTCGTGAACTCTGCATATAACGAGAATGTCTCCTGACCAATGGGATGTATCACTGGGTAAGTTTCATCTAGAAGAGTTTGGTTTAAAATATCAGTCCATTTTGAGGCAACTTCAGCCCCATAGCTGGATTCTTTCCGCATTACTTGAATGCGTGAAATAAAGTGTTTAAAAGGTTTGAATTCCTGAGACTCTTTTTCGAATAATTCTATTTCACTTACCATTTAATATCCCCTTTGCTATTTTATATTTAGAGTAACCCTCTTCAACTCTTCAGCCCCGTTAGCCATCCATGAAGTGCAAAAATAAGCTCTTCGCCACAGAAAACTCCCGTTCCTCTAACTTCTTCAGCAACTGCTATTCCTAATTCAGGAGTGTTACTGTCTACATAACCATATCCCTTATTAAATTCGTTAAACAATCTATATCAGCAGCCCCGACTGCTTGGTTATTAGTATTTAATGCTATTAATGATGTGTGCTGTATCGCCCTTTCTTTCCCAACCTTCATGATATTTTTTTATATGTGTTGAGTTTATCAAAATCCTCTTTATTTGGTTTATTTTTAGGAATATGAATAGATTCATAAAGCATATCCGTCAAAAAATCAAATTCACTTTTTTTAGATTTCTAGTAATAACCACCGTTTATACACCCCATTATTTTTTAAGACATTTTATTTACTTCTATGTAAAAAATTATTTTCCTTCTTCAATTAAACAGCCCCGTTAGTTTAAGTACATTTCTTCATAATTTCCAAAGTGATATTATCATAAATTTCCAATAATAATAAAACACCTCACCTCTTAAAATCTATAGAGGTGAGATGTTATTAATCAAACTTTATTACAATTTATCAATCTTTATTAAAATAACTTCAATCAATGCTCTTCCCTATTCCACCGTCACGCTCTTCGCCAAGTTCCTTGGCTTATCCACATCATTGCCCCGTGCCAAGCTTGCATAGTAAGCAACAAGCTGCAATGGCACTACAGACAAGGCAGGAGACAAGCGAGACAGCGTAGCTGGCAGTACGAACATGCCATCTACCGCCTTCTCTACTGCAGCAGCATTCGCTTCGTCAGTAATCGCATAAACGACACCGCCGCGCGCCTTCACTTCCTTAATGTTGCTCACTGTCTTCTCAACAAGCGCAGTCTGTGTAGCCAGTGCGATGACAGGTACTCCTTCTTCGATCAAGGCAAGTGTGCCGTGCTTCAATTCACCCGCTGCATACGCCTCGGAATGAATATATGAGATCTCTTTCAGCTTCAGCGATCCTTCCAATGCTACCGCATAATCCAGACCACGTCCGATGAAGAACATATTGTCGTGCTTCGCAATGTCCTCTGCAACCCGCTTCAGCTCGTCAGATTGCTCCAGAATGCGCTCCACTTGCTCCGGCAATGCCTGCATCGCAGCAATTTGCTCACGAATCCAAGCCTGATCGTGAAGGCCAAGCTTCTCTGCCCAGTACAGGCTGAATATCATGAAGGCAACAAGCTGTGATGTGTATGCCTTTGTAGAGGCAACCGCAATCTCAGGGCCTGCCCATGTAACAATGGTATCGTCTGCTTCACGGGCAACCGAGCTGCCTACTACGTTCGTAATCGCTAGAACCGTCGCACCGCAGCGTTTTGCTTCACGGAGTGCTGCGAGTGTGTCTGCTGTCTCACCAGACTGGCTGACAACAATAACAAGCGTCTGTGCTGTAATAATTGGCGAACGGTAGCGATACTCCGAAGCGACATCTGTCTCCACGGGAACGCCTGCACATTGCTCGATCAGCGTACGTCCGACAAGACCTGCATGATAAGCAGTACCGCATGCGACAATATGCACGTTGCGAATTTCTTGTAATTTCTCTGCAGTCAAATGCTTCAACTCAGGAAGCTTGATTCCACTGCGATCTTCTTGCATTCTACCGCGCATCGTGTCGCGATATGCCTTGGGCTGCTCATGAATTTCTTTGAGCATGAAATGGTCGTAACCGCCTTTTTCCGCAGTCAACACGTCCCAATCGACAACAATCATTTCCCGAGAAATAAAATTCCCCTCTAACGTCATCAATTCGACAGCGTCCTTAGTCAGTACGGCCATTTCGTTGTCGTTCAAAATATACACTCGACGCGTATATTGCAAAATCGCCGGAATATCCGAACCGATAAAATTCTCGCCTTCTCCAATACCGATAACTAACGGACTTGCGAAGCGAACAGCAACCAGCTTATCCGGTTCATGCTCTGTCAGGACAGCCAATGCATAAGCACCGCGCATACGCGCTGTAGCCTTCTGCACAGCCTTCACAATATCTCCGTCATACTCTTGAGCAATCAGATGAGAAATGACCTCTGTATCCGTCTCTGAACGGAATACAACTCCGGACGCGATCAGCTCTTCCTTCAGCTCCATATAGTTCTCGATAATACCATTATGAACAACAGAGAACTTCATCGATGCATCCGTATGTGGATGCGAATTCTCATTCGAAGGCTTGCCATGTGTCGCCCAGCGAGTGTGGCCAATGCCTACCGAACCTTGCAGCGGCTCATCCTCCAATTGAGAAGCAAGGACAGCTAATCTACCTTGTGCCTTGCGCACTTGCAAGCCTTCCGGTGTGAATACAGCAATGCCAGCAGAATCATATCCACGATACTCCAGCTTGCCCAATCCTTCCAACAACACCGCTTGAGAATTTCTAGCTCCAATATATCCGACAATACCACACATAATATAGACCTCCGATTATTCGCGGCCTCTCCAGTTGGCGACGTCGCACACAGAAGTCCATGCCTCATAAGCGTGAGTGCATAGCATTATTGGATGACTTATAAAGTTCAATAAGCTCATGGATAACGAGGGAAGCAGCCTAATTTGTAATAGCCTACTTCGCCAAGCAGCACAACAAGCAAGCTTGTTAGCCAGCTTGGACTCTGTGCGCTCTGTCCATCCACGAGACAGCCCGATTCTTAGTAGTTAATTAAGTTAAAACTTAATGGCAGCGATAATCAGCTGCATTGTATCTCCAAATGGATACGCCTTGACTATGCAAGTGTATCTCCATCTCATTATCAAACATACCTGCGTAAGCATGCGTTGTCAGGAAAGTCGCCTCTCCTGCATTCCGCTAATGCTCTTACGGTGCCGGTAACACACCGGGAGGTCCCCGCCGAACATTTCGAACACCTCCACCTCGTCCACTCGCTGCAATGGCCGATTCAGCAGCAAGCGCTGGCGCTTCTTGAACGGTTGCCCGTTACATTGCCAACCTCACAATCCTCACCTTCTATATGTGAATCATCTTCTAATTTTCTATTTCCTATCTTCCTTACGAAGAGGACTAGCTCATCCTCTAGCATAAGCTGTTCCTGCATCATACACCGGCTTCTTGGCTGAGCTTCCAGGCATCGGCTTCGCCTTATCCACTCTGTATTTGCGGAACATGTTCTTACATTATATTCACTTTAGCCATTTTTCGCAACAATGCTACAGAAAATAGGAAAAAAGCCGCTTACCTGACAACGTCAAGCAAACGGCTCTGAACAAGTCCTATTAAGCTAGTTCTTTCTGTACAACCTCTACAATGCGGTTTACATATCCCTCTACAATATCCGCCTCAGGGCCTTCGGCCATAACACGTATCAGGGATTCTGTCCCAGATGGACGAACGAGCACGCGACCATTGTCACCCAACTCCTGCTCAACTTCTGCAATCGCCTTCTCGATAGCTGCATTGCCTTGGTATTTCGATTTATCCCCAACACGCACGTTCACCAGCACTTGCGGGTATTTGCGCATAAGCGACTTCGCTTCACTTAAGGATTGGCCATTTGCCTTCAAGTTAGCAACCAATTGGATACCAGACAGCATGCCGTCCCCTGTCGTATTGTAATCCAAGAAGATAACATGTCCGGATTGCTCACCGCCTAAGTTATAATTACCGCGGCGCATTTCTTCCATAACGTAGCGATCGCCAACTGCCGTCTTGGCTGTATTCAACCCGTGCTTCTCAGCACCCTTAAAGAAGCCAATGTTGCTCATGACTGTTGTTACAATCGTATCACTATTCAAACGACCAGCCCGCTTCATTGCATCGCCGCAAATGAGCAGAATGAAGTCGCCGTCAACTTCCTCGCCATGTTCATCAATGGCAATCAAGCGATCCGCATCGCCGTCAAAAGCCAGACCCAAATGAGCCTTGTGGCGCAGCACTTCTTCCTTCAACATTTCCGGATGCGTTGAACCGCAATGATCGTTGATGTTCAGACCTGTTGGCTCAGCGCCAATAGCGATTACTTCTGCACCAAGTTCACGGAACAAGCGTGGTGCCAACTCATAAGCAGCACCGTGTGCGCAATCGAGCACAATACGCATTCCATCGAAGCGTTGATCAACTGTAGACTCCAAATACTCTACATAGCGCCACTTCGCATCCGTATCCACTGTAACCGTACCGAGACCTTCGCCAATTGGACGAGGAAGCTCATCTTCAGCAGCATCCATTAGCTGCTCAATTTCAAGTTCTGTCTCATCAAGCAACTTGTAGCCGTCGCTGCCGAAGAACTTAATCCCGTTGTCCTGAACAGGGTTATGGGAGGCAGAGATCATAACCCCTGCGTCAGCACCCAATACACGCGTCAAATATGCAACAGCTGGTGTAGACAACACCCCAAGCTGGATGACATCTGCACCAATTGACAGCAAACCTGCTGTCAAAGAAGCCTCAAGCATACGGCCAGATACACGCGTATCCATACCGATAACCACCTTCGGTTTGCCTGATGCCTGGTTCGTCAGTACATAGCCTCCACAACGTCCAATTTTAAAAGCAAGTTCTGCTGTCAATTCCTGATTCGCTACACCGCGTACACCATCAGTACCAAAATATTTCCCCATCGTTCGCTTCTCCTTCATGCTGCCATCAATCAATATGATCTGCTGTAGTTAGCACCTTCGATCATAAATACATCCTGTGCAGCATCTATTCTCACGTCGTAAATTTGATTTTTCATTATTCTATTCGTCAATTCATGGATGTCACACATCTCTAGTTGGAATGTTCCACTGATCCGTTCACCGCATCGGCCGGTGTTCCTTCCGCTTCATTCGAGGAAGGCGGATTCTCATGAGTGTTGGTCGATGGATTGCTTGGATGCCCCGTCTCATTCTGGGTTCCTGATGTCGAGCCGTTGCCTACTTCTTCTGGGATCGAAGTAGGAGGCTTCGGATCAGGCAATGTCGTTACGGGCGCTTCCGTATCCTTAATCACGACCTTGATCGTTAGTGGAGTTGAATCCACTCGTCGAACGAACCGAGGTAAATTTACCTGCAAGTTCACCGTATGCTCACCAGGAGGCAAGTCATTCACATTTGCAATCAGCTGAATGTCACTTACCTTCAGCGCATCAATCAGATTCGGTGCGCCAACAACAATAACGTCCATCTTGCGGGAAGCCGGTTCCGCAATCGTCGTCTCCAATCGGTCATTGTCGCCCGTTAGTGTAATAGGGACGTCCGATATCGTACGCTGTTTTACACCCGAAATTTGCAATTCGACAGTAATCTCACTCGGTTCTATTTTCTCAATGTTCGCAGGCGGCGTCAATTGTACCTTTATCTTATACGTCCCAGCAGCTTCAAATTGGCGCAAATCGACTTGTACATTATCCAAGTACTCGATCTTATCCAACGCTTCCTGAGGGCCGTACAAGGTCACCTGATTGACATCTGGAGACAAGGCTGACACAGCAAGTCCTTCCGCCAATTGTCCAGTCAAATTCACTTGGAGCGGTACGGTCTTAAATGGCTTCGTGATCGGTACTTCGACCTCGACAAAAGATGGTGTCAGGACTGCTCCCTCTACTTCATCGCCTCTCGCATTATACGCCGTCAACTTCACCCGCTTCGTGATAACAGACTCATTCGCCTTATCGACACTTACTGTACCTACTATCGATTTTACTTCAGCCATACGAGACGCGGGAAGTGTTACATGAACCCGGTTCGAAGGGCGCACAATTGGAGTGCCTGCCTTATATCCTTTGGCAGGGGTTCCTTCTGTTTGTACCTGTACTTCGTACTCCTTCGTCTGCACATCCTCCAGCTCAATCGTTGCACTGCTCGGCTCCATCGACATCAAGTCGATTCCAGTTGGCAACTCATGACGGAGCTGTACCACATGCTTCCCCTTCCCATAGCCTGTTAAATCAAGTGTTACTTTATAATCCTCTGGCAATGCAGAAGCAATTGCTGTCCGCTTGCCTCGAACCTGTATACGAACCTTATCCGGCCGTATGGACTTAATCACCTGCTGCTTCGTATCCAATCCGACAATCCGTACTTGCACGTCATCAATCCAGCGAGATTCCATGAGCGGCTGCGGAGAAGTTGGTGTTGTATCGTCTTTATGTACGACAGCGAATAGAAGCACACCTAATACTAACGCGATAATCTTCGCTGCATTATTATTCATTAACCACTTATCCATGATGCTCACCTTTTCGTTTCCAGAACATTTTTAGTTCTTTCTTCGCCTTCGGCTTTAACTCATCGAACAGCTTGGATATGAGTGATTCTTCCTTAATATCACGCACAACTTGTCCATTGATAGCAAGGGACACTTGTCCCGTCTCCTCGGAGACGACAACAGAAATCGCATCACATACTTCGCTGATTCCAATAGCTGCCCGATGTCTTGTCCCCAATTCCTTACTGATAAATGGATTCTCGGACAACGGCAAATAACAAGCTGCTGCCGCTATTTGGCTGCCTTGTATAATAACTGCTCCGTCGTGCAGTGGTGTATTCGGGATAAATAGGTTAATGAGCAACTCTGAGCTAATACGGGAGTTCATGGCAATGCCTGACTCCGTGTATTCATTCAACCCTGTCACACGTTCGAAGACGATAAGTGCACCGATCTTACGTCGTGACATATAATTAACTGCTTTAATAAGCTCGCTAATAACACGAGCCGTCTCATCTTCCTCTGCTACCGCGCGTCCACCGAACATTTTCCCTCGACCCAACTGCTCCAATGCTCGTCGCAGCTCAGGTTGAAAAATAATTACGATCGCAAGAACCCCGAACGTAAACATTTGATTCATAAGCCATTTCAGCGTATACAAATCAAACCACGTACTGATCGCCCAAGTCACAACGAGGATAAAGATCCCCTTCAGCAACTGGACAGCACGCGTTCCGCGGATGAGCACAAGTAGCTTATAAATTACATAACTAACGATTAAAATATCGATGATATTCTTGATCGTGTCTTTCCACGACATGTCCGCAAAATAATTCATGCAGGTACCCCCGGCGTTCGTTTCCCCTGATAAGATCCTGATGAGAAGATGAAGAACCTCTCTATGTATAACTATAACCTTTTCGTCTTGATGAAGCAAAATTTATATCCCATTCTTATCCATCCTTACAAAAAAGCCCTCCTGCAATAGCTGCAGGAGAGCCTCGGTACAACAGATACGGATACTGTCATTCGTTATGGCAACGACGGCCCCGTGCCGAACAAGTTCGTAAGCTGGTACCACATCCAGCTTAGTGCTTCGTCGATTTGGTGAACCGATCCCGAAATATTTGCCGTAGATGCTTGATACAGCTTCCCGTCAATGACGGTTACATCGCCCTTCACTTTGCCGTACACTTCTGCGACTCCGTTATGAATCGTTAAGTTACCTGATATTACTTTATCCGAAGGCACGATGACCTTATTATTCTCTACGACAACTCCATTCAGATCAGCGCCCTTGACCATAAGCTGCTTATCCGCATTCCACATACTTAGCGCACTTGTCATCATAACCAACACAAAGACGGCTGCGACGGTAATGGCTGGGTGACGTTTGACCCATAGCATGAACGCACTTTGCTGCTTCGGCTTCGGTATAACGCTCATGACCCGGGCCGTCAAATCATCCGATACAGGCTGCACTCGGTGATTGAAGCTGTACAGCAGAGTATCCATCTCCTCTAACTGACGAAATCGTTCGCGGCAATCCGGGCATGCAAGCATATGTTCTTTCAATTCGAGTGCATATTCCGGTGTCAAATCGTCATCTAGTAAATCATGCATTAATGAGACGGCTTGTTTGCAATCCATTTGAGCCAATCCTTTCATGGAGTCTCCAATCAGATACGATGGCGCATCCTACATTAAGAAGGATGACCCTATCTGGGACGTATCGTCATGCACCGAAGTCTTTCCCAACATTCTATACATTTTCGTTAGGGCTCATTCGGCTTGTTATACGATACGACTTGAATGCAAAATAGTTTCACTCTTTAGCCTGCTATTTTTTATCAGATTTTACGTTCCAGCTTCTTGCGGAGAAATTCTCGTCCCCGGTGCACCCTGGTTTTGATCGTGGTCACAGGCATATCCAGTACATCGCTAATTTCCTGCAGCGACATATCCTTTAAGTAACGAAGCACCATCACGGTCTTATATTTTGCAGGGAGACTCTCAATAGCCTCATGAACCATTTTCTGAGTCTCGCTTACAAGCAAGTATGTCTCAGGTGTACGATTATCGCTAGGGATCATCGCATACCCGTCAATGCCCTCCTGGTCATTCATCTCTGCATCAAGGGAATAATTCGGCTTCCGTTTGCGCAAGCGATCAATGCATAGGTTCGTTCCGATACGATAGATCCAAGTCGAGAACTTCTGAGTCTCATCGTAACGATCCAAATTGCGATATACACGCAGAAATGTATCTTGTACCACATCCTCTGCTTCATGCCGATTGCTCAGCATGCGATAGGCAAGATGGAATATTTTATCCTTATATAAATCGACAATCTCGGCAAACGCTCGCGTATCCCCTTTTCGAGCTAATCTCACGAGCCGTTGTTCTAGCGTATCCAAGCGGTCTCCCTCCATCCTCACTGCTCTTATGCCGATGTCTTCTCAATCATTGCACCTCAATGACAATGCCGGACATCGTAAGCAGGAATGCGAACCTTGGGAGCAACGTATCTTACTGTGCTCACGATCATTCACCGAATTCAGTGAATGAACAATGGCTCATTCGGGAAGCCTTGTTCCCTGCCTGTCGCTGCCCTAGGGGTGCGAGTGTGTCGATGTAGAAGCAATGCTGCTCTTCTTTGCCGACGCACTCTTTCCTATGTATAAACACAGGAAAAGTCGAGCCTCGATCGCTCAAGACTCGACTGCATCGTCGCTACTTCGTGCTGTTTACGTATCGACGTAGCCTGCGGAAATCGATCATTCCGACATTATCAACCTGTATTTCGAAGCCCTGCTGCAATACCGTTAATCGTAAGCAATACTTCCCGCAGCAATACCGCATCATCCTCTTCGTTCTCACGAAGCTCGCGCAGCTCTGCCAGCAGCTCCACCTGCATATAGCTGAGCGGATCCACGTATGGATTGCGCAAGCGAATCGATTCCTGGATGACAGGAACATTGTCGAGAATATCCTCTTGTCCGGTAATTTGCAGGATTAACGAAGAAGTCAATTTGAATTCTTCCTCAATTTGCGTAAAAATACGCTCGCGAATGGTTTCGTCCTTAATCATGCCTGCATATTCCTTGGCAATGACAAGATCCGCCTTCGCAAGTGCCATTTGCAAGCTGTCGATCATAGACTGGAAGAAGGAATAATTCTGATACATATGGCGCATTGTTTCCATATTCTCTTCCTTGCCTTGATAGAAGCTCTGCAATCCTGTTCCTGCTGCATACCACGCAGGGAGCAAGTACCGGCTCTGCGTCCATGCGAATACCCAAGGGATCGCACGCAAGTCGTCGAAGCGGTCACTGTTCTTCCGCTTCGACGGACGTGAACCGATGTTCAGTTCACCGATCTCTGGAAGCGGCGTAGACTCCTTGAAGAACGTCATGAAGTCTGGATCACGGAAGATCAGATCCTGATACTTCTTCAGCGAAGCCTGGGAGATGCTCTCCATGAGCTCCTTCCACTTCGATTCATACAGATCCGTATGCGGCGTACGAGCCAGCGTAGCCGCTTGTATAAGTGCCGAAGTAGCTTGTTCCAAGCTTCGGTAAGCAATACCTTGTACGGAATAGCGGGAAGACAATACTTCACCCTGCTCCGTAATCTTGATGCCGCCACCAATCGTGTGTGGAGGCTGAGCCATAATACTGCGATTCAATGGCATACCACCACGACCAAGTGCACCGCCACGACCATGGAAGAACTTCAATTTCACATCGTACTTCTTCGCAGACGCCGTCAGTTCCTTCAGAGCCATACGAAGCTCCCAGTTCGCTGTAAATGCACCGCCGTCTTTGTTGCTGTCTGAGTAGCCAAGCATGATCTCCTGCAGATCATTCATTGCTTCAACAGCACTGCGGTATATCGGCAAATCAAACAACGTCTTCATGATCGCAGGTGCGGCATGAAGGTCGTCGACAGTCTCGAAAAGCGGCACAGCCTGCAATGTGCAGTGTACTTTGCCTTTCTCTTTGCGGAACAAGCCTACTTCCTTCGCCAGCAGCATGACTTCAAGCACATCGCTCGCTGCCTCCGCCATACTGATCAAGTAGCTTGTAATACATTTCTCACCGAATTCCTTCTGTGCATCATAGACGATACGATACACATTCAGTACTTCAGTTGTAGATTCACTATATTGAATATATTCCGATATCAATGGACGAGGATCATTCAGCAAGCGATTAAGAAGCTCAATCTTCTCCTCTTCGCTCAAGCTGCTGTAATCGTCCACGATGTTCATGTTAGCCAAAATTTCAGTCATTGCATTTTCATGCTCTTTACTATGCTGACGAATATCAAGTGTCGCCATGTGGAAGCCGAACAGTTCTACTTGACGAATCAGTTTCTTCACATACGTGTCTGATACATAATCTGCGAAGTGGTGGCGCAAGCTCCGGTCAATAATTCTCAGATCTTCCAAGAACTCAAGCGGATTGTTGTAACGCTGTGCTGTCCCCTTCGTCGACTCATCCAGTATATTATTCAACTTCTCGAACATGTAGATTAACTTGATACGATACGGTTCCTTCTCATTGTTCCAGTATCCCGCATGCGTCAATGTCACATTGCGGCTGTCCTCTGCAATCGAGGATAGCAGTTCCTCAGATACAGATACAATTGTAGTACTGAAGCTAAGCGTACGGAACAAGGACTTCAATCGCTCCTCGTATTTGCGAATCGCAAGTGTACGCTGCATCTTCAATGTTTCCCATGTTACATCATGGGTAACCGAAGGATTGCCGTCACGGTCGCCACCGATCCAAGAACCAAATCGAAGGTAAGTAGGCACATGCCATCCTCCGGATGGATAGTACTTATCCAGGCAGCGTTCCAATTCATGATATACATCTGGCAGAACATCGAACAGTGTCTCGTTGAAATAGAATAAGCCGTTGCGGACTTCATCGAGTACAGTTGGCTTACGATCACGCAGTTCATCCGTTTGCCACAGTGTAATCACTTCGTTCAGCAGCTTATCTCGCAATTGTTCACGCTCACGGTGTGTCAGAGTTGGATTATCCAACATTGTGACATCATCAGCGATGCGCTTATGAATATCGAGAATGGCCCGACGCATCGCCTCAGTCGGGTGCGCCGTTATGACAAGTTCCAAAGAAATGCTTTCAATAATTTCTTGCAATTCTTCTTCGGAAACTTTACGCTCCTTCAACTCCATGATCACACTCTCGATCGATCCTGGTTGAATGCTTTCACCTGCAGAGCGCTCATAATCGCGTTTGCGACGGATCCGATGATTCTGTTCTGCAATGTTCACTAACTGGAAGTAGATAGCGAATGCACGAATCACTTGATGTCGGATTTCGGGGTTCAACGTATTGATGAGTTGCTTAAACTCCTCATACAACTCGGGTAAAAATACGGCACGCAACGATTTGCTAAGCTCGCGGATCTTCTCCACAATGTTAAGCAATTCATTACCACCTTGATGGACGAGCACTTCGCCGAGTATATTACCCAGAAAACGAACGTCCCGCCGCAACATATTGTTGGAATTCGTCTTGTTTGCGGTTAACGTTAGATCAGTCATTCGTCTCCCCCTATCTCACAATTCAGTACAGTCTGAAAAGACTTTCTTAACATCATACTACAAATTGAGACGAAAATCTTTACTTTTCATTGAAAAAATCGCACGTTTCAATTGTATCCCCTTACATTGGTTCGGGTTTACAATCGATCGTTATCTTGATATCGCTAACCTGTATTTTTAGCCTTAAACAGCCTGAAATGTATGTTCATCATCCTACTCATTATGTTTCATGTAGAGCCTATAATTCATACATGATCGTCTAAATATGAACTGCGAACGCAGCTATTCTCAACAAAATAAAAAACGCCTTTCGGCGTCGATTTCATGCTGGTTAATGAAACCGGAATACTCCGGTCGCTTATCGTGCCTGTTGTTGGCACCACACGTCCCTCTCCCGGACGCGCGCGCTGAACCTTATTTCAAGAAGCATTGCAGCGCGGTACTCAACATGTCTGATTTGAAAAATGGAGCCTCTCGGCTCCATTCGGTTATTGTTCATATTGACGCTCGTCCTACTTGAGTATTTCCACGATGTTTTACGGACGGTCGAACCCTTGGTTTCTCATCACATCTATACATACAAAAAAAACGCCCTACGGCGTTGGTTTTCTTAATGGAGCGGGTGATGGGAATCGAACCCACGCTACCAGCTTGGAAGGCTGGAGTTCTACCATTGAACTACACCCGCATATTTAGATGGTCGGGATGACACGATTTGAACATGCGACCCCCTGGTCCCAAACCAGGTGCTCTACCAAGCTGAGCTACATCCCGATACTGTATTGAAGAAATGGCGCGCCCTGAGAGATTCGAACTCCCGGCCTTTTGATTCGTAGTCAAACGCTCTATCCAGCTGAGCTAAGGGCGCAAATTATATGGAGCGGACAACGAGATTCGAACTCGCGACCCTCGCCTTGGCAAGGCGATACTCTACCACTGAGCTATGTCCGCAT
>NZ_JBEFZI010000003.1:600265-625729 GCF_040195695.1 Paenibacillus wuxiensis | reverse complement strand
CACGCCGCCAGCGTTCGTCCTGAGCCAGGATCAAACTCTCCGTTAAAGTTAAGTTTGAACTGCTCATATCTTTTGACGAGGTATTGCTACCTCATTCACAAACGTTGCTCGTTGTTCAGTTTTCAAAGAACAATCTTCAACCCAGCGCTTCAGCTTAATGCCTCTTTCGCTTTCGTTCACCGCGTCTCTCAGCGGCGACTCATATAATATATCACGCCCACAATAATAACGCAAGCACTTTTTTAAAAAAACTTTAAAAAGAATATAAGTCTGCTATAAAGCTAATTGCAGAGCCATTCTAACACCCGCATATAGCCTTATAGCAGACTCTATCGATACCAGCCCATTACAGGGTTGCTGCTATACTCGCACCGCCCAATAGGATCAATGTACGGCGAGTACTTCCTCTATCCATATCTGTCTTTCCTGCGTAAGTTGAACGATGCTGCCATCTACCGACACCCACGGACGAGTCAAGTGAGAATCCTCCGTAAATACGATGCGTCCCACCCGTCCATCATTCAGTTTAACAAATGCGTTCTGATGCATCTGGGCCACCTTATGGATGAATGTGCGTACAAGTTGGGGATCGAGCTGGCCGAATGATTCTTCCTTCAATCTCTCAAGTGCAATATAAGGAGAAGAAGCTCTCTTATATATTCGATTCTGTGTCATCGCATGGAAGATATCGGCGATCGCTACGATCTTGGCATACGGGTGTATTCGCTCCCCCGTTACTCCTAGAGGGTACCCACTCCCATCGATACGCTCATGATGCTGCAATGCAGCAAGCTTAACACCATCATTAATGGCTGGCACATTTCGAAGCAACTCATAACCATAATGGGTATGTCTGCGCATCTCAATCTTCTCGTTTTCCGTCAGGGTGCCTTTTTTAGACCAGATATCGCTATCGACCTTAGTCTTCCCAATATCGTGCAGCAACCCAGATAAAGCGATCTGCATCCCTTCTTTGGAAGGATACCCGCTCCATTGTCCGATAAGATATGACGTGAGCGCAACAGCAGCGGATTTATGATACACATAGTCTTCTTCATTTCCTTGCAGCATTTCTTTAATTTGTGGATGGAAGCAGACTGGAGAGTAATGTTCGCTCTGTCCAAGCAGCCATTCCATTTGCTGGCGCAGTTCTAATATAGGAAGCTTGGTAGCCCCTGCTGTCTTATATACATTCTTGAGTAGGTTCACCATCTGAAGCCATGATTCTACAAAGCCGGCATCATGTTGAAAATGGCTCGTCTGGCGTGATGATGCTTGAGGAATGGTCGGTTCACTGTTTTTGCGATCCGGCGCATCCGCACGTGTCCCTGCACTGTCCATAACCGGCGAAGGATATGAACTTGCCACTGCAACTGATTTGATCATAAAAGCATCGAGCACATCCAAATCACGTACACTGAGCGTTCTTCCTTTATTCATAATTACGCCGCCAAGCCCTGTTATCACGTCCTGCTCCAATTGATCTCCTGGCTTAGCTTGCGAGACGGGGATGAATACCATAGGTTATTACACTCTCCTGTTGGCCTCTTCATATGAATTTGACTCGGTTATCGTTATGTATTTGCTTATATCAAGGAAAAGGGCGCACTCTATAAAAGAATACGCCCTACCTGTTGTCAATGCTCACACTGCTGCTGCATCTTCACGTTCATCATTCTATTCTAATTCCGGTTCGGAGGCAGAAGGTGCTTCGCTCTCTGTCATGCCCGGATTTTGTTCTGCTTCTTCAGACGATTCTTCAGAGGATTCCTCAGGATCATCCTCAGTCTTATCGCAGCGGCTAACCGTAGATACGGAATCGTCGTCGCGGATATTGATGAGCTTCACACCTTGCGTGTATCGACCCATTTGGGAAATGCCCGACATGCTTGTACGAATAATTGTTCCTGATGCAGTGATAATCATCAAGTCCTCTCCATCCTGTACAACCTTCAAGCCGACGACTGCACCGTTCTTGTCCGTTACATTGATCGTCTTAATCCCTTTACCGCCACGACTCTGAATTCGATAGTCTTCCATAGGGGTACGTTTGCCGTAGCCTTTGGCTGTAACAATAAGCACATCGTTCTCCTTATTGACTACATCCATGTCAATTACGACATCTTCACTATCAAGCGTAATGCCTTTGACGCCTGTAGCCGAACGTCCCATGGAGCGAACGTCGTTCTCAGAGAATCGGATCGACATTCCCATCTTCGTACCCATAATGATCTCCTGCTCGCCGTCCGTCAGGCGAACCCCAATCAACGCATCATCATCACGAAGGTTGATGGCAATCAAGCCGCCTTTGCGAATGTTGACATAATCGTCAAGCGGAGTCTTCTTCACGATCCCTTGGCGGGTTGCAAAGAACAGGTACTTGTCAGATTCAAATTCCACGACTGGAATCACCGCACTAATGGACTCACCCTGTTCAATTTGAATCAAATTGATAATTGGCGTTCCTCTCGCCGTGCGGCTCAAGTCTGGAATCTCATACGCCTTGATGCGGTAAACCTTACCCTTGTCCGTGAAGAACATCAGGTAATGGTGAGAGTTGGACACGAATAAATGCTCTACGAAATCATTATCCTTCGTATCCATACCAACTACACCACGGCCTCCACGCTTCTGGCTACGATATGTCGTTACCGGAAGACGCTTAATATATCCGCTATGCGAAATGGTGATGATAACATCTTCTTGAGGGATCAGATCCTCATCAAGTATGCTATCCTCGCCAATCGTGATTTCTGTACGGCGCTCATCCCCATACTTCTGCTTCACTTCTTCAAGCTCATCGTTGATGATGGTCAGCACAAGCTGGTCGTTCGCCAAGATTTCACGGTATTCCGCGATCTTCATCAGCAATTCGTTATATTCAGCTTCGATCTTCTCGCGCTCCAAGCCTGTCAGACGGCGCAGACGCATATCGAGAATCGCCTGTGCTTGGTCGAAGCTTAGACCAAATCGAGTGATTAACCCTTCACGAGCCTCTTCGTCATTCTTCGAGCCGCGGATAAGCGCAATAATCTCGTCGATATGATCAAGCGCAATGCGCAGGCCCTCGAGAATATGTGCACGTGCCTCGGCTTTCTTCAAATCGTACTCGGTACGACGACGAATTACTTCGATCTGGTGCTCCAAATAATAATGGAGCATCTCACGCAAATTAAGAACGCGAGGCTCTTGATTCACAAGCGCCAGCATATTGATGCCGAAGTTGCTCTGCATCGCTGTATGCTTGTACAAGTTATTCAGAACGACATTCGGGTTCACATCACGGCGCAGTTCGATAACAACGCGCATTCCGTTGCGGTCAGATTCATCACGAAGGTCAGTAATGCCGTCAATGCGCTTCTCGCGTACCAATTCAGCAATCTTCTCAACGAGACGAGCCTTAATGACTTGATAAGGCAATTCGTGAACAACGATACGAGCCTTGCCGTTATTGTCCTCGATTGTCGCACGTGCCCGCATCGTAACAGATCCGCGGCCAGTCGCATACGCTTGGCGAATACCTTCCCGACCCATAATCAATCCGGATGTTGGGAAGTCTGGGCCCTTGATGTATTCCATCAAGTCCATTGGCGTTAACTCTGGATTCTGAATCAGCGCCTGCAGACCGTCAATGACTTCCGTCAGGTTGTGCGGTGGGATGTTCGTTGCCATACCTACTGCGATACCGGATACCCCGTTCACGAGCAAATTTGGGAAGCGAGCCGGCAATACAACAGGCTCTTGCTCTTCGCCGTCATAGTTCGGAGCAAAGTCGATCGTTTCTTTGTTAATATCACGAAGCAGTTCCATGGCAATCTTGGAGAGTCGCGCTTCTGTATAACGCATCGCCGCAGCTGAGTCTCCGTCAATGGAACCAAAGTTCCCGTGACCATCCACGAGCATGTAACGAAGCGAGAAATCCTGGGCCATACGCACCATGGTCTCATATACGGCAGAGTCACCATGCGGGTGATACTTACCGATAACTTCACCAACGATCCTCGCTGATTTCTTATACGGTTTGTCCGGTGACATGCCGAGGTCTGACATCGCATACAAAATACGTCGGTGAACCGGCTTCAATCCGTCTCGCACGTCCGGCAGAGCGCGGCTTACGATGATACTCATCGCGTAATCCAGGAATGATTCCCGCATCTCCGTGCCGATGTCGCGATCCCTGATTTGCGGTTGTTGTTCTTCCGCCATGCTGGACCTCCTTAAAATTCGTATTTAACAGCGTCATCATCATCTAGCAAAATGCAATATTTGCTCTCTACAAGCGAAAACGGCCCTTCCCCCCCATAAATGGAGTCGAACCATTTCCACGGACGAATAATCTTTTATCTAGTCCATATCGAAACTCCCCACATGGCAACACAAACCATTATGGACTAAAAAGGCGCCATGTTCACAAGGGATAATTTCTACTCTAGCTTGATCATGCGGATAAAATCATACTCATCAATTCCTTAACTGCACTATTTATATTATATTACTTTCACAAAAGAGATACAATTAAACGTTCCATGAAACCGCCCAAAATCCGAACATTTTCCACGACATATAGTTGATTGTACTATTTCTATTTGCCCGATTGATCATACATTGATATCAACTTCATATCCCTCTGCTCCCTACCCGTTCAAAAAATAAAATGACTGATTTGGAAAAGGGTGATGATGTTTGTCCAGCCGGCGTATATTTAGCAAATGGAAAAAGACGAAAATTTTGCAGGACTCCTCACTACGTTTGTATATTCCTAAGACGTCCATCTATAGTGCTCTCCGGTTGAAGGAGATGCTGAATCAATATCAAATGGTGTATGTGAAACCTGACCTAGGCACTCATGGCAAAGGCGTTATGCGTGTTAAGCAGCACGCCAATGACTCATTCGAGTTGAGAGAAGGTACTTCCACGGCCACCTTCACCGAAATAGACTCTCTCCTGGCCAAAATCAAAACCAGAATCGGAAAACGAAAGTACTTGATTCAACAAGGAGTCCACATGCTGTCTCACCGGGGAAGGAAGTTCGATCTCCGTGTGTTCGTGCAAAAAAATGTGAACAACAAGTGGGAGGTTATGTCTATCTTCGGTCGAAAGGCGGCTGCCCACAAGATTGTAACGAACGTCAGCAACGGAGGGAAGATGGAATCGCTGCGAACTCTCTTGAAGCCCCACTTAAATGCAAGCTCCACTCAGCAGCTCCGCAGCGAGTTGGAACGAATCGGGCTGTCCGTCGGGGCACGACTGAGCAAGGGGCACAAGGGTCTCAAGGAGCTTGGGCTCGATATTGCGATTGACAAAAGCATGCACCCTTGGATCTTAGAGGTCAATACGAAGCCCGCTATCTACGTGTACCGCACATTCAACCCTGCTGCTTATCGCCGCATCGTCCGAAATGCCAAAGCTTATGGACGATTGAAGTAACAAGGATTCCTCTCACCTACTGCATCAACTGAAGCACGCTACCATACCAAAGCCCCAGTCCTGATGTGGAACTGGGGCTTTATTGTTATATCGATCCACCGCGCTTCGCGATGGAGTGCATGATTCCAAGTGGTAGGATACGATTAGAAATCAAGATTTTTAACAAACTTAGCATGGCGCTGGATGAAATCACGTCGTGGTTCAACGTTATCACCCATGAGCGTATCGAACACATCATCTGCCATCTTGGCATCATCGAACGAAACTTGGAGCATTTTCCGGCTCTCAGGATCCATTGTCGTCTCCCACAGCTGCTCTGCATTCATCTCACCAAGACCTTTATAACGCTGAACATTGATCTTCACGCCTTCACCGAATTCTGCGATAATTTCGTCCTTCTGCTTATCGCTATCTGCATATCGAACAATTTTGTTGCGCTCAATTTTATAGAGCGGCGGCTGTGCAATGTACACGTATCCCGCTTCGATAAGCTTGCGCATGTAACGATAGAAGAAGGTCAATAGCAGTGTTCGGATGTGAGCACCGTCGACGTCAGCATCGGTCATAATCACAATTTTGTGATAGCGAGCTTTTTCAAGATCAAAGTCTTCGCCGATCCCTGTACCGAGCGCCGTAATAATGGCACGAATCTCTGCGTTGGATAGGATCTTATCCAAGCGAGACTTCTCAACGTTCAAGATTTTACCCTTCAGCGGCAAGATCGCCTGGAAATGGCGATCACGGCCTTGCTTCGCAGAACCGCCCGCAGAGTCACCTTCGACAATGAACAATTCGCAATGTGCAGCATCCTTGGAAGAGCAATCCGCCAGCTTACCTGGAAGGGAGCTCACTTCCAGCGCACTCTTGCGGCGCGTCAACTCACGTGCTCGGCGAGCTGCTTCTCGAGCTCGGGATGCCTGCATCCCCTTCTCAACGACCTTCTTCGAAACCATCGGGTTCTCGTTCAAGAACTCCATGAACTTCTCAGAAAATACGGATTCCACTATGCTGCGTACTTCACTGTTGCCGAGCTTCGTCTTCGTTTGTCCTTCGAATTGCGGCTCTGGAATCTTCACGGAAATAATCGCGGTCAGACCCTCGCGAACATCGTCCCCACTTAAATTGGAGTTATTGTCCTTCATGAGATTCATCTTCCGAGCATAATCGTTAATGATTCGCGTAAGGGCACTCTTAAAACCAGATTCATGCGTACCACCTTCGTGCGTATGAATGTTGTTGGCAAAAGAGTAAATATTCTCGGTGTAACTATCGTTATATTGGAGTGCGATTTCGCACGCAATGTTATCTTTGGAGCCTTCCACGTAAATGGGCTGCTCATGCATCTTCTCACGATTGCGGTTCAGGTACTCAACGAATTCCTTGATACCGCCGTCGTACTTAAATGTTTCTGAATGTCCAGTACGCTCATCGGTAAGCACCATTTGGATGCCTTTGTTCAAAAATGCGAGCTCGCGAATACGGGACAAAAGTGTGTCGTATTCGTATACCGTCGTCTCTGTAAACACTTCAGGATCGGGCTGGAACCGAATCGTTGTGCCGGTCTCCTCCGTGTCTCCGATTATCTCCAAATCGGCTTGAGGAACCCCGCGATGATATTCCTGCTGGTGGATATGTCCGTCTCGTTTCACGGTAACGATTAAGCTCGAAGACAAGGCATTTACGACCGAGACACCAACACCGTGCAAGCCGCCGGATACTTTGTATCCTTCGCCGCCGAATTTACCGCCCGCATGAAGCACGGTCATAACAACTTCAACAGCCGGGCGCTTCATCTTCTCTTGTATCCCGACTGGAATACCGCGACCGTTATCCACGACCGTGATGCTGTTGTCTTCATGTACGGTTACTTCGATTTTCGTGCAATACCCAGCCAACGCCTCGTCAATACTGTTATCGACGACTTCCCATACCAAATGGTGCAGACCTTTGGCACTCGTTGAACCGATATACATCCCCGGCCGTTTGCGTACGGCTTCCAAGCCCTCCAACACCTGAATCTGGCTCTCATCATACGTGTTATGATTCACAGACATGCCTTCACCTACTTCTCTAATTTCAGTACCGTTCATTATGCCAATCGCATGTAATTGCAAGAGCATCATCCCAAGCAATCCCAACTGCTAGGCAGTGGAATATAGAGATGACGCTGTCAACAAGGCCATATGCAATGTTCGCTTACTCGTTAAAATGATGCGCACGCTTCTTCAATGTTGTAGATGATATCGGAGAGTAAAATACTTTTCCCTTCGTCACGACGATGGACTTTGCTTCTTCCTCGCCTATCGCCTCAACATTTTTCACTTTGTGCGCATTCGCCACGAACTGCTTAGACAGCTTAGATGATTTCTCTATCGATACATCAAAAATGGCGACCAGTTCCGAGGAACGAATGACTCTTTCTCCGCCCAAGTGAATATACATAGCGCTCACTCCCCTTAGAACAACCTCTTACCGCATGACTTGCCCATTTTCCACGTGGAACATATTTGCATCATGCAACTTGCTCGTATTAATGCCTTCAATGCCTGTCGTCGTAATGAACGTTTGTACCTTGCTCTGAAACGTCTCAATCAGCTGCGTCTGGCGCATCGAATCAAGCTCAGACAGAACATCGTCGAGCAGTAGGATAGGATATTCTCCTATTTCCTCGTGCATCAGTTCGATCTCAGCCAGCTTCAACGACAGCGCTGTCGTCCTCTGCTGACCTTGCGATCCATAGGTTTGCACTTCTTTGCCGTTAATGTAGAAGGCAAGATCGTCCCGGTGCGGTCCGACAAGTGTCATGCCGCGCCGCACCTCCTGGTCTTTCATCTGTGTTAACTTTAACATAAATTGCTCGAATAAGACAGCTTCATCTTCGTCTGGCATCGCAAACGATGGACTATATTCAACGGTAAGAGCTTCCTTGCCATTCGTGATACCGGCATGAATTTGCTCCGCCCATGATTGGAGTTTCTTTAAATATTGTTTCCTTTTCTTTACAACTTTAACACCATTCGTAACAAGCTGCTCATTGAATATATCGAGCATCGTATTCGCTTGTCCGCTTGGGCTGCTCCACATTTGCTTGAGCAGATTGTTGCGCTGCAAGAGCACCTTCTGATACTGCTGCAGATGGTATAGATAGCTTGGCTGAACTTGGCCAATCTCCATATCCAGAAATCTCCGGCGAATGCCTGGCGATCCCTTTACGATCTCCAAATCCTCTGGGGCGAACATGACAACATTAAGCGCACCAATGAAGCCGCTCAGCTTACGCTGCTCTAAACCATTCAGCTTTGCCTTTTTCCCCTGCCGAGAAATGTTTAGCTCCAGCTGAACTGTTCCGTACTTCCGTTCTACAGATGCTCGAAGCTGTGCATGCTCTGCTTCCCATCCGATGAGTTCTTTATCTCGTGGTGTCCGATGTGATTTCGTCAGGGCAAGCACAAATATGGATTCGAGCAAATTGGTCTTCCCCTGCGCATTATTGCCGACAAAAATATTAACTCGATTGTCTGTATTCAATTCGAGCGCGCCATAATTGCGATAATTTTGCAGAGCGATCGATTTGACGAACACTCGATTAAGCCTCCTGAGATGAAACGATGAGGAACTCACCGCATCCATCTACTGAGACAACGTTGCCCGGATACAGCTTCCGGCCGCGCCGCGCTTCATCTTCACCGTTTACTTTCACCATGTTCTCTGCCAGCATAATTTTGGCGTGACCGCCTGTTGAAGCGCAATTAGCCAACTTCAGAAACTGCCCTAGCGTAATGAATTCCGTTCGAATTTGGATGTCATTCATGTCGTATCCTCCTTGTGATGCAGATGCACCAACCCTATCTTAATTTGTGGTGCGGTATGGCAAAATGAGATGCAAGCTGCTGACGTGTTCAGTCGGCTTAATGATGATTGGGCTCATTGCCCCTGTAAATCCAATGAAGATGTTTTCACATTCGACAACCTTCAACACATCCAGCATATATTTCGAGTTGAAAGCAATCCGAAGCGGATCCCCTTTGAATTCCTTCACATCCAATTGCTCTGTAACACGGCCTAGCTCAGATGAGCTGGAGGAAATTTCTATTGTACCATCTTCCTTCGTCTGCAGACGGACAATGTTCGTTTTATCTTCACGGGACAGCAAATAAGCACGGTCAATTGCATCGATGAGCTTTTTTGTGTCCAAAATAAGTTCTGTTTTGTAGTTTTGCGGAATAATTTTAGAAGTATCTGGATACGTCCCATCCAAAATACGCGAATAGAATAGAACTCGATCGATTTTGAACAACACTTGGTTGTCGGCAACGACAATATCCACCATTGTGTTCTGATCAGGGATGATTTTGCTCAATTCGTTCAGCGTCTTACCGGAAATGACAACATTCGTAAAACGAATCTCTGGGTCTGCTTGGATATCAGCCATACGGCTTGCCAAGCGGTGGCGGTCTGTGGATACGAATTTCAAATTACCTTCGCTCAGATTCCACAATACACCCGTCAAAATTGGTGTTGTTTCGTTGGAAGAAATAGCGAATGCGGTTTGCTTAATCATAGTTCTCAGCAAATCGCCATTGACTGTAATCACTTGGTTTTCTTCGATGCTAGGCAGAACAGGATACTCTTCTGGATCAAGTCCGACCATCTGGATATCTGTTGTACCGGAACGAAGGAATGTCTGGAAATGCTCCTTCACTTCGATCTCTACATCTTGGGAAGGCAATTTCTTAATGATTTCTACGAAAAACTTAGCCGGCAAAACAACGCTACCCGGACGTTCTACTTGAACAATCGTCTGGCGATCATCCTCAACTGGAATAAAGGTTTGAATAGAGATATCCGTATCACTAGCAGTAAGGGTAACCCCTTGGAACGTAACGTCAACCTTAATCCCGCTTAAAATGGGGATCGTCGTTCTGCTGGAAATCGCTTTAGATACGTTCTGTATCGCTTCATTTAGTTCATTTTTCAATATCGAAAGTTTCATACGTTCACTCCCTAACGCCAATTTGCGCTCATTCTACTGTTGCTATCTGTTACGAATCTTGTTATATCCGGTTGCTCTGAGTCGAGATATGCCGAATATGTGCTCTTCTTATGATGATCTATATATTCTTTTTTAATAATAGTAGTAATAGTAGGGGCACTGAATATGTGGATAACCCTCTTGAACAGGCATAAAGTAAAGCCTATCCACATGTGTATAGATTGTGTATAGGCTTGTTATGTTGTTCACAGCGTTGGATTTTTAATTTTGTCGATCAGGTTCTGTACAACCTTATAAAGTTCCTGATCTTGCTGCAGATTTTGGGTGATTTTCTCGTGGGCATGAATGACGGTTGTATGATCTCGTCCGCCAAAGGCTTCACCAATTTTCGGCAAGGAATAATCAGTGAGCTCCCGCGATAAATACATGGCAATTTGACGGGGAAAAGCGACGGCTTTCGTTCTCTTGCGTGCCTTGAAATCCTCCATCTTAAGTCCATAGAACTCCCCGACCTTATGCTGAATGTCCTGGATCGTAATCATCTTCGGACGGCTGGACGGGATGAGATCCTTGAGTGCCTCTGCAGCCAAGTGAGTCGTGATATCCTGATTTGTCATCGTGGAAAATGCGACAACGCGCGTAAGCGCACCTTCCAACTCACGAATGTTCGTATTGATCTGGTTGGCGATGTACACCATGGCTTCATTCGGTATATCCAAGTTCTCGGCCTTAGCCTTCTTGCGCAGAATCGCAATTCGCGTCTCGAGATCCGGCGGCTGAATATCCGTAATAAGACCCCATTCGAAGCGAGAACGCAGCCGTTCCTCTAATGTTTCGATCTCCTTAGGAGGGCGATCGCTGGAGAGGACGATGTGCTTGTTCTCGTTATGCAGTGCATTGAATGTATGGAAGAACTCCTCCTGGGTTTGTTCCTTCCCTGCCAAGAACTGAATGTCGTCAATAAGCAAAATGTCAATATTGCGGTATTTGTTGCGGAAGCTTTCTCCGCGGTTATCCCGAATGGCATTAATGAATTCATTCATAAATTTCTCCGACGTCGTATAGACGACGCGGCTTGCGGGATTATGCTCCAAAATATAATGACCGATCGCATGCATGAGATGCGTTTTGCCGAGACCTACTCCTCCGTATAAAAAGAGCGGGTTATAAGCTTTAGCCGGCGCTTCAGCGACGGCGAGCGATGCAGCATGCGCGAAGCGATTGTTCGAGCCAATGACGAATGTATCGAACGTGTATTTTGGGTTAAGCATATTGGAAGCCGGTTCATCATAGACAGCGACTCGAGCCGGTGAAGCCTGTGGCTGTACGACTTCTGCTTCCGCTTGAGCTGCTTCCTCAATAATGAACTTGACGTCCACTTGCTTGCCCGTTTCTTCCATCACTGTTGAGCTGACAAGCTTCGTATACCGGCTCTCAAGCCATTCCACCGAAAATGTATTCGGTGCAGTAATGAGCAGCTGTGAGTCTGTAAACTTTACAGCTTTCGTGGCCTTGAACCAGGTATCAAAGCTAGGTTTGCTTAGCTTCGTCTGGATGACGGACAATATTTCCTGCCAATGTTCATTTGCTTGGCGCTCCACAGATTGTTTCACTCCTTCAAGCCTGCTGCGTCTTCATATGACGCGCTTACCGGCAATTACGCCTGAAAAAAGGACAATTGCCCCGACAAGACGCAAAAAGGCTCCGCAAGGCGCAGAAAGCCCTCTTAATGAGGAAGAAGATTCACAAGACGTAAAATCATCATGAACTAGCCTGTCCTCGAAAAGAGCGTATTGTCGGGGTCTATGCTTACATGTCGATATGCTTGTGCTCCAGTCGAGAAAATTTCTCGCGTTTTCCACGAAACATCAGACATGTTGCTGTCGAAGTATACCGTTTCTTACAACTATTTATCCACAATATGCAGATCATGTCGAACAAGTTCTAAACATGTGAGTATAAATTGTTCACAACCTTATCCACAGACTGTTGATAAGTAAATATCCACAATCGCTATTCACAACCGAAAAGCAATATAATCATAGCAGATGAGGCCTTATATTTCAATGATCGGGCTTATTTTATCCACAAATTCAATAACTTGTGCATAAATGTTATCTACACCACTAGATATTGTTCATAACTTGTTTCTTTTCGACATGACCAGACAAAGGTCCGCTATTTTTTGTACACAGGCAAGGGGACGGAATTGTCGATATTTTTTAGTTTTGCACATGTGTATAACAAAATGTGTCGAGCATGATCGAAGTTCGAAGTGTGGATAATCTTTTTTATACATAATAAGAATGTTATTTTTCATTATGATGTGAATTCGGAATCGAAAAGAGATGATAGGAGAAACGGTGAGGATTGACTTTTCCCGCGTATTCTGGTTAAATGTAAAAAGGAATTTTGCGCAGACAGATAAACGTAGCAATGAATGGTTCATCATGACATATCTCGTTCGAGGAGGTGCAATACGTTGAAACCGACATTTAAACCTAACGTGAGCAAACGTAAGAAAGTTCACGGTTTCCGTAAAAGAATGAGCACGAAAAACGGCCGTAAGGTGTTGGCTGCTCGTCGCCTAAAAGGCAGAAAAGTATTGAGCGCATAAGATCGCGTGAATACAAGACCACCTCGGTGGTCTTTTTTTCTTTTTACTCGAAAATCATACGTTTTTCGTCATAAAGGCGTCACATAAAATGTAGTAGAAGAAATGTTTATTCCGTTACGCAGGTGCCCATACTTTGATCATACCAATCAAGCATTTTAGAGTAGGGACGAGCGGAGTTCATCCGGAGAGATAGGAGAAAGATCCGATGCAAAAAGAGTATCGGCTGCAGGATCGCGCAGATTTTACTCGTGTTTATCGCAATGGTCGTTCCTTTGCCAATCATCAGCTTGTACTGTATGTTTATGCCCAGCCGAAGGTTGAACGGTTCCGCGTTGGGATATCGGCGAGCAAAAAGATTGGCAATGCGGTTGTGCGCAATCGAATGCGCCGCATGATCAAGGAAATTGTCAGACTTCAGGCAGATCGCATTATGGATCATGTCGATTTGGTGTTCATTGTGCGTAAAGGCGCGACGGAAATGGACTATGACAAGCTTGCCAAGAGCGTCCATCATGTCATGCGAAAAGCTTCTATATATAAATGAATGTAATTTGTCAGCAAGATCGCACGATACACCTGTTGAATCGTTTCCTTTAACAGGGGAAATGTGATATATTTACTGTTGGAATCGGAAGGTTAAGAGAGGGGTTATGCTATTGTCGCTGAACAAGTTGTTCTCGAACCGCAAATGGCTCTTGGTAGCGGTTTCTGTGCTGTTGATCGTTGTATTGTCGGGATGTACGTCCACGACCACTACGCTGAAGACGGAGGATTTGCTGCAGGGTAACTTCTGGGAGCGTAACGTGGTCTATTATTTTTCACTAGCACTTGATACATTCGCAGGCTGGTTCAGCGGGGAGTATGGATTCGCCATCTTGCTGCTAACCGTTATTGTTCGTCTGTGTATCTTGCCGCTTACAGTTAAGCAAATGCGCAGCTCGAAGGAAATGCAGAAGCTGCAACCTCAGCTCGCTGAAATAAAGAAGAAACATAAGGATAATCCGCAAAAGCAGCAGGAAGAAACGATGAAGCTGTTCCAACAGCACAACGTAAATCCGTTGGCGGGATGCTTGCCAATCTTCATTCAAATGCCAGTTTTTATTGCTTTGTATAATTCGATCTACATGAACTCTGCCATTCGTGAGCATACATTCTTGTGGCTCAAACTGGGTGAGGCGGATCCGTTTTATGTATTGCCGGTCGTTGCTGCATTGACGACATTCGTGCAGTCGAAGATGATGGCAAGTCAAAACCCAATGCAAGGCCCTATGCAATTCATGATGCTAATCTTCCCAGTGTTGATCTTCGTCATGTCGATCAACTTCCCAGCGGCACTTCCGTTGTACTGGGTATACAGCAACGTCTTTACTATTGTTCAGAACTATTTCCTTTATCGCGATAAGGATAAGGAGGTTCATCCGGCGAAATGAATACGCTCGTTGTATCGGGAAAGACGATCGAAGATGCAATAAAGAACGGTTTGGAACGAATGAACGTAACCGAGGATCGCGTATCTGTTCGCGTGCTGGAAAAGCCATCACGCGGGCTGTTTGGACTTATCGGCGTTCGTCCAGCGAAGGTCGAGTTGACTCTTTTGCCGGACAAGGATGTCCCGCTCTCTGAACCTACAACACAATCATCGTCATCGAAGCCAGTTCAGACAGCATCTGCTGTGGCCGGCATGCAGGCAGCAGCAGTATCGAAGGATAGAGATCAGGAGATGGATGCTGACTCTACAGACGATATTGATCCGATTGAAGAAGCGAAGCAATTCATTATGGATGTTGCCCGCTCGATGGGGCTTGATGTGGAAATTGGAGTACATAAGAGGAAGGACACGGTAACGCTTGATATTAGCGGCTCGGACTTGGGTCTTATTATTGGGCGCCGCGGTCAAACGCTTGATTCGCTTCAATACTTGGCGAACCTGGTAGCCAATCGTTATTCCAAGCATCATCTCCGTATTATTCTTGATGCAGAGCAGTTCCGCGAACGGCGTAAGAAAACGCTCGAATCGTTGTCTGAGCGGCTCGCGAACAAAGTGATTCGTTCCCGGCAAGAGGTTGTACTGGAGCCGATGACGGCGCAGGATCGCAAGATTATTCATGCGAAGCTGCAGGATCATCCGAAGGTAAAAACTTGCAGTAAAGGCGAGGAGCCTAACCGACGCGTAGTCATTATGATTAAATAGGCATGGCTGCACTTATGAATAACCTCTATTCAGAACGCATAGACAGATAGAAAATGCAATGATTGCGCCTGGTTCAGGGTGCTCTCATTGCATTTTTTCGTTATTTGACTCATTGAACGGGATTTCATGATTAGGCGTTTGACGTAAAATGAGATAATATAAATGTACCCTATATGTGCGGAGGTCATTATTAGGATGAATTACGAACCAATCGCAGCGGTATCTACACCGCTTGGCGAAGGCGGTATAGCGATTATCCGAGTAAGCGGAGAAGGATCTTTCGCTGAAGTGGATCGCATATTCCGTTCAAAAACGAAGCTAACAGAGGCGGACAGCCATACGATACATTATGGACATATTGTTGATCCACAGTCAGGGGAGCGAGTAGAAGAGGTGCTCGTAAGCGTGATGCGAGGCCCTCGTTCATTCACAACGGAGGATGTTGTCGAAATCAATACGCATGGCGGAATTATTTCGGTGCGGAAGGTGATGGATATTCTGCTTCAGCAGGGAATTCGTCTGGCGGAGCCGGGAGAGTTCACAAAGCGTGCATTCCTCAATGGCAGAATTGATTTGTCACAAGCGGAGGCAGTTATTGATCTCATTCGCTCGAAGTCGGATCGCGCCTTCAGCATCGCTATGAAGCAGGCACAAGGTCAACTGTCTACCCGAATTAAGTCGCTCCGTCATACACTCATTGAGACACTTGCTCATATCGAAGTGAATATCGACTATCCAGAGCATGATGTTGAAGAGCTGACGAGCAACTTTATTCAAGATAAATGCGGGCAAGTCATGGAAGAAGTGACGCGGCTATTGAAGACCGCATCTGAGGGGAAAATATTGAGGGAGGGTATTGTCACTGCGATTATTGGGCGACCAAATGTCGGCAAATCATCGCTGCTCAATACGCTTGCCCAAGATAATAAAGCGATTGTCACCGATATTCCGGGAACAACTCGCGATGTGGTCGAGCAATTCGTAACCATTAACGGGATTCCGCTGCGTCTCTTGGATACGGCTGGCATTCGGGAGACGACAGATGTGGTGGAGCGAATTGGGGTGGAGCGTTCACTCAGTGCACTCCAAGAAGCAGACCTCATTCTTTTCGTCGTGAACAACAATGATGAGCTTCATCCAGATGAACGAGAATGGATGGAGCAAATTACGGGTAGACAAGTGATTGTCATTGTGAATAAAATGGATCTGCCTACGGTGTTGGATGATACTCCGTTGAAGGAAGCATTTGGTGAGAGCCAAATCGTGCGTATGTCCGCGAAAGAGCAGGAAGGCGTGGACGCGCTGGAGAAGGTGATCTCCGAGTTGTTCTTCAGCGGTGGAATTGAAGCGGGGGATATGACGTATGTCAGCAACGTACGGCATATTGCGCTGCTCAAGAAGACGCTGCGGGCACTAGAAGACGCTGTGGAGGCATCACAGCAGGGAATACCAATTGATATGATTCAAATCGACGTGCGCACCGCTTGGGAGCTGCTCGGCGAAATCATTGGAGACTCTGTAGGCGATTCGCTGATTGACCAGATCTTCTCCCAGTTCTGTCTTGGAAAATAGAGAGTTGTGATTACGGTGAAAGGTCTTGCTGCCGTGAGTGCTGTTTATTTATAGAGAAAGTTGTTAAAGGAGGGAGCCCCATGCCATTTGAGGCGGGACAATATGATGTAATAGTTATCGGAGCGGGCCATGCGGGCTGTGAAGCGGCACTTGCTTCTGCACGGATGGGCTGCAATACGTTGCTGTTGACAATTAACTTAGATATGGTTGCTTTCATGCCGTGCAACCCTTCGATTGGCGGTCCAGCTAAGGGCCATGTTGTACGCGAAATCGATGCATTAGGCGGAGAAATGGGCCGCAATATCGATAAAACCTTCATCCAAATGCGGATGCTCAATACCGGGAAAGGGCCAGCTGTCCACGCGCTGCGTGCTCAGGCCGACAAGGTATTGTATCAGGCAAAAATGAAGGAAACAGTAGAAACAACGCCGAACTTGACGCTGCGTCAAGGCATGGTCGAGGAATTGATCGTGGAAGACGGTAAATGTGTAGGTGCCATCACTAAATCAGGTGCTATTTTCCGCTCGAAAACGGTTGTCTTAACGACAGGTACGTACTTGCGGGGCAAAATCATTATCGGTGAGTTGATGTATGAGAGCGGCCCAAACAACCAACAACCGTCTTTGAAGCTGTCCGAATGCTTGCGCAATCTCGGATTTGATCTCGTTCGCTTCAAGACAGGTACTCCTCCGCGGGTGAATGGAGGGACAATCGACTTTTCCAAAACAGAAATCCAACCTGGAGACGATCATCCGAAGTTCTTCTCTTATGAAACGAAGTCTTCCGATAATGAGCAGCTTCCTTGCTGGCTAACGTATACGTCGGAGAATACGCATCGCATTATCAATGATAACTTGCATCGTGCACCGATGTTCTCTGGTGTCATTGAAGGTACAGGTCCTCGTTATTGCCCGTCCATTGAAGATAAGATCGTTCGCTTTGCGGATAAACCGAAGCATCAAATCTTCCTGGAGCCGGAAGGCAAGGATACAGCTGAGTATTATGTACAAGGACTGTCCACGAGTATGCCTGAAGATGTTCAGTTGCAAATCCTGCGCTCTGTCCCGGGACTCGAGAACGCGGAAATGATGCGAACTGGATATGCGATTGAGTATGATGCAGTCGTGCCGACACAGCTGTGGCCAACGCTGGAGACAAAACAGGTAGATGGCTTATTCACAGCTGGACAAATTAACGGAACATCGGGTTATGAGGAAGCTGCTGCGCAGGGGGTTATGGCCGGCATCAATGCTGCACGAAAGGTGCAGGGCAAGCCTGCTGTCATCCTGAATCGCTCGCAAGCTTACATTGGCGTGTTGATCGATGATCTCGTAACGAAGGGGACGAATGAGCCGTATCGTCTGCTTACGTCCCGCGCGGAATATAGACTGCTGCTTCGCCATGACAATGCGGATATGCGCTTGACGGATATCGGGCATGAGATTGGTCTTATTACCGATGAGCGGTACGCTTCATTCCAGCACAAACTTGACTTGGTCGGTCAAGAGCTGGAGCGCTTGAAGGCAACAAAGGTGAAACCGGAGGAAGCCGTGCAGGCAATGCTTGCAGAAGCGGGTTCTGCTCCACTGACGAACGGTTGTGACGCCGTTACCTTGCTGCGACGTCCAGAAATATCTTATGCACATGTGGATAAGTTATTCCCGTCGCCGCTTGAGTTGGATGAAGAAATGAAGGAACAGGTCGAGATTCAGATTAAGTATGCAGGATATATTGAGAAGCAGCTGCTACAAGTAGAGCGTCTGGCGAAGATGGAGAAGAAGCTGATTCCGCAGGATATCGATTATAATGCGGTTCATGGCATTGCGTCGGAAGCGAAGCAGAAGCTAGCGAAGATTCGCCCGTTGTCGATAGGGCAAGCATCGCGTATTTCTGGTGTAACTCCTGCAGATATTTCAATCCTGCTTGTATATTTGGAGCATTACAACCGCGTAACAGCCGAGAAGCACGCTCAGTCGTAATTCGGGTGAGCGGGCTGTGCCAAGTATGCAGGTTGGGGACATTAACTGCAGAAGAGGAGATTTCCAGTGATGGATGCATTGCAAGAACAGTTCCAAGGCTGGCTATCCGGACATGGATGGCCGCCGATTACAGATACACAGTGGAATCAATTAGAGACGTATTATCGGGTGTTGGTGGATTGGAATGAGCGGATGAACTTGACCGGCATCACCGAGCGTGAGCTCGTATACGAGAAGCACTTCTACGATTCACTGACACTAGGCTTCCATGTCAATATGAAGGAAGTCAAGCGTATGGCTGATATCGGTTCAGGGGCAGGCTTCCCAGGGATTCCACTGGCGATTATGTTCCCGCATTTTCAGTTGACGATTGTTGATTCCCTTAATAAGCGAATTGTATTTCTGAATCATCTGGTGCAGGAGCTTGGATTGACGGGGGTTAGCTGTATTCATGGGCGTGCTGAGGAGGTTGCTCGCAAGCCGGAGCACCGCGATCAGTATGATCTTGTCACAGCACGTGCTGTTGCTAGATTGAACGTGCTGAATGAGTTCTGCCTGCCGTTCGTGCGTCCAGGCGGCACATTCGCAGCGATGAAGGGGACAGATCCACAGGAAGAGATTGTGGAGGCGAAGCGAAGCCTACAAGTGCTGCAGGCCACATTTACAGCTGACCATGCATTGAAGCTTCCGGTGGAGCAGTCCGAGCGTCACATTATAGTGATGTCGAAGAAGGGGCCAACACCGAAGGCTTACCCACGTAAGCCCGGCACGCCGCTGAAGACACCAATTATGTAAGGTAAGTTAAAATAAGGAAAAGAGGCTGAAAACGTTCGGCCTCTTTTTTTGTGTCAGTCGATGCGGATGCAACTAATATTCGGCTATGATTGTAATCTGGAATCAAACATCAATTGGATGTGAATACCGAACGGATCTTCGATTATACCGTAGGCTTTGCTGAATATATTGCTCGATAACGGGACAATAATGCGTACCCGTTTATCCGTAATCAAGCTGGCATAAAATCGTTCCACTTCCTCTAAATCAGCGCTCTGAATGCACAGTGACGTGTTATTGCCAACAGTATAGGCTTCCCCAGGGTTCATTGTATCTTCTGCAATCATTATTTTCGTTCTGCCAATCGATAAGACAGAGTGAGTAATCTGATTCTTGTTGTCCTCCGTAAGCGTTATGGAGCTGTCACGCTTCGCCATGTCTTGATAGGTCACAACCAGCAATTCCTTCGCGTTCAAATGTTGTTTGTAAAAATGAATGGCTTCCCGTGCTTGTCCGTTCATGGACAGGAAAATAGCGACTTCCAGTGTTGCGCTCATCGTATCAGTCTCCTTGTGGATCATCATGGTTGGCAGATATCTTTTAGCATTTGATATTTGGCCTTGGTTTTATCATAATTGCTAAAGGTATCAAATCATGACACCTTTAATAAGGAGATTCGCATGAATAAATTAGAACGATTACAAGACATGCTCAGATACTTAAATAGTCGAGAGTTCTTTAATTTACAAGACCTCATGGATAAGTACCAGATTTCAAAAAGTACAGCTTTGCGTGATATTCGCTCGTTAGAACAATTAGGCATGCCTATCTATTCGGAATATGGATGTCATGGGCGATATGGTATTTTGCAGAATCGATTGCTATCGCCGATTATCTTTACGCTTGATGAAGTTTACGCTCTGTATTTCGCCATGCTGACGCTGCAATCTTATCAATCTACTCCATTTCATATGCATGTCAATCAGCTGCAAGAAAAGTTTGAAAAGTGCCTTTCGCAAGAACAAATCAAGAAGATTCGTAGCATGAAAAAGGTTCTGCAATTGGAAAGCAATCAGCATCATCATGTAAGTCTTTATTTGGAACAAATCTTGAAGAGCATTCTTCATGAAAACATCTGCACCATTCAATATACACGGAATAAGGGCAGCAAGAGTTATCGGGTTCAATTTTTCAAAATTTCTGCTAAGTTCGGTCAATGGTACGCAACAGGGATAGAGGTAAATACAAATCAACAACGAGTGTTCCGATGCGATAAAGTTACCTCCATGCAGGTGGAAGCAGAAGAATCCCGCTTTTCACTTGATGAACTAGTTAGCCGCTCTTTAGAACTATACCAGTCGGTGCACCATATTCGATTCGAGGTAGAAATTGAAGAACAGGCCAAGGACATCTTCTATAAAGAATCTTATCCTTCTATGAAACTAGATATCGGTGAACGGACCGTCATTACAGGATTCTACAATCCAGTAGAAGAATCATTTATCGCCGAATATTTCATGAGGTATGGCAGTCATGTGGTAGCAGTAAAGCCTGAATCATTACGAACAATGATTCAATCGAAGGTAGAGCAGCTCTTACAGCATTATCAAACCTCAATTACTTGAGTTGGAGAAGGCTATGAATCTATCAGCGGAGCAAGCAGGACTGATTGAGAAAAATTGGGACAGCTAGATTACAGTGGCGTAAATCTTTCCCTCTCTATCCTATGTTACGATTTAAGAGACATCATGAAGAGCTTAGAGAGAAGGAAATATTGAATGAACATAGATTGCTGGTACAAACCGATATGGAAGGCCTCATGCGCTTTGATTGTTGCTGCTGGGGTATTGGCTGCTCCTCTTGGAGTGGGGACGGCTTCTGCTCAAGCGCCGCTACTGCCTGTAGGTGGGCCAATGCTCGATCCATCTCATACAGCAGCGAAGACAGATGATCCATACACAGGAAAAGGGATTAAAGTCGCCGTCATCGATTCTGGTGCAGATATGGAGCATCCCTTGCTGAAGGATCGAATTGTGAAGGCATATGACTTTGTGGAAGGTGATGAGTTTCCACAAGATGAGAAGGGACATGGCACGCATGTTGCTGGTATTGTGGCACAGCAAGCGCCTGGCGCCTCGCTGCTCATTTACCGTGCGGTCGCCCCTGAAGGTCATGAATTCACGTCTACGATTGCAAAGGCAATGCAGCGTGCGATTGAAGATGGAGCGAGAGTCATTAATTTATCCCTGCATTCAGATATCGATGCTCCAGATGAACCACTGTCCCAGGCAATTGCGGATGCAGCAAGCAAAGGGGTGGTTGTGGTCAACTCCAGCGGCAACGCAGGGGAGAAGCTATGGAGTATTACAGCGCCAGGACTGGTGGATGATGTCATCACCGTTGGGGCATCTACCTTACCTACTTATGAACCAACGCTCTCGAAGAACGATCGCAGCATACGCCTAATTTCAGATAGAAATACACCTGCTTTTCCGAAGCAGGGCACCGCTGATGTTGTCTTCGTTAGTGGGGACAGTCCTAAAGTAATTACACAGAAGCAGCACCAAGGGAAATGGATCGTAGTGAGGAGTCCCAGTTCCTCGGTAACATCTTATTATGAAGCGGCATGCCGAGCGAAGGCTAGCGGTATTCTGTTCTATCAGGATGGGAAGGTAGAGTGGGAACCGGAGATTAATATTAATATTCATAATGAGCAAGATCATCGACTTATTCCCGCGGCTACGATTTCTCCACAAGGAGCGACGATGTTGAAGCAAGGCAAGTCGGCAGTCTGGCAGTGGGGAGAAGAGCAGAGAAGTCGAATGTCAGCGATGAGTTCTCGCGGACCCGCTGTAGGCACTTGGCTTATGAAGCCGGATCTTGTAGCTCCGGGGATTGATGTACGCAGCTCAATGCCGCGTGATCTATATGAGCAGGGTTATGGGAATATGAGCGGATCGAGCATGGCCGTCCCTTATGTGTCGGCCGCAGCCGCGATCATTCTAGAGGCACATCCGGAGTGGACGCCTGCAATGGTGAAGTCGGCGCTGATGACTTCAGCGGATAAGCTTACGGATAACAATGGAACGGAATATCCGCATCACGCACAGGGATCAGGGCTCGTAAATATAGATAAAGCGCTGGATGCGCATACCTTCCTACAGCCCACGGCGTTAACGTATGGAGTAGTTGGATCAGAGTCTTGCGGTACAAAGAAGGAGCAGACGTTCCAGGTGACGAATCGCACCGCGCAGGAAATAACCTATCAGGTTACATTGTCATCCGAAGCAAGGAAATGGGACATCTCCTATCCTGCTTCCATTACGTTGCAGCCTGGCGAGACAGTCCGTGTTCCTGTTGTATGGGATCTAACCACTCTTAAGGAGACGGGAATCCTTACTGGGAGCCTCCAGCTTACGAACGGAACAGAATTGCTACGAATCCCTTTCCAATTGATACATGGTTCCGGTCATTATCCGCTGCTGACGGGATGGTTTGCAGACGATCAACTGCTCACGCCGAACGGGGACAAACATAAGTCAATCCGATTCCATTATTATTTGCCAGGCGACGCCGATCGGATGATTATTACAGCGAGTCGTATTGACATAGGGAAGAAGGCTGAAGGTGAATATTTATTATTCAATAAGCCGAATCCTACCAATGGATTGCATGCGAACGAATGGAATGGTACAGATGTGACGGGCCGTAAACTGCCAGATGGGTTGTATAACTTGAAGAGTAAAGTGTTCGCGGATGGACGTTCGGAGATGAAGGACGATCAAATTATCTATATCGATCGTGAAGCCCCTAGGGCAACCTTTATGAAGGCAAAGGCGGAACGTGGAGTTGTGCAAGGGACGGTTCAAGACATGATGCTAACCCTTGATTATGCGGTACGACCTATGTTTCGTATTGCCTCGGGAAATAAGCAGCCGGCCCTGATTGATGTGAAGTGGAGTACTTCGAACACAGGAGATTGGAAGAGTGTGAGATTCAATGAAGACAAGAGGATGTTCCACGTGTCTCTTGTAGGGTCAGGGCTTAAAAAGGGCAAGCACAATATATTTATCCGGATGGAAGATGCCGCTGGCAACGTACAAATTCAAAAAACTCAAGTAAACATATAGCAGCTTGGAGCGGGGGGCATCCTCCGCTTTATTCTATTTACATGGAATAATTTTCATATTTATAGAGGTGGTAAGAGTTCATAGAATGTTAAGGAGGCAACTTAATTTTTTGCAATTATTTATGATAGGATAAAGAAGCTAACGTGATAGAATGTGGGGAAATGTTTCACGTGAAACATGTTCATGATAGATAAGGTGTTATCAAGAAAGTGGTTAGAATAGAAGTGTAACGACGGCAACAGATATCATTCGAAGTTTTTCTTTTATCGTGTACAAGAAAAGGCAGGAAAAAGGCACAAGCTTGGAGAATACATAAAGGCAGAGCGTAAAATTTTGTCGAAGGAAAGAAATGGTTCAAGTCAGATGTCCTACTCTATCATTATCGCGAAGGACGTAAAGGGAATGGAAAATTGCGAGGAGTAGCGGGAATCGCAGCCCAATTGCCTCCTTGAGCGACGTAGGGCAGAAGATCAAGAATGGAGCAGAGCACTGCCGCTTCTTCATGTGCCTGGCATTATTTTGAAGTTAGGTGGTATTATACGGAAATGAAAGAACAACTGTCTCGGTTATTCGGTTTTGCGGAGCGTCAATCGCTGGATGAAGTGAAACAGCTTCCGGTGAATGAGATTGTCAGCAGTCCCTATCAGCCTCGAACTATATTCGATGATGAGCGTATTGATGAACTGTGTCAGACGATCAAAACGCACGGTGTTATTCAGCCGATCGTTGTCCGCCAGCGAAACGGGCAATTTGAAATCATTGCCGGAGAGCGCCGTTGGCGTGCTGTCAAGAAGTTGGGCTTGGATACGATCCCGGGCATCGTAAGAGAAATTAATGACGCTCAGGCGGCATCCATTGCCTTGATCGAGAATTTGCAGCGTGAAGGGCTTACAGCGATTGAAGAAGCATATGCTTATCAGAAGCTCATTGATTTGCACAATTTGACGCAAGAAAGCTTGGCGCAACGGCTTGGCAAGAGCCAGTCTACAATAGCCAATAAAATTCGCTTGCTGAATCTACCGGATGTAGTGAAGCAGGCCTTAATGGAACGCAAGATTACAGAGCGACATGCAAGAGCATTGCTTGGTCTCGATTCAGAGAATTTGCAGCTCAAACTGCTTGAGGAGATTATCGCAAAAGAATTGAATGTTAAGCAGACAGAGGCACGAGTCGCGTTTTATAAAGAGGTTCACAAGGCGAAGAAATCGAAGCGTATCTCATATACAAAGGATGTACGTCTTGCGCTGAATACGATTCGACAGTCAATCGATCTTGTGACTGGATCAGGCTTAAAAATTAAAACGGATGAACATGATCATGATGATCATTATGAGATTGTCATCAAAATACCGAAAAGGTAGATTATTATAAACGTGTGTTGTTTAAAGAGGTCGACAGATATTTCTTACAAGGGTGCAGCAGACTTATTCAATAAGAAGAGGGATTTATGGCTATAGCTAGGGGATTGATGAAAGTAAAAATCCTACTGGCAGAGGGGACGTAAAGCTAGCTGCTCCGCATATACATTTGCACTCACATCCTGACCTTTTTAGTAACCTATATATCAGATTCACCTAATTATCGGTTGATACCAGCCTAATCGTTGTATGTTTCCTATCGTACGACGATATTGTTGTCATGCGTAGTGCTCAAATATGTGCAGCGGCAGGCAAGAGGCCGCTCTTTTCTGTTTTTGTGGTCGTTAGCGGTTATCGTTACAGCTAGAAACGCAAAAGAAACAACATTGAGGTGAAGAGGAATGGCTAAGGTTATTGCCATTA